>CALUJM010000040.1 GCA_944320975.1 uncultured Atopobiaceae bacterium | reverse complement strand
GCTGCTGGAGGGGTAGCCGCACCGGATGGCGGGCCTATGGGGCTGTCGGAAAGTGCGCAAGAATCTTGACGGTACCGGGCCGTGTGCGGGGTCGGGGCAGCGCTCGCGCTCTGCATGGCGCTCGCGGGGGTCACGGCGCTCGGCGCGCTGGGGGAGGCACCGGTCCAGATAGAGCGCGCGCACGAGCAGGGGCGGGGCGGGGGCGTGCCCGGCCAGCTCGAGGGCGACGGCGACGCGAGGGGCGAGAAGGACACGGTTGCCGAGAAGGACGGGGATGCCGCGGGCGACACGGCGGAGCCGGCGCAGACGGCCATAGTCGTCCACGTCGACGGCGCGGTCGCCGCGCCGGGCGTCTACGCGCTCGCGGCCGGCTCGCGGGCCAACGACGCGGTCTCCGCGGCGGGCGGGCTGCTCGAGGGAGCGGACACGTCGGGCCTGAACCTCGCCGCCCCGCTGGCAGACGGCGAGAAGCTCTATGTGCCCGTCGAGGGGGAGGCGCCCGCCGGGGGCGCGCCGACGGGCGGGGGAGGGGCGGGCGAGGCGCAGGGCGGCCTGGTCAACCTCAACACCGCGGGGCTGGAGGAGCTCGACGAGCTCCCCGGCGTGGGCGAGGCCACGGCCCGTGCGATCATCGAGGACCGCGAGGCCAACGGGCCCTTCTCGTCCCCCGAGGACATCATGCGGGTCTCGGGGATCGGCGAGAAGAAGTTCGAGCGGCTCGAGGGGCTCATCTGTGTCTGAGGTCCCCGAGCGGCCCGACCGCCCGCTGCTGCCGCCAGCGCTCTGGGCGCTCGCCGCCGCCGTCGCGGTCTCGAGGGCGGCCCTGGGGGCCGGGCCCGACCCCGGCGCGCTCGCGGCGGCGACGTTGTGCGCCGCGGTCCCCGCTGCCTGCGTCCTTCTCGCCCTGCTCCGCACGCGCGCCCGCGGCGTCGGCGCGGCCCTGCTGGCGGTGGCCGTCTCAGCCGCGTGCGCGGGACTCGCCTGCGCGCGCGAGCTCTCCGCCCAGGAGGCGCTCTCGGACGCCCTGGGGTCGAGTTCCGTCTCGTCCTGGGAGCTCACGCTCGAGGGCGACATGCGCGAGGGGGCCTCCGGCTGGCGCGGCCGAGCCAGCGCCGCGCGCGACGGCATGGCCGCGGGAAGCGTCTGGCTGCTCGCGGACGAGCCCGTGGGGATGGGGGTCACCCTGCGCTGCGTCGGGCGCTTCTCGCCCAACGAGCCCGGCGACTGGGGCGCGAGCTCCCGGGCGCAGGGGATCGCCGGGACGGTGCGCTGCGTGCGCGCGCTCGAGAGCCGCCCCGCGACCGGCCTGGGCGGCGCGGTGATCTCTCTGCGCGAGGCGGTGCTCGCGAGCCTCGACGCGACGTCGTCGGACGCGCGGGCGCTGCTCGCCGGCACCATCTGCGGCTCGACGACGGTCATGTCCGGGCGCGGCCTCGACGACGTGTTCGCCGCCTGCGGCGTGTCGCATCTCGTGGCGGTCTCCGGAGGGCATCTCGTGCTGGTCGCGGCGCTCGTCTCCCGCGCCCTGGCCGGGTCGCGGCTTCCCGCGTGGTCCCGGGCGGCGATTCTTTTGCTCTCAACCGGGGGCTTCGTCGCCTTCTGCGCCGCGCCGCCCTCCGCGGTCCGCGCGTGGGCCATGTCGCTCGTCGCCGAGCTCTCCCGGCTCGCCGGGCGCCGCGCCCACCCGCTCTCGTCCGCCTGCGCCGCGGCGCTCGCGATGGCGCTCGCCGACCCCGGGGTGACCGGGCAGCTCGGGTTCATCCTCTCGGTCCTGTGCGTCTGCGGCATCTGCGCGCTCGGCGGGTACGCCCGCTACGCGGTCCGGACGCTGCTGCCGCGCGCGGGCGGCGCCCCGCGCGGGCCGCGGGTGCGCTCGGCTCTGCTGCGCGCGCGGGCGGACGCGGAGGAGGCGCTCGCCCTCACGCTCGTCTCCCAGGCGGTGACGGCCCCGCTCACCTGCGCCACCTTCGCGCAGCTCTCGCTGGTGGCGCCGCTGGCCAACGTGGTGCTCGCCCCGCTCTTCTCGGCCCTGCTCGCCCTGGGGCTCTGCGCTGCGTGCCTGGTCTGGGCCCCTCCCGCCCAGTACGTCGTGCTCCTTGGGTGCGACGTCGTGGGAGGCGTCCTCATGGCGCTGCTCCGCGCGCTCGCGGCGCTCCCGCTCGCGTGCGTCCCGGTGAGCGTGGGGGAGGGGCCCGCCCTTCTCGCCCTCGCCGCCCTTCTCGCCCTGCTGCTCGCGTGGTGGCCGCGCGTCTCCCGGCGCGTCGTCGGCTCGGGGCTCGCCGTCCTTCTCGCCTGCGCCCTTGCCTGGGTGGGGAGGTGGCGGCTTCTGGCCCCGGCCCGCGTCGTGGTCATGGACGTGGGGCAGGGCGACGCGGTCCTCGTCACGGACGGTGCCGCGGCTGTGCTCGTGGATACCGGGCCGGGCGACGCCGTGGTGGCCGCGCTCGCCCGGGCGAACGTCTTCCACCTCGACGCCGTGGTCCTCACGCACCTGCACGCCGACCACGCGGGCGGGCTCGAGGACGTCCTCGGCTCGGTCGCGGTGGGCGAGGTCGTGGTGCCCGAGGGGACGGACCGCGCCGAGCTGCCCGGCGGCGCGGCGGTGCGGGAGATCTGCTACCGCGACGCGCTGCGGGTCGGGCGCTTCTCGCTTCGCGCGGTGTCGCCGGTGGAGCCTGCGGGCGGGGAGGGCAACGAGGGGTCGCTCGAGCTGCTGCTCTCCTTCGACGACGGCGCGCGCACGCTCACGGGGCTGCTCGCGGCCGACGCCGAGGTGGAGGAGACGTCGGCCGCGGTGGAGCGCGGCGACGTGGGCGACATCGACTTCCTCAAGGTGGGCCACCACGGCTCCGAGGCCTCGCTCGACGCCGCGACGGCCGCGGCGCTGGCCCCGGAGGTGAGCGTCGCGAGCGCGGGGGAGGGCAACTCCTACGGGCACCCCGACCCCGCGTGCGTGGAGGTCCTGGAGGGTGCCGGCTCGGTCTTTCTCTGCACGATCTGGGCCGGCGACGTCACCGTCGAGCCCGGGGCGGAGGGCCCTGTGGTGAGCTGTCGGAAGGGAGGGGAGCCATGAGCGCCGCATCTGCTACACTGGGGGCCATGATTATGGCCCAAAGGGGGTGTGAAATGCCCAGATGCATACCCATCAAGGAGATTAAGAACACGACCGAGTTCGCGCGGATCGTCGAGGAGTCGCCCGAGCCCGTCATCGTGACGCGCAACGGCCGCGAGGCCTTCGCCGCGATGTCGATCGAGCTGCTCGACTCTCTGCGCATGGAGCGCGCCCGCGCCGAGCTCTACCGGCTCATCGAGGAGGCGGAGGAGGCCTCGCGCGAGGGTAGGGTCGTCGACGCCCGCGAGTCGATCAGAAGGACGCGTGAGCGCTATGGCCTGTGACGTCATCTTCACCGAGCCGGCGGAGTGGGACTACGAGCGCATAGTCGCCTACCTGCTTTACGAGCGGGAGAACCCCCACGGCGCTCAGCGCTTCCTCGCGGGGCTCGACCACCTGGTCGATAGCCTCTCCCGCATGCCGGAGATGTACCCGCGCGCAGCGGACGGCCGCGCGGCGGAGGCCGGCTACCGCAAGGCCGGGTTTGCGAGCTACGTCGTGCTCTATCGCATCGTGGGCGACGTGGTGGAGATCGACCGCATCTTTCACGCCAAGCAGGACTACGCGCGGCTGCTCTAGCCGCAGAAGGGATCTCACATGGTAGACAAGCCCGCGCTGCTGCCGGCCTACCTCATCGTGGGGCCGGACGAGCTCAAGCGCAAGCAGGCCCTCGCGCGCCTGCGCGCCCGCGTGGACGGCCCCTTCTCGGCCTTCAACCTCGAGGAGATCGTCGCGGGCGGGGACACCGACGTGGTCTCGGTCCTGGCCTCGCTCAACACGCTGCCCATGGGCGGCGACCGGCGCGTCGTGGTGATCGAGAACGCCGAGAAGCTCCCCAAGGCGGTCTCGGAGGCCATCGTCGAGTACCTCGGCAACCCCAACGAGAGCTGCACGCTGGCGCTGGTGGCCGCCACGCTCGCCAAGACCACGCGCCTCTACAAGGCCGTCGCCAAGGTCGGGCCGCGCTCGGTGATCGAGTGCGCGGCCAAGAAGGGGCGCGACCTGCCGCCCTACGTGCAGAAGCTCGCCTCGGCGCACGGCGTCTCGATCGCGGCGGACGCGGCGCGCGAGCTGGTGGCGCGCGTGGGCGAGTCCACGACGATGCTGGACACCCAGATCGCAACGCTCGCCGCGCTGATGGGCGGGGCGGGCACGATCACGCTGCCCTTCGTGGAGGCCAACGTCGCGCGCGTGGCGGAGGTCAAGCCCTGGGAGTTCCTCGACCGCCTCTCCGAGCGCGACGCGCACCGGGCGCTGGCGCTCTATCGCCTGCTCGACGGCTCGGCGCTGGGGCTGCTGTCGCTTGTGACGGGACGGCTCCGCGAGCTCGTCTGCGCCCGGTCGCTCGCGGCGCGCGGCCAGGGGCACGCCGTGGCCTCCGAGCTCAGGAAGCAGGACTGGCAGGTGAGAAACTACGGCAGGTGGGCCCGCGCCTTCGCCGACGGCGAGCTCGAGCGGCTCCTGGGGGAGTGCGCCGCCGCCGAGCGCGCCCTCAAGAGCGGTGCCGACGAGGACGCGGAGATGGTGCGCCTCATCGCGCGCGTGTGCGGCGTGGCGTGAAGCCGGGGTTCTTCTCGGCTGTTGCGTTTCGTCCTGCCGCCCCGCTAGTACGCACAGTTCTAGAAACCCGGGAAAAGTACCTGCGGATATATGAAAGTCAATCGAACTGTGCGTGCTAGCGGTTGCCGAGAAGGGCCCGGGGCCGAGAAACGCCTCCCGTTTTCGCCCACCCATCGACCGAAGGGAGCCGCCATGCGCGTCACGGTTAGCGGTCTCGCCGCGCTCAGGGCGCTGCGGGTCTTCACAATGAACGCTTGCATTGCGCAAGACGTTACATTATCTTCTGAAACATATAGCGCACCTTGTCCAGGCGGCTGTTT
>CALUJM010000039.1 GCA_944320975.1 uncultured Atopobiaceae bacterium | reverse complement strand
ATCGCCTTGCCGATCTCCACTTCCGTGCGGGTATCCACGCTGGAGGTGGCCTCATCCAGAATAATAATAGGCGGGTTGCAGAGGAACACCCTGGCTATGGTGATGAGCTGGCGCTGTCCGGCGGACAGGTTGGCCGCCTCGTTGTCCAGCATGGTGTCGTAGCCCTGGGGCATGGTGCGGATAAAGTAGTCCACCTTGGCCGCCTTGGCCGCCGCAACGATCTCCTCGCGGGTCGCATCCGGCTTGCTGTACGCAATATTTTCGGCCACCGTACCGCTGAACAGCCATGTGTCCTGTAACACCATGCCGAAGTTTTTCCGCAGGCCGCTGCGGGTCATTTCGGCGGCGCTCACACCGTCCACAATAATTTTGCCGCTGTTTACCTCATAGAACCGCATCAGCAGGTTGACCAGCGTGGTCTTGCCTGCGCCGGTGCTGCCCACCACGGCGATTTTCTGTCCGGGCCTGGCGGCAAAGCTGATATCCTTCATCAGCAGGTGATCCGGGCTGTATCCAAAGCTGACGTGTTCAAAGGCGATGTTGCCGTTTGCATGTTCCAAAACAGCGGGTTCCGCCGGATCGGGGATCTCCTCCTCGCTGTCCAGCAGCTCAAAGGTGCGCCTGGCGGAGGCCAGCGCGGACTGCAGCGAGTTGATCATGAAGGACGCCTCTGTCAGGGGCTCCGCCGTCTGGTTGACATACTGGAAAAACGCCTGCACAACGCCCACCGTCATGGCTCCGTCCAGCATGGCCTTGCCTGCGATAATGGCAATTACCACATTGGCAAACCGGTTCAGCAGGCGGATAAGGGGGTTGACGCAGTTGGTCAAAAAGTCCGCCTTCTGGTTGGCGGCGCGGTTTTTCTCCGCGGCCGCAGTGACATGGGCAAGGCTCTCCTCCTCGTGGTTATATGCCTTGATGACATTCCGCCCGTTATAGTATTCCTCCACAATGCCGGTCAGCTCACCGATTGTCTCCTGGCGTTCAGCCGCGCAGCGCAGGTTCTTTTTGGCCACAATCTGGGTAATCACCACGCTGACGGCCATGAAGGCCAGAAAAATGCAGGTCAGAAAAGCGCTGTAATAGAGCATGACGGACAGAGAGCCGATGATCGTGCCGATGGCCACCACCATCTTCAGCAGACCGGTCTGGAGCACCTCGGATATTTTATCCAGGTCGCTGGTGACACGGCTGAGGATCTCACCGGCTTTGTTCTGGTCAAAGAAGCGGAGGGGAAGCCGGTTGAGCTTTCGGGCGATCTGGTTTCGCAGTTCCAGGTTCAGGCTCTCCGCCACATTTGCCATCAGGTAGGACTGCAGATAGTAGAACATCCAGGTAAAGCAATACTGAATGCTCAGCTGTGTCAGTTCCTGTCCCATATTGGTCCAGGTGATGGAAAACGGAACGCCGTCCCTCCAGGCGGCCTGTATGCTCTGCCAGAGATGGTCGACGACCACCGCGCTGAACATCGGGGTATAGATGCTCAGGCCCACATAGATCACGATGGAAACGGCGACAACAGCAAGGCGGGCGCGCTGCCTCTTCAGCCGGCCGAACAGCCGCGCCACAGTGCTCCGGCTGTTCGTGCTTTTCATCGTCCGGCTCATGCTTCCTGTGCCTCCTTTGTCTGCGATTCATAGATTTCCCGATAGACCGGGCAGTTTTGCAGCAGCTCGTCGTGGGTGCCGATACCGACCATCCGTCCCTCGTGCAGGACGACGATCTGGCTGGCATGCTGAATGGTACTGACCCGCTGGGCAATGATCAGCACAGCGGCGTCTTTTGTCTCTCTCGCCAGCGTCTTTCGCAGCGCCGCGTCGGTTTTGAAGTCCAGCGCCGAGAAGCTGTCGTCAAAGATGTAGAGTTCCGGCTTTTTTACCAGGGCCCTGGCGATGGACAGGCGCTGCTTCTGCCCGCCGGAGAAGTTGGTGCCCCCCTGGGCCACAAAGGAATTGAGTCCGTCCGGCAGCGAGCGGATGAAGTCGCCCGCCTGGGCCACATCGGCGGCATGCATCAATTCCTCTTCACTGGCATTCTTGCTGCTGTAACGCAGATTGCTGGCTATGGTGCCGGAAAACAGCCAGGCCTTCTGCTGCACATAGGCCAGATGATCCCGCAGACAGCGCTGGGTCATCTGCCGGATATCGGTGCCGTTCAGGCTCACAGAGCCGCCGGTCACATCGTGGAACCGGAGAATCAGCGACGCAACGGTGGATTTTCCGCTGCCGGTGCCGCCGATAATGGCGGTGGTCTCCCCCCGCCTGCATACAAAATTCAGGTGGCTGAGGGTATCCTCCTCCGCGTCGGCAAAGCGGAAGGACACGTCCTGGAAGGCCAGGATCTCATCGCCCCGCCCGCCGGACGCCTGGGGATCTTCAGAGACCATATCCTGAATTTCCGGCGTATGCTCCAGAACCGCCTGCACACGTCCGCAGCACTCCAGGGCGCGGGGCATGGTCAGAATCACCATCTGGGCCATCATCAGGAAATAGAGCACCATCATCGCGTACCCGATGACAGCGGTAATGTCACCGATCTGCAGGTTCCCGGTGCTGATCCGCCCGCCGCTGGTCCAGTAGACAATCACGACGAAAAGGTTGACGAACAGGAAGGAGAGGCCGTCCAGATTGGCAAAGCGCCGGTTCGCCTTAATCGATGTCGCGGCATAATCGGCGAAAGCCTCGCTCATACGCTTTTCTTCCCTGGCCTCGTTGTTAAAGGCCCGGACCACCCGAACGCCGGTAAGATTCTCCAGTAAAATAGTGGTCATCCGGTCCAGCAGCTTCTGCAGCCTTTTGAACAGCGGGGAGGCGCTTTTCATAATAAACAGCGCCAGCACAAAAACGACTGCTACCACAGCCAGCAGAATAAATCCCATCTGGATATCCAGGCGGAAGGCCAGCGTCAGGGCAACGACAAAGATCACCGGAACGGGCAGCACCATCTGAATAAAGCTGGTCAGCGCGAACTGGATGGTGGTGATGTCGGACACCGTCCGGGTGGTAATGGATGCGGTGCCGAAGTGCCGGAAGTCGTAGATGGAGAGCTTGAGGGATTTCTTATAGAGGGCTACCCGCATGTCCTTGCCCACCCGCGCGGACAGAGCGGCGCAGCTGTAGCCGCCCAGAATGGCGCAGACGCCGGAAATCAGCGATGCGGCCGCCATCTTCATCCCCGTGCTGAGCAGCACTTCAAAGGTCGCGCCGGAGGTCCCCAGATTGAGCATCTCTGCGGCAAAGGTGGAGATGATCAGGGCGCCCGTTACATCCGCAATCAGGAGCAGGATGGTTGCCGCACATAATTTCCAGTGTGGTTTTATAAATTGCAGAATGAGCTTCATGCTGTTATCAGTCCTTTTCCCTTTGTTAAAAAAGCGCCCGGTTATTCTTTCAAATAACCGAGCGCACTCGACATCTTTTCCGGTTTTTGCAGCTGCGGCTGTTAACCTTCCGATGAATATCAGTATTGAATTTTGCGGCCCTTTCTCCTTCCGTCCGGGAGCCTCCAGGTTTATTTGTATGAAATCGGACTTTTGGAAGT
>CALUJM010000038.1 GCA_944320975.1 uncultured Atopobiaceae bacterium | reverse complement strand
CCGCGTCACGAACGCGCACTCCGTCACGCCCTCCTCGTCCCACGTGAGCGGCACCACCATCCGCGCGTCGTAGCGCCTCACGCGAACCTCTCGAGACCCCGCATCGACCCACAACGCCCACGCGCCCGTCCCCAGGCCGAACGCGCGCACCACGCACTCCTGCGCCGAGGCGAGAAAGCCGGTGCGAGCCATCCACGCCGCGAGCCAGTCCGTGCACGCCTGCTCCGAGCACGCAACCTGCGTCCGGTCGTTCAGCAGCAGCGACCCCCACTCCCGGCACACCCGCATGGCGGGATGAATGGATCGACGGTGCACCTCGTACAGGCGCCCGACGCCGTCGGTGTCCCTATAGTCGTAGAAGTCCCCGAGCGCCCGCATCCACCTATCCCACGCGCGAATATGAGGCTCCATGTCCTCCAGCGGCAGCGTAAACCCGAGCGACCTCAGCCACTCCCGAACATGCTCCGGCACCCAGCACTCGCGATCCAGACCCTCCACAGCGCACCTCCCGAACGGTTCTATCAATCGCCGCTCAGGTTAAGCGCCCGTCCCAAACTGCGGCCCATGCCGCAACCCGTGAGCACACGCGAGAAGACCATGCCCCCATAGCTGCCATCCCCGTGTTTGCCTCTACCGCCTGTGCTGCTTAGGCTTCCGCTCATCCCGCTCATGCGCACTTCGCTCTCCCCACATGTGCATATGCACGCGCGCAAAAGCCCCGTCGTATGGCCGCTATCTCCGCTATTGCAGTCAAAGGCATCCATGTTCCTGCTTATGCGGGCTGCATAAGCAGGCTCCTCGCGCCCAAGGTCGCTCGTCCGTCGCGCCGCCCATGGTCGGCGCTTCAGCTCCACGCGCCGGCAAGCCGCCGCGTTCCGCACTCCGTTAGCCAGCCCACGCCGCCGCAAGGCACGTTCGCACCTGCCGTAAATCCTCGGCGGCATGGTCTGTCTAACTCCGTAGCTCCGGCAGCCCGCAAGCGGTCTGCCTCCGCAGCTGCGGGTGCCTGCTGCGCAGTCACCCTCCGCACCGCTCCGTGCCCGCTCCGGTCGCTTGCGCTCCCTACGCGGTCACTGCGCGGGCTCCGCAAGCCCCGTTCCGGGTCTTGCTCCGCAGGGGAAGAGATGAACGAGAGGAACAAACCATCCACGCACGTCAGCCAGCGCCTTTGCACATTCGTTCGAGAATGTGTTGATAACTTCTCAGCGCTCCGTGCGAAGCGTCGCCCCGTGTTCCAAAGCGTCTCATGCCGAGAAGAACGTGCCGAGAGCCCCAATGTGGAAAACTCCCGCACGCCGCCCGTATAATGGGGCGCACGGGACGAGAAGAGCCGTGTGCCCATGCGTCGGCCCAGGCTCGCGGGAGCCTCCAACGGCGCCGCCCGGGCAATGTCCCCGTCGAAAGGATCAAGATGGTCACTCACACGCTCGGCTCGGGCCCGCGGACGGCGGTGCTCCTGCACGGGGGCGGCCTCTCGTGGTGGAACTACCGGGCCGTCGCCGACCTGCTCGCCGCCAACGGGTACCGCGTCGTGCTCCCCGTGCTCGACGGGCACGCCGGCTCGGACCGCCCGTTCACCTCGATCGAGGACAACGCCTCCGAACTCGTGGCCCTCATCGACCGCGAGCTCGGCGGGCGCGTCGACGCGCTCGGCGGCGTCTCCCTCGGGGCGCAGGTCGCCCTCGAGGCCCTCGCGCAGCGGCCGCGGATCGCGGAGCGCGCCGTCATCGAGAGCGCGCTCGTGCTCCCCATGCGCGCCGCCCGCGCCCTCGCCGCGCCCGCCGTCGCCCTGAGCTACCCGCTCGTGCGGCGCCCCTGGTTCGCGCGGGCGCAGTTCGCGAGCCTCCACCTCCCCGAGGAGCTCTACGAGCCCTACTACCGCGACAGCTGCGCCATCTCGAAGCGGGACATGATCGCCTTCATGCGGGCGAACAGCTCCTACCGGCTGAGGCCCGAGCTCGCTGGCTGCGGGGCGCGGGCCACCATCCTCGTCGGCGGGAGAGAGCCCCGCATCATGGTGCGCTCGGCGCGCGCCCTGGCTAAGGCCATGCCGGGCAGCACGCTTGTCGAGCACCCTGGCTGGCGGCACGGCGAGGCGAGTCTGTGGCATCCCGGGGTCTATCTCGAGGCGCTCGAGGGTCGCCTATAAGCAAGCGCCCGAGCACCGCTACGGCAGATGCATGGCGTTGCGTATTAAAATAGGACGAGACGGCGAGCCCGCGCGCGAGCGCCGCCGAGCGGATCGTCGTGAGCAGCGTCCGCTTGAACGCCGACTCCTCCTGTTTTAGTCCCTCGCTTAACTCGCGCTGCAGCTTCGTCTTCGGCTCCCCGATCCAGCGGTAGAACGTTGACTCATGAATGCCCAGCGCGCAGACGATGTCGCCGTTCGAGAGCCCGTCCGCCTTGAGGCGGATCGCCTCGTCGACCATCTCCTGCGTCAGCTTCGCCCGCCTCGCCATGCAATCACCCCCGTGAAAGGTCGATAGATTCCCTCACGGTGGATTCTCGCCACGCGTCACAAGAAGGGTCAGCGGGCGAGCTCTTTCAGCGCGTCCCCGAGCGCGGAGATGCGCTCGCGGTCGAGGGTGTAGCGCAGCCAGCGACCGTCTTTTCGGGCGCTGACCAAGCCGCACTCGGTGAGGAGCTTCATGTGGTGCGAGAGGGTCGGCTGCCCGATGCCGAGGCCCTCGAGGAGCTCGCAGGCGCAGGTCTCTCCGCCCTCGGCGAGGGAGGCGACCACAGCGAGCCGCCGCTCGTCGGCGAGCGCCCGAAGGACGTCGGCGCGCACGGGCGCGGTCACCCCGGGAATCTCGCCGCGCTCCACGCGGCATGCCAGGTCGCGCACCCTCGCCTCGATGACGCGGGCGGTCTCCCGGAACGCCTCGGGGCCGCGGCCGGCGGGGTCCTCGAGCCCCCAGTCCTCGCGGTGCGCACACGGGAACACGGGGCACCGGACCCCGCACCCCATGGTCACCACGATGTCCGCCTCTCCCAGCACGTCGAGCGTCTTGGGGCGCAGGCCCGTTCCGTCTATGCCGTAGAGCTCCGAGAGCGCCCGCAGCGCACCGGGATCGACCTCGGGCGCGGGGTCGGTGCCCGCGGAACAGGGGTCAAGCACGTCGCCCGCGATTTGGCGTGCTATTGCTTCCGCCATCTGGCTCCGGCACGCGTTGTGCGTGCAGACGAAGGCGACGCGCGGTCGCCCGATGCTCCGTGCTCCCATGTGGCCCTCCCTGTTCTGAAAGCGTGACTCACGCAATTATTCTACTATATATCGACGTTCTTCGATGTATAATATTTCGACATCCATCAATGTGTTTACAGAAAGGGGAGCTATCATGGCTACGAGCAACGACGTCCCTTCCTGGGCTTCCGTCATCTGCGAGAACAGCACCTCGACCAGCCCTGCGGACATCCTGGAGGACCTCATGGCAGCGCCCGAGTGCGCGGCGTTCGGCCCCGTCCACCACTTCCTCGTGGGGGCCGCCCTGCTGGCGTCCGTGCGCAACGCCACGGGTTCGGGCGACCTGAGGGGGCAGCTCCAGGAGCTCTCCGAGCGCTCTGGCGCGGTTCCCGGCGGCGCGTGCGCGCGCTGGGGCGTGTGCGGTGCTGCCGCATCGTGCGGCATGGCGCTCTCGATCCTGCTTGGCAATGCCCCTCTCAAGGCCGAGGGCTGGAGCGAGACGCAGAAGATGGTCGCCGACCTGCTGGGGCAGATTGCCCAGGCCGGCTCCCCGCGCTGCTGCAAGCGCGACTCTCGCGTGGCCGTGCGGGGCGCGGTCCGCTGGTTCAACGAGGTGCTGGGCGTTGACCTTCGGCAGCCGACCTCAGAGCCGGTCTGCGCCGTCTCGTCGGACAACGTCGCGTGCATCGGCGCGCGCTGCCCGTACCACGGTTAAGAGTGAGAGCGGCGGAGCGAATCACCCCGCTCCCGCCGCCCCTTGAGCCCGTACTCCCTGCACAGGCGGCTGTTGCGCTGCCGCATCATGTCCCGCTCGCGCCGCACCTCCTCGAGCTCGGCGGACTCCTCCG
>CALUJM010000037.1 GCA_944320975.1 uncultured Atopobiaceae bacterium | reverse complement strand
GTACGACACGATAGCGGGGAGGAGGGGGCGGCTCGGGCTCGCGGCCTAGGCCGTCCAAGAAAACGTCCGGACCCCCAACTATGCGCATTATCCACCGATGCCCTCGGTCGAGGACCTTCGCGTCCGAACTAACGAGAAGAGGCCCCGGGTTTCCTAAGAGGAAGTTTCGCGCAGCGCACTTCCTCGTGGAAACCCGGGGCCTCGCCGAGTCAGGTTAGCTCAGGCGCGAGCCTAGTACATGCCGCCCTGGCCGCCCTGCGCAGCCGCCGCGGAGATGGCCTCCTCGATGGTGGTGTTCTTGGGCTCGTCGGAGACGGTGGCCTCGGTGATGAGGATCAGCGACGCCACGGAGGCGGCGTTCTGCAGCGTGACGCGGCAGACCTTGACCGGGTCGAGCACGCCCATCTCGATCATGTCGCCGTACTCGCCGGTGGCGGAGTCGAGGCCCTGGCCGGTGGGCAGGCCCTTGATCTTCTCGGCCACGACGGAGCCCTCGAAGCCAGCGTTGTTGGCGATGGTCTTCACGGGCGCCTCGAGGGCCTTGCGGACGATCTCCACGCCGATCTTCTCGTCGGAGTCGACGGTCTCGACACCGTCGAGCACCTTGGAGGCCTCGAGGAACGCCACGCCGCCGCCGGCGACGATGCCCTCCTCAACGGCCGCGCGGGTCGCCTGCAGGGCGTCCTCGATGCGGTGCTTGATCTCCTTGAGCTCGACCTCGGTGGCAGCGCCGACCTTGATGACGGCCACGCCGCCGGCCAGCTTGGCAAGGCGCTCCTGGAGCTTCTCCTTGTCGAAGTCGGAGGTGGTCACGTCGTACTCGGCCTTGATCTGGGCGATACGCTCGTCGATGGCCTCCTTGGAGCCGGCGCCGCCGACGATGGTGGTGTCGTCCTTGGAGATCTTGACGGACTTGGCGCGGCCGAGCATCTCGGCGGTGACATCGGTGAGCTGGACGCCGAGCTCCTTCATGGCGACCTGGCCGCCGGTCAGGATGGCGATGTCCTCGAGCATGCGCTTGCGGCGGTCGCCGTAGCCGGGGGCCTTGACGGCGCA
Organism: uncultured Atopobiaceae bacterium; assembly: GCA_944320975.1. Classification (GTDB taxonomy): domain Bacteria; phylum Actinomycetota; class Coriobacteriia; order Coriobacteriales; family Atopobiaceae; genus Thermophilibacter. Next base: position 6,774 of record CALUJM010000037.1, on the reverse strand, counting down.
GACGTTGAGGACGCCGCGGAGCTTGTTGAGGATCAGCGTGGCCAGGGCCTCGCCGTCAACGTCCTCGGCGATGATGAGCAGCGGCGCGCCCTGCTTCTGGACGGCCTCGAGGATCGGCAGGATGTCCTGGATGTTGGAGACCTTCTGGTCGGTCATGAGGATGTACGGGGAGTCGAGCTCGGCCGTCATGGTCTCGTTGTTGGTGGAGAAGTACGGGGAGATGTAGCCCTTGTCGAACTGCATGCCCTCGACGGTGTCGATGTCGATGCCGAAGGTCTGGGACTCCTCGACGGTGATGACGCCGTCCTTGCCCACGACCTCCATGGCGTCGGAGATCTTGTTGCCGATCTCGGGGTCGGAGGCGGAGATGGTACCGACGGAGGCGATCTGCTTCTTGGTGGAGACCTCCTGAGCGTTCTTGCGCATCTCCTCGACGACGGCGTTCACGGCCTTGTCGACGCCGCGGCGGATGGCGATGGGGTTGGCGCCGGCGGCCACGTTGCGCAGGCCCTCGTTGACGATGACCTGGGCGAGCAGCGTGGCGGTGGTGGTGCCGTCACCCACGGCGTCGTTGGTCTTGGTGGCGACCTCCTTCACGAGCTGGGCGCCCATGTTCTCGATGGGGTCCTTGAGCTCGATCTCCTTGGCAACGGAGACGCCGTCGTTGGTGATGGTGGGGGCGCCGTAGGAGCGCTGCAGGGCCACGTAGCGGCCCTTGGGGCCCATGGTGGTGGTCACGGCGTCAGCGAGGGTGTTGACGCCCTTGGCGAGCTTGGCACGAGCGTCGGTGCCAAAAAGAATGTCCTTAGCCATTTCTTCTGATCCTTTCCGATGATGAAAAGGGACTGTCCCTTTTCGTCAGTTAGTCCTCGATGACGGCGTAGATGTCGTCGGCGCGCAGGAGCAGGAAGTCCTCGCCGTCGATCTTGACCTCGTTGCCGCCGAACTTGCCGTAGTAGACCTCGTCGCCAACGTGCACGTCGATGGCGATGCGCTCGCCCTTGTCGTTGAGCTTGCCGGCACCCACGGCCACGACCTGGCCGCGCTGCGGCTTCTCCTGGGCGCCACTCGAGATGTAGAGGCCCGTCGAGGTCTTCTCCTCCTTGGGGGCCGGCTTCACGAGGACGCGATCACCCAGCGGCTTAAGAGTCATGTTCAAGAACCTCCTTCTGAGACGCCCATGCGGGCGCACCTTTGCGACGCTCCGGTCTCGGACGCCGCGCTGTCCAACGTTCAGAATCATACCCAGACAGGCGGACTTATACCACCTCGCGTAAAAAAATCTTCCAAGTCGCACTTAGATTTTCTGAGGCACCGCGGAGCAGGCGAGAAGAGCGCACCGGACCGACAGATTGTCGTCCGCGGCGGCTGTCGCCGAGTAAGAGTTATGTGCGAGAAGTGCGCCGATTTTGGTAGTTCATTCGCAGAAAACTCTTACTCGATGCACCGTCGGGCCGACCGGGCGCCGTGGACGGGCCACTCTGCTACGATGAGGCCACGCGATTCCAAGGAGGGCAGACCCATGATGAGCCGTGTCCGATGCCTGCTCAGGCCGCTTTGCGCCTGCGCGCTCGCCGTTCTTCTCGCCGCATGCTCGCGCGAACAGCCGCCGACGGGGACCGTGCGCGTGAAGACGGATGACGCAGTGGTCAACGCCGCGATGCTCACCCATGGCTACACCTGGGACGGCGTCGCCAGCGACCCCGTGGCGCCCACGGAGCTCGCAGACGACGACGTGCCCGACATCGACGTCGACGGCACGGTCGAGGTGCGCACGTCCTTCTCGCAGCCCGCTACCGAAATCGAGGTCGTGCGCTATGCCGATGACGGGAGTCTCGAGGGCGTCGAGTGCGCGCTCGAGGACGGCGCCGCGACCTTTGATGTCGAGCCGGGCTGGCGCTACTACGTCGGCGCCTGGTTCGAGGACGGAGACGCGGGATACCTCTTTGACGCCAAGGGAACCGAGGGAGAGGGGGCTGCGATGGACGAGTTCGTGAGCACCGCGATGGTCGTCACGTTTGGTGACGGCAAGATCCTCTTCGTGGACCAGGACAACGGAAGCCCCTACTATCCCACCCTACCCGAGGACGCACCCGAGCTCACAGCCGGCAACATCGTGCGCGTGACCGGCAACGGCATCATGCTGGAGAGCTATCCCGGGCAGTACCCGGGCATCACCAAGGTCGAGGTGATCGAGGAGGGCACGCCCGCGGACGCCGAGAAGTACGACGAGCTGGTGGCGCAGATCTGGCAGCCCAAGGACCCGAGCGAGCCGCCCTACGCCTCCGTCGAGTACGCAACCGAGCTCGCCACGGTGTCTCTCGTGCCCGCGAGCAATGGCTACACCTGGAGCTTCGAGGAGAACGGCGAGGGCCAGACCATCGTCGCGGACGTTCCGCACCCGACCCAGCTGGCGGTCGACGACCTGCCCGACGCGCGCGTGGACGGGCCGACCGAGGTCACCGCGAGCTTTGACGTCGAGGCGACGGGGATCACGGTCACCCGCTGGAGCGAGGATGCACTCGACGCCGAGGGCGAACAGGTCGCAGTCGAGGACCTCTCGTTCACCGTGGAGCCGGGGTATCGCTATGCCCTTAACGCCACCTTTGAACAGGGCGAGGCAGCCTTCGTCTTCACCGTCCGATGATGGATAGCGCATATCATCTTCCATCAACCATACAGAAGGAGAGAGCATGAGAAGAACTGTGGCAACGCTGACGCTCGGCGCGGCGCTTTCCCTCTCGATCGCCTTGGGCGCCACCGCCTGCAACCAGAACGTTCAGGCGCAGGACACTCCCGCCGAGGAGGTCACGGAGGGTCAGAAAGAGGACGTCGGCACCTCCGGCGAGGACGTCGCCGACAAGGACGACGACACGAACGGCACCACGAACGCGGCGCGCGACCCCGCCGACCCGCCGCAGGCCACGCTCGCCTGCGGCGCGGAGGAGGTCCACCCCCTCGCCTGCAGCTCCACCTGGACCTTTGAGCAGGACGGGGAGGCCATGACCGTCACGACCGACGCGCCCCACCCCGTGCAGTACGAGGCTGACGGCATGCCCGCGGCAAACGTGGACGAGCCGACCGAGGTCACGGCGAGCTTTGACGAGCCCGCCACCTTCGTCGACGTGACGCGCTATGCCGAGGACGACCTCGCAGCGGCCTCTGAGGCCGCGGGGTCAGCGCAGGACGTCGCTGCGAGCGACGTCATCGGTGAGATTATCGATGCCGGTCTCGGCGAGGATGGCACAGTGAGCCTCACCGTCGAGCCCGGCTACCGCTATGCGCTCGAGGTCGGCTTCGAGAACGGCATCTGCATGTACGTTTTCACCGTTCGGTAAGACGCGCGGAGGGGTCGCGCAGAGGGGGCAGTCGCTTTCGCACGACGGACCGTGCAAAAGTGGCTGTCCCCTTTGCGTAACGGCCCCCTTGGGCCTAGAGCGCCTCGAGCTCGGCGAGCCAGAGGGCTGAGCAGGCGTCCGAGGGCATGCGCAGGTCGCCGCGCGGGCTCACGGCCGCCGAGCCCACCTTGGGGCCGTCGGGCAGGCAGCTGCGCTTGAACTGCTGGGCGAAGTAGCGCCGGTAGAAGACCTTGAGCCAGGAGAGGATCGTGACGTCGTCGTACTTCTCGCCCAGCGCATAGCGGGCCAGGCGGTAGACCTTGGACGGGTTGGTTCCGCGGCGCAGGACCTCGTAGAGGAAGAAATCGTGCAGCTCGTAAGGGCCCACGAGGTCCTCGGTCTTCTGCGCGATCTTTCCGTCGCCCGTGGCGGGCAAAAGCTCCGGCGAGACCGGCGTGTCGAGCACGTCGAGAAGAACCTCGGACTCGGCGGCGTTTCCGCAGGTATCCGCCACGTAGCGCACGAGGTGGCGCACAAGCGTCTTGGGCACGCTCGCGTTGACGGCGTACATGGACATGTGGTCGCCGTTGTAGGTGGCCCAGCCGAGTGCCAGCTCGGAGAGGTCGCCGGTGCCGATGACGAGGCCGCCTTCCTGGTTGGCCACGTCCATGAGGATCTGCGTGCGCTCGCGTGCCTGCGCGTTCTCGTAGGTGACGTCGTGGACGGACTCGTCGTGCCCGATGTCGGCGAAGTGCTGGCGCACGGAGGCGGCGATGCCGATCTCGCGCAGCTCGGCGCCCACGGTGCGGGCGAGCTCGCACGCGTTGTTGTAGGTGCGGTCCGTGGTGCCGAAGCCGGGCATGGTCACCGCGATGACGCCGTCACGCGGAAGTCCCAGCAGGTCGAAGGCGCGCACGGTCACGAGCAGGGCGAGCGTGGAGTCCAAGCCGCCCGAGAGGCCGATCACCGCGCGGCGCGAGCGCGTGTGCGCGAGACGCTTGGCGAGGCCGTGGGCCTGGATGGCAAAGACGTCCTCGCAGCGCTCCTCGCGGCGGGTGGGATCGGACGGCACGAAGGGGTGCGGGTCCACGTAGCGGGTGAGCGAGGTCTCGCGGGAGGCCGCGCCGGCGCCCAGCGAGAAGGGCACGGTCACGTAGCCGCACTCCTCGGCCGCAGCCGCGCACTCAAAGGTGGACATGCGCGTGCGCTCGGCCGCGAGGAAGCGGACGTCGACCTCCGAGACGGCGCGACCGTCGCCGAAGGGCTTGCCCTCCGCGAGCAGGCGGCCGTTCTCGGCCACGAGGTCGTGCCCGGAGAAGACGAGGTCCTGCGTGGACTCGCCCGTGCCGGCGCTCGCGTAGACGTAGCCGCAGAGAAGGCGCGCGCTCTGGCCGGTCACAAGGCTGCGGCGGTAGTCCGCCTTGCCGACGACGGCGTTGGAGGCGCTCAGGTTGCAGATCAGCGTGGCGCCAGCCTGCGCGTGCGCGATCGAGGGCGGCGCGGCAACCCAGAGGTCCTCGCAGATCTCTGCCGCGACCACGAGCTCGGGGAGCTCCAGGCACGAGAAGAGCAGGCTGGTGCCCATGGGCACGTCCTTGTCGCCCGCGACGGAGACGGCGACGGGGTCGACGGGGCCGGGGACGAAGTGGCGCCCCTCGTAGAACTCGTTGTAGGTGGGGATGTGGGTCTTGGGCACGAGCCCGAGGACCATGCCGCGCGAGACGACGGCGGCGCAGTTGTAGAGCTTGCCGCCCGCGCGCACTGGCACGCCCACGAGCAGCAGCGCGTCGAGGTCCGCCGTTGCCGCGGCAAAGTCGGCGAGCCCGGCGTCGGCGGCGCGGATGAGGGCATCCTGCCAGAAGAGGTCCTCGCAGGTGTAGCCGGTGAGCGCGAGCTCGGGGAGCACGATGACGACCGCACCGTCCTTCTCGGCAGCCTGGCGCGCCGCCGCCGCGCAGGACTCCACGTTGAAGGCAACGTCCGCGACCCGAACCTCCGGCGTCACCGCCGCGACCTTGACGAACCCGTCCCTCATCCCAGCCTCCTCCGTGCAAAAGGGACAGTCACTTTTGCACGCTACGTCGTTGCCCTCGTGATGGTGCCGCGGCCAATGCCCGTGAGCCTCTCGATCTGCCTCACGGACAGCCCCGCCTCCCGCAACTCACAGAGTAGCGCATTGCGTCGAGCCTTCTCCAGGCTCTTAAGCTCCGATGCCGCCAGCGGTCCCAAAACCTCGCGTGCAACCTCCTCCGCCGCGGCGTCAGCGAGTCTTGGCCGCGCCGGCGGACGGTAGCGAACGCGCTCGGAAGAGCTCGAGAACCTGACGAACGCCTCGTGGCCGCCAAGCATCTCAAGCAGCAGCCCGGTGTCGGCGTACTCGGGAACACCGACGTACTCATGGTAGCTGCTCCACGGATAGTCCTCCGCCGCACACACCAGCTTTCGCTGGATTGTTATGGATATAGCGCATGGCCTCAAGAAGATAGGACTCGCCCTCAACGGGACTGCTGTAGAACCGCCCCTGAAACACATGCCCCACGTGGCCCCCTCGCCTGTTGAAGCGCTGGGCATAGCGCGTGGCAAGGGAGCGCATAAGTTCGCTGAGACAGTCACCTGGATCTTCGAGCAGGAGGTGAACGTGATTTGCCATGAGACACCATGCCAGGATGCTTGCGCCATGGTTACGCGCAGCTGCCACAAACATGTCAAGAAACGCCAAACGGTCGGCGTCGTCCTCAAAGAGGTTCTGCCGACCGTTCGCGTAGAGAACTACGTGGTAAAAGCCCGATTTTGCAACACGTCTCGGTAATCTGGGCATAGCTCCTCCCCTCACCTTGTTGATGAGAGATGTTATACCCCTTCAGCCCTCCCGTCAGCGTGCAAAAGTGCCTGTCCCTTTTGCACGCTACCCTTCGAGGTAGCGGGCGAGGAACTCGCGGGTGCGGGGGTGCTCGGGGGACGAGAAGAGCTTGGAGGGCGCGCCCTTCTCGGCGATGACGCCCTTGTCCATGAAGACAACCTCGTCGGAGACGTTCTTGGCGAAGGCCATCTCGTGCGTGACCACGACCATCGTCATGCCCTCGGCGGCCAGACGGCGCATGACCTCGAGGACCTCACCCACGATCTCCGGGTCGAGCGCGGAGGTGGGCTCGTCGAAGAGCATGAGGTCGGGCTGCATGCAGAGGGCGCGCGCGATGGCGACGCGCTGCTTCTGGCCGCCGGAGAGGTTGTTGACGTCGGCGCGCGCGAAGTCGGCCAGGCCCACCGACTCGAGGTGGCGCATCGCGACCTCCCGGGCCTCGGCCTTGCCGATCTTCTTGAGGGTCACGGGCGCGAGCGTGCAGTTGTCGAGCACGTTCATGTTGTTGAACAGGTTGAAGCCCTGGAACACCATGCCGATCTTCTCGCGCAGGCGGTTCACGTCCACGTGCTCGGC
>CALUJM010000036.1 GCA_944320975.1 uncultured Atopobiaceae bacterium | reverse complement strand
TATCCCATATCCGGTTTTCAAGGTTCCTATCAAAAGTCTCCGGAATTACCCTTGACTCCTAATAGCAGGTCTCTCGTAGCTGTCCGATATGACCTGGTACAGGAGCCTCGCCCCGTCCACGTCGAAGGGCACGTAGCCGAACTCGTCCAGGACCAGGAGCCGCGCCTTGGCAACGTCGGCGAGCAGCCGGTCGAGCGCCCCCTCCCGCTTGGCCTTGCCGAGCTGCAGCACCAGCTGCGCGGTCTGCCAGAACCTCACGGGGTAGCCCGCGGAGGTCGCGGCGATCCCGAGGGCGGTGGCCATGTGGGTCTTGCCTCGTCCCGTCTGGCCGTAGAAGACCAGGTCCTCCGCATCGCGCACGAACGCCAGCGAGCACATCTCGTCCCGGCCCCAGCCGTCGGGGAACGCGACGTTGGACCAGTCGAAGCCCCCGGCCGACTTGGGCACGGGGAACCTCGCCTGCCTGAGCAGGCGCGCCCGCCTCACCCTGTCGCGGTGGGCGATCTCCGACTCGAGCATCGCCGTGCACGCGGCCACCTGGCCCGGCGTCGCGGAGGCGAGGAACGCGCCGATCGTGTCGCCGGATATGAAGAGGGCCCTCGCGGCGCCGCGGAAGGCCGCCTGGGCGGCCTCACGCTCCGAGCTCGTCTGCGGCATGCCGCCCACCCCCCTCGAGCAGCCTCAGCGCCCTGTCGTAGACGCCCAGGTCGACGGCCTCGTCGTACTCGACGCGCTCGTCCCCGGAGGCGGCCCTGGCGGCCGAGAGGGCGACCGAGGCGCGGTCGACGCCGCCGGTTGCCGCGAGCGAGCGCGACATGCCCTCCACGGCGGCGCCCCACCCGCGCTCCGCGCTCTCGTCGCGCAGCACCCTGAGGTCGGCGGCGAGGCTGGCGGGCGCCTCGGAGTCGAGGAAGGCGACGAGCTCGGCGGGCAGCGACGCCCTCACGCTCGAGTCCCTCCACCCGGCGGGCCTCATGCACAGGAGCCTCAGCTGCAGCGTCGGGTCCGAGCTGTCGGTCGGGGCCTCGCCCCACTCGCGCTCGTAGGCCGCGACGACCTCCCCGGTCTCGCAGTCGCAGACCGTGACGTCGAAGGCGCCGAGCGCGACGGCGACCTCGCGGCGCGCGTAGGCGGGGCCGGCCGAGTAGCGGTGCACCCCGCCGATGGTGAGCGTCCCCTGCTTGTTGCACCTCCTGGTCTCCCACCTCGCGCACGAGAACGCCGCCGGGGGCAGCGGCGAGAGCGCCTCCCTGTCCTCCCCGAACAGCTCGGACTCGGGCGTACCGAGCCTGTAGTGGCGCTTGCCCTCGCTCAGGTCGAGGCAGTCGTCGAGCAGCCTGCGATTGAACGCCCCGACGTCGTGGAACGACGGGACGGGGACGAAGAGGTTCCTCCTGTGGTAGCCGACCTTGTTCTCGACGTTGCCCTTCTCGTTGCCCGAGCGGGGGTTGGTGAAGGTGTAGTCGAGCCCGTAGTGCGCCGCGAAGCGGCGGAAGAGCTCCGAGGTCCTCACCTCCCCGCCGACGCGCCTGCCGACCTCGGTGGCGTTGTCGAAGACCGCCCTCCCGGGCACGCCCCCGACGAACTCGAAGACGTTGCGGAGCCCCTGGCAGACGCACTCGGCCGTCTCGCCCCAGAAGACCTGGGTGAGGCCCACGTTGGAGTGCGGGAAGGTGACGGTCAGGTACTTGCCCCTGGTGGTCACCCCGCGGACCCTGGAGTCCGCCTCGCCGAAGTCGACCTGGACCTCGCCGGGCAGCCATCTCAGCGTCGGGAACCCCTCGGCGTCCCGGCGGTCGCGCTCGCGGGCCATCTCCTCGCGGCGGCGCTTGACGTAGCGCTGCACGGTGGAGTAGCTGCCCGTGTAGCCCTCCTCGTCGCGAAGCCTCACGTAGACCCTCGTCGCCGTGTGACGCTGCTTGCGCCAGTTCCTGCAGTCGTCGTCGAGCCAGGAGTCGATCGTCTCCTCGTATGGCGCGAGGACCTCGCTCTCGGGCTCGCGCCGCCTCGGGGGCTCAGGCGACAGGTCCTCCATCCTGGCGTACTTCCTGACCGTCGGCTCCGACGCGCCGACCGCCCTCGCGATTGAGGCAATTGGCTCGCCGCCCCTGGCCCTCTTGCGTATATCCTCTATCTTGTCCACGCCGATCATTCCTCTCTGGCCCTCCCCACGTCGTAAACCGAAGCAACGACATTGTCGGGCCGACTGCGGATGGTCGGCGTGCCCATGCTCAAAGCCGAAAGAATTTCGTGCTCAGACCCGAAACTTTCCGACGCTCAAACCCGCAACTTCGAGGCTATCAAACACAGACGGCTCGCCCTTCGCGCGCGCCTCGTCCCGGTACTCCTCGTGCAGCCGCTTGAGCGTGACCCCGACCCGGGCGAGCTCGCGGTGCACGCGCTCCCAGTCGGGGTCGGGGTAGACCGGCTCGGGGAGGGCCCGTTCGGGGAACAGCCGCTCGTACACCTCGGCGTCGGTCATCGCCTCGGCTTCGCGCCAGCCGATGCCCGCCTCCCTCGCGGCGGCGAGGACCTCGCTCACGCTGTTGCGCGACACGCCCTGCGTCGCGGCGATCCGCCTGCCGGAGAGGCCGGCCTCGCTCAGCTGGAGCACCAGCCTCGCCCTTATTCTTCGCGCCATGTTCTTCCTCCTTCGTCTCGGTTGCATGGCGAGACGAAGGTACTGGCTCCGGCTCTGACGCGGAATGCGGGTGGCTCCGAGCCGCAATATCGCGTCGGTGGGCGGATGGCTCCGAGCCGCGATATAGGTGGCCTCAAGAAAGACGATTACTCAGGATGTAAAAAGAAGACTTGCATCTATCTTTGAGGTGCTTGTAAGGACGCCGATGGGAGAAGTCCCTGTACAGGTTGCCATTGAGGAAGAGCTTGATTCACTAAAGTCCGCAGTTAAATATAACAGTGCAAAACTTCTAGAATTACCAAGCATCATTCCTTTGAAGAGGGCGGGAATAGAGTGAGGAGCTCTGGTGAGAATCATGCGGATGTTGGTTCTTTTTGATCTTCCGACTGGCAGCAAGAAGGAGAGAAAGTCATACGCAAACTTTAGGAAGTTTCTCGTCAAAGATGGCTACCACATGGAGCAATTTAGCGTATATTCTCGGGTGTTGCTTTCTCGGGATAGCGCTGAGACGCACTTGCGTAGACTAAAAGAAAACCTCCCGAAAACTGGCGCGGTTACTGTGCTTACATTAACTGAGAAGCAGTTTGAATCTCGTGAAGTGCTTGTGGATACAAGGCCAAAACGGAGTGCATGCATGGATCCTGGCGCACAAATGACTTTGGCGTTCTAGTAAAGTGCCCCGCCCAATATGGGCGGGGCAGGTTCTACTTGGCAGAGAAAGTTGAAGTATCTGGATCGATGGAGAAATGATCGTAGCAATGACCGAGGCAATCTTCCTGCAGAACGGCAATCTCGGTATCTGCATTCCAAGAAGAAGGAGTCGCGGGGAAATTGGAGCCGAGCGGCTCCCCAGTGAAAATGTTTCGAATATCTAAGGCGCAGGACTTGATATTCATCGACCAGAATCTGCCGATGCGGCCGTTAACCATGAGCACGTCGCCCCTATATAGCGTGACGGGTTCGGATTCGAGCGCGTTAATGGGTACGGGATCCCAATTAACGCGAGCTACGCGAATCCTGCAAGCGCGCGGGCTGTAGGTTCCATTCTTGATTGCTGGAATGTCCGCATAATACACCGGTTCGACATACCACCTTCCGATGCTCCCCTTTGGCCCCTTTGCGGATTTGTCAAGCCAGAGACGAACAAACGCTCTTTTGCCAACTAGCCTTACCGAACCATCTTGGGAGATGACGACATTTCCTTCTTTTGAAGTTTTGTCTAGGGCACGTACCACTGGATATTTACCCTTATCCTCGGAATACCCGTCCAAATGGTAGAGCGTGTCCTCGAAGGCTCGCCCGGTGACACTATGGCTGACCATTCTCGTGGGTATCACGTGCTCCCTACGGGCAATGACTTCCTCGGCAAACGTCGGCCAAGGTTGAGTGTCCGCTAGGCGGCTCTTGCGGAGGTGGCGGAACGTCTCGCGTCCCAAAGAGCTTGCCTTAGCAACCATGTTTACCGTGGTAGCAGAGCACGCGGCAATTACTGCGGCATCAACCGCGTGGTGCCGGTCATCAGAGCGGTCCTTCTCATTGTAATCGCCAAAGTTGAGTCCCCAGACCCAGCGGAGGTTTCCGGTGGCTCCTCCCGCCACGGCGCTCACGTGCTTCTTTCGCTCCCCTTCAGGGAAGATTAGGGAGTCTTCTAGATAGTTCTTTACAGCAACTGACATATATCTATCGTCATTTAGATTTCGGTTAATGAAGTCTTGTTCAGCACTCCTGTCAAGCTTGTCATTGAGTAGGTGGTTCATCTTGTGACGGTCCTTGACGGTGGCAAAGACGCGTGCCTTGAACTCATCCCAATCGGGGGCATCTGGTTCTCCCGACTCCACCATCCACTCATATGGGGTTCTCTCCCGCTTGTCCTGGTTACTCTTGGACAGTACAAGAACCTTATTCGCCCGACTGTCGTCACACGTCCTTGAATAGGGGAGGATGTGGTCAATCTCGCAGTAGTGGTCATCGCGAACAAGGCGTTCGAGATCAATTGTCTTGCCAGTGTAGATGTCCTTCTCGCCCTGCTCCTCTCGAAGAGAGAGCTTGCGAATGATAGAGCCCTTGACTTCCTCTGGGGCGATTCCGAGAATCTCCCCGGCGATTTGGGACCACTTCTTGTTTGTCGCGGCATTCTTCTTCTGTCGCTGGCTAATAAGGGCCTTCTCGTGATTCGAACGCTTGAGGTCGCGGCCCAGCTCGATATGAATCTCGTCTGGCACCCCATAGATCCTGATGATTGCGTTGACGATGCGCCGCATACGCCCCATCGCGCGTAGGACGACAGGGTTGCGACAGGTTGGGTCATACGTGTCGTACGGAGGGAGGAGCGTGCTGCGACTGGTGGTGTCGGAAAGACGAAGCCCCAGAAGACCCGAATTCTCCTCGGCCTCTTTGAGAGTCCTGACATCTTCGTCCTCGAAGGCATCGAGAAGCATCTCGAGTGCCTTGAGGCTGCGGCTTCCATACCCCTTGAAGAGCTTGCCGGTGAAGGGCACACCGAGAATCGCTTCGACCTCGTCTTCGGAGAGGTCGAGTTGGGAGAGGCGCTCGAGGAGGCTTCGTTCGCTGCTGGCAAAGGTCAGCGCTTCCCCGACGGCGTTGCCGAGGGTGCGGTCCTCAAGAAAACGCTCCAGCAGCTCCCCGGGTACTCCGTTGCTTCTCAGGCAGCGCCAGGACTTAGGGGCAAAGGGCTCGGAGTTCCTCTCGTCGTCGAAATCAACTCCCTTGAACCGGTCGTTGCTAGAGAGGTCCAGATCTCGGCGGATATCGGAATACCGTACTTTGCAGCCATTGTTCTTCTTGAGTGGACGAGGGGAGAAGAGAACAGACAGGTAGCTATTGATTTGCCGCTTGTTCAGGGTCAGCTCGGAGCCATCTTCTCGCACGATGACGATATGTCCGAGCCTCTCGTAGGCGCGGCACAGCTCCGAGGAGATGTCCGCGCTTGCGGCACGCTTCTCCTCGGGGAAATACGAGCACTGACCGACGAGCTCGTAGACCTTCTCGTCGTGATCAAGAGAGGGCTTCTCCCATGTGAGGCAGTCTAGATATGCCGCCTCAAGATTCTCCGTGGCTTTCTCGTTACCTAGGGCGCGCTGAGCGGAAAAGAGCGCGTGGACTTCATCTTGGATCTGCGAGTTGTAAACGCACTTGGTGTATCCCCCTTTCTTGTTTCGCGATGCCCCCTCTGTGTTGAGCATCTCACCAACAGTACGGTACCGCCCTGACTCGAGCGCCTTAGTGTTCTCTTTTATTGCTTTGAGAACCTTACGACCCTCGGTGTCATCTGTTTCGCTTAGGCGGCCCTCTCCGTGGGGGATATAACCCCGACGTCTGCAGAGTACATAGAGTACCTGTGCAAACTCTCGGTCACTTAGCAGAACGTCAAGACCGCGTGCCCTCAGCTTGAGAACGGGGCGGTCTCCAGCACGTGATTGAAACCAGTTGCGATCAGCGTTGGAAGGTACAAGCCCAGCGTCGACGAGCAGCTTAAGGCAGTGCTTCATTCGTGCCTGGGTGCGATCGGTGTTTTTGCGCGTGCTGCGCGCGTTCCTTCTGGCAACGGCGAAGCTTACTTTCGTCTTGGGGTCCTGAGGAGTATCGAAGAGATGAACACCCATTTCGAGAATCTGGCGATTGATGAGGTCGAGGAGGCAGAAGCCGCAGCTCGCAATACCTGGATCAAGCCCGAGAACGAGATAACGTCGATTTGGATTCACGAGGACTCCTTAACTTAAGCGATAAGTCAAGGACAGTATACTTCCGCGCCGATAAGCGGCGGCGGGTTTGCCGGTCGTTTGGTTCATGTTGCCCGCTCAGCGCTCCTCTCGCAACAATGACTGGGTATAAGCTCAACCGTAGAAGGGGATCGCTCCTTTTCTACGTAGACGGTGTTCCCCGCGTAAGCGTGGATGGTCCGATGTCGCTCATGTCCGTTACGCTGCCCGTGTCGTGTTCCCCGCTTCAGCGGGGATGCGTGGCGTGAGGGGAGATGGCTCTGCTCACGCCACACCCGCGCCGCCAACCCCGCGGAGATCCTCCTGCGCCGGCCCGAGCACGAACGCGTCCAGATCCCGCCAGCGCTCCCGCGCCTCGTCCGAGAGCGTGAGGTCGCCAAAGCCGATGAGCCTGCGCAGATGCCCGTGCGCCCGCGCGAGCGCATAGTCGGGCGCCTTGTAGCTCGCGTTGCCGCTGCGCAGGACCCGGCACGCCTGCTCGATGACCGCGACGGCCTCGGCAGACCCCTTCGATGCCGGTCCCCGCGAGATCACCTCCCCGAGTTCGGACATCAGCTGACAGGCGTGCATGCTCTTGCAGCGGTTCATGGTTCCTCCTCGCCTCGATTGAGGGGAGTATGCCCGCCCGATTCAGCTCGCATGCAGCTGTGACAGTTCTGTAAGCCGTTCCCGACAAACCTTGCACGACGGCGTTCTTCTCGCCCGCGCCCGCACTTCTCGCTACAATAGCTGGGCCGAACACGAAAAATGATACGAAGGGACTGTCCCTTCGTATCATCCGCACGAAAGAAGCGCCATGCCCAGCACCGCCCTCGCAGAACAGATCGCCTCGCGCCGCACGTTCGCCATCATCTCGCACCCGGACGCGGGCAAGACCACGCTCACCGAGAAGCTCCTGCTCTACACCGGCACCATCCAGTCGGCCGGCTCGGTCAAGGGCAAGTCCAGCGCCAAGCACGCGGTCTCGGACTGGATGGACATCGAGAAGGCGCGCGGCATCTCCGTCACCTCCTCCGTGCTGCAGTTCACCTACGGCGACTGCTGCGTGAACATCCTCGACACCCCCGGACACCAGGACTTCTCCGAGGACACCTACCGCACGCTCATGGCGGCCGACGCCGCGGTCATGGTCATCGACGGCGCAAAGGGCGTCGAGGCCCAGACCGTCAAGCTCTTCAAGGTCTGCGCGCTGCGCGGCATCCCCATCTTCACCTTTGTGAACAAGCTCGACCACGAGACGCGCGACCCCTTTGACCTCATGGAGGAGATCGAGAGCGTCCTGGGCATCGGCACCTACCCCATGAACTGGCCGATCGGCAACGGCCGCACGTTCCGCGGCGTCTTCGACCGCGCGAGCCGCCACGTCCTCGCCTTCGAGGGCGACGGCCGCGCCAACGCCACCAAGCGCGTGAACGAGGTCGAGGCGGAGCTCGGCGACGCCGCGCTCGACGAGCTCATCGGCGAGGAGAACCACCGCAACCTGATGGACGACATCGAGCTGCTCGACGGCGCGGACCACGAGTTCGACCTCGAGGCCGTGCGCACGGGCAAGCTCAGCCCCGTCTTCTTTGGCTCGGCGCTCACCAACTTCGGCGTGGAGCCGTTCCTGCGCGACTTCCTGCGCCTGGCGCCCGCGCCGTCGGCCCACGTCGACGCGCTCACGGGCGAGCCGGTCGACCCCGCCGACGACGACTTCTCCGGCTTCGTCTTCAAGATCCAGGCCAACATGGACAAGAACCACCGCGACCGCATCGCCTTTTTGCGCATCTGCTCGGGCAAGTTCGAGCGCGGCATGGACGCCTGGCACGAGCAGGGCGGCCGCAAGATCAAACTGGCAACCGGCACGGCCATGATGGCCGACGACCGTGCCACCGTGGACGAGGCGTACGCCGGCGACATCGTGGGCCTCTTCGACCCGGGCATCTTCTCCATCGGCGACACGCTCTGCCGCGTGGGCAAGCACGTGCGCTACGCCGGCATCCCCACCTTCGCGCCGGAGCACTTCGCGCGCATCGAGCAGGTGGACACGCTCAAGCGCAAGCAGTTCGTCAAGGGCATGGAGGAGCTCGCGCAGGAGGGCGCCATCCAGATCTTCCGCGAGCTCGGCGCCGGCATGGAGCGCGTCATCGCGGGCGCGGTGGGCGTGCTGCAGTTCGAGGTGCTCGAGCAGCGCCTCAAGAGCGAGTACCACGTCGAGGTCTACCGCTCGCCGCTGCCGTACTCGCTGATCCGCTGGATCGACGAGTCCGAGGGCGAGGTCGACGTGCGCGGGCTCAACCTCACGCGCGAGACGCTGCGCGTGGAGGACATGCGCGGCGGCAAGCTGCTGCTCTTCACGAGCCAGTGGAACCTCGACTGGGCGGTGGAGCACAACCCCGACATCCGCCTCTCCGAGTTCGGCAACGTGACGTTCTAGCTGCGCCGGCTCAGGCGCGGCGCGCGACTGCCATTCCGAGCGAATCATTTCGTCGGGCGCCTCTGCGGGGGCGCCCGATTATGCAAAAACGTCTTTCAGTCCATAGTTCCCGCTGTCAAAATGCAAAATCGCGCTTCAGTCCATGAGAATCTGCGGTGTCACTGTCTGGCAGGCTCAACAAACTTTAACTTCTTCAAGTAATATTGATTTCATACGATGAGCCTGAGGAATGTGACGCGTTTTCTTATGGACTGAAGCGCGATTTTGCATCTCGGAGCGCCCAGATATGGACTGAAGCGCGATTTTGCATCTCGGAGCGCCCAGATATGGACTGAAGCGCGATTTTGCAGTCGCGGAACCGCCCCACGTGCTCGGTCTGGCAGTCAGATTGCCCGCCGCGCATTTTGCCGTGTGCTGGTTGTGAAGTGGCATGCGCGCCCGACGCCGCTCGCCGATGCAAACACGACGCTCACCGCACAGAGAAAAATCCCCTTGCAACACCCTTGAAATGTGGGAATATATGGGCTAACAAACTTTCTGTTTGGTACTCAGACAAAAAGTTGGCAAGTGGTGCCAAACGGCACGCACAGGAGCAAGGAGGAAGCGTGAGCGAGAAGATCAAGTGGGTCGTCAACAAGATGCCCAAGAGCGACGATGCGCACCTGGGCATCATGTCTCTCGAGAATGTGGAGGCGGCGCGCAGCTTCCACCGGAGCTTCCCGCAGTACGACGTCACGCCCCTCGCCAAGCTCGACGCGCTGGCGGGGGAGCTGGGCCTCGCGAACCTAGCCGTCAAGGACGAGTCCTACCGCTTTGGCCTCAACGCGTTCAAGGTGCTCGGCGGCTCCTTCGCCATGGCCAACTACATCGCGGGCAAGATCGGCCGCCCGGTCTCCGAGATGACCTACGACTACCTCACGAGCGACGAGCTCGCGCGCGACTTCGGCCAGGCGACGTTTTTCACCGCCACCGACGGCAACCACGGCCGCGGAGTGGCCTGGGCCGCCAACAAGCTCGGCCAGAAGGCCGTCGTGCACATGCCCAAGGGCAGCGTGAAGAGCCGCTTCGACAACATCGCCGCCGAGGGCGCCGAGGTCACGATCGAGGACGTCAACTACGACGAGTGCGTCCGCATGGCCGCCGCCGAGGCCGAGGCCTGCGAGAACGGCGTCATCGTGCAGGACACCGCCTGGGAGGGCTACGAGGAGATCCCGTCCTGGATCATGGAGGGCTACGGCACCATGGCCTCCGAGGCTGCCGAGCAGCTGCGCGCGGCCGGCGTGGAGCGCCCGACGCACGTCTTCGTGCAGGCCGGCGTCGGCAGCCTGGCTGGCGGCGTGGTGGGCTACTTCACCAACCTCTTCCCCGACAACCCGCCCATCTTCGTGGTGATGGAGGCCGACACCGCGGCCTGCCTCTACAAGGGCGCCCTGGCCGGCGACGGCGAGCCCCGCATCGTGGACGGCGACATGCCCACGATCATGGCGGGCCTCGCGTGCGGCGAGCCCAACACGCTGGGCTGGGACATCCTGCGCAACCACGTGAGCGTCTTCGTGAGCTGCCCCAACTGGGTGGCCGCCAAGGGCATGCGCGTGCTCGGCGCCCCCAAGAAGGGCGACCCGCGCGTCATCTCCGGTGAGTCCGGCGCCGTGGGCGCGGGCCTGATCACCACGCTCATGGAGTCCGACGAGTACGCCGACCTCCGCGAGGCCATCGGCCTCACCGAGAAGAGCTCCGTGCTCATGTTCTCGACCGAGGGCGACACCGACCCCGTGAACTACCGTCGTGTGGTCTGGGACGGCGCGTACCCCGCCGAGTAGGGGAGAGCGAGAAGAACAGGTTCTTCTCGGCAGAAGACTGGTAACGAGGGCGTCAGAAAGGACGTAAACAAAATGGCCAAGGAACTGAACTTCGACGAGATTAAGAGCGCGGCGGCGGCGTATGGCCCCGACATGACCGCCTTCCTGCGCGCGATGATCTCCCACCCCTCCGAGTCCTGCGAGGAGGGCGAGGTCGTGGCCTGCATCAAGGCCGAGATGGAGAAGCTCGGCTTTGACAAGGTTGAGGTCGACGGTCTGGGCAACGTCATCGGCTGGATGGGCGAGGGCGACAAGATCATCGCCATCGACTCCCACATCGACACCGTGGGCATCGGCAACCGCGACAACTGGGAGGCCGACCCCTACGAGGGCTACGAGACCGACGAGCTCATCTACGGCCGCGGCGGCTCCGACCAGGAGGGCGGCATGGCGTCCGCCACCTACGCCGCCAAGATGATGAAGGACCTGGGCCTCATTCCCGAGGGCTACAAGATCATGGTCGTGGGCTCTGTCCAGGAGGAGGACTGCGACGGCATGTGCTGGCAGTACATCGTCAACAAGTACTTTGACGGTCCCGAGGACGCCCGCGAGAAGATTGAGTTCGTGATCTCCACCGAGCCCACCGACGGCGGCATCTACCGTGGTCACCGCGGCCGCATGGAGATCCGCGTTGACGTGCACGGCGTCTCCTGCCACGGATCGGCGCCCGACCGCGGCGACAACGCGATCTACAAGATGGCCGACATCATCGCCGACGTCCGCGCCCTCAACAACAACGGCTGCGACGAGTCCACCTCCATCAAGGGCCTCGTCAAGATGCTCGACCCCAAGTACAACCCCGAGCACTTCGAGGACGCGCGCTTCCTGGGCCGCGGCACCTGCACCGTGTCGCAGATCTTCTACACCAGCCCCAGCCGCTGCGCCGTGGCCGACAGCTGCGCAATCTCCATCGACCGCCGCATGACCGCCGGCGAGACCTGGGACTCCTGCCTCCAGGAGATCCGCGACCTGCCGTCCGTCAAGAAGTACGGCGACGACGTCAAGGTCTCCATGTACATGTACGACCGCCCGAGCTGGAAGGGCACCGTCTACGAGACCGAGGCCTACTTCCCCACGTGGATCAACGCCGAGAGCGCCGCTCACGTCCAGGCCCTCGTTGACGCGCATCACGCGCTGTACGGCGAGGAGCGCATCGGCTGCGAGCCGTCCATGGACAAGCGCGCCGGCCGCCCGCTCACGGACAAGTGGACCTTCTCCACGAACTGCGTGTCCATCCAGGGCCGCTACGGCATCCCGTGCGTGGGCTTTGGCCCCGGCGCCGAGAGCCAGGCGCACGCGCCCAACGAGGTCACCTACAAGCAGGACCTCGTGACCTGCGCCGCGCTCTACACCGCCGCGCTCAACCTCTACGACCCGTCCAAGAAGACCGGCGACGTCACCGTCTTCCGCGCCGGCGCCACCGACAACGACATCCAGTAACGATGCGCGGGGCGTGCAAAAGGGACAGTCACTTTTGCACGCCCCCAGAACCGAAAAATCGTACCGTGCAAAAGTGACTGTCCCCTTTGCACGCAGAAAGGAAACGACAATGGCCAAGGACTTCTCCGCGCTTCTCGACGAGCTCAAGGGCTACGACTTCTCCGGCATGTACAACGCCGACTTCCTGCACACCTGGGATAAGACCACCGACGAGCTGCGCGCGCTCTACGCCGTGGCCGCCGCCCTGCGCAACCTCCGCGAGCGCAACATCTCGCCGCGCATCTTTGACTCGGGCCTCGCCGTCTCGCTCTTCCGCGACAACTCCACGCGCACGCGCTTCTCGTTCTCCAAGGCCACGAACCTGCTGGGCCTCCAGCTCCAGGACCTCGACGAGGGCAAGTCCCAGATCGCCCACGGCGAGACCGTCCGCGAGACCGCCACGATGATCTCCTTCATGGCCGACGTCATCGGCATCCGCGACGACATGTACATCGGCAAGGGCGATGCCTACATGGCCGAGGTCGCCGAGTCCGTCGACGAGGCCTACAAGGACGGCGTGCTCGACCACCGTCCCACGCTCATCTCCCTGCAGTCCGACTCCGACCACCCGACCCAGTCCTCCGCCGACATGCTCTACCTCATCGAGGAGTTTGGCGGCCTGGAGAACCTCCGCGGCAAGAAGGTGGCCGTGACCTGGGCGTACTCCCCGAGCTACGGCAAGCCGCTCTCCTGCCCGCAGTCGCTGATCTCGCTGCTGCCGCGCTTTGGCATGGACGTCACGCTGGCCCACCCCGAGGGCTACGACCTCATGGGCGACCGCGTGGAGGCCGCCAAGGCCTACGCCGCCGAGTCCGGCTGCACCTTCAAGCAGGTGAACACCATGGAGGAGGCCTTCGAGGGCGCCGACATCGTCATCCCCAAGAGCTGGGCTCCCTACGCCGCCATGGAGAAGCGCACCAACCT
>CALUJM010000035.1 GCA_944320975.1 uncultured Atopobiaceae bacterium | reverse complement strand
CCCTTTATCCCATATTCGCGTCTACGGGTAAAGAAGCGCGGCCACTGCGCGAGAAGTGGCAACTTCAATATAGGAGGGGGAGATGCAGATGCCTAGCGAGAAGAACCAGGAGCTCGACCAGCTCGAGAGCCTCGAGCGCGGCGCCGCGCCCGCGCCCGAGGAGGAGCTCGACGTGCCCTCCGACGCCCTCGGCACCGCCGCGCGCCTCTGGGCCGTCGCGGCCGGCCAGCGCTGGAGGCTCGTGGTGGCCGCGTTCTGCTCGGTTGCCTACGTGGCGGGCAGCCTCGGCGCCACCGCCTACAGCGCCGGCCTCATCGACCACCTCTGGGCGGGCATCCAGGCGAGCTTCGCCGCCGGCGAGCCCTTCGTGGTCTCGCTGGAGAACGCCGGCATCGAGATCCTCACCTTCTTCGGGATCTGGACGGCGGCCTGGGCGGCCTACACCGTGCAGGCGCTCGTCATGGCGAGCTTCGCGGAGAGGCTGAACCTGCGCCTGCGCGGCCAGATCGCCGACAAGCTCGCGCGCCTGCCGCTTTCCTACTACGACGCGCACCAGCCGGGCGACACCATCAGCCGCGCGACCAACGACCTCGACAAGATCTCCGAGGTCCTGCAGCGCGGGCTCCTCCAGCTGCTCATGGCCTTCTTCATGGTGGGCGGCGCCATCGTGCTCATGGCCACCTACGACGTGGTGCTCACGGCGATCTTCGTGGCGTTCGCGCTCGTCGCGGCGGTGGTGACCAAGCTCGTGACCACCTACACGCTCAAGCTCGCCGCCGCGCGCCAGGACGCGCTCGGGACCCTCACCGGTCGCGTGGAGGAGGCCTACAGCGGCCGCGCCGTCATCAAGGCCTTCGGCCGCGAGGACGCGAGCGCCGCCGAGATCCGCGAGGCCGCCGAGGCGCTCGCGGACGCCTCCGGCACCGCCGACTTCGTCACCAACGCGATCGCGCCCGCGATCCGCCTGCTCATGCGGCTCTGCCAGGTGACCATCGGTCTTCTCGCCGGCGGCATGCTCGTCATGGGGCAGATCTCCGTCGGCGTCTTCCAGGCGTTCTTCCAGTACGTGATGCAGGCCTCCGAGCCGCTCACGCAGCTCTCCCTCACGGTCAACATGCTCCAGGGCGCGCTGGCCGCGGCGGAGCGCGTGTTCGTGCTGCTCGACGAGCGCGAGGTCGTTCCGGACCCCGCCGCGCCCGCCGCGCTACCCGAGTCGGTCGAGGGCCGGGTGGCCTTCGAGCACGTCCGCTTTGGCTACGCCGCCGACCGCCCGCTCATGCACGACGTGTCGCTCGTGGCGGAGCCGGGCCAGAAGGTCGCCATCGTCGGCGCCACGGGCGCGGGCAAGACCACGCTGATCAACCTGCTCATGCGCTTCTACGAGGTGGACGGCGGGCGCATCACGCTCGACGGCGTGGACACCCGCGAGCTCACCCGCGCCGAGCTGCGCCGCCAGTTCGGCATGGTGCTGCAGGACGCGTGGCTCTTCGAGGGCACCATCGCCGAGAACATCGCCTACGGCAAGCCCGGCGCCACCCGCGAGGAGGTCGAGGCCGCGGCGCGCGCCGCCCACGTGGACTTCTTCGTGCGCACGCTGCCGCACGGCTACGACACGATGCTCTCCAACGACGCGGAGAACATCTCTCAGGGCCAGCGCCAGCTGCTCACCATCGCCCGCGCGATGCTCACCGACCCGGCGATCCTCATCCTAGACGAGGCCACCTCGAGCGTGGACACCCGCACCGAGCAGGCCATCGTTCGCGCGATGGAGGCCATCATGGAGAACCGCACGAGCTTCGTGATCGCGCACCGCCTCTCGACGATCGTCG
Source organism: uncultured Atopobiaceae bacterium (assembly GCA_944320975.1). Taxonomy (GTDB): domain Bacteria; phylum Actinomycetota; class Coriobacteriia; order Coriobacteriales; family Atopobiaceae; genus Thermophilibacter. The sequence goes on along the minus strand of CALUJM010000035.1, from coordinate 11,714 downwards.
ACGCCGACCTCATCCTCGTGATGGAGAAGGGCACGATCATCGAGCAGGGCACCCACGCCGAGCTGCTCGCCGCCGGGGGCGCGTACGCCGAGCTCTACCGGTCGCAGTTCGCGTAGCGGCGCCGCGTTCCTCTCGCCCCGCCGCGCGGTGCCGCCGTGCCGAGATTGCGTCTGCGATCAAATCTCGCCGAGTAAGAGTTATTTGCGAGAAGGACCTCGAAATCGGGGTCCTTCTCGCACTTTTCTCTTACTCGGCATTGGGGCGGAGCGTTGGGGCGGGCCGGGGCGCGGCGGCCCGGCGGGCCGGAGCGCGGGCCGTGGGGGGCGGCGGGCATCGAGGGGCGCGGGGCGCGCCCGGGGCGAGAAGAACGTCCCGTCGCAAGAAAAAAGCGGCCCCGAGGGGCCGCCGTCGCGTCATCACGTTGCGTCGAGGCGCGTCTAGTCGCAGGCGCCGCAGCTCTCGCACTTCTCGCTCTTGGGCGCGCCGCCCTTGCCGCGCTGGTCGGTGTTGTAGAAGCCCGACCCCTTGAAGACGATCCCGGACGGGTCGAAGACACGGTCGGCAACGTGCCCGCAGCTGGGGCAGCTGACCGTGGGGTGGGCGCTCATGGGGTGCTCCACCTCAAACGTGGCTCCGCAGTCCGGGCAGTGATAGTCGTAACGTGCCATGGTCCCCTCCGATGGTGCTCAAAGCGTATCAATCAAGCCGCAGGATACTTTACCCAACGTTTGGACCCGCAAACGCGGGGATTTTGCCTGCGGACGCGTATATCATCATATCTGCTTGTTGCGGGCCGCCCCGACGGCCCGCTCCACGGAGACGGAAGGGGAGCGATGGAGGTAGCGGGCGCGATCTTTGACTGCGACGGGACGCTGGTCGACTCGATGGGCATGTGGGCCCAGGCCTGGGACTGGCTCGCGGCGCGCCACGGGCACGGACCGGTCCCGCTCGAGCTCATAGAGTCGCTCTCCCTGCGCGACACCTGCGCCTACTTCCACGACGAGCTGGGCATCCCCGCATCTCCCGACGACCTCTACGAGGAGCTCTGCGCCCACGTGCGCGACGCCTACGAGCACGAGGTCGCCCTCATGCCGGGCGCCCGCGCGCTGCTCGAGGAGCTCGACGCGGCCGGCGTGCCGATGATCGTGGCGTCCTCGACGCCGGTGCGCGAGCTCGAGTGCGCTCTCGCTGTCCACGACCTGCGCCGCTACTTCCTCGGCGTGGTGAGCACCGAGGACGTGGGCGGCCGCGACAAGGAGTTCCCCGACGTCTACCTCGAGGCGTGCCGCCGCCTGGGCACGCCGCGCGAGGCCACGTGGGTCTTCGAGGACGCGCCCTTCGGCGTGCGCACCGCGCGGCGCGCCGGGTTTGCCGTGGTCGGTCTCATGAACGACCACGACGGCCGCCGCGAGGAGGACATTCGCCCGTTCTGCGACGTCTTCGCCCACGGCTTCGCCGAGCTGTCGCTGCCGCTGCTGCGCGACTACGAGCGCCCGGCCGCCGCGCACGGGGCGCCGCTGCGCGCGCTCGTGGTGGCCGGCTCGCCCGAGCCGAGCTCGCCGGCGCTTCTCGCCTCGCTCGCCGACGGGGCCGACTACGTCATCTGCGCGGACGGCGGCGCCGACGCCTGCCGCGCCGCGGGCGTCGCGCCCGACGTCTTCTGCGGGGACTCCGACTCCGCGTCCTCCGGGGCGGCCGCCTGGGCCCGCGCCGCGGCGCGCACGTGCGTTAGCTTCCCGTCCGAGAAGTACGCCACGGACCTCGCGCTCGCCCTCGACTGCGCCCGGCACGAGGCGTCGCGCCGGGCCCGCCCGCTCGCCCTCACGCTCACCTGCGCCTCGGGCGGCCGCCCCGACCACGCGCTCGCGGTGGTGGGCCTGCTTGCCGGCTCCGGCGCGGCCGGCGCGCGGATCGTCGAGGACGGCTACGAGATGCGCGTCGTCTCGGCGGCGGGGGAGAGCCGCTGGCGGCTGGGCCCGGGCGCCGTGGGCGCGACCTTCTCGGCCGTCGCCGTGGCCCCGGGAACCCGCGTGGACGAGCGGGGCATGCGCTGGGAGCTCGAGGACAAGCCGATGGAGCTTCTCGGCGACCTGGGAATATCCAACGTGGTGACGAGCCCGGAGGCCGAGGTGGCGTGCCGCGCGGGCGCCGTGGCGGCGTTCCTGCTCCGCACAACAAAAACGCCACAATAAGTTGGGGTTTCTCGTTGCAGGCTGCACCGCATGTGCTATAGTTGGCGAGCTGTGAAAGATGCGGGCGCGAGAAGAGCGCCGCGCCCCCGAGGAGGTACGAGCATGTCCAAGGTCTGTGAGTTCTGCGGCAAGCACGCCGTTGCCGGTCATTCCATCAGCCACTCCCATCGTGTGGTGAACCGCACGTTCAAGCCCAACATCCAGCGCGTCACCGTCGTGGTCGACGGCCACCGCCGCAAGGCCAACGTCTGCTCGCGCTGCCTCAAGTCCGGCAAGATCGCCCGCAGCTAGCCTGCGCATCAGAGCACGTCCGAGGGAGGTCGAGAGGCCTCCCTCTTTTGTGTCGCGGGGATAACGGGCGCGCTCCGGTCGCTTCCGGCCCTGAGAACGTCAAAAACCTGCACGTAAACGCCTCGATCGCGCCGCGGGGCCTTCCGCGCATTGTTTCAAGCCTGCTTCAGCTTCAAGGCCGCGCCGTTTCTGCTTGGCTCACTTTTGTTTCTTTTGTGACCCTCTCGCGCTCCACGGGACTAAAGTAGCCCGTGCATCGACCCTACGGGAGGGAGAACAACAATGACTATGGCAGACATCTCCAGGCGCCGCTTCGTCCAGGCCATGGGCGCGGTCTCCGCGACCAGCGTCTTTGCGCTCGCCGGCTGCAACAGCCAGCGCGCCAGCGAGGCCGGCGGCGACGAGGGCGGCTCCGAGGGCGCCGTCGCCGACACCATCACCTTTGCCCAGGGCGCCGACCCGCGCGGCCTCGACCCCGCCTTCGTCGACGACGGCGAGTCCGCGAAGATCATGTGCAACATCTACGACACGCTGCTCAACTACGACACCGAGAGCTGCGACATCGTCCCCGGCCTGGCCGACCTGCCGGAGATCTCCGACGACGGCCTCGTCTACACCTTCAAGCTCCAGGAGGGCGTCAAGTTCCACGACGGCACCGACTGCAACGCCGAGGCCGTGAAGAAGAACATCGACCGCCAGCTCGAGCCCAACCGCACCGCCGACATGCCGTACGCCGGCTTCGTCTACGGCGCCGAGGACTCCAACAGCGGCGTCGCCTCCGTCGAGGCCCCGGACGACACCACCGTCGTCATCACCCTGCGCTCCGCCTCCACCGCCTTCATCAAGAACATGGCGATGGCCCTGGCCGCCCCGGTCGTGGCCCCCTCGGCCTACGAGAACGGCGCCAACTCCCTCGAGAACCCCATCGGCTCCGGCCCCTACAAGTTCGTCTCCTGGGAGAAGGGACAGAACGTCGTCCTCGAGGCCAACGAGGACTACTGGGACGCCGAGAACGCGCCCAAGACCAAGAACGTCATCTTCCGCTTCATCGCCGAGAACTCCAGCCGCGTGACCGCCCTCACCAACGGCGAGGTCGACATCATCGACGGCATCGACGCCTCCGTGGTGCCCACCATCACCGACGCCGGCTTCTCCCTCTTCGAGGAGGACGGCATGAACATCAACTACCTGGCGTTCCGCAACGACTCCGGCCAGTTCACCACCGTCGAGGCCCGTCGCGCCTTCTGCCAGGCCGTCAACGTCGAGGAGATGGTCCAGTCCCTCTACGGCGACTACGCCGGCGTCGCCACCTCCGTCATGCCGCTGTGGATGGCGCCCTACGACGAGGCCGTCACCCAGACCGCCTATGACCCCGAGGCCGCCAAGGCCGCCTTCGAGGAGCTCGGCATCACCGAGGTCTCGCTCTACACCTACTCCAACGTGCGCCCCTACAACTCCATCGGCGGCACCGCGCTCGCCGAGGCCATCCAGGGCTACCTGCAGGAGGTCGGCGTCACGGTGAACATCTCCCAGTACGACTGGACCACCTACCAGACCAAGGTCGAGACCGACTCCTTCGACTGCTGCCTCTACGGCTGGGTGGGCGACAACGGCGACCCGGACAACTTCATGAACCTGCTCGCCGACACCAACGTCTCCATGAACGTCGGCCGCTACTCCAACGACGAGTACAAGGCCCTCATCCAGCAGGGCCTCGCCACCGCCGAGGGCGAGGGGCGCGACAACATCTACCTGCAGTGCGAGCAGATGGTCGCCGAGCAGATGCCGTGGATGGTCATCTCCCACGCCAAGAACCTCGCGGGCTACAACCCCAAGGTCGAGGGCTTCTACTACCACCCCACGGGCGTCGTCCACATGCAGGGCGTCACCAAGTCCGCCTAGCGAGAAGAACGCGGCTCTTGTTGATCTGAACGTCACGGGAACGGGCCGACCTGCGCGGCCCGTTCCCTGCTATGCGCCGGCGCCCCGCGCCGCGCGAGCCAAGATAGAAAGGAGGGACGCGTGCTCAAGTACGTGCTCAAGCGCATCCTGCTTGCCATCCCGGTGCTGCTGGGCGTCTCGATCATCGTCTTTTTGATCATGCGCGTCTTCTCGGCAGACCCGGCGCCCGTCGTGCTGGGCCAGCACGCCACCGCCGAGGCGATGGAGGCGTGGCGCGAGGCCAACGGCCTCAACGACCCCATCGTCATCCAATACTTCAACTTCCTCACGGGCGCCCTGACCGGCGACCTGGGCGAGAGCTACTACACCCACACGGCCGTCACCCAGGAGCTGCTCTCCCGCTTCCCGGCCACCGTCGAGCTCGCCCTGGTGGCGATCGTCATCGCCGGCGTGGTGGGCGTCGCCCTGGGCGTGGTCTCCGCCACCCACAAGAACTCGCCGATCGACGGCCTGGCCACGATCTTGGCCCTCGTGGGCGTCTCCATGCCGATCTTCTGGCTCGGCGTCCTTCTCATCATCCTGTTCGCCGGCGTGCTGCACGTGCTGCCGAGCTCCGGCCGCATCGACCCGCTGCTGCAGCCGGTCGGCGGCACCGGGCTCTACCTGCTCGACACGCTGCTCTCCGGCGACTTCGAGGCCTTCGTGGACGCCGCGCGCCACATCGTGCTGCCGGCGCTCGCGCTCTCTATGTACTCGATGGCGGTCATCACCCGCATGACGCGCTCCAGCATGCTCGAGACCCTCAACGAGGACTACGTCCGCACCGCGCGCGCCAAGGGCCTCAAGCGCGGCCGCGTGAACATCCACCACGCGCTGCGCAACGCGATGCTGCCCGTGACCACGGTCATCGGCCTGCAGCTGGGCAGCCTCCTCGGCGGCGCCATGCTCACGGAGACGGTCTTCGCATGGCCGGGCATCGGCAAGTACGTGGTCGACTGCATCCTCAAGTCCGACTATCCCGTCGTGCAGGGCGCGGTCCTGCTCATAGCGGTGATCTTCGTCGTCATCAACCTCGTCGTCGACGTGATCTACGCCTATCTCGACCCGCGCATCACCTACGGCAAGGAAGAGGGGTGATCGACGTGGCAGGAACAACCGCCCGGGCCGCCGCCGAGAAGGGCGCGGCCTCCGAGAAGACCGAGTCGCTGTGGAAGGATGTCTGGTACTCGCTCAGCAGGAACGTCCCGGCCATGGTGAGCCTCGCGGTCATCGCCCTTCTCGCCCTCGTGGCCATCGTCACCTTCGTGGCGCCGCAGGTGCTCCCGTACGACCCGTACCAGCAGGACCTCTCCGTCTCGTTCCAGGGCCCGAGCCCCGAGCACTGGTTCGGCACCGACCAGCAGGGCCGCGACATCTTCTGCCGCATCCTGGTGGGCAGCCAGATCTCGCTCACCGTGGGCCTGCTCTCCGTCGCCATCTCGCTCACCATCGGCGTCACGCTGGGCGCTGTGGCCGGCTACAAGGGCGGCGTGGTGGACACGGTCATCATGCGCGTCATGGACATGATGCTCGCCATCCCGTCGATCCTTCTCGCCATCGCCTTCATGGCCGCGCTCGGCCAGGGCATCGACAAGGCCATCGTGGCCATCGGCCTCGTGTCCATCCCCGAGTACGCGCGCATCGTGCGCAGCCAGGTGCTCGCGGTCAAGCAGTCCGACTACGTCGCCGCCGCCCGCGTCATCGGCGACTCCGACGCAACCATCATCTTCCGCCACGTGCTGCCCAACGTCATGCCGTCGATCATCGTGCGCGCCACCCTCGGCATCTCGAGCGCGATCCTCGACGCCGCGGCCCTCGGCTTCCTGGGCCTGGGCGTGCAGCCCCCGGCGGCCGAGTGGGGCGACATGCTCGGTCGCGGCCGCAACTACATCTTCTCGGCGCCGCACGCCATGATCTTCCCCGGCCTCGCCATCACCGTGACCGTGCTCGCGTTCAACCTGCTCGGCGACGGCATCCGCGACGCCTTCGACCCCAAGAGCAGGAACAGGTGATCATATGGCACTGCTAGAGGTACACGACCTGGTCACCGAGTTCCCCACGCGCAAGGGCGTGGTCCGCGCCGTCGACGGCGTGACCTTCGACCTCGAGCGCGGCGAGATCCTCGCCGTGGTGGGCGAGTCCGGCTCGGGCAAGTCCGTGACGTCGCTCTCCATCATGGGACTGCTCCAGGAGCCCGGCCATGTGGCAGGCGGCTCGATCACCTTCGACGGCAAGGACCTTCTCGCCGCCTCGGAGGCAGAGATGGAGCAGGTCCGCGGCGGGCAGATCTCGATGATCTTCCAGGAGCCCATGACCTCGCTCAACCCCGTCTACCGCGTGGGCGACCAGATCGTCGAGGCCATCCGCACCCACTCCGACATGTCCAAGAAGGACGCCTGGGCGCGAGCCGTCGAGATGCTGCGCGTCGTGGGCATCCCCAGCCCCGAGGAGCGCGCCCGCGACTTCCCGCACCAGATGTCCGGCGGCATGCGGCAGCGCGTCATGATCGCCATGGCGCTCTCGTGCGACCCCAAGCTCCTGATCGCCGACGAGCCCACCACAGCGCTCGACGTCACCATCCAGGCGCAGATCCTCGACCTCATCTACAAGCTCCGCGACGAGTTCAACATGGCCGTCCTTCTCATCACCCATGACCTGGGCGTCGTGTCCGAGGTCGCGGACCGCGTGGTGGTCATGTACTGCGGGCAGGTCGTGGAGGAGGGCGAGAAGTTCGAGCTCTTCGAGCGCCCGCTGCACCCCTACACGCTGGGCCTGCTCAACTCCATCCCGCGCCTCGAGGAGGAGAGCTCCGAGCGGCTCTACATGATCCGCGGCTCGGTGCCCAACCCGCTCGACATGCCTGCCGGCTGCCCGTTCTCGGACCGCTGCGAGCGCTGCATGGAGCGCTGCCGCGCCGAGCGCCCCGAGCTCGCGACGGTGCCCGGCACCACGCGCCGCGTGCGCTGCTTCCTGTACGAGGACGAGGCCGAGGTCGAGCGCGCGGTGCAGGCGACCGTCGACGCGCACCAGGTCAAGGCGTCCCTCGAGGCGCAGGAGCGCGCCCGGATCCAGCAGGCGATGCAGGCCGCCGCGCGCCGTCGCGGCGAGGACGCGCCCGAGGAGGTGCGCTAGATGGCAGAGAACAACGACAACCTCATCGAGGTCCAGCACCTCACGAAGAGCTTCGTGGCCGACACCAACTTCTTCGGCAAGCCCACGTCCTTCGTTCAGGCCGTGGACGACGTGAGCTTCACCATCCGCCGCGGCGAGGCCTTTGGGCTGGTCGGCGAGTCGGGCTGCGGCAAGACCACCATCGGCAAGATGCTCGTGGGCCTGCTCAAGCCCACGAGCGGCAAGATCATCTTCGAGGGCCGCGACATAACCGCGCTGCCCGCCGCCGAGCGCCGCAAGCTCTGCCGCGACATCCAGCTCATCTTCCAGGACCCCTATGCGAGCCTCAACCCCCGCATGACGATCGCGCAGATCGTGGCCGAGCCCATCCGCACCAACAAGCTGCTGCCCGAGGACCAGATCGACGCGCGCGTCGACGAGCTGCTCGAGCGCGTGGGCCTGGCGAGCTACATGAAGAACCGCTACCCGCACGAGTTCTCCGGCGGCCAGCGCCAGCGCGTGGGCATCGCGCGCGCCCTGGCGGTGAACCCCAAGCTCATCGTCTGCGACGAGCCGGTCTCCGCGCTTGACGTGTCCATCCAGGCGCAGGTCCTGAACCTCCTGAACGACCTCAAGGACCAGCTTGGCCTCACGTACCTGTTCATCGCGCACGGCTTGAACGTCGTGAAGCACATCTCCGACCGCGTGGGCGTCATGTACCTGGGCCGCCTCATGGAGATCGCCCCCAAGAACAGCCTCTACAGCGAGCCCCTGTGCCCCTACACCCAGGCGCTGCTCTCCGCGATCCCGAGCCCCGACCCCAAGCTCCAGCGCCGCCGCATCATCCTCGAGGGCGACGTCCCGAGCCCCATCGACCCGCCCGCGGGCTGCCGCTTCGCGAGCCGCTGCTTCGCCAAGGTCGGCGCCTGCGACGTGGCCTCGCCCAAGCTGCGCGAGGTGCTGCCCGACCACGCCTGCGCCTGCCACCGCTACGACAACGTGGACGCGGGCCGCGTGCGCGACCTGGCGCTCGCGATGCAGCACGAGGCGGCGCGCCCGAGCTACGGCCGCGGCTCCGACCTCGTCAACGCCGACCCGGTCGTGGCGCCGGAGTAGGGGAGCGGCCCCTGCCGCGCGTCCTTCTCGGCTGACAGACGTCGCCCTTTCGCACCTGCTCCGTCTGCGAAAGGGCGACGTTTTTTGGCGGCAAAGCGTCGCGGCGCCGCACCTCAACCGTATCGGTGCGCCGTCGCGACGCTTTCTGTGCCCGGGGCGTCGCCTTCCCGCACCTCAAGCATTGGCGTGCGGGAAGGCGACAATATTTGGACCAAGACCGTCGCGATTTCGCACCTCAGGCGTTGGAGCGCGGGGCGGCGGCGCGGGGCGAGAAGAACGCGGGCTCGCGGCCTACGCCATGAGCATCAGGCGCCGGTACGCGTCGACGCCCGCCAGCAGCACGCGCTCGTCGAAGTCGAACGCGTCCGCGTGGAGCGGCACGCCGGTCCCCGTGCCCAGCAGCAGGAAGACGCCCGGGAGCGCGCGCTGGTAGAAGGCGAAGTCCTCGGCGATGAGCAGGGGCTCTTCAACGTGGCCCAGCCCCGGGAGCGCCGCCTTCACGGCCGAGAAGAGCGCGGCGTCGTTCACCACGGGCGGGTAGCCCTCCGAGAACAAGATCTCCGCCGTGCAGCCCTCGGTGCGAGCGGCGTTTTCCGCGAGCGCGGCCACGGCGGCGCGCGCCCGGTCGAACATCGCGTCCGAGAAGACCCGCAGGCTGCCCTCCGCCCGCGCCGCGCCGGCGATGGCGTTTCTCACGGTGCCCGCCTCGAGCCGCCCGAAGCGCAGCAGGCACGGCTCGTCGAGCTCCTTCTGGAGCCGCCCGCACATGGCCTCGGCCGACGGCACGAAGCGCGCGGCCGCAGCGAGCGCGTCGCGCCCCTCGCGCCAGCGCGCGATGTGGCTCGAGCGGCCCGCAAACGAGACGGTGACCTCGCTCGACCGTGCGAGCAGGGCGCCGGGCCGCGACGCCAGGGCGCCCGCGGGCAGGTCGGGCCAGAGGTGGAAGCCGAAGATGCGCTCGGCGCGGCAGCGCCCGAAGACGCCGCTCTCGCAGACGAGCGCCGCGCCGCCGGTCGTCTCCTCGGCGGGCTGGAACACCACGAGAACGTTGCGCGGCAGGTCGCCCGCGCCCACGCCCGGCACGCGGCCTGCAACGACGTCGTCCACCCACGTCGCCGCCGCCAGCGCCATGGCCATGTGGCCGTCGTGGCCGCAGGCGTGCATGCGGCCGGGCCGCTCGCTCGCGTAGGCGGCGCCGGTCCGCTCGGTCACGGGCAGCGCGTCCATGTCGCAGCGCAGCGCGACGGTGCACTCGCGGCCGAGGTCGAACCACGCGCAGACGCAGCTCTCGCACGGTTCGAGCACCTCACAGGAGAGCCCTCCCAGCACGCGGCGCACATAGGCCAGCGTCTCGGGCAGGTCAAAGTCCAGCTCGGGAATGCGGTGCAGGTCGCGCCGCCAGCGCGTGAGCCGCTCGAGCTCGAGGTTCTTCTCGTCCGACATGATCTCCTCCGCCGTCAGGGTTTTGTTGCCAGTGTATCAACCGGAGGCGTCGGGGCTTCGTCTCGTCGCGAAGCCGTGCTACAGTGGCAACACTCGATAGAGGCGCGGGCGAGAAGAACCGCGGGGCAGCCGGCAGGCGTCACGACCCCGCGGGGAGGCGAGCCCGCCGAACTCCGCTCCCGGGCGCGGGCGCGGGGTGGGCCCGCGGGAAAGACCCGCGGGACTGTCTGCAGCAACCGTGCAGGAGCGCTATCAAGGAGACGTGCATGAAGCACCCGTTTGTGTCCAAGGACCAGCTCGTCGCCATTGCCGAGCGGTACCCCACTCCCTTTCACCTCTATGACGAGGCCGGTATCCGCGCCAACGCGCGCGCGGTCCTCGACGCCTTCTCGTGGAACCCCGGCTTCCGCGAGTACTTCGCCGTGAAGGCCAACCCCAACCCGTCGCTGGTCAGGATACTCGCGGAGTACGGCTGCGGCTGCGACTGCTCCAGCTACACGGAGCTCATGATCGCCCGTGCCCTCGGCATCACGGGCGAGAAGATCATGTTCTCCTCCAACGACACGCCGGCCGAGGACTTTGCCCTGGCGCGCGAGCTCGGCGCGATCGTGAACTTCGACGACATCAGCCACATCCCCTTCTTCGAGGAGGTCGCGGGGCCCGTGCCGGCCACCGTGAGCTGCCGCTTCAACCCGGGCGGCCTCTTCCGCCTGGCCAACGGCATCATGGACAACCCCGGCGACTCCAAGTACGGCATGACCGAGCCGCAGCTCTTCGAGGCCTACCGCATGCTGCGCGACCGCGGCGCGACCGAGTTCGGCCTGCACGCGTTTCTCGCCTCCAACACGCACGGCGACGACTACTACCCGGCCCTCGCGCGCATCCTGTTCGAGCTGGCGGTGCGCCTCTCGCGCGAGTGCGGCGTGCACGTGGGCTTTGTCAACCTCTCCGGCGGCGTGGGCATCCCGTACCGGCCCGACGACGAGCCCTGCGACATCCGCGCAATCGGCGAGGGCGTGCGCCGCGCCTACGAGGAGGTGCTCGTGCCGGCGGGGATGGGCGACGTCGCCATCTACGCCGAGATGGGCCGCTTCATGATGGGGCCCTACGGCTGCCTGGTCACCCGCGCCATCCACGAGAAGAACATCTACAAGGACTACCTCGGCGTGGACGCGAGCGCGGTCGACCTCATCCGCCCGGCGATGTACGGCGCCTACCACCACATCACGGTGATGGGGCAGGCGGGCGGCCCGGACAAGTCCGACTGGCCGGCCACGCGCACCTACGACGTCACGGGGTGCCTCTGCGAGAACAACGACAAGTTCGCGGTGGACCGTGTGCTGCCGGAGGTCGACCGCGGCGACCTGCTCGTCATTCACGACACCGGGGCCCACGGCTACTCGATGGGCTACAACTACAACGGTCGGCTTCGGTCTGCGGAGGTGCTGCTGCGCGAGGATGGCTCCACGGAGCTCATCCGGCGCGCCGAGAAGCCCTCCGACTACTTCGCCACCCTCGACGTCAATTCCTACTGGAAGTAATCGTGCGATGGGGCGGGCGCCGGGCGTGCAGGGGGCGTGCAAAGGGGGCCGTGCAAAGGGGACAGGCACTTTTGCACGC
>CALUJM010000034.1 GCA_944320975.1 uncultured Atopobiaceae bacterium | reverse complement strand
GCTGCTGGAGGGGTAGCCGCACCGGATGGCGGGCCTATGGGGCTGTCGGAAAGTGCGCAAGAATCTTGACGGTACCGAGCACGTCGAGGGCGGCAGATACGGCGTCGCCCGCATCGTCTTCGGCGCGGAGCCGTCCGATGAGGAGATCCTGCGATTCGTTGTCAACAAATGGACGAAGCTCGCGTTCTTCGGCGACGAGGCCACTGAAACAAGCAAGCCCGCGAAGAACCCCAAGCGGCGCGCCCGCGAGGCGTCGAAGGCCCTTAAGCGGCCCGCAGTGAGCACCAAGGCACAGCAGGCTCTCGCGGCACAGCGGGAAGCGATGAAGCGGGAGTCGGCTCAAGCAAGAAGCCAGCGTCGCGCGGATGAGGCGGAGGCACGCTTCGAGCAGCGAAAGCTGAAGCGCAAGCGGAAGCATCGCGGGCATTGATACCGCCATCGACCAGTATATATAGCAGCAGGCGTAGCTTCGATTGAAACTGCGCCTGCCACCTGGTGCTATAACGTTATACAGAACGTATGTTCTATTCCCACTCAGTGACTGATCCAGTACGGGTGCTGCAGATGCGAGTCGCGTCGTACCGCCTAAGGGCTGATTCGCGATTTCGGGAATGACTCAATTGATTCGCGAAACCGCAGGTCGCTCCTTTAATCACTCCCTGATTTCCGCCGGGGTTCGTAGCGGGTGGCGTGAAAAGGGGTGATTCAAAGGGTCGGAGAGATGCCTATAGCGCAATCGTCTGGTATTGGCGCGGTGGGGGACTTCTCGCCTCCATCAGTCCAAATCGTCAAGCTCCGAAAGACGTCGAGCTAGAGAAAAGGACCTATTTCCCGTCATGGATTGGGTTTACCAGCATGACTAGAGCCCTGGTGTAATTGGCTGGATCACCGTTCCGGGAACCGGTATCGACCTACCTGTCCGCCAAGCTCCTTCTTCAGCTCCAGCCTAGTATCTGACTCGCACCGTTATAAGCGAAAACCGAAGAGATGCGTCTTAGCCAAGAAAATAAGGTTAGCCTTATCTTACTGCATGATTCGTGTGTTATAGTTAGATAGCACTAACTATTTGGGGGCGAGCCATGCACGAACGCAAGGGCTTCTGGGACAAGAATGCCAGTCGGTACGACCGCTTCACGCGAAAGGACCGGGCGGCGTATGAGAAGATGTATGAGCTGATCAGGCCGGTGGTGAAAGCAAAAACCGTACTGGAAGTTGCCACCGGCACGGGGCTTATCGCAAAGAGCATCGTGGATGCGGCGGCGCATATCGAGGCTACGGACGCTTCTGCAAAGATGATCCTTGAAGCAAGGCGGGACAATCAATCCGCAAAGCTGCACTTTTCCGTACAAGATATGTTCCGCCTGCCCTATGCGCAGAAGTCCTTCGAAGTGGTGATCGCGTCCAACGCGCTTCACATAGTGCCGCATCCGGAAAAGGCACTGCAAGAAATCAGGCGGGTACTGAAGGACGACGGCGTGCTCATCGCGCCAACCTTCACCCACGCGGGAAACTCGATTTCCGGCAAGGCAAAAGCCTTTTTCATGAGCATGGCGGGATTCCCCCTCCACAGCAGGTGGACAAGCGAGGAATACCTGCGTTTCCTGCGTCAAAACGGCTGGGCGGTGCGGAAAAGCGCGGTGCTGAAGGCCTCGTTCCCGTTGACCTATGCGGAATGCACGAAATCGGAGGGGCCAGATGTCGTTCTTTGAAAACACCCGCAAGCCCGTGGGCCTCGGCGGAAAACTTATGGTTGCCATGATGAACCTGGGCCACGGCCCTGTGGCGCGGTGGGGACTTCGATTTCTACGACTCGCGCCAAACGCCAAGGTGCTGGATTGCGGCTGCGGCGGCGGGGCGAACATAAAACGGCTGCTGGAAAAATGCCCGCATGGCGTCGTCAAAGGCGTCGACTATTCGCCCGTCAGCGTGGAGAAGGCCAGGAAGCTCAACCGAACTGCAATTCAGGAGGGGCGTTGCGCCGTTCTGCAAGGCAGTGTGGCGGATATGGCGTTTGAGGATAGCTGCTTCGATGCCGCCACGGCCTTCGAGACCGTCTATTTCTGGCCTGATTTGCCCCGATGCTTCCGTGAGGTCTGGCGGACGCTGAAGCCAGGCGGGACAATTCTTATCTGCAACGAGAGCAATGGCGATTCGGACAAGGACGAGAGGTGGACGCGGATCATCGGCGGCATGACCATCTACAAGGACATTGAATTGAAGGCGTGCCTGGAACAGGCGGGTTTTCACGAGGTGCAGATACGCAAAAAGAAAAAGTGGCTCTGCGTCACGGCGCGGAAGTAGGGGTATCAAGCACGGGCATTTTCGCATCCATCCTGCACATGGCGATAGGCATGACGGTCATAGCAGCTGTGCTGGCGGCAATTATGACAGTTTTTATTCACTGAGGAAGAAACCTATGAAATGTAAAATTGAGAAAAACACCGTGCAGGAGACGCTGATCCTCCCGCTGTATTCCCGGAAGCTGTGTACGGAGCTGTACCCGAACCTTTACAGGGATGAAACAGCGGTTCGTCTGCTCGACCAGATCGACTACGACTTTTCAGAGGCAGAGAAAAACTCCCGCAGCCTGATGCAGCGCTTTGGTGCGCTGGAGGTGGCCATGCGGCAGAGTGATCTTGCTTTCGAGGTGCGGGATTACCTGAAAGGCCACCCCAATGCAGCGGTGGTCAATCTGGGCTGCGGGCTGGACAACACCGGCAGAACCTGCGACAACGGTAGATGCAAGATCTACAATCTGGACTTCCCGGATGTGATTGCCTTGCGGCAGCAGCTACTGCCCGCCGGGGATCGGGAGCAAAATATCCCCTGCGACCTGAAAGACACCGCATGGTTTAGCAGAATCGATGCCTCCGGCGGGGCGGTGTTCTTTGCCTCCGGGGTGTTCTATTACTTTCTGGCTCAGCAGGTCCGGGAACTGGTGCGGGGGATGGCGGACGCTTTCCCCGGCGGTGTGCTGGTCTTTGATGCTGCCAATCGGACGGCAGTGAAGATGATCGCAAAAACATGGCTTAAGACTGCAAAAATCAAGGATGTGGGGGCATATTTTGCGGTTTCGGATGCCGCCAAGGAAATCGGCACGTGGGACAGCCGTCTGCAGGTCACAAGTCGCGGCTATATGCTGGGTTACAACGATTTGAGAGACCCTTCTGTTAGCGGCTTTTTCCGGTTTCTCGCAAGGGTCGGTGACAACGGAATGAAAATGCAAATCGTGAAAATAAGATTTTGAGAGCTTGAATTCTCACAGCAAGTGCAACGCCTCGCCGTGGAAGACCTCCCACGGCGTGCGCCAGCCCAGGCGCTTGCGAGGCCTGCGGTTGAGCGCATCGTACACTTCCTCGACCTCGCCCCCGGTGACGGCGGAGAAGTCCGTGCCCTTCGGGAAGTACTCCCTGATCAACCCGTTGGCGTTCTCCACCGTGCCCTTCTCCCAGGGGTGGTGCGAGGCGCAGAAGTAGAACTCCGCCCCCGTCGCCCCGGTGACGCGGGGCCAGTCGGCGAACTCGGAGCCCCGGTCTGGCGTCACGGTCAGGGCGGGCACGCCGTCGAGGGCCGCTATCTCGACGTCGGCCACGGCGGCCTTCGTGTGCGAGGCGGCGCGCCCGCCGGCCAGGTAGCCGGAGCGCCGGTCGACCAGGGTCACCAGGCACGGGCCGGCGCCGCGCCCGACGACGGTGTCGCCCTCCCAGTCGCCGAGCCGCTCGCGGCGGTCGGCCTCGGCGGGCCGCTCGCGGAGCTCGTGGCTCACGCGGGTCTTCCCCCGGCGCTCCTCCTCGCCGCGGCGGTGCCGGCGCTTGCCGCGGTGGCGCAGCCGCCCGCGCATCCCGCGCCTCGTCCCGCGCATCCTCGGCGTGTCGAGCCTGCGGTCGTTGATCGCCCGGTAGATGGTCGACGCCGAGGCGCGCCGCCCGCCCTCCTCGAGCGCGACCCTGCCGGCGACCTGCTCGGGCGACCAGTGGTCCTCCAGGATCTTGCGCTGGACGAGGGACCTGAGCCCGGGGTCGTCGAGCAGCCTCGGCCGGCGGCAGCGCGCCCTCCTCGCCTCGTGGCGGCGCTGCGCGGTGGGGGCGCGGTAGCGCGGCCTGAGCCCGGCGTCCCGGTACGCGTTTCGCCTCAGCTCCCTCGACACCGTCGACTTGTCGCGCCTGATGGCGCGCGCTATGTCCCCGACGCCCGCGCCCTCCCGGCGCAGGCACATGATCTCCTCGCGCTCCTCGATGCTAAGATGCCTGTACCGGCCCATGGTCGTCGCCTCCGATGCTGTCTGTCGCAAGCACCATCGTAGCGCGCGCCATGGGCCGTCCCAGCTCACGGGGCGTTGCACTTGGAGTGAGAATTCAAGGTTCAATTTGTTCCTCGCGGGGCGCTGCCATTTTGGTAGGCCGGACAGACGATGTCTGATTCCGCTCAAGGCAGCTCATCGCTTGGCCCGAGGGAGGCTGGCGGCGGTGAGAGGAGCCGCCCGTGGGGGCTGTTCGTCTGGACGGCCCCGCCCGCCGTTCGGCCCGCTGGCCTCAGCGGCCTCCCGTACCGCCGACGCTCCAGCCGAGGCTCTCGGCCTGGATGCGAACGAGGCGGGTGTAGAGGCCGCCCGCGGCCATGAGCTCGGCGTGGGTGCCCTGCTCGGCCACGCGTCCGTCGTCCAGCACCACGATGCGGTCGGCGCCTGCAACGGTGCGCAGGCGGTGCGCGATCACGAGCACCGTCTTGCCGGCGCAGAGCCTGCTCACGGCATCCTGCACGAGCGTCTCGTTCTCGGGGTCGAGCGAGCTCGTCGCCTCATCGAGCAGCACGATCGGCGCATCCTTAAGAAGTGCGCGGGCGATGGAGAGCCGCTGGCGCTCGCCGCCGGAGAGCCTGGCACCGTTCTCGCCGAGGCGCGTGCCCCAGCCCTCCGGCATCCGCTCGATGAACTCCTCGCAATGGGCCGCCCTTGCCGCCGCGCGCACCTCTTCGTCGGTGGCACCGCGCCGGCCCATGCGGATGTTCTCCATGACCGTGTCATCGAAGAGGGTCACGTCCTGGAAGACCACCGAGACATTGCCGAGCCACGACTCCTCGTCGAGCGTCGCGAGGTCGACCCCGCCCGCCGAGACCGAGCCAGAGGTCGGTGAGAAGAACCGCGCGACGAGCTTGGCTACGGTTGACTTGCCCGAACCGGAGGGGCCCACGAGCGCCGTGACGGTGCCCGGCTCCATGCGGAAGGAGACGCCTCGCAGAACCTCGTCGCCGCCCGCGCCGTACGAGAAGCGCACGTCGGCAAGCTCGACGCCCTTCTCGCCCAGCCCTGCGGCGTCACCCGAACCCGTCGCGACCGGCTCGTCGGCGAGGGCGCGCAGCCGCGCCGTACGTCCCGAGAGCTGAAGAAGGTTCGGCAGCTGAGAGAGTATCGAGGTGATGGGTCCGTACACGCGCGAGGCGATGAGCAGGAACATGAGGAGGGTCAGGAAGTCGACCTCGCCCGCCGCGAGCAGCGCCGTGCCGACGAAGACCGTGAGGCCCACGCCCGCCTGGAGCACCGTCGTGGCCGCCGAAACGCACACGTCAACGGAGAGCTCCACCCTCATCGCGATGTCGCGCAGGGTCTGGAGCGCGGCGCGCATGGGTGCGGACTGCGCACCCACCTGCCGGCACGCGCGGATGTCGCGGATGCCCCCAACGTAGTCCATGAGGCGGGCGGACGCCTCCAGGCGTGCACCGGTCTGCCGCTCGAAAAGCCGCCTCTCGTGTCCGCGCGCGGCAAGCACGATGAGAAGCGCCGCCGGCAGCGTCGAGAACACGCAGAGCGCGAGGCGCCACTCGAAGAAGGCGAGCATGACGCACACGACCGCCGTGGAGACGCAACTCGCCACAAGCTGCGGGATGGTACTCGACATAAGCGACTCACGGCTGGAGACGTCCCCCATAAGGTTCTCGGTGAGCTCGGAGAAATCCCGCTGGTTGAAGAAGCCCATGGGAAGGCGCCGCAGATGCTCGGCGAGGCCCATGCGCGTGGCCTCGGTCTCGCGGTACGCCGTCACGTACGTACGTCGGTAGTCGTTGCGCGCGCAGAGGAACACGACGACGAGGCCTGCAACGCCCGCCGCGAAGAGGCCCCAGAGGGCCCGCCAATCGACGTCCTCCCCCGTGAGCCGCATGAGCACCACCCCGAATGCCATGACCGTAACGGCAAAGGGGACCATGAGGACGAGATTGGTGAGGGTGCACGCCGCGATGGCGCGCTTGAGGCCACGGTACCCCTGATCCGTGAGGGCAAGGGCGCGCTGCAGGCGCGGGATCCTGTTCGAGGTTGCCATCTTAAGCCATCTCCCTTCCATGAGGCACTTCCGACCCGATGCCCCACGAGAGGGCCTGCGTGTAGCGCTCCCACATGCGCGCGTAAGTGCCGTGCGCGGCGAGCAGGTCCTCATGCCGGCCCCGTTCCGCCACGCGGCCGCCGTCGATGACGACGATCTGGTCCGCGCCCGCCACGGTCGAGAGCCGGTGCGCAATCATGATCACGGTCCTGCCCGCCATGAGGCGCTCGAACGCCTTCTGGATGAGGTGCTCGTTCTCCGGGTCCGAGAACGCCGTGGCCTCGTCGAGCACCACGGTGGGCCGGTCGGCGAGGATGGCGCGGGCGATGGAGACGCGCTGCGCCTCGCCGCCGGAGAGGTGCACGCCCTCGCTGCCGTAGACGGTGTCGTATCCCTGCGGCAGCGCGCGGATGAAGGCGTCGGCCTGCGCGGCGCGCGCCGCCTCGACGACCTCCTCGCGCGTGGCGTCTGGACGGGCCATGCGGATGTTCTCGAGCATGCTCGCCCGGAAGAGGTGCACGTCCTGGAAGACGAGGCTCACGCATCCCATGAGCTCATCAGGGTCGATGTCGCGCACGTCGACGCCGCCGATGCGCACCGCGCCCGCCGAGACGTCCCAGAAGCGCGCCACGAGGCTCGCCACGGTGGACTTTCCGGCGCCCGACGGCCCGACGAGGGCGCAGGTGGTGCCCTCCGGCACGGAGAGGCTCACGCCGTCGAGGGCGAGCGGGGCGTCCTTCTCGCCCTCCGCCCCATACGAGAACGACACGCCGTCGAGCTCCACGTCGAAGCGCTCCGGCACGCGCGCGGACCCGGGCGCCGGCGCAGGGAGCACCGGGATGCCGAGCACCTCGTCGATGCGCGAGAGGTGGGAGGAGATGATCATGCTGTCCTCGGAGATGTACATCATCTTGTTGAGCGCGCCGGCGATGGAGGGCACGAACAGGAGGTAGAAGATGAAGTCGAGCGCGAACGGGCGGAACGCGCCGCCCGCGAGCCCCGCGCCGAGCGCGATGCCCACCGGCAGGACGAACAGGTAGGCGTTGTTGATGATGGCCGTGAACGCCGGCATGAGGCTCTGCCAGAAGAGCGCCACGTCGAGAGCGAGGTCCGTGTAGGCGCGCACCGCCTCGGACAGGCGCCCGAACGACTCCGCCGTCTGGCCGAACGTCTTCACGACGGGCATTCCGCGCACGTACTCCACGGTGGCGTTCGTCATGCGCTCCTGGTTGACCAGATGGCGCCGCATCTTGTCCGTGATCGACTTGTTGGAGAAGCCCGCCGCCTCGACGCCGAACGCCGCGACCACGCACGCCACCGCCGCCAGGCCGAAGCGCCAGTCGAAGACGAAGAGCAGCACCACGATCGCCACCGGCGCCGTGAACGCCGCCGCCATGTCGGGCAGCGAGTGGGCGAGGAACCCCTCGATGGCGCCGACGCTCTCGTCCATGACCTTCCCGACGCGCCCCGTGCCCAGCTCCTCGAGCCGCCCCAGCGGGATGCGCCCCAGGTGCTCGACGATCTGGAGCTTGAGGTTGTACTCGGCGTCGAAGGCCGCCGAGTGCGCGCAGAGAAGCGCCGCGAGGTAGAGTCCGATGTTGCCCGCCACGCCCCCGAGGGCCATCCAACCGAGCCCCGCCATGCGGGCCGCATCGAGCGCGGCGAAGTCCGGATAGACCGCGACGACGTCCGCCACCACAAGGTAGACCGCGACGAACGGGACGAACGAGCACACCGACGAGAGCGCCGAGAGCGCCATCGAGAGGTAGATGAGCCACCTCCCGCCTCCGGTGAAGCCGATGACGCGGGCGGCCCAGGACTCCTCCCTGCCCGCGCCCTCCTTTCGCTTGGCCATGAGGCCCCCTTTCCGCCGCGACCGCGCGGATAGCCCGATGCGGGCGCAGCAAGTTATACTAGACTTACTGTGATTGTGCAGCAGCGGGAAGAAAGGGCGTGCGAGCATGGGGGAAACGACCGGACCGAGAGACGGGCGACCAAACGAAGAGCCCAAGCTCTTCCAGGCGGAGGAGCTCGAGCACATGGGGCTCCTGCCCGCAGGCAACGACCGGGGCGCCGGCAAGCTCTTCGTGGGCGACGGCGTGCGCGCCGAGGGCTGGTACCGCGCGTGGGCGGGCGACGGTCTCACGGTGGTCACCTGCGACTTCACCATCCTCGTGGACACGCTCTTCGGCATCGACACGCGACGCTACCTCACCGTGCGCGGCCCGGCAGCGAGCGAGGGGCGCGCCGGCGCGGCGGATCCCGTGGCGATCGCCTACATCGAGACGCGCGAGGGATGGGTCACGACGCCCGTGCCGGCCGGCTCGCACTTCGCCTACGCGGAGGTCGAGTACTTCGAGGGCGCGCTCCGGAGCGCGTTCGCGGAACTAGAATGGAACTCCATCGGCGAGGCCTCGTCGCTCCTCGCGGAGATGCGCCATGACATGGGCTGGGCGCCCGGGGTCCTCTCCGCCCTTGACGAAATCTCTGGCGTCGACCCGGCGGTGCCAGGAGCGGCGCTCGTCTACGAGGGCGCGGCAAAGGTGCTGCTCGGCTCACTCGTCGGAACCGTGGCCGCCTCCCTGCCGGAGAGCCGTGACGACCGGGTTGGCGTACTCGCCGCCGTCGAGCTTGCGAACACACGGTGGCGCGAGGGCGCGAGCCAGGAGGAGGCCGCCTCCGCGGCGGGCATGGGGCTCACGAAGTTCAAGCGGCTGTTCCAACATACGACCGGGAGCACGTGGAGTGCCTACCTTACCGCACGGCGCATGCGCGAGGCGAGGGTGCTGCTCGCATCCGGGAAGGCGGTTGCCGAGACGGCGAGGAAGGTCGGCTACCGCTCCCCCACGAGCTTCTCAGCAGCGTTCTCAAGGGCGTATGGGATGAGCCCACAGCTGTTCAAAGAGACCGTAAGCACGCGGTTTCTGGATGTTGCTGCGGCATGACGCATGCTCGCGCACTCACGACCAATAGAGCACCGGCGATGGTCAGTAAGCTCACGACGCCGCTTTTCGGGCTCGAAACGGGCTTTGCCTTCAGGTCAAGGATGTCCCGTTTGATAAAAAACTCTGTTCGCCTCTGCGCAGCATACCTGTCTAGCATGCACTTCAATGGTTTCTTCCTACCGAACCTGAGCATACAGGCGCTCAGTATCCACTAGGAGCCAGTTACCTTCTGTCTCGAGCTTCTTCCGCGTTGCGGGCGCGATGTCATGCTTGGTGAACAGCGCAAGCCACGTATCTCGGTAACTGCCAAGCAGCGCTGCGCGTCGACGCAGCTTTGCCACCTCATCACTTTCGTTGAAGGAATTCCTCCACTTGCACTCCCCGATCAGAAGCGACGAGCGGATGCGACTGTCAGCAACAACATCGATATCCTCCTGTTGCTTCGTTGTTGGGTTGGCCCCCCACCACCGTCCAAACCGGAGCGGAACAAACGGAAGATGTTCCTCCCTCGCCTGTGACACAACCCATTGCAGGCACATCTCCTCGAACCATAACCCAACG
Organism: uncultured Atopobiaceae bacterium; assembly: GCA_944320975.1. GTDB lineage: Bacteria > Actinomycetota > Coriobacteriia > Coriobacteriales > Atopobiaceae > Thermophilibacter. The sequence continues at coordinate 4,254 of CALUJM010000034.1, read as the reverse complement.
TACGCGTTGAGCTCCTCTCCGCCAAGGACCTCCCGAGAAATCGGCGCGCCCGCGTCAAGCTCGATGGCGTCGGCATATGGAGCGACAAAGCGATACCAAAACGCAAAGCTGGGCTCGTGAAGAGCATAGATTCCCTTGCGCGACGTTTTGGGATTCTCCCCAAACGGAACAACCTTCTTCACCAGGTGCAGCTGAGAAAGCGTTCCGAGATACTTGCCCACCGCCGTGCGATTCTCTCCAATGCGGTCGGCAATCGCCTGAGGACGATTCGCGCCGCACGCCACGGCGTCCAGAATCGAGCTGTACAGAGCGGGCTCTCGGAGCTCTTGGCGCAGCAGCATGAGAGGCTCTTCGTAAAGAAGCCCCTCTTTTGAGAAGAAAAGGTTAGCGATGTTCTCCTCGAATGTCAGCCCCTCGTCAATCCCTGCGAGGTAGTGCGGTGTGCCCCCAACGCACGCATAGTATCTCACCAGGTCCTCGAGGGACGAATTGGGGAGCATGCGTGCCGCATCAGCATAATCGAACGGGTCGAGATGGATTTGTGCTGTGCGCCGCCCGAACAAGGGGTTCTTTGCACCCATGCCGCCTCTGGAATCGGACGCCTCCCCCATCACACGCTCTTCCATAAACCCCTGGTTGCTCCCCGTGAGAATGAGGAAGATGTTCGTCTTCGAAAACAAATGGTCGATGACAACCTGCAATGCCGATATGAGCCCTTCGTTCTTTGATGCGGCATAGGGGAACTCGTCAAACACAAAGATGAGATGGGTGTCGCCCGCCTGTCGGGCAACAAAGGCAAGGGCTTCCTCCCATGAGGGAAATGCTCCCGTACTCACGGGAAAGCTCGCCCACTCGTAGATTTTCCGCGAGAAGTCACGCAGGTTCAGCGCATCGCTTTGAATCTTCGCCGTGAAAGAAAGCGTCGGCTTGCCCTGGGCGAAGGCAGCCGCAAGCGTTGTCTTGCCCACACGGCGGCGACCGTAGAGGACTACCATTTGGAACGACCCCTGTTGATAGAGCCGCTCGAGCTCTTCAAGCTCGCGCGCTCGCCCAACGAACTTCATGATGCCCCTCCCTACTACAATTAGTATATTCATAAGTATACTACTTGTGAATATACAGTCTGTGCCACATGGCTTGGCTTCGTCATTGCAGCCATGGGGCCGTAACGGCGGAGGACAGGTGCCCTTGTCAGTGGGACGGGTCTCGTTGTTACGGTCCTCGAACCGTAACAACGAGAGCGCAGGATGCCCGTAGGCAGGGTATGTGTGCAAAAGTGCCTGTCCCTTATACGATCTCCTCCAGCAGCTGCGCCACGCCCTTCTTGCCAAAGGTCACGCGCTCGCGACCGTCCGCATGGCGGATGACCACGCACGGCACGCTCATGGCGCGGTAGCGATCGCGCAGCGCGCCGAAGTGCGCCACGTCGTAGGCCTCCGCCGTCACGCGCGGGCTGAGCGCGGCGATGCGCTGCGCGGCCACCACGGTGTCCGGGCACATCGTGCACGAGAGCGAGACGAGCAGCGTGATCTGCAGGTCCTCGGCGATTCCCTCCGCCGCGACGCGGTCCGCGTCCGCGATGGGCTGCCCGGGGCCGGCCGCATTGTAGAGCCCGAGCACGAAGCTCGTGAACTCGTGGCCGCCCGGCACGCCGTGGAAGGCGAGCCCCGTCCACGCTCCGTCCTCGCGGCACACGCGCACGCAGGGCAGCTCCTCGGCGGGCAGCTCGCCCGCAGGCGCCACCTCCGCGGAGAGCCTGTCCGTGAGCGCGGCCAGCTCCTCCATGTATGCCCTAAGCTCTGCCGAGACCGGGCCATCGTCGAGGTGCAGCCGCAGGACGAGCGGGCGCTCCATGCGCGAGAAGACCGTGTCGAGCTGCGCCCTCATCTCCGGCGTGAGGAGCGACCCGTCGTCCTGGGCGGCCGGGAGCTCTCCCTTCGGCGCCTCGGGGGCGCGCGGGCGCGACACCGGCGCCTGGGGCACGAGGCCCGTGCGCTCCTGTGCGGCCTTGAGGTAGCGCTCCATGTCCGTCGCGGTCTGGGCGGCCTGCCCCACGGCCGTCGCCACCTGGCGCAGCGTCTTCACGCAGACGTCACCCGCGGCAAAGAGGCCGTCCGCCGAGGTCATCTGGCGCTCGTCGGTGAGAACGTACCCGCGCTCGTCGAGCTCGGCTATCCCGCGCACCAGCCCCGTCGCCGGCGCGTAGCCCACAAAGACGAAGATGCCAAAGGTCTCGCCCGCCGGAGCCTCATACGTGGTCTCCTCGCCGGTATGCGTGTTGCGGTAGCGCAGGTGCCGGAGCCCGACCTCGTCGCCGCCCGCCTCCACGAGCTCGGTATTGTAGAACACGTCGATCTTGGGGTGGCTCTTCGCGGGCTCGGCCGCCGCGGGCGCGCAGGTGAAGTCGTCCCCGCGCACGAGTACGGTCACGTGGCTCGCATACTTGGTGAGAAAGACGCCCTCCTCGGCCGCGGCGAAGCCGCCGCCCACCACGAAGACCCGCTTTCCCGTGAAGAACTCGCCATCGCAGGTGGCGCAGTAGGCCACGCCGCGCCCGCGGAACTCCTCCTCGCCGGCAAAGCCCAGGCGGCGCGGGCTCGCCCCGGTGGCGAGAAGGACCGTGAGGCAGGAGAGCTCCCCGCGCGAGGTGCTCACGCGCTTGACGTCGCCTGCCAGGTCGAGCCCCGTCACCTCGGCGAGCAGGAACTCCGCGCCGAACGACTCGGCCTGCCGCCGCATGGTCTCGGTGAGCTCGGCGCCGCTCGCGGAGAGGACGCCGGGGTAGTTCACCACCTCGCTCGTGATGGTGATCTGCCCACCGAACGTCTCGCGCTCGACCACGAGCACGCGGTAGCGCGCCCGCGCGAGGTAAAGGGCCGCGGTGAGGCCGGCGGGACCGCCGCCGATGATGACGGCGTCGTAGAGGCTCTTGGGATCGGGCCGGGCCGCCGCGTTCTTCTCGCTTTCGGTCTTCTCGCTCATTCTTTGCTCCCTATGTACGAGGGCCGCGGCCGGATGCCCGGTCGCGGCCCTGTCCGAGTCTTCGCGCACAGCGCGCCTACAGCTGACCCACCAGGTCGAGGCTAGGCCTCAGCGTCTCGGCGCCCGGCTGCCACTTGGCGGGGCAGACCTGGTCGCCGTGCTCGGCCACGAACTTGGCGGCCTGGACCAGGCGCAGCAGCTCCTTGGCGTTGCGACCGATGCCGCCGGCCGTGACCTCGTAGACCTGGATGCGGCCCTCGGGGTCCACGATGAAGGCGCCGCGCTCGGCGAGGCCGTCGTCCTCGATCAGGACCTCGAAGTCGCGCGCGAGGACGTGCGCCGGGTCCGCCAGCATGGGGTAGGCAACCTTGCCCACGCGCTCGGACTCGTCGTGCCACGCCTTGTGCACGAAGTGGGTGTCGCAGCTCACGGAGTAGACCTCGCAGCCCTCAGCCTTGAAGGCGTCATAGTTCTCTGCCAGCTCCTCGAGCTCGGTGGGACAGACGAAGGTGAAGTCGGCGGGATAGAAGAAGAACAGGCTCCAGTGCCCGAGGGTGTCCGCCTTGGTGACGGCGTGGAAGTCCCCGTTCTGATAGGCCTGGACGGTGAAGTCGGAGATCTCCTTGTTGATGAGGGACATGCTTGGCTCCTTTGATTGGTGGCTACCCGTTGGGGCTTGCTCAAGTGATACCCCTCTGGCCGCATTTCTGACTCGAGAGTTTGATTAGGTTTACTTTTAGCCCATACCACACGGGTTCTTCACAACTAGCGGGCCGCGCGCAGCTGCGGACGCTCTGGCGAGAAGAACCGTCCAGAAGCCGCGCGCTATCCCGCCACGTGGTAGCCGGCCGACTCCACGGCAGCAGCGAGCGCGACGGGATCGATCGGATCCTTGGAGAGCACGCGCACACGGTCGGGGAGGCTCGCGCGCGCCCACACGCCGCCGATGCCGTCGAGCGCGGCCTCCACGGCGGCGAGGCAGTGGTCACAGTGCATGCCCTCGACGGTGAGGTCTGCTGCGTACGGGTAATGCGCCTCGTTGGTATCTGCGACCGTCGGGCGCGTGACGTGCGACTCTCCCCCGCCCGAGCACCCGCACCCGCAGCCGCCCCGGCGGAGCGTCCGCAGGTAGCGCTGGGCGGCAAGAAGGACGACCGCCACCACGGCCAGGACGATGATGACGTTGATCATGGCAACCTCCTATCTTTAAGTCGTTGCATCTGAGAGCCGGTTACCGGATGCTTTGGTGCAATGCAGACTCTGGCGGGCAGG
>CALUJM010000033.1 GCA_944320975.1 uncultured Atopobiaceae bacterium | reverse complement strand
TCCCCTCGCGCTCCTCCCTGGTGTACATCGGACTCCCTCCTGGACCAAGCTCGGTCCGAGATTTTGTCCGGGGTCCCATGCACACCCGTCATTTTAGGCCGATGTTTACGTACTAAATGACGGGTGTGCATGGTTGGCCGGGCGTCACCTTAGAAGAACGCGTCGATCCCGGAGTCAACGTAAGCCTGGCGGAACTCTTCGAGGTCCTCCTCGTGGAGGTTGGTGAGGCCGTGAAGGCGATAATCGCGGCCCAGCAGGTCGTACTTGCTCTCGCCAAAGTTGTGGAAGGGGAGGAGCTGCACGCGATTGGCGCCCACCTCATGCAGGCGCTCCGCGAAGCGTCGGGCGTCGTCGAGCCCGTCGTTGAAGCCGGGGATGACCGGCGTGCGCACGAGCACGTCCACACCGCGCTCGATGGCGCCGCGCGTGTTGGCGAGGATGAGCTCGTTGTCCACGCCCGTGCCCTCGCGGTGCGCGGCGGCGTCCCAGTGCTTCATGTCGATGTAGGCGTGGCTGAGAAGTGCGCACACGCGCTCGAAGTCGCGCGCGGGCACGTGCGCCGTGGTCTCCACGTTGGTGTCCACGCCCGCCTCGCGCAGGCGCCCCAGCAGCTCCACGCAGAAGTCCGGCCAGGTGAGGGGCTCTCCGCCCGAGAGCGTGACACCGCCCCCGCTCTGCTGGTAGAAGGGCTCGTCCTGCATGCACTCCTCGAAGACGTCCTCCACCGTGCGCGTGCGGCCGGCCACCGTGAGCGCGCGGCCCGGACAGCCCGCGACCGCGGCCGCCGCCTCGGCCGAGCCTGCGTCGACGGAGCGCACGTCCACGTGCCGCCGCTCGTCCGGTCCCGCTGCCTTCGCCCCGGGGCACGCCGCCAGGCACGCCCGGCAGCCCACGCAGTTCTTCTCGTTCCATTCCAGCTGCGGCGCGCGGGCCTGGCTCTCCGGGTTGGAGCACCAGTAGCAGCGCAGCGGGCAGCCCTTGAGAAAGACCACGGTGCGGATGCCCGGGCCGTCGTCGAGGCTGAACTTCTGGACGTTGAAGACGGTGGCGGACTGCATGGCGGGCTCCTTCTGGGCGGACGGGCGGCAAGTGGTTCTTCTCGGCAGCTCAATGGTAGTGAACTTACGAACGAAAGTAAATATTCTTGCGAACGTTGACACATGTTCTTCTCGCTGCTATAAGTATGACAAAGCCAGGAGGCGTCCCAGGAGAAGGGGAGTCGCAGATGTCCCAGACCAACAGCAGCCACTTCGGAGAGCTCATGCCGCGTATGCAGGCGTTTCGCGAGGAGATGCTCGACGAGAAGCCCTATATCGACGCCGAGCGCGCCGTGCTGGCCACCGAGGCCTATCGCGCCAACCAGAACCAGCCCCACGTCATGAAGCGCGCGCTCATGCTCGAGAAGATCCTCGACAACATGAGCATCTACATCGAGGACAAGACCCTCATCGTGGGCAACCAGGCCACCAAGAACCGCAACGCCCCGATCTTCCCTGAGTACACGATGGAGTTCGTCCTGAACGAGCTCGACACCTTCGAGAAGCGCGACGGCGACGTCTTCTACATCACTGATCAAACCAAGCAGCAGCTCCGCGACCTCGCGCCGTTCTGGGAGAACAACAACCTGCGCTCCCGCGGCGAGGCCCTGCTGCCCGACGAGGTCCAGGTCTACATGGAGACCGGCCTGTTTGGCATGGAGGGCAAGCTCAACGCCGGAGACGCCCACCTCGCGGTCAACTACGCCCGCGTGCTCTCCGACGGCCTCGCCGGCTACGAGGAGCGCGTTCGCGCGTGCCGCGCCGCCCTCGACCTCACCGACCCCGCCTCCATCGACAAGAACGTCTTCTACAAGGCCGTCCTCGTGGTGATCGCCGCGGTGCGCCGCTTTGCCGGGCGCTACGCCGCGCTCGCCCGCGAGATGGCGGAGGCCGAGAAGGACGAGGCGCGCGCGGCCGAGCTGCGCCAGATCGCCGAGACCTGCGACCGCGTGCCCTACGAGCCCGCCCGCTCCTTCCGCGAGGCCGTTCAGTCCGTCTGGTTCATCCAGCTCATCCTGCAGATCGAGTCCAACGGCCACAGCCTCTCCTACGGCCGCTTCGACCAGTACATGTTCCCGTACTACCAGGCCGACATCGCCTCCGGCGCCATCACGCGCGACGAGGCTCTCGAGTTGCTCACGTGCCTCTGGATCAAGACGCTCTCCGTCAACAAGGTCCGCAGCCAGGCGCACACCTTCTCCTCCGCCGGCAGCCCCATGTACCAGAACGTCACCATCGGCGGCCAGACCACGGACAAGAAGGACGCGGTCAACGACCTGTCGTTTCTCGTGCTGCAGTCCGTGGCGCAGACCCGCCTCACCCAGCCCAACCTCACGGTGCGCTACCACGCGGGGCTCAACAAGGAGTTCTACGACGAGTGCATCGAGGTCATGAAGCTCGGCTTTGGCATGCCCGCCCTCAACAACGACGAGGTCATCATCCCATCGTTCATCAACTGGGGCGTTGCCGAGGAGGACGCCTACAACTACTCCGCCATCGGCTGCGTGGAGACCGCGGTGCCGGGCAAGTGGGGCTACCGCTGCACGGGCATGAGCTACGTGAACTTCCCGCGCATGCTGCTCGTGGTGATGAACGACGGCGTGGACATGACCACCGGCAAGCGCTTTGCCAAGGGCTACGGCTACTTCAAGGACATGAAGAGCTACGACGAGCTCATGGAGGCCTGGGACAAGACCATCCGCGAGATCACCCGCGCGAGCGTGATCGTGGAGAACGCCATCGACCTGGCCTCCGAGCGTGACGTGCCGGACATCCTCTGCTCCGCGCTCACCGACGACTGCATCGGCCGCGGCAAGACCATCAAGGAGGGCGGCGCGGTCTACGACTTCATCTCCGGCCTGCAGGTGGGCATCGCCAACATGGCCGACTCGCTCGCCGCGATCAAGAAGCTCGTCTTTGACGAGAAGCGCATCACCCCGGCCGAGCTCTGGGCCGCGCTCGAGAGCGACTTCGCGGGCGAGAAGGGCGAGCGTATCCGTCAGATGCTCGTGAACGACGCGCCCAAGTACGGCAACGACGACGACTCCGTGGACCAGCTCGTGGTCGAGGCCTACGACTCCTACATCGACGAGATCGCCAAGTACCCCAACACGCGCCACGGCCGCGGCCCGATCGGCGGCATCCGCTACGCCGGCACGTCCTCGATCAGCGCCAACGTGGGCCAGGGCATGGGCACCATGGCAACGCCCGACGGCCGCCGCGCCCACGAGCCGCTGGCGGAGGGCTGCAGCCCCGCGCACAACGCCGACACCCACGGCCCGACCGCGGTTTTCAAGTCCGTCTCCAAGCTCCCCACCGAGAAGATCACCGGCGGCGTGCTGCTCAACCAGAAGGTCACCCCGGCGACCCTCGCCAGCGAGCGCAACAAGCAGAAGCTCGAGATGCTCATCTCGGCGTTCTTCGACCGCCTGCACGGCTACCACGTCCAGTACAACGTCGTCGACCGCGCCACGCTGATCGATGCCCAGGAGCACCCCGAGCGCCACAAGGACCTGATCGTCCGCGTGGCCGGCTACTCCGCCTTCTTCAACGTGCTCTCCCGCGCCACCCAGGACGACATCATCGCCCGCACCGAGCAGACCCTGTAACATGATCTAAAAGGGGACAGACCCCTTTTGAATCACTTTTGCACGCCCAGCGAAAGGAAGCCCTCATGAAGCTCATCATCGACGACGCCGACGTCAACGCCATCAAGCGCCTGGTGGAGTACTACCCGGTCGACGGCGTGACCACCAACCCATCCATCCTCGCCGCCTCCGGCCGCCAGCCCTTCGAGGTCCTGCGCGAGATCCGCGACATCATCGGCCCCGACATGGAGCTCCACGCCCAGGTCGTGGCGCGCGACGCCGAGGGTATGGTCGCCGACGGCAAGCGCATCGTCGCCGAGCTCGGCGAGAACACCTTCCCCAAGGTCCCGAGCGTCCCCGAGGGCTTCAAGGCCATCCGCATGCTCGCCGCCGAGGGCATCCGCACCACGGCCACGGCCATCTACACCCCCATGCAGGCGTTCCTCGCGGCAAAGGCCGGCGCCTCCTATGCCGCGCCCTACATCAACCGCATCGACAACATGGGTTATGACGGCGTGGGCGTGGCCATGGAGATCCACGACATCTTCCGCGCCAACGGCCTGCCCTGCGAGGTGCTCGCCGCGAGCTTCAAGAACTCCCAGCAGATCCTCGAGCTCGCCCGCTACGGCGTGGGCGCGGTGACGGCCGCCTCCTCCGTGATCGAGGGCCTGGTCAAGAACGCCGCCATCGACGCCGCCGTGGACGCCTTCACGGCTGACTTCGAGGGCCTCGTCGGCGCCGGCAAGACCATGGCCGACCTGTAGGCCTCGGTTCGACATCTCACAGCACACCTTTCACCGAGTAAGAGCTTCTTGCAAGAACCGGCCCCAAATTGGCCCGTAAAACGCAAGAAGCTCTTACTCGGTGCGCGTTAGGCGAGAAGAACGAGGCTCTGCGGCTCGTTCTTCTCGCCATCGGACAACCTCAACAGCAAGAGGCCGCCCCCAACATGCTAAGCAGGATCTTTCGCGAAGCGCAGTCCTGCGTGCATGTTGGGGGCGGCCCCCTTACCGGTGAGTCAGCCTGTTACGCCAGCTTGAGGAACGCGCGGTAGCCGCGATACGCCTCGTAGACGTCGGCCTTGCTCGTGGCCTCCCACGGCGCGTGCATCGAGAGCACGGGCACGCCGCAGTCGATCACGTTCATGCCGTAGACGGCGAGGATGTAGGCGATCGTGCCGCCGCCGCCCGCGTCGACCTTGCCGAGCTCGGCGGTCTGCCAGGCGACGCCGCCCTCGTCCATGACGCGGCGGATGGTGGCGATGTACTCGGCGTCGGCGTCGTTGGAGCCGCCCTTGCCGCGCGAGCCGGTGAACTTGTTGAACGTCAGGCCGTGGCCGAGGTAGCAGGAGTTCTTCGGCTCGAAGACGCTCGCGAACGCGGGGTCAAAGCCGGCGGAGACGTCGGAGGAGAGCATGTTGGAGCGCGCGAGGCAGCGGCGCAGCGCGAGCTGGCCGCTCACGCCGGCGAGCTCGAGGACCTCGGCCATGACGTTCTCGAAGAAGTTGCTGGTCATGCCGGTGGCGCCCACGGAGCCGATCTCCTCCTTGTCCACGAGCAGGGTCACCGCGGTGCGCGCGGGGGCCTCGCACTCGAGCTGGGCGACGAGGCTCGTGTAGGCGCAGACGCGGTCGTCCTGGCCGTAGCCGAGGATCATCGAGCGGTCCAGGCCCAGGTCGCGGGCAGCGCCGGCGGGCACGACCTCGAGCTCGGCGGAGAGCAGGTCCTCCTCCTCGATGCCGAGGGTGTCGCGCAGGATGTTGAGGACGCCGGCCTTGACCGGGCTCTTCTCGGCATCCTCGTCCTTCTCGGCGTCGGCGTCCACCACGATCGGGCGGTTGCCCACCAGCACGTCGAGCATCTCGCCCTCGATGACCTCGGTGGCCTTCTTGGACATCTGCTGCGCACCGAGGTGGGGGAGCAGGTCGGAGATGCAGAAGACGGGGTCGTCGGCCTTCTCGCCGATGACCACGTTCACGACCGAGCCGTCCTTCTTGGCCACGACGCCGTGGATGGCGAGCGGCATGGCGACCCACTGGTACTTCTTGATGCCGCCGTAGTAGTGGGTGTCGAGCGTGACGAGCTCGTTCTTCTCGTCCACGGGGTCCTGCTTGACGTCGAGACGCGGGGAGTCGATGTGCGCGCCGAGGATGTTGACGCCCTCGGTCAGCGGCGCGGTGCCCAGGTGCACCAGCATGAGGGTCTTGCCGCGGTTGACGGCGTAGACCTTGTCGCCGGCGGAAAGCGGCGCGCCGGACGCGATGCGCTCCTCGAGGTCCTCGTAGCCGGCGGCGCGGGCCAGCTCGATGGCCGCGGCGCAGCACTCGCGCTCGGTCTTGTTGTCGGAGATGAAGGACTTGTAGTCCTCGCAGATGCGGTTGAGGTCGGCGAGCTGCTCGTCGCCGTAGCCCTTCCAGGCGTTGGGGCGCTCCATGGGGCTCCTTTCATCGAGGTTTACATAACTGACGAACGGTACAGGATTCTAGGCGAACGGAGTGTCGGGGGCCACTCATTTGTGCCGACGCCACCGAAGAATCGCGGATGCGTCTCTGTCTCTCGTTTTGAGGGTATTTCGCGCAGGCACCCTTGAGTATCGAATTGCTTCAGTCTCGAGTTTGCGCAGGTAGATGAATTGATACTCCTGAGGTAGTACTTGGCGAGGCCCTCTCAAAGTACCCTACAAATGAGGCGCCCTGTCCTAGCACACGTACAAATTTGTGAAGTTAATGCGAGACTATTTGCCACTCGACGAGGGCGAGCCGGAATCAGCGCCCGCGCCCGTTCCGTCGGTCGCGCTTTCATCCGTTGCTCCCCCTGTGTCGGTCTCGGTGTCCGCGCCGGGATCATTTCCGGGGTCCGGAGCCTGGCCCGGGTCCGCGGACTCCCCCGTCTGACTGTCGCCGATGGTCGGTGTATCGCCGGAGGGGGCGTCCGTGCTCGTCTGGTCGTCGCCGGTGCCGGTTGTGTCGGCGTCGCCTTCGGGTTCGGACGGCTCCTCTGCGGGTTCGGACGGCTGCGCTGGGTCCTCCGGGACCTCTTCCTCGGGGGCGGGACCCTCCTGCTTCTGCTCCTCGGTCGTGCCCGGCGTGCTGGGCGCAAGGCTCGGCCCTATGCCCTCGCCGCGCGTGGCGAGGCTCACCACCAGCGCGTAAACCAGCACCGCCGCTACGGCGGCGAGCGCTGCGAACACGGCTACGCGCCGTGTCAGGCGCGCCCGCTCGCGTCCGCGCGCGGCCTCGGAGAGCTCGGGCGGGGCAATGGGGGTGCCGGACGCCGCGACGGGGGTGCCGGACGCCGCGACGCGCGCCGTCTCGTCAGCAGGGGAGGGCGCGGGCATGACGCGGGTCTTCTCTGCGGGAGTCGCCCGGGCGGTCATGTCCGGGGCGATGGAGCGGAGCTTCTCTGCCGAGGCGGAGAGGATGTTGCGATAGACCTGCGCGGCAACGCTCGACGCCACGGCGCCGATGACCGCCCCGATGATCGACCCCGCGATGCCGATCTGCGCCGAGAGCGCAAAGGACGTGGCGGCGGCAAGCCCCGTCGCCACAATCTGAGAGGCGGAAAAGTCCCCTAGGATGCCCTTCGAGTGCTCGTTCTTCTCGGCCATGCATTCCCCTTAGCCTGACGCGTGCGCATTCACCTCTGTAATACCCCTCTGTGCCCGCATTGTGCGGCATCACAAAGACCTTACAGCCTGCCGCCCCAAAATATGTCTATGAGACCGATTTCCCACCCGTGGCGCCCCGAGGCGCGGTATCATTTATCCGTACGGTCCTTCCGGGTTATCAACACGTATGGAGGTCAACATGCTCGTCAACGCTACTGCCATGCTCCAGGCCGCGGCCAAGGGCCACTACGCCGTGGGCGCCTTCAACACCAACAACCTTGAGTGGGCGTCCTCTATCCTGGACGCTGCCGAGGAGCTGCAGTCCCCGGTCATCATCCAGTGCACAAGCGGCGCCGCCAAGTGGCAGATCAGCTACAAGGTCGTGGCTGACATCGTGAAGCAGCTCGTCGAGGACAAGAACATCACCGTGCCGGTGGCCCTGCACCTCGACCACGGCACCTACGAGGACGTCTTCAAGTGCATCGAGGCCGGCTTCACCTCCGTCATGTACGACGGCTCCCACGAGGAGACCTTCGACCTCAACCTCAAGCGCACCGAGGAGGTCGTCAAGGCCGCCCACGCCAAGGGCATCTCCGTCGAGGCCGAGGTCGGCGGCATCGGTGGCGTCGAGGACGGCGTCGCCTCCAACGGCGAGCTCGCCGACCCGCAGCAGTGCAAGGCCATCGCCGACCTGGGCGTCGACTTCCTCGCCTGCGGCATCGGCAACATCCACGGCATCTACCCCGAGAACTGGGCCGGCCTGTCCTTCGAGCGCCTGGGCGAGATCAAGGCCCTGACCGGCGACCTGCCGCTCGTCCTCCACGGCGGCACCGGCATCCCCGTCGACCAGATCCAGAAGGCCATCTCGCTGGGCATCTCCAAGATCAACGTCAACACCGACCTCCAGGTCGTCTTCGCCGAGGCCACCCGCAAGTACATCGAGGCCGGCAAGGACCAGCAGGGCAAGGGCTACGACCCGCGCAAGCTCCTCAAGCCGGGCCGCGACGCCATCGTCGACCGCACCAAGGAGCTCATCGTCGAGTTTGGCTCCCAGGGCAAGGGCTGGGCGTAACTAGAAGTACGCGCCCGCCGCATAGGCAACGCAAACGCCCGGTCCCGCAGCGCGCGGGGCCGGGCGTTGTTTGTGTTGCGGGCGGCATGCCACGAACTCGCCTACGTCTGTACTTTGCTGGCGTGCACAAAGGGGCGAGAAGAACCCGCAACCTCACTACCTGCGAAAACGCTGGGGCGACAGGTTCTTCTCGCCCGTAAAGTACAGACGTAGGCGAGTTCGTGGGACCGGCGCAGGACGCCCGCGTCCGGCGCCTGCGCTAGATCGGCTTGGCGGTGCAGGGGCCGGCGTCGTCCGGGCGGATGAGGTCCGCGAGCGTCCTGGAGTCGAGGTAGCTTGCAGTGACGCGGCCGAGGTCGCGCCAGACGTCGACGGTGGTGCAGCTGTCGCGGTTGGGGCAGAGCTCGTCGCTCCTGCAGTCGAGGCAGCTCACGGGCGCGAGCGACCCCTCCGCGGCGCGCAGCAGCTCGCCGAGGGTGTATTCCTCGGGCGCGCGCGTGAGCTTGTAGCCGCCGCCCTTGCCGCGCTGGCTCGTGACGTAGCCGGCCTTGTGCATGAGGGAGATGACCTGCTCGAGATACTTGCGCGAGATGTTCTGCCGGCGCGAGACGTCGCCCAGCGAGACCCAGCCGTCATGCGCGGCGAGGTCGGCCATCGCACGCAGCGCGTACATCCCCTTGGTCGAGAACATTCCAGCCATCTCGTCACCTCCCCTCTGCAAATTGGGGACAGTCCCCAATTTGCAGAAATACTTTATATAAAACATATCTGTAAATTGGGGCCTGTCCCCAATTTACAGACTGCGGGCCTCGAGCATCTCGTCGAGCGTGCGCCAGGCGAGCTCGGCGCACTTCACACGCGCCGGCATGTGCGCGATGTCGCGCAGCAGCACGCCGTCCTCGAGGGCGTCGAGCGCGGCCTCGTCGGTCTCCTCGCCGCGGACCATGCGCATGAACAGGGCGCAGAGCTCGCGCGCCTCCTCGGGCGTCTTGTCGATCATGAGGTCGCTCATGATGTCGGCGCTCGCCTGGGAGATGGCGCAGCCGTGGCCGGTGAACGCCGCCTCCTCGATGGTGCCGTCGTCGGCAAAGCGCACGGAGAACGTGAGCTCGTCGCCGCAGGACGGGTTCACGCCCTCGTGGCTGCAGTCGGCGCCCTCCATCTGGTACTTGTAGTCGGGGTGCGAGACGTGGTCCATGAAGGCCGCGTTGTAGAGGTCAGTTACTGCCATGGAAGATCCCCCAGACCTGGCTCAGGCCGTCGACGAGGCGGTCGACGTCGGCGGCGTCGTTGTAGAACGCGAGGCTCGCGCGGCAGCAGGCGAGGTTCTCCACGCCGAGCCACGCGAGCAGCGGCTGCGCGCAGTGGTGCCCGGCGCGGATGCACACGCCGGAGGCGTCGAGTATGCTCGCCACGTCATGCGGGTGGACGCCGCGCGCGTTGAAGCTGATGACGCCGTGGTGGCGCGCGGGGTCCGCGGGCCCGATGAGGTCAACAAAGCCCAGGTCAGCCATGCGCTCCATCGCGTAGGCCACAAGCTCGCCCTCGCGCTCGGCCACCGCGTCGAGGCCAACGGTCTCGGTGAGGTAGGTGAGCGCGGCGCCGGTGGCGTAGATGCCGGCTGCGTCCTGCGTGCCGGCCTCGAACTTCTCGGGCACGGGGGCCCACGTGGCGCCCTGCTCGGTCACGGAGTCGATCATCTCGCCGCCGGTGAGCATCGGCGGCATCTGCTCGAGCAGCTCGTGGCGGCCCCAGAGCACGCCCACGCCCATCGGGCCGAGCGCCTTGTGGCCGGAGAACGCGAGGAAGTCCGCGCCCAGCTCGTCCACGCTCACGCGAAGGTGCGGGACGGACTGCGCCGCGTCGACGACCATCACGGCGCCGACGGCATGCGCCGCGTCCGCGAGCTTGCGAACGGGCAGCTCGCAGCCCATGACGTTGGAGACGTGCGCCGCGGACACGATCTTGGTGCGCGGGCCGATCTTCTCGGCTATCTCCGCGTCGGTGAGCGTTCCGTCCTTCTCGGGATAGAGATAGACCAGGCGCGCGCCGGCCGCTCGGCAGGCCTGCTGCCACGGGATGAGGTTGGAGTGGTGCTCCATGATGGTGATGGCCACCTCGTCGCCGGGCGTAAGGACGCAGGGCGAGAAGGACTTGGCCACGAGGTTGAGGCTCTCGCTCGTGTTGCGCGTGAAGACCACGTCGCGGGCGTCCGGCGCGCCGATGAGGGCGGCCACCTGCGCGCGCACGGCGGCGATGGCCGCGGTGGCCTCCACCGAGAGGCTGTAGAGCCCGCGCAGGGGGTTGGCGTTCATGGTCTCGTAGAAGCGGCGCTGGGCGTCGAGGACGCAGGCGGGGCGCTGCGCGGTGGCGGCGCTGTCGAGAAACGCGATCTCGGGGTGGCTCGCCAGCAGCGGGAAGTCGTCGCGATACATCACGCCTCCTCGGTGTGCAAAAGTGCCTGTCCCTTTTGCACGGCGCCCGCCTCCACGACGGCGCGGGCCTCGTCGCAGGGGGCGTTCATGAGCGCCTCCTCGTAGAGGGCGCGCACGAAGAGCTGCTCGGCGTCCTCGCGGGAGAGCCCGCGGTCGGCGAGGTAGGCCAGCTGCTCGGGGCTCACCGAGCCGATGGTGGCGCCGTGGTTGCCGGCGACGTCGTCCTCGTCGCACAAGATCGTGGGCAGCGTCTTGTTGACCACGTCGTCGCCCAGCACGAGCACGGTCTCGGCCTCGTTGCCCTGCGCGCCCTTGGCGCCGTGGACGAGGTCGATCGTGGTGCGCAGGCTCTTCTTGGCCGCGTCCTCGAGCACGCCGGAGTAGGAGAGCTCGGAGCGGGTCTTGCGGCCGCGCTGGCGGACGATCTCGTTGATGTCGAGCACCTCGGCTCCGCCCGCGTGGTAGCGGCAGTCCAGGTCGATGCGCGCCCGGGCGTCGGCCAGGTCGCAGGCAAAGCCCAGGGCGACGGTGCCGCCGCCGAGCAGGCGCTGGTGCACGTCGACGCGCGCATCGCGGCCGGCGGAGATGCCCACGCTCTCGAGGTGCTGCCCCGCGCCCGCGCTCACGTACTCGTAGAGGTGAACGCGCGCGCCGGTCTCGGCGATCACGCGCAGAAGCGACGCGGAGGTGCCTGCCTCGCCGTCCTTCTCGCCCCCCGCCGCCACGACGATGGTGGCCTCGGCGCCCTCGCGGACCATGACGCCGGTGTCGGCGACCTCCCCCGCGCCCACGGCCACCACGATCGGCTCCTCGCGCTTCTCGCCGCGCGGGACCTCCACGTAGCGCGCGCCGGCGGCCTGGGACTCTGCCCAGTCGGTCACGGCAGGCCCCATGCCGCACTCCACGCCCTCGAAGAGGCGCGGAAGCGAGAAGTACACGTCGCCGGCACGCCCGCGCGCCGGCACGGTCAGCGTGATGTCGTTGGTGCGCAGACGGTTCCACGTCTGCGCGGGGGCAACGTTGACGCGCTCGAGGGTGATCTCGGGCGTCGCGGCGCAAGCGGCCCCCGAAGCCGCGTTCTTCTCAGCCATCATCCGATCGCCCCTTCCATCTCGAGCTTGATGAGGTTGTTCATCTCCACGGCATACTCCATCGGGAGCTCCTTGGAGACGGGGTTGGCAAAGCCGTTGACCACGAGCGTGCGCGCCTCGGCCTCGGAGCAGCCGCGGCTCATGAGGTAGAGGATCGTGTCGTCGGAGATGCGGCCGATCGTGGCCTCGTGGCCCACCTGCGCGGTGGCGTTGCGCACGTCCATCGCGGGGATGGTGTCGGAGCGGGAGATGTCGTCGAGCATGAGGCTTTGGCAGCTCACCGAGCAGCGCGCGCGGTCGGCGCGCCGGCCGATCACGACCGAGGAGCGGAACGTGTTGACGCCGCCGTCCTTAGAGATGGACTTGGTGCTCACGGAGGCGGTGGTGTCCGCACCGTTCATGATCACCTTGCAGCCGGTGTCGAGGTCCTGCGTGGCGCCGGCGAAGGTGATGCCGGTGAACTCGCAGCTGCTGCGGTCGCCCGCCATGATGGTGGTGGGGTAGAGGTAGCTCACGTGGCTGCCAAACGAGCCGGAGACCCACTCCATTTTGGCGTCGGCGCCGATCGTGGCGCGCTTGGTGTTGAGGTTGTACATGTTCTTGGACCAGTTCTCGATCGTGGAGTAGCGCAGGCGCGCGCCGTCCTTCACGAAGAGCTCCACCGCGCCGGCGTGGAGGTTGGCCTCGTAGTACTTGGGCGCCGAGCAGCCCTCGATGAAGTGCAGGTCGGCGCCGGGCTCCACGATGATGAGCGTGTGCTCGAACTGGCCCGCGCCCGCCGCGTTGAGGCGGAAATAGCTCTGCAGCGGATAGGGCAGCGTCACGCCCGCGGGCACGTAGACGAACGAGCCGCCCGACCACACGGCGTAGTGCAGCGCCGCGAACTTGTGGTCGGTGGGCGGGATCAGCGTGCCGAAGTACTCGCGCACGACGGGCTCCCACTGGGGGTCGTGCAGCGCGTCCTCGATGGTGGTGTAGACGACGCCCTGCTTGGCCACGTCGTCACGCATGTTGTGGTAGACGATCTCGGAGTCGTACTGGGCGCCCACGCCGGCGAGGCTCTCGCGCTCCGCCTCGGGGATGCCCAGGCGCTCGAAGGTGTCCTTGATGTCCTCGGGCACGTCGTCCCAGCTCTTGGCCTGCTTGGTCTTGGGCGAGACGTACGTGGAGATGTGGTCCAGGTCCAGGCCCGCGATGCTCGGGCCCCAGTTCTCGGCCATCGGGCGCGCGTGGTAGAGCTCGAGCGCGCGCAGGCGCATCTCGAGCATCCACTCCGGCTCGTCCTTCTTCTCGGAGATCGCGCGGACGATCTCGGGCGTCAGGCCGTCGTCGTAGCGCTCGTAGCCCTCCTCGGACTTGGTGAAGTCATAGAGGGAGCGGTTGACGTCGGCGACCTGCGTGCGCTTGCGCTGATCGCTCACTGCGCATCACCCGCCACCGGGCACCCGGGACACTCGTCGCACTTCTCGCCGCCCTGTCCGCCGCGCTCGAAGCGCTCGAAGCCGTGGGCGTCGATGTCGGCGATGAGCTCGGCGGGCCCCTCGGCGACCATGCGGCCCTTGACCATGACGTGGGTGCGGTCGACCTCGAGGCGCTCGAGGATGCGCGTGTTGTGCGTGATCACGATGAGCGCGCCGCCGACCTGCTCGCGGTAGGCCTGGATGCCGCGGGAGACGATGCCCAGCGCGTCCACGTCCAGGCCCGAGTCGGTCTCGTCGAGGATGGCGAGCTTGGGCTGGAGCAGCAGGAGCTGCAGCATCTCGATCTTCTTCTTCTCGCCGCCGGAGAAGCCCACGTTGAGCTCGCGCATGAGGAAGCTCTGGTCGAGCTCGAGCTGGTCGGCGATCTGCCCCACGCGCTCGCGGAACTTGCGCGCGGTGGTCTTGAGCTCGGGGCGCTTCTGGCAGATCGTGCGCAGGAAGCTGTAGAGCGGCACGCCGGGAACCTCGACGGGCGCCTGGTAGGAGAGGAAGATGCCGGCCAGCGAGCGCTTGTCGGCGGTAAGCTCGGTCACGTCCTCGCCCGCGAAGGAGATGCGGCCGGAGCTCACGCGATAGACCGGGTCGCCCATGATGACGTGCCCGAGCGTGGACTTGCCGGCGCCGTTGGGGCCCATGAGGACGTGGCACTCGCCCTCGCCGACGGCCAGGTCGACCTCGTGCAGGATGGGCTTGTCCTCGGTGCCTGCCGAGAGGGCGCTCACGTTGAGTAGCTGAGATGCCATGGTCTGCCTTTCTCCTCGCGGGCCGCGCCGGGTCCGCGCCTGATTCGCTAGCCTAATTCATACTAATGAGTGGGGAATTAAAGGCAAGCCTCGGGGCGAGAAAAACGACGCTTCGCAACAAATCCTACTAGCTTGGTGGTATTTCAGCCACGGACGTTTGCGGGGTCGTTACGGTCGGGCACGCAGCGCCGGGCGAGAAGTACCATGTCGCAGGTCTTGTTGGCGGCGACGGGAGGCACTTCTCAGCATGGACGCGTGGAAGCGGCTCGGCGGCTTCATCGGGAGCCACATGGCGTTTGTCTCGCCGGCGTGCGTCGTGCTGGGCGTGCTCTTTCCAGACCAGTTCTCCGTCCTCAAGCCGGCCGTGACGGCGCTCTTTGCGTTCATGACGTTCCAGAGCTCGCTCTCCAACACCTTTGGCAACCTCGCGCGGGTGGTGCGCCGCCCGCTGCCGATGCTCGTCTCGCTCGCGCTGGCGACGGTGGCCATGCCGTGCGTGGCGTGCGCGCTCGCGACGGCGCTCTTCGGGACGAGCCCCAGCCTGGTCTGCGGCATCGTGCTCGAGTACAGCGTGCCCGTCGCCGTGGTATCGGCCATGTGGACCAACATGCTCGGCGGCGACCCGGCGCTCTCGCTGGACACGATCCTGGTCTCCACGGTGGCCGCGCCCGTGACCATCCCGCTCACGCTGCACCTGCTGCTGGGCCAGGTCGTCGAGGTCGACGCCACCCGGATGATGGGGGAGATGGCGGTCTCCATCGCGCTGCCGGCGCTCGCGGGCACTGCCCTCAACGACGCCACGCGCGGGCGCGCGGCGCGCGAGCTCTCGCCGGTCGTCGCGCCGGCGGCGAAGATCGCGCTCGTGCTGGTGATCCTCTGCAACTCGACGGGCGTGGCGCCCTACGTGCGCGCGCTCACGCCCCAGCTCGTGGGGGTGGCGGCCTTCATCTGCGCGTTCGCGGCGTGCGGGTATGCGCTCGGCCTGGCGGCCGCGCGGGCGCTTCGCCGGCCGCACGAGCAGGAGGTCTCGATGACCTACCTC
Source organism: uncultured Atopobiaceae bacterium (assembly GCA_944320975.1). GTDB lineage: Bacteria > Actinomycetota > Coriobacteriia > Coriobacteriales > Atopobiaceae > Thermophilibacter. Next base: position 1,028 of record CALUJM010000033.1, on the reverse strand, counting down.
GTGGGCATGCGCAACATCTCCGCGGGCGCGGTGATCGCGGGGGAGTACTTCCCCGGCGAGGTGATGTTTCCCGTGGTCATCGGGACGCTCTTCCAGCAGGTGCTGGCGGCGGGGTTCGGCACTGCGCTGCGCCGGCTGGGCCGTGCGGGCTAGCCGCGGGTCCAGCGGCGGCGCGGCCGGCCGTCGTCTAGGATGACGGCGAGCGCGGCGACGGCTACGACGGCGATGAAGATGAGCTTTTTCACGATGACCTCCCTGGCCTCGGGTTCTTCTCGCCCAGCATTGTCCGCTCACCGGTCCGTCGCCGCCATCGGGCTGGCTTACCGCCGTCTTGCGCTTTCGTAAGGTTGGCCGCCGTCCGCGCTGCGCATGCTGCAAAAGCAAGGTTGTGTGGCAGGGGCGTGGCTGCGCTTTCCGGGAGGCCTATCGCGAGAAGAACAAGGCGATTGTGGGCAATACATTTGATGTCGGGCGGCCGTCAGTGGCGGGCCGCGTCGTGCTTCTCGCTGAATTTGGGGCGCTTTGTCACGTTTGACGGGGTTGTGGGCAAAACGATTGATGCGCGGGCGAGAGGAGCATCAAACATGTTGCTCACAACCGGGTGTTTCGGCGGGGATACGGCACCCTTGCCGCGCGGCCGTGCCGCCGGCCCCTGTCGTAGAATGGGGCGCAGTGACGATAGGAGGACCCATGCCCCTAACCAGAGAAGACGTCGCGGGCATCGCTGACTACGCCCGGATCGCCCTCACGGACGCCGAGCTCGACGAGATGACCGCCTACATGAACGACGCCGTGGCGCTGCTCGACCCCATCCGCCAGTACGACCTCGACGGCGTGGAGCCCACGTTCCACCCCATCGGGGACCTCTCCAACGTGATGGCCGACGACGTGCCGGACGACGAGGTCCGCCACCTGCCCGTCGACGTGGCGCTCTCCAACGCCGGCGCATCGCGCGACCGCAGCTTCCGCGTCCCGTCCATCCTCGGCGACCAGGGGGGTGACCGCTGATGGCCAACTTCGACCAGCTC
>CALUJM010000032.1 GCA_944320975.1 uncultured Atopobiaceae bacterium | reverse complement strand
CACTCCCTGTCCTCCTGCGAGTACATGCGGACTCCAATCCGGACACGAAAGTGTCCAACTTTTTGTCCGTACCCCCGTTTGTTTCAAAATCACATAATGCCAGTTGGAAAAAACGCGCATTGCAATCTGTGCGCGTTATTGTTCATCTGGGGCCCAAGGGCCGTCGCCCAGCCCGGCAAGGACCTCGTCCTTGATGGCGAGCATCCGCTCGAGCGTCGCGTCGTCGCGACCGTAGCACTCCCGGCACTCAGACGTCTAGGTTGAGGATGCGCACATGTCCCCTCCCGTCGCCGCATCTGCCTAGACGATAGCGTACAGGCACAACCATTGGTTGTCCTTGCTGGTAAACGGGTAGAATCGTAACTCGTCAGATGGTTGGTGGAACTCAACCGAGGGGGATGTCACAGTGGGAGCCGCACGCAGAAACCCGAGGAAAGGACCGACCATGGACGAGAAGAACGAGTCGCTGGGACGCCGCATCGCGCGGCTGCGCCTGGAGTACGGCATGACGCAGGAGCGCCTTGCCATGAAGATGGGCGTGACGGCGCAAGCGGTGAGCAAATGGGAAAATGACCTCAGCGCGCCCGACATCATGCTGCTGCCGGAGCTCGCCAAGACGTTTGGCGTGAGCGTGGACCAGCTTCTGGGCGTGGCGCCCATCGTGCGCGACGTTGTGCCGATGCGGGCGGTGGCGCCCGCGGAGCCCGGTGCCGCGTTCGAGCCGGAGCCGGAGCCCGCGCCGCGTCCTGATCGCGGTGGTCGCCCGCACACCCTGCACATTCAGGTCCACGACGGCGACGACGGCGACGACGTCAACATCAACGTTCCGCTCGGCCTCGCGAGCTTTGTACTCGGGGCCGGAAAGAAGATGCCCGGCAACGTCAACCTGAACCTTAACAACGCCGACGTTGACCTGGACCTTGTCTCCGAGGCCATCAAGCACGGCGAGAAGGGCACGCTTCTTGACGTCGACTGCGGCAACGGCGACCACGTGACCATCTCGCTGGAGTAGCGCTAGGGCCTGGGGAGGGACGACGTTGGACGAGAAGCGCATCACGGGCATCGCGCGCCTTGACGAGGCCATTGCGCGCATCGCGGGCGCGGCGGTCGCCGACGGCCTATGTGAGGCGGTCCTCCTCAAGGGCTCGATTGGCCGCGGAGACGGGGACTAGTTCTCCGACATCGATCTCTACCTCGTCGTCTCTCCCCAGAACCGCGATGCCGTGCTGGCGCGGCGCGAGAAGTACCTCAGCGCCTATGGTGACGTCGTGTTCGTCGAGGACGTCGACTTCGGCCTGCCGCAGAAGGTGGCCATCTTCTCTGACGCCCTCCACGTGGACCTCTACGTGGCCGAGCCCAAGCAGGTTGGCAGCCTCGACCCTGTCGTCGCGGTGTACGACCCGGCGAGCCTCTTCGCGGACGTGGCATCCACGCGCGCCGACGTGACGGACGAGGAGCTCTGCCGGCACTTCTCGTCTGTGCTCTACTGCCTTGTGGACGCGAGCTCTGCCTACGGGCGCAGAAACGACGCCTGGGCCACCAAGATCATGAGCGATGCGGTAGGGGAGCTTTCCGTGCTGGTTCGCAGCCTATACGACCGGCGCTACGCGTTTCTCGGCTTGAAGAAGATCAACGAGGTGATTCCAGCCGAGGACTACCAGCTTCTAGAGGCAATCTATGTGAGCCTGGGGAGCGGCGAATTCTTGGAGGCGGTACAGGCCATCCTTAACGTCCTCGACGCGTTTCTCGCCAACGCGGATGACGGCCTTGCGGCAAAGCTCGACGTTCGCTTTCTCGCATGGGTAAAGGAGGGCCTGGGCACCCTGCTCTTTGCCGTGCGCGACAACGTGCTGAGTGTGGATGTGCCCATCACGAGTCCGCGCACGTACGAGGAGTTCTGCGAGGGACTCGAGAGTGGCCCGGTGGTCGCGGTGGCACGCGTGGAGCTCGACGATGCGGCGCCGCGCATCCCCTGGTGGCCAGACCATGAGATCGTGCCCGGCATCAAGTCGCCCGAGGAAATGCTCGCCTGGCTTGAGGGGCATCTCGACGTCGAGCGCATGCCTCTGGGGGAGGTCTCGCAGACAAGTCTTTGGGCCATGCGTCACAACATTGAGATTCAGCTGGGGATCGATGGCTCTGAGCTAGAGTTTGTTGCCTATCGGATCTTACCCACCGAGTGCAATGCGCCCTATCTTGTGGAAGGGAAATGCGTTCGAGTTGGGATCTTCGAGCCGCGCGTTCTCATGGAGCTCACGACGGGCTACCTCGAGACCACGAGCAACCGTCTCTTCGACGAGTACGTCGTCGAGCGCGGCGTCAGCGAGAAGGACCTCGCCGAGAAGAACTATCGCCTCCTCGACTACCTCCTCCACCTCCGCAACCTCGAGGACCCCGGCTGGAAGTGACGGATCATGCGGCCCGCACTCATAAGTGCGGGCATCGAGTGCGGGCAGTATTTCAGCGATGGACCGGGGAGTGCGGCCTACCTCTCGAGTTTTGCGCTCAAGTGCGCGCATCGAGTGCGCTTTAGCCCGCACTCGATGGCGGGCGCTGCCAAGTGCGGGCGACACCCCGCCAAACCCGGCAGACGCCCTTCGGCGGTCCCAGACGAGAAGAACCTCGCGCAGTAAGAAGCCCCGCCGACCTCCTAAGCAGGATCTTCCGCGAAGCGCAGTCCTGCGAGGAGGTCGGCGGGGCCAACCTTGCAGCTCGAGGTCCTTCTCGCTACCCGACGAGCGTCCTCGTGATGCTTGCCGCAGCCGTCTTGCCGGCGCCCATGGCCAGGATGACCGTGGCCGCGCCGGTGACGATGTCGCCGCCGGCCCAGATGCGCGGGTCGGAGGTGCGGCCGTCCTCGTCGGCGATGATGTAGCCCCACTTGTTGAGCTTGATGTCGCCGATCATCTTGGCAAACGGGTTGGCGTTGGTGCCGATGGCGGAGATGGCAACGTCGCAGGGGATCTCCTCGACGGCGCCCTCGATGGGCACCGGGCGACGGCGTCCGGAGGCGTCGGGCTCGCCGAGCTCCATCTTCTGGACGCGCACCGCGCAGACGGCGCCGTCCTCGCCCTTCACGAACTCCAGCGGGGCGACGAGCGGCATGACCTCGACGCCCTCAGCCTTGGCGTGGTGGAGCTCCGCGCGCCGGGCGGGCATCTCGTCCTCGGTGCGGCGGTAGGCGATGATCGCGCGCTCGGCGCCCAGGCGCTTGGCGGTGCGCACCGCGTCCATGGCGACGTTGCCGCCACCAAAGACCACGACGTTCTTGCCGTGCTTGGTGGGGGTGTCGTACTCGGGGAAGCGGTTGGCCTTCATGAGGTTCACGCGCGTGAGGTACTCGTTGGCAAAGAAGACGTTGGGGAGGTTCTCTCCGGGCACGTTGAGGAACTTGGGCAGGCCCGCGCCCGTGGCGATGTAGATGGCGTCGAAGCCCTCGGCGAAGAGCTCGTCGGCGTCGGTGATGCGGCCGACGACGGAGTTGTACTCAAACTTGACGCCCATCTCCTCCAGGCCGTCGATCTCGCGCTTGACGACGGCCTTGGGCAGACGGAACTCGGGGATGCCGTAGACGAGCACGCCGCCGCCGGTGAAGAAGGCCTCGAAGACGGTGACGTCGAAGCCGTTGCGGGCGAGCTCGCCGGCGCAGGTGATGCCGGACGGGCCGGAGCCCACGACGGCGACCTTCTTGCCGTTCTTGGGGGCCATCTTGGGCTTGGAGGCGAGCTCGGGCTGGTCGCCGAGGAAGCGCTCCAGCTGGCCGATGGCCACCGGGTCGCCCTTCTTGCCGCGGATGCACTTGCCCTCGCACTGGTTCTCCTGCGGGCACACGCGGCCGCAGATGGCGGGGAGCATCGAGTCCTCGCGGATGATGTCCAGCGCCTCGCCGAACTTCTCCTCGCGGATCTTCTCGATGAACTTGGGGATGTTGATGTTGACGGGGCAGCCGTCAACGCAGAACGGCTTCTTGCAGTCCATGCAGCGCTCGGCCTCGGCCAGCGCCATCTCCTTGGTGAAGCCCTTGTCGACGGGACGGAAGTCGCACGCGCGCTCGGCTGCCGGCTCCTCGTTGTCCGGCGTGCGCGGGGACTTCATGTCCGGAACAAAGCGACCGTTTACCTGTGGCATGCGCAGTTCGCCTCCTCATAGGCCTTGAGGGACTGGCCCTCCTCGGTGAGATACGCGGCCTGACGCGCGCGAAGGTCGTTCCAGTCGACCTTGGTGGCGTCGAAGTCGGGGCCGTCGACGCAGGCGAACTTCGTCTGCCCGTCGACCTCCACGCGGCAGCACCCGCACATGCCGGTGCCGTCGACCATGATGGGGTTGAGCGACGCGGTGATGGGCGTGTTGTACTTCTCTGCCGTGAGGGCGGAGAACTTCATCATCGGCACGGGGCCGACGCAGAAGACCTGGGTGACGGCCTTCTCCTGGAGCAGGCGCTCGAGCGGCGCGGTGACCACGCCCTTCTCGCCGTAGGAGCCGTCGTCGGTGGTGATGTGGATGTGGTCGTCCGGCAGCAGCTCACGGAACTGCTCCTCAAGCAGCAGCAGGTCCTTGGTGCGCGCGCCCATGATGGCGTGGACCTCATGGCCGGTCTCCACCAGGTGGCGGGCAACGGGGTAGGCGATGGCAAGGCCGACGCCGCCGCCGATGACCGCGCAGGGGCCGTCCGCCATCTCGGTGGGGACGCCCAGCGGGCCGGTGACGTCCTTGATGGAGTCGCCCTCGTTATAGGTGGACAGCATCTCCGTGGTCTTGCCGATCACCATGAAGATGAACTCGACCCAGCCCTCCTCGGCGTTCCAGCCCGCAAGCGTGAACGGGACGCGCTCGCCCGTCTCGTTGGCGCGCACCATCAGGAACTGGCCGGCGTGAGCGTGCTTGGCCATCCGGGGCGCCTCGATGCGGAACTTGAACACCTTCTCCGAGAACTGCGTCTTTTCGAGGATCTTGTACATTAACCGCACTCCTCTCCTGCATTCCCTCATTTGGCGGCCCGGCTCCTGGCAGGGCCTTTCCAACACCCCTCATTGTACCCGAGTGACCGCGCATTCCTCCGTGGGCGGGCGAGAAGAGCGGCGGGCGGCGGGGGCGTGCGCGCGGCGGGGGGTGGTTCGGCGCGCTGCCGGGAGAAATGTACGACCTTCCCGGGCGGCGCATCTGGTGCGATTTGCATTTCCGCGGGTAGATGAAGCACCCCGTTCTTATCGCCAGGCGAGAAGAACGGGGTGCTCGTACATTTCTCTGATTTCTGGACGGGGTGCGGGCGGCCGTCAACCGCGCAGGCTCTGCTCCACGAGGTCGGCCGCGCGCTCGACGGTGAGCTCGAAGTCCTCGAGGAAGGCACCCTTGAGCTCGCGCAGCACGTAGTCGGCGACCTGCATGCGTCCGGGCGGGCGGCCGATGCCAAACTGCACGCGCGCAAAGTCGCGGCTGCCGAGCTTGTCGGCGATGGAGCGCAGGCCGTTGTGCGCGTTGAGGCCGCCTCCCAGCTTGAGCTTGACCTCGCCCGCGGGAAGGTCGACCTCGTCGTGGACCACGAGGATTTCCTCGGGGCGCACGCGGTGGGCACGCGCCAGCTTGGAGAGCGGCCCGCCCGAGGTGTTCATGTAGCTCATCGGCTTGGCGAGAAGGACCTCGCGCTTCTCGCCGTCTTTGTCGGCCACCGTGATCTGGGCGACCTGGGCGCCCGCCTCGGACTTCCAGTAGCGCACGCCCTGACGCGCCGCCACGGCATCGATGGTGGCAAAGCCGGCGTTGTGCCGGGTGCGGGCGTACTCGGCGTCGGGATTGCCGAGGCCGCAGACGATTCTGATCACTGCACCTCCTTGCGAAAGGGCGGGGCCGTCCGAAGACGACCCCGCGCGCAACATCAAACTTTTCTGTCAATTGGGGACAGTCCTAAATTGACAGGTTAGATCTCGGCGCCCTGGCCGCCGAAGATCTCGGAGACCGAGCGGCGCATGTACACGCTGTTGATGGCCTCGGCGAGCTCGTTTGCCACGGAGATGGACTTGATCTTGGAGCCCGGCTTGTTGGCGGCCTCGCACGGGATGATGTCGGTGACGACGCACTCCACGAGCGGGGCGTCCTGGAGGCGCTGGATGGCCTCGCCGGAGAAGATGCCGTGGGTCGCGGAGACGTAGATGTCGCCGGCGCCCATCTCCTTGAGCTTGCGGACGGAGTTGCAGAGGGTGCCCGCGGTGTCGATCATATCGTCGTTGACGATGCAGGTCTTGCCCTGGATGTTGCCGATGATGCCCATGACCTCGGACGCGTTGTGCTTGGGGCGGCTCTTGTGGGCGATGGCGACCTCGCAGCCCAGGTAGTCGGAGAGGCGCTTGGCGACCTTGGCGCGGCCCATGTCGGGGGAGACCACGACGGTGTTCTCCCAGTCGAAGTCCTTCTGCTTGAAGTAGTCGCCGATGAGGTAGAGCGCCGTGAGGTGGGTCACGGGGATGTCGAAGAAGCCCTGGATCTGGCCCTGGTGAAGGTCGATGGTGATGACCTGGTCCACGCCGGCGGCCTCGAGGAGGTTGGCGACGAGGCGGGCGGTGATGGGCTCGCGGGCCGCGGCCTTGCGGTCCTGGCGCGCGTAGCAGTAGTGGGGGAGCACGGCGGTGAACTTGGACGCGGAGGCGCGCTTGGCGGCGTCGGCGACGACGAGCGTCTCCATGAGGAGGTCGTTGACGTTGAGGCCGGAAAGCGACTGGATGAAGAAGACGTCGTCGCCGCGGATGGACTCGTCGAAGCGGGCGTAGATCTCGCCGTTAGCGAACTTCTCGATCTTCAGGCCCTGCAGCTCGAGGTGCAGGATATCGGCAATCTTCTGCGAGAGGGCGGGGTTGCCGGTGCCGGTGTAGAGCTTGATCTCCTTCTGCAGCGGCATGGGCTTGCTCAGGTTCTCGTACATCTAGGCGTCACCTTTCTTGAGTCGCTCGAGTCGCCGCGAGGCGTACCCCTCAACAATGCGCTGGTCAGCACGCTCGAGATAGAGCGCGTCGGCGGGAACGTCCTTGACGACGCAGGAGCTGGCGCCCACGAGGGCCCCGTCGCCGATCGTGACGGGGGCGACCATCATGGTGTCGGACCCCACGAAGACGTTGTCGCCGATGGTGGTGCGGTTCTTGTGCACGCCGTCGTAGTTGCACGTGATCGAGCCGCCGCCGATGTTCACGCCGGCTCCCATGGTGCAGTCGCCGATGTAGGAGAGGTGCGGGACCTTGGAGCCGCGGCCGATCGTGGAGTTCTTGATCTCCACGTGCGTGCCCACGTGAGCGCCCTCGAGCACGTGGGCGCCGCCGCGCAGGTATGCGCGCGGCCCGCAGGTGACGTCCTTCTCGATGGTGACGTCTACGCCCACGGTCTCCTCGAGGGAGACATTGTCGGCGACGGTGCAGTTGGTGAGGCGCGTGTTGGGGCCGAGGACGCACTCCTCGCCCACGGTCGTGGCGCCCCAGAGCATGGTCATGGGGAGAAGGACGGTGTCGCGCCCGACGGTGACGTCCGGGCCGATCCAGGTGGTCGCGGGGTCGAGCATCGTGACGCCCTGCTCCATGAGGCGCGTGTTGATGGCGTCGCGCGCGAGCGCGGAGAGCTCCGCGAGCTGAACGCGAGAGTTGACGCCGAGCGCCTCGCGGTAGTCGTCGCAGTGGACGATGGTGGTGGCGTGGCCGTGGCCGCGCAGGATCTCGACCATGTCAGGCAGGTAGTACTCGTGCTGGGCGTTGTCGTTGCCGATCTCGGCGATGTGGGAGGCGAGAAGCGCCCCGTCGAAGGCGTAGCAGCCGGCGTTGCACTCGAGCAGGCCCGCGCTCTGCTCTGCGGTGCAGTCTCTCTGCTCGACGATGCGGGCGACGGTGCCGTCGGCGGCGAGCTCGACGCGGCCGTAGCCAAACGGGTCGGGCGGGGTCATCGTGAGGATGGCGGCGGCGTGCTTGCCGGTGCCCACCGACTCGGCGAATGCGCGCACGGTCTCAGGGGAGACGAGCGGGAGGTCGCCGTTCAAGATGACGACCGGGCCCGAGCAGACGCCGGTCGCCTCGAGCGCCACGCGCGTCGCGTGGCCGGTGCCCAGGCGCTCGGTCTGCTCGACGCACTCGACGTCGTTCTCGTTCGCGAGATGAGCCCGCACCTCGTCTGCGCCATGGCCCACGACGACAATAATCCGCTCGGCCCCGGCCTCGCGCGCGGCGCGCGTGACCCAGGAGACGAGCGGACGGTCGAGGAGCTTGTGCATGACCTTGGGGTGACGGGACTTCATGCGCGTTCCCTCGCCCGCGGCGAGGATGATCGCGGTCATGGGCATGGATGAGCCTCCAAGCGATGCGTGTCGTCCCTTTACAGAAACATGATAACGCGAAGGCGGCGGCTGGCAGGGGTAGTAGGATTCGAACCCACATTGATGGCACCAAAAACCACTGTCCTAACCATTGGACGATACCCCTGTGCCGCCGTCTGAGATTGTATCAGGAATCGAGAAGGACCTCGCTGTGCCAAACGGCGGGATGTGACAATTAGGAGAGGTGACAATTAGGACAGGTTAAATTGTCACACGCTTGCGGTGTGACAATTTAACCTGTCCTAATTGTCACCTCTCCTAATTGTCACATCCCGCCGTTTTACAGGCCGAGGCCCTCGAAGGCGGCGCAGATGGCGTCGAGCAGAAGCACCGCGTAGGTCTGGGCGTCGCCCATGGTGAAGGCGCCGGTCCCCACAGGGACCTCGATACGCGCGGCGCGCGGCGTGGCGCTGGAGCTCTGGATGGCGGTGCGCAACCGCAGGGGCAGCGTGTCGAAGTCGTCGAGCATGACGTTGCCCAGCCCGGAGGCAACGTTGTCGGGCAGCGGGCGCGTCGAGAGCTCCACAAGCGCGCCCGCCGTGGCGTCCTCCCGGCTGTCCACGAGTTCGAGGCCGCAGTCATCCACGGTGGCGTGCGCGAGGTTCCAGATGCGGCCCGCGATGTTGCGCGAGATGGGATCGTCGGCAGTGATGGAGATGCGTGCGGTCTCCAGCACGCTCGCGGCACGAGCGAAGCCCATGCCGCCCATGGGGTGCGGGCCCGCCGCGGGCTTGCCCGCCCACACGTGCTTGAGGCGCTCGATGGCGTCGAAGGTGTCCGGGAACGCCATGCCGTCGGCGAGGACGCCGATGCTCTCCTGGAAGAGCTTGACGGCCGCCTCGGTGTGCACGCCGTAGACGCCGTCCGGCTCGCCGCACGAGAAGCCCAGGATGTTGAGGCGCTCCTGGAGCTGGCGCACGTCGTTGCCGTGGAAGTTGGGGAGACGCAGGTAGAGGGTGCGGTCGCCGAGCTGGTAGCACTCGTCGACAAGGGCGATCCATGTGGGGGCGTCGACCTCCTTGCCGAGCGAGAGCCCGTGGTCGAGGCGGAAGCGCGCGACGGCGGTCCCGGTGGACGGCCCAAAGCTCGCATCCTTCGTCTCAGCAGCGTCGATCTCGTAGCCGAGCGATTCCAGGCGCTCCTGAATGTCCTCGACCGCGGCGCCGCGAGCGCCCTCCAGAATCGTTTCCATTGCCTCTCCTTGCGTGCGTGACGTGGGGGCGGGCGCTAGCCCGCGCGCTCCACGAAGAAGTCTGCCATAGAGACTAGCAGGTCGCGAGCCTCAACCGAGATGTGACCGGCCTCGAGGAGCGCGTCCGCCTGACGCTTTGCGTCCGCGGCGAGCTCGCGAGCCAGCTCCCGGCACCTCTCGATGCCCCCGCCGAGCTCGATGAGGCGCACGGCGCGCTCGAGGTCAGCGGGAGCGGTGGGATGCGCGTCGAGAAGGGCCACGAGCTCGGCGCGGTCCGCCGCGTCGAGGTGCTCGAGCGCCCAGACGACGGCGAGCGTGCGCTTGCCCTCGGTGACGTCCGAGCGGAAGTCCTTGCCCTGCGCCGCCGCATCGCCCACGAGGTTGAGCAGGTCGTCCTGCAGCTGGAAGGCAACACCCGCGGAGAGCCCCAGCTCGAGCAGGCCGCGCGCCGCCTCCTCGGACGCACCCGCCGCGAGGGCGCCCACGTAGAGCGGAACGGCGGCGGAGTACCAGGCGGTCTTGCTCCGCACCATGTAGAGGTAGTCGTCGGTCGTGAGGTCCCAGCGGCCGTCGCGCACCCATCCCAGGTCGAGTGCCTGACCCTCGAGGGTGTGGCGCTCCATGCGGGCGATCTCGCCCATGACGCGGACCTTGCGCTCCGCGACCAGCCCCTCATCGGCGAGAAGGACCTCGAAGACCTGGGTGAGGGCGAGGTCGCCGGCGTTGATGGCAAGGCCCTCGCCCTCGACGCGGTGCAGGCACGGCTCGCCGCGCCGAAGCTCGCCCTCGTCGGCGATGTCATCGTGGATGAGGGCGGCGCTCTGGAAGAGCTCCACTGCTACCGCGCACGAGAGTGCGTCCTCGGCGCGTCCTCCCACCGCCTCGGCCCCGAGGAGCGCGAGCACGGGCCGGACGCGCTTGCCGCCCGAGGCGGTGAAGCGCTCGAGCGGGCCGTAGAGATAGCGGTCAAGGTCGCCGCGGGCCGCGCCGTCGGTGAGCGGGGCGGCCGCGGCGTCCGCAAGCGCGCCCTCGACGAGGGGCAGGCGCTCCTTGAGGTAGGTGACGAAGAGCTCTTCCATGATCCTTCTCGCTTTGCCTTCCCTTAGCCCTCGTAGCCGTCGGGGTTGTGGGACTGCCAGTTCCAGGAGTCGCGGCACATGTCCTCGATGTCGAACTTGGCCTCCCAGCCCATGAGCTCGCGCGCCTTGGTGCAGTCGGCGTAGTTGGCGGTGACGTCGCCGGGGCGGCGCGGGTCCACGACGTAGGGAATCTCGTGGCCGCAGGCCTTGGAGAACGCCTCGATGATCTGGAGCACCGAGGTGCCCGTGCCGGTGCCGAGGTTGAAGATCTCGACGCCCGTGCGGCCGTTCATCCAGGCGAGCGCCGCGACGTGGCCGGACGCGAGATCGCAGACGTGGATGTAGTCGCGCACGCCGGTGCCGTCGGGCGTGTCGTAGTCGTTGCCGAAGACGTGCACGGCGTCGCGCTTGCCGATGGCGGTCTGCGCGACATAGGGCACGAGGTTGTTGGGGATGCCCTTGGGGTCCTCGCCCATGAGGCCCGAGGGGTGCGCCCCGATGGGGTTGAAGTAGCGCAGCAGCACGACGTTCCACTCCGGGTCGGCGGTGTGGAGGTCGGTGAGGATCTGCTCGATCATCCACTTGGTCCAGCCGTAGGGGTTGGTCGCCGGCTTCTTGGGGCTCTCCTCTGTGAGCGGCAGGGAGTCCGGGTCGCCGTAGACGGTGGCGGAGCTGGAGAAGATGATCGACTTGCAGCCGTGCTCGCGCATGACGTCCACGAGCGTGAGGGTGTTGCCGATGTTGTTGCTGTAGTACTCGACCGGCTTGCTCACGGATTCGCCTACGGCCTTGTAGCCGGCGAAGTGGATGACGCGGCTCGGGTGGTGGGTCTCAAAGATCTTGGCGAGCGCGGCGCGGTCGTTGACGTCGGCCTCGTAGAAGGTGAGGTTGGCCGCGGCCTCGCTGCCGACGATGGTCTTGATGCGGTCGCAGACCTTGGGGGAGGCGTTGGAGAGGTCGTCGACGATGACGACCTGGTAGCCGCCCGTGAGGAGCTCGACGACGGTGTGGCTGCCGATGAAGCCGGCACCGCCTGTCACAAGCACGCAGGTGTCCTGGGGCGCGATCTTCTCGCTCATGGAAGTCCTTTCTGTGTGGTGGTTCTTCCTGACTGTTTCCCCCTAACTTTCAAGTATACGTCGGCCACCCGCTGCCGTAGAGTCAAAAGGAGGCAGGCCCCTTTGGACTCATGGGAGGGAGGCGCGGTGAGGGAGCGGCTTCTGGCGGCGCTGTCCGCGCGCGGCCTTCTGTCGGGAGATGGCGACATCACGACCTTTGGATTTCCCGCCTGGCGAGAAGTGCCGGCGGGCCACGAGCCGCAGGCGCTCATGGACGCTGGCGCGCCGCAGCGGCGGCTCGTCGAGTGCGCCCACGGGACGGCACCGATGGGGGAGGACCTCTGCGCGGCGTGGGTGGAGCGCGCGTTCTCGCGGCTGGAAATGGGCTACGTGAGCGGCGACGCCCGAGCGCTCTACGATGGGTTCTGCCACCTCACGGACACGCGCGACCTGCTGGTGGGGATGATCGTCGCCGTGGGGCGCGATCCGTATGGTGCGGGCGGCTGGGACTACGGGCACGTGGGTCTCTACGTGGGAGACAACGTGGTCATGGACTGTGTGGACGGCTGCGTGCGCCGGGTGCCTCTCGAGCTCTGGCTCTCATCGTATGGCGTGGCGTCCGAGCCGCGCTGGGGCTGGATTGGTGCGATTTCGCTCGCGTGACAATTGGGCGTGACAATTAGGACAGGTTGAATTGTCACGCTGCACGCGTGTGACAATTCAACCTGTCCTAATTGTCACGCCCAATTGTCACGCGAGCGCAGGCGGCCACCACCTCACGCGTCAAAATAGCTACACTTGCACATGGTTCTTATCGCCAAGACGGCCGGAGCACGACCGGCCCCGTGAGATGGGAGTTTCCATGGCCGAGGACGCCAAGCAGTACGCGCTCGACAAGCACCGCGAGTGGCAGGGCAAGATCGAGGTGATCACCCGCGCGCCGATCACCAGCCCCGAGGAGCTGGCCGTGGCCTACACGCCGGGCGTCGCCGAGCCGTGCCTCAAGATCTCCGAGAACGTGGACGACTCCTACACCTACACCCGCCGCGGCAACCTGGTGGCCGTGGTCACGGACGGCACCGCGGTGCTGGGGCTGGGCGACATCGGCCCCGAGGCGGGCATGCCGGTCATGGAGGGCAAGTGCGCCCTGTTCAAGACCTTCGCCGACGTCGACGCGTTCCCGCTGTGCGTGCGCTCCAAGGACGTGGACGAGATCGTCCGCACCGTCGAGCTCATCGCCGGCAGCTTCGGCGGCATCAACCTGGAGGACATCTCCGCGCCGCGCTGCTTCGAGATCGAGCGCCGCCTCAAGGAGTCCTGCGACATCCCCGTCTTCCACGACGACCAGCACGGCACGGCCGTGGTGACCTGCGCCGCGCTCATCAACGCGTGCCGCCTCACGGGACGCGAGCTCTCCGACGTGCGCGTGGTCTTCTCCGGCGCCGGCGCCGCGGGCATCTCCATCGCCAAGCTCATGCAGCGTATGGGCGTGAAGGACGTCATCATCTGCGACCGCACGGGCGCCATCTACGAGGGCCGCGAGGGCCTCAACCCCGAGAAGGCCGAGATCGCCACGTGGACCAACCGCGAGGGCGTGAAGGGCAGCCTCGCCGACGCCGTGCGCGGCGCCGACGTCTTCGTGGGCGTGTCGGCCCCGGGCGTGCTCACCCAGGACATGGTCCGCACGATGGCGGCCGACCCGATCGTCTTCGCCTGCGCCAACCCCGTGCCGGAGATCATGCCGGACGAGGCGCTGGCCGCCGGCGCCGCCGTGGCGGCGACGGGCCGCTCCGACTTCCCCAACCAGATCAACAACGTGCTCGCGTTCCCGGGCATCTTCCGCGGCGCCCTCGACGTGCGCGCCTCGGACATCAACGACGACATGATGGAGGCCGCGGCTTACGCGATCGCCGGTCTCGTCGACGACGAGCACCGCGCCGCCGACTACATCATCCCCGGCGCCTTCGACGAGCGCGTGGCGCCCGCCGTCGCCGCCGCCGTGGCAGAGGCCGCCCGCAAGTCCGGTGTCGCCCGCCTGTGATGAAAAGGGACAGTCCCTTTTCATCATTTCGCCGCCCCGGCGCTCCTTTGCGAGAAGGACGTCGGGGCGGCGTCGTTTACTCCGTGACCTCGGTGATGGTGTAGAGATTAGGCCAGTTGGAGTAGAGCCCGTCGGCCGCCTCCCGAGCCTCGAGGTATTCCTCGGGCTTGGGCTCGACGTCTCGGTAATAGCTGAGGACCGCGCTGCTGCGCGCCTCGCGATCGAGATAGTCCTGATACGCCTCGTCGAAGTCCTCGCTCGGGGAGATGCGATAGCGCTTGACCTGCTCGCTTCCGTCGGCAAAGGTGACCGTCATCACGAGCGTGGTCTGGGCCAGGATGTCGGCGCTTCTTCGCTCGAGGACAAAGCGGAACCTGTTGAGCGCCTGCTGGCGTGCCATCTCTTCGTCGAGCGAAGCCGCATCGATCGGCAGGGCGTCCTTCTCGGCGCGCGCCTCGCGAATCTCGTCGTCGGTCGGAAAGCTCGTCCAGACCTGGCGGTTGAAGTTCTCCTCGTCGGCCTGCTGCTCCTCGTAGGAGACGCTGAAGCCCGCGCCCGCCCCTCCGTGGTCGGGATAGGCCTCGCCCTCGCCCACCTCGTAGGGCCGGCTGTACAGCGCGTCAAACCACACCGCGTTGCCGACGAACCCCTCTTCCGGCTGGCCCTCGGGGCTCACGAACTCCCCTTCGAGCGCGTAGTCGATGCGGTCGATGTTGGCTCCCTCGCAGCGCAGGTCGATGCTGTGTGCGGCATACCAGCCGGAGTTATCGCCCTCGCCGAGCGACCCGGCAAGGCTGATGCTGCGCTGGGCCAGGACAGTGCTCTCGCCCTGGGAGATGCCGTCGGCGTATGCCTTGAGGGCGAACCAGTTGCTCTCGGCCGCTGCGGGGGCGTCTTCTCCGGGACGCACGATCACGGAGAGGGCGAGAAGTGCGGCGGCGCCGCCCAGGACGGCGAGCCCGGCGCCTACGGCCGCGCGTCGCGTCATGCTCCGCTGCGTCCGCCGCGTCCTGCGCGGGCCGCGGGCGCGCTCGCCCTTCTCGACCCTGATCTCGTCCAGCACGGACTCACGCACGTCCTCGGGCAGCGCCACCCTGCGCGCCCGCGTGCGGAACTGCTCAAGCGTGTGCCTGTCCATAGTTCTTCTCCTTTGCGGGGTTTGTTGTGGGGCTCGCGGGGGACTCGAGCGTCTCTCTCATCTGCTTGCGCGCCCGGTGCAGGCGCGTGCGCACCGTCGCCGGTGGGCTGCCCACGATGCGGGCAATCTCCTCGGTGGTGTACTCCTCCACGTAGTGGAGCAGCGCCACCACGCGGAGCTTCTCCGGCAGGGCCTGGAGCGCCTGCCAGACCGGGTCCGCGCGCAGCTCCGCGAGGGCCGCGTCCTCGGCTGGCGCATCCGGCGCCGGCAGCTCGCGACCCGCGTCGTCTGCGCTCTCCACCCGCTGGCTCCAGGGCGACCGGTGGAACTCGTGGCATCGGTTGACGGTCACGCGCAAAAGCCAGGCCTTCAGGTGCTCGTCGCTCGTGAACGCGGTGCCGTCCGTGAGCAGACGGCAGAAGACGTCCTGCGCCACGTCCTGGGCGTCGGCCTCGGAGCGCGTCTGCGCGAGGGCGACGAGATAGACCGAGCTGCCGTGCGCGGCCATCGCGTGCCGCATGAACTTCTCGGTGCGTTGAACTTGCTTGGCGGTCATGCCCCTCACCTCCTCGCCCCTAACATGCGCGAGAGGAGCATATTGTTCCCGTAATGATGAAAAGGGACAGTCCCTTTTCATCATCGGGAGCATGATTCAAAAGGGGACTGTCCCCTTTTGACTCATTCGGCGGACATGAGGGTGCCGGTGAAGACGGGCGTCATCGTGTGCGCGTCGACGATGAGGTAGACGAAGGGCCGGTCGAGGATGACCTCCTTGATCTCGGGCTCCTCCTCGATGGGGGCCGCGCCGCCGTCCATCGCGGTGACCGTCGCCGCAGCGGCGCGCGTGCCCTCCTCGTCGACGTCGATGAACGTCTTGTGCAGCACGCTTCCGATGAACAGCGGTCCTGCGTCCGAGCTGCCCATGTGCGAGAAGTCCGCGGCCCCGGCGTCGAAGGCGTCCGTCATCCCGAGCGTCCGGAGCACGCCCGAGAGCTCGATGTCGTAGCTGCTCGTGAACGTGGGCAGACTCACGAGCACGACGGTGCTTTCCTTCGGCGTGAGCAGCGCGCCCAAGCCCTCCCCGTCGAGGCTCTCCAGCAGCTCCGCCACCGTGACGCCCTCGTTGGGCAGCAGGCCCACGAAGCGGTAGTCGTGGTCCTCGTAGGGTTTGGCAAAGCCGGTGGCGAGGTCGTTCTCGAAATAGGAGCTCTCGGTGGAGTGCATCATGTCCACATCCTGCTCGACGCCGTCCTCGCGGGTGAACGTGTCCGGCGTGACGAGCGCGGAGTCGAAGGGCTCCTCCCACGCGCCTTCGAACGCAAGCGCGTTTGCCAGGAGAAGCTGCGTCTGATCGGAGAGCCGGCTGAGCATCTCGGGAATCATCTCGTGGGTCTTCTCGCTGATCCAGGCGTTGACGTCGGCCACGGTGGAGTCGTCAAAGGGCGCCGAGAAGACCTGCGCGCCGAGCCTGCCGCCGCACGCCTCGAGGAAGGCGTCCTCCACGGACAGGCCGTCGGAGTCGCGCATCCAGACGGAGTTGGCGAGCGAGAGCGGCCCGTCGTATGAGCTCGAGAGCTGCAGGTAGGCCTGGAGGGTGTCCGTGAGCTCCTCGACGCTCATCCCGGTGGCCTGTTCCATCTGCGTGAGCGTCTCGCCGTCCGCCCCGTTCTCGGCCATGGCGAGCGCGTAGAGCACCGAGAGCGGGGAGACGAGCGTGTTTTCCGAAGGCGCCTCGGCCGTGCTCTCGCGGAGCAGGTCGAGCGCAAAGTCATAGGTGGCCGTTGCGTCGGCCATCTCGACGGAGGCTTCCGAGGCGGGCTTGACGTCGGCGGTGAGGTCGGTCGCCGTGAGCGAGAGCGCCTGTTGGCAGCCGGCGAGTCCCAGCGCAAGAAGGCAGGCGAGAAGAACGGGGGCAAGAAGCTGACGCGGGCGTCTCATGGCGCTCCCTCCGCTGCGGGGATACGTGCCCTGAGTATCCCCGCTTCTGAGAGGCGCGAGACGAGGCATTCGGCAAGGGGGGGTGTCTCTATAGTTCTGTCAACCCCTGAGAGGCCCGAATCTCGGCATGCTGAAGCCGGCCCCTGCACGGGGC
>CALUJM010000031.1 GCA_944320975.1 uncultured Atopobiaceae bacterium | reverse complement strand
GCGGAGAGCCACAGCCAGAAGATCGACCCCGGGCCGCCCGTGGCCACCGCGAGCGCCACGCCCACGATGTTGCCGGTGCCGAGCGTCGCGGCGAGCGCGGTGCACACCGCCTGGAAGGGCGAGATGGTGCCCTCCCCCGCCTCGGACGGGTCGGCGCGCCGGAAGAGCGTCTTGGTGGTGTAGCGCATGACCACATTGAAGCGCGTGAACACGACGCCCCTGGTGACGGCGAGCAGGAACACTCCGGTTCCGAGCATCAGCACGACCATGGGGACGCCCCACAGCACGTTGTCGTTCAGCGCGGTGATGGCGGACATGAGGAAGTCGAACATGAGGGGCCTCTCGATTGGCGCGCGGGGCGGCGTCGGCTACACAAAGGTTAACTTTGCCCTACCTGTGTTTCCATGGCGTGACGAGAGCGTTGATTGATGGGTTGCTGGCTACTCCGAGTCATCAACCAGCGACGCGTTCTTCTCGGACGCAAGATTATTCTCAGCAGAATTATTCTTGGCAGAATAATCTTGGTCCCACACGTCGATATGTGTTTACCGCCAGTGGCGGTAAAGGGTTGGCGGTAAAGCCGCAGGCTTTGCCTTGTCGGCGTCACGCGTGCTCGACGATGAGGCGCAGCTTCCAGTCGTTGGGGTCGGCGATGAGGCCCCTCAGGCGCGGCCCGTGCTTCTCGGCGAGCTCGCGGACGAGGCGGTGCTGCCCGGTCATGACCGTGTAGGGTAGGCTCCTCCCCCACTCGTCAACGAGCACCAGGTCACGAGGTCCACGCGTCTCGATTCGCACCATGCCGCCGGCGTCGCCGCGCTCGGGCTCGCGGAACAGGTCCACCTCGCCCGCGACCTGGTCGGCGGGCCTGCTCTCCATCAGAAACGGAATCCCCTTCCGCAGCCAGTCCTCGTAGTCCGAGAAGGACGGCGCGTAGGTCGCAGCATTCTTCCGCTCCTCGTACTCCGGGCCGAACCAACCCAGGTAGAGGGTCGTGAGCAGCGCCGTCGACAGCGGGAACGCGGGCGTCTCGTAGATGACGGCGTCGCAGCCGCAGTGGGGGCAGAGCGCGGTGTCCGCGCCGCCCTTCTCGGCCATCCAGCGGGCGACCTCACGCGCGAGGAACACGCTCCCGCAGTGGAAGCAGCCGCAGCGAAGGTCGCTCCCCTCGAGCTCGGGGCGGTTGTATGCCGTGAGGCGGTTGAGCGCGTGAAGGTCATCGGGGCCGAGGTGGGAAACCTCGACCGAGGGATCGTCCGGAACGACGCGGCACGCCATCGCTAGCACCACCTTATCGGGTTGCCGGACGCGCGCGAGGCCTCGAGCAGGCGACGCAGGCGCTCCGCGGTGCCGTACCTGCCCTCGTGGACGACCTGTGGCGCGTTTGCGGCGACCCACTCAGCGAAGCGATCGAGCTCGGCCAGCGTGGCGGCTGCCTTCTCGGCTGGGTAGGTTCCGCCGGTGCCGTCCGGCAGGAGCGCACTGAGCAGCGGATGGTTCTTATCGCCACCTGCGCGGTCGACGAGCTCCCGGAACTCGGCGCATCCCGACCAGCTGGCCACGTGCTCGGCGCAGAGCTCAGCGTCCTCGTGCTCGCAGCAGGAATGGAGCCAGTCGTCGAACGCGCGCTCGAGGTCTGCGTAGCGGGCGTCGAACTGGCGGCGCGTGAGCCTCTCGCGCGCCTCGTCGAGCGTGCGGGACGCGAGGTAGCCCTCCTCGTCAACGTACACGTCCTCGAGGGGCACCGGCCCCGGGCGGAGCCTGCCCTCCTCGAAGCACCTGCAGCGCACTGTGCCGTCCAGACCCATGGCTCTCCGCTCGCTCGTCTTCACGTAACCATTATGGTCGTATCATTTCCGTAAGGCGGGCAACCAGAAAGGAGGCGGCACTCTATGACAAGGTCAACGGTCAGCGCTGAGGACATCGACCGCATGGTCGACGAGGGTGAGGACATCACCGCCCATATCGACATGACGAGCATCGAGCAGCCCGGGAAGCAGCCGAGCAGAAGGGTCGCGCTCGACATGACCGACCCGGTCATCGCGCGGCTGGACGCCTTCGCAGCGCGCTATGGGGTGACGCGCCAGTCCCTCATGAAGGTGTGGCTCATCGAGCGCATGGACGAGGAGGACGAGCGCGCCGCGCGCCGCCAGGCGATGGCGTGACGAAGCCGTAGGCCGGGCCGCTGCATGGTCGTACAAAAGTCGGGGATTCTCGGGGATGCCGGGGCGTTTTCCCAGTTGAGCCGTTCGGAGCTGCGGAGATTTGTACGACCATCCGGCCCGGGGGTGTACACAACGCCGAGAAGTGCGCACGCCGCGGGGCGCCTTCGCCGGCTGCCGGCCGAATGGGGCCACTTGCCGACAAAGACCTGGGGCCGAGGTTCTTCTCGCCCCGTCTGAGCTGGTCATTCAGCTCCGATGCAGCTGCGTGCAAGACGAGGGCCGCCGCCCCCGTGCTAGGGTGTGCTCCCCACACGAACGAGGAGGCGCCATGGAACAGCACATCATGTACGAGCGCAAGCAGCACACTCCCTTTGAGGTGGCATCTGACCCGGAGGCGTTCGCGGACACGTATGCGGAGCTCTGCGGGATCATCCCGATTGACGACCTTGTCGACCTGTACCACAAGGCCTTCCCCGATCTTCCGATGGACTACGAGACCATGCGCGAGGCGGCGGCACTGCGGCGTCCCGCTTTCCAAGGGGTCTGTGAGACATGGACTGATGACGACGACGTCGAGTATGCGCTGGCAGGAGCATTCTCCGACGCCGGGCACGCCGAATGGTTCTTCTACTACATCAAGCATAACGACTGGGAGCACATGGACCGTTACGAGAAGGAGCTCCCGCAAGAGCTTGAGCACGAGAGGGAGCTGCGCGCCGAGCTCGCGAAGCGCCATCGCGCCCACCCCATCAAGGAGCTCAGCTTCGACGAGCTGGTGAAGGGCCACTCGGCGATTATCGAGAACGCGGACTGCGTTAAGAGGCTTGTTGAGGCGCTGCTTGACGTGCGCGTCAGCCGACCGGACCATCCAAAGAGAGAAGACGAGCGGTTCTATATCGCGCGCAACGTGAACAGGGTCGCGCGCATGACCTCGACCATGATCGACGTCAACGGCAACCGTGCCTATGAGGACGCCCAGTTCCTCATGATCTACACCTATCCGCCCGGTCCGCGGGACTACGACCCCTTCCGTGACGAGCCCGATCCCAATGTTCTTCTCGCCATGGAGAAGGTCTCCCGGGAGCTGCCGCTCTGGGGACTCAACGGATGGAGCCAAGAGGAGGTGCGGGCGCAGATGCTCGAAAGGATGGAGAGCGGAAACTAAAAGCCCCAGCTCATGACTTCAATCCTGACGGGTGCGATAGACTTGATGCGAAAGGAAAGACATGGTTGGAGGACTCGTCATGGACGTCTCGTCGGCTCAGGTCGCGGCAAAGAAGGCTGTTGAGATCCTTGTTGAGCTCATCCCGGAGGCCAAGTACGCGGCTCTCGAGGGCATCGAGCTGAGTGAGGACGGGACCAGTTGGCGCGTCATCGTCGGCTACGTCCTCGGAAGCGACCTTCCGACCACGGCCCTCGCGGGGCTCACCACCAGCCCGAAGTCGCTGCGCACCTATAAGACGCTCATCCTCGACGGAGCCACGCTCGAGCTCAAGAGGATGGAGCCCTATCATGAGCCGGCGTAAGGTCGCACTCGACACCAACGTATTCCTGCTCTTTCTTGTTGGGCTTGCGGATCGCGCGCAACGAAGAATTGGTCAACTTCAAGGCCGCGGCGTTCGGTTTCTCGACTAAGGTATCTATGCACAAGGCGAGGGCCCGCCGGGCATGGCAAACCGGCGGGCCCTCTGAAAAGGGATGTGACAATTTAACCTGTCCTAATTGTCACGCGAGTAGTACGTGTGCTTGAGCGGGAGCTCGGTCTGGAGCTCGCCGGTGAGCGCGCGGTAGGCGTTCTGGACCGCGGGCGCGGTGGGGATCGTGGCGATCTCGCCGATGCCCTTGGCGCCGTAGCCCACGTCGAGCAGCTCGTCCTTCTCGACGTAGATGGCGTTGATGTAGGGGATGTCCGGCGCCCTGAAGAGCCCCAGCGTGCCGAACTTCACCTGCGGGACGCAGTCCTCCAGGTCGAAGCGCTCCGTGAGCGCGTAGCCCATGCCCATGAGCACGCCGCCCTCGATCTGGCCCTGGATGGCGATGGGGTTCACTACCTTGCCGGAGTCGTGCGCGGCATGGACCTCGGTCACGCGGCCGTCGTCGTCCAGGATCACCACGTGCGTGGCGTAGCCGTAGGCCACGTGGCTCTTGGGGTTGGGGACGTCCGCGCCGAGCTTGTCGGTCTTCTCGAGATACTCGTAGGAGAACTCGCGACCCTCGAGCTTGGCGAGCGCCGCCACCGGGTCCTGGGCGTGGTAGCCGGCGCCCGGGCCCACGTAGGGCGTGCCGTCGGCGTACTCCACCACGAAGCCGTCGCCGTGGGCGACCACGGGCTCGGTGCCGGTCTCGGTGCCCTCCTCCACCGCGAGCATGGCGTCGCGTAAAAGGAACGCCGCACCGCGCACGGCCTCGCCGGTGATGAGGGTCTGGCGCGAGCCGGAGGTGGTGCCGGAGTCGGGCGCGTTCTCGGTGGAGCACTCGCCGTTCACGATGTTTGCGAGCGGCAGGCCCGTGGCCTCGGCGACGTCCTGCAGGAAGACCGTGTTGCAGCCCTGGCCGATGTCGGAGGTGGCGGAGTAGACCACGGCGCGGCCGTCCTCCACGCGGATCTTGCAGCGGCCGGCGTCGGGCAGGCCCACGCCCACGCCCGCGTTCTTCATCGCGCACGCGAGGCCGGCATGGCCGGGGTGCGCCTCGTAGACGTCCTTGACCGCGAGCAGGGTCTCCTTGAGGGCGGTGGAGCGGTCGGCGATCTGGCCGTTGGGCAGGACCTTGCCGGGCTCGATGGCGTTGCGGTAGCGAATCTCCCACGGGGAGATGCCCACCTCGTCGGCGAGAAGATCGATGAGGCTCTCGAGCGCAAACTCGCTCTGGCAGACGCCGAAGCCGCGGAACGCGCCGGCGGGCGGGTTGTTGGTGTACCAGCCAAAGCCGCGGATGTCCGTATTCTGGTAGCAGTAGGGGCCCACAGAGTGCGTGCAGGCGCGCTCGAGGACCGGGCCGCAGAGGGAGGCGTAGGCGCCGGTGTCGAAGTTGATCTCGCAGTCCAGGCCCACGAAGGTGCCGTCCTCGTCGCAGCCGAGGGTGAAGGTGCCCTCCATGTAGTGGCGCTTGGGGTGGAAGTTGATGGACTCCTGGCGCGTGAGGCGCACCTTGACGGGGCGGTCCACCGCGAGCGCGGCGAGCGCGGCCAGGTGCTGGACGGAGACGTCCTCCTTGCCGCCGAAGCCGCCGCCCACGAGCATGGTCTCCACGACGACCTTCTCGGGCGTGGCGTCCCAGCCCAGCATGTGGGCGATCTCCTTGCGGGAGTCGTAGGCGCCCTGGTCGGACGAGCACACCTTGACGCCGCCCTTGTACGGGAAGGCGACGGCGCACTCGGGCTCGAGGAAGGCGTGCTCGGTGAACGGCGTCTTGAAGGTGCGCGTCACCTTGTGCGCAGCTCCCGCGAGCGCGGCGGCAGCGTCGCCGCGGACCACGTGGCGCTGCTGGCAGATGTTGTTCTCGGGCGTGACCCAGTTGCCGAAGGCGAGATAGGGCTTGTGGAGCACGGGCGCGCCCTCGGCGCGGGCCTCCTCTATGGAGCGGACGGGCTCGAGGACCTCGTACTCCACCTTGACGGCCTTCTTGGCCTTCTCGAGCGTGGCCGCGTCCTCGGCCACCACGAGCGCGATGGCGTCGCCCACGCAGTGGGTGATGTCGCCCTCGGCGGTCATGACGTCCCAGTCGTAGAGCAGGTGTCCGACCGCGTTCACGGGCACGTCGGCGGCCGTGAGCACGGCCAGGACGCCCGGCATGGCGCGGGCCTTCTCGGCGTCGATCTTGACCACGCGGGCGCGCGGGTACTTGGAGCGCACGGCGCTGGCGTAGGTGAGGTCGGGGAAGTCGCGCTCGTCGATGTCGTCGGGGTACTTGCCGTACCCGAGGACCTTGCGGCGCACGTCCACGCGGAAGGCACGCTTGCCCACGCCGTAGTCGTCGCCGCGCTCGAGCTCGGGGTCGATGTTCTTCTCGCCCCGCAGGATCGCGGCGGCGAGCAGGATGCCCTCGATGATCTTCTTGTAGCCGGTGCAGCGGCAGACGTTGCCGCGGATGGCCACCTTGACCTGGTCCTCGGTGGGGTCGGGCACCTTGTGGACGAGGGCCGCGCCCGCCATGACCATGCCGGGGATGCAGAATCCGCACTGGACCGCGCCCACGGCGCCGAAGGCGTAGACGAAGGCCTCCTGCTCCTCGTGGGGCAGGCCCTCCACGGTCACGATGTCGCGTCCGTTGGCCAGGCGCGTGGTGAGGACGCACGCCTTGGTGGCGCGGTCGTCCACGAGCACGGTGCAGGTGCCGCACGCGCCCTCGGAGCAGCCGTCCTTGACAGAGGTGAGCTTGAGGTCGTCGCGCAGGTAGCGCAGGAGCGGCTTGTCGCATGTGACGACCTGCTCCTCGCCGTTGACGGTGAAGCGGTACTCGACGGGTGCCTTAGCTGTGGCTGCCATGGTCTCCTCCCCTACTGAGCCGGGGCGTAGATGCCCAGCGTGTCGTGGATGACGCCCTTGCGGCACTTGGTGGCGCACATGCCGCACGCGATGCAGAGGCTGTAGTCGATGCGAGCCTGCTTGTCCTCGACGTGCATGGCGCCCGCGGGGCACGCGCGCTCGCAGAGGCGGCAGCCTATGCAGCCCTCGTCGGCGACCCAGATGCGCCTGGTCTCGTCGTCCATGTCTCTCCCCTCGTGGCGTGCAAAAGGGACAGTCACTTTTGCACGGATTCCCCGGAACGCGCGTGGCGTGCAAAAGTGACTGTCCCTTTTGCACGCCACGCGGATGCGTTACTTGGCCAGCAGGTACGCGTAGTCGTCGCGGACGGCGCAGATGGTGAGGCGAACGTCCTCGGGCAGGCCGCACGCGGCGTCGCGCGCGTCGTACACGCCCTCGCCGCCGGCGAGGCGCACGCGGAGCGTGCCGTCCGGCAGCGGCAGGAAGCCGCGGTTCTCGCTCGCGTCCATGTCCTCGGCGCTCCAGAAGAGCGTGAGCTTGTCCTTGTACGGCCGTCCGCTCCACGGGCAGAAGACGGCGCAGTTGCCGCACTCGTTGCACATGCCGTCCACGTGGACGACCTGCTGCTGGGCGAGTCCGGGCACGCGCACGGCCACGTTGGCGCGGTTGGGGCAGACGTCGCAGCAGACCTCGCAGACGGTGGCGCAGCCGAGGCAGCGGCTCGTGCGGTCGGCGGCCGCGTCGACGCAGACGTCGCCCTTGCGCGCCATGATGGCGTCGAGCTTGTCGGCGCGGACGTTCTTCTCCTCAAAGGCCTCGAAGGTGGCGCCCACCATGGCGCGCGCCACGGCCTGCGCGTCGGCGATGGCCTCGACGAAGGTGGCAGGCCCGCGGCGGCAGTCGCCGGCTGCCCAGACGTGGTCCACGCCGGTGGCGGTGCCGGCCGGCCGGCCGCGGCGGTCGAGCTCCACGCCGGCGCCCTCGTACAGACCGCGCTCGATCTGCTCGCCCACCGCGCAGATCACGGCGGTGGCGGGCACCTGCACGGTCTCGCCGGTGCCCTCGGGGCGACGGCGGCCGGACTCGTCGGGCTCGCCGAGGCGCATGACCTCGCAGGCCAGCGTGCCGTCGGCCACGCCGATCGGGGCCAGGAGCTCGCAGAGCTCGACGCCCTCCTCCAGCGCGAGCTGCAGCTCCTCCTCGTCCGCAGGCATCTCCTTCTTGGTGCGGCGGTAGACGATGCGCACGTTCTGCACGCCCGCGGCGCGCTTGGCCACGCGCGCGGCGTCCATGGCGGTGTTGCCGGCGCCCACGATCACGACGTCGGTGCCCAGCTCCAGGGGCTCGCCGGCCTTGGCGGCCTCGAGGAACTCCAGGACGTCGATCTCCTCGCCGGCCTTGAGTCCCACCTTGCCGGGCGCCCACGCGCCGGTGGCAACCACGACGTCGGTGAAGCCCTCGTCGAGAAGGGCCTGGACGCTCGTGACCTCGCGGCCGAGCACGGCCTTGGCGCCAAAGGCGAGGCAGAGCTCGACGTCGCGGTCGATGTCGTCGTGGGAGATGCGGAACTCGGGGATGACGTGGCGCGCGACGCCGCCGAGCTTGTCCGTGCGCTCGAAGATCGTGACCTCGGCGCCCGCGCGCGTGAGGAAGAACGCCGTGGCGAGGCCGGCCGGGCCGCCGCCGATGACGGCGACGTTCTTGCCCGCGGCGCCCGGGACCGGCGCCACCGGGGTGGCCTTGAGCTCGCGCAGGACCTCGTCGAAGCCGCCGCGGGCCGCGTCGAGCTTGTGGCCGCGGATGCGCGCTCCGTCGGGCTCGTAGAAGGCGCGCTCGCACTTGGCGCCGCAGGGGTGCGGGCAGAGGTTGCCGGTGATGTGCGGCAGCGCGTTCTTCTCGACGATGATGCGCAGGGCCTCCGCGAACTTGCCCTCGTCCACGCGGGAGAGGTAGGCCGGGATGTCCTGGCTGATGGGGCAGCCGGTGCGGCAGGGCGCCGTGAAGCAGCTCATGAGCGGCAGCTCGGCGTCGATCTTGTGGGGCTTGGCCGGCTTGATGGGCTTCTGGTAGTCCTTGCCGGAGGCCACGCGGGCCGCGAGCTCGGTCACGGCGTCGACGTCCACGACCTCGGCGCGCTTCTCGCCGGCGAGAAGACCCGCGATCTGGAAGAAGCGCTCGTAACCGCCGGGCTTGAGGACGTTGGTCGCCATGGTGATCGGCCAGATGCCGGCCGCGTAGAGCTCGCGGATGTTGCGGGCGTCGGCGCCGCCGGAGTAGGAGATGCGCAGGCGGCCGTCGAACTGGCGGGCGATGCGGCGCGCGAGCTCAATAGTGAGCGGGAAGAGCGAGCGGCCGGACATGTACATCTCCTCGCTCGGCAGCTCGCCGCGGGTCACGTCCACCGGGAACGTGTTGGTGAGCTTGACGCCGAAGGAGAGGCCCTTCTCGGCGCAGAGCTTGATCAGGCGCTCGAACATCGGAACGGCGTCGGCCCACTGCAGGTCCTCGCGGAAGTGCGTGTCGTCGAAGACGATGTAGTCAAAGCCCAGCTCGTTGAGGCGGGAGCGGGCGAAGTCGTAGCCCAGCAGCGTCGGGTTGCACTTGATGTAGGTGTTCACGCCCTTCTCGGTGATGAGGTAGGTGGCGATGCGCTCGATCTCGTCGGGCGGGCAGCCGTGGAGCGTGGACTCGGTGACGGAGTTGGAGACCTGCGGGGAGACCGAGTTGACGAAGTCGGCGTCCACGTTGGCGAAGCGGTCGAGGTTGGCGAGGGCCCAGTCGCGGCACTCGGCCCAGACCTCGGTGCCGGAGGCGTCCTTCATGCCCTCGATGTAGGCGTCCACCTTGGGGCTCTGGATGCCCTCGAGGCTGTAGCCCACGGACATGTTGAAGACGAAGCCGTCGGGGTCGCCGAGGCCGTACTCGCGGGCGATGAGCTTGCAGGCCCACCAGGCCTTGACGTACTCGGCGAAGGCGTCGGGCACCGTGAGCTCGGTGGACCACTCGCAGTTGTAGCACTCGTCCTCGGCCACGATGCAGGGCTTGTTCACGCAGGCGGAGAGCTCCTCACCGTCCATGATCTGGACGGTCTTGAGCTCGAAGAAGCGCGAGCCCGCCACGTAGGAGGCCACGATGTTCTGCGCGAGCTGGGTGTTGGGGCCGGCCGCCGGGCCGAAGGGGGTCTCGATCTTCTCGGCAAAGATTGCTTCGGCGCCGCCCTCGTGGACGTAGGCCTTGCGCACGCCGAAGATGCTTGCCTGGGTTTCGTGCTCGGTCAGGATCCAGTCCATGACCTGCGCGAACGGGATCGGCCTCATGACGTCGCTCATTGCTGCTCCTCTCCAGGGCGTGACAGGGGGACGGAGGCACTGTCACCGCTCCGTCCCCCTGTCACGGCTTTTGTGACAGACAGGGAACTGTGACAGCGGGGACGGAGCGGTGACAGTACCTCCGTCCCCCTGTCACGCTCAGGCGTTGAGGGTGTTCCAGAGCCGCTTGCTCTGCTCGAGGGTCCAGGCGTTGATGCGCTCCTCGTCGAAGGCCACAAACTCGCGGTCCTTGTAGAGCACCTTGCCGTTGACGATCGTGGTGCGGCAGTTCTTGCCCATCATGCCGAAGAGCATGTGGCCGTCGATGTTCTCGTCGGAGAAGGGTGTGAAGACCGGGTAGTCCATCACGATGACGTCGGCCGCGGCGCCCGGCTTGAGGACGCCGACCTCGCGCCCGAAGTAGGCGCTCGCCATGGCGGGGTTGTTCTGGAAGAGCATCGTCATGGCCTCGACCCAGCCCACGTTGGGCATCGCCGCGTTGTGGCGCTGGATGATGAGGAAGACCTTGAGGCTCTCGAGCATGTCGTGCGTGTAGGCGTCGGTGCCCATGTGCACGGGGATGCCGCGGCGGAAGAACTCGAGCACCGGCGCGCAACCCACGGCGTTGCCCATGTTGGACTCGGGGTTGTTGACGATGTGGGTGCCGGTTTCCTTGATGATGTCCATCTCGGCGGGCGTGACGTGGATGCAGTGGCCGAGCATCGTGCGCGGGCCGAGAAGATTGTGCTGCAGCAGGCGCTCGATCGGCGAGATGCCGCCGCGGTTCTGGCGGGAGTCCCAGACGTCGTTCATGCCCTCGCAGACATGAATGTGGAAACCGGTGAGGCCATTGTTGGCCTCGGCCATCTTGTCCATCGTCTCGTCGGAGAGCGTGAAGGTGGCGTGCCCGCCGAACATCGCGGCGATCATGGAGTTGCCCTCGGCCTGGGCCTTGGCGGCCCACTGCGCGAACTCGGCGTTCTCGGCGATTCCCTGGTCGCGCTTCTCGTCACCGCGGCGGTCGGAGGTCTCGTAGCACAGGCACGCGCGGATGCCGGTCTCCTCGCAGACGTCCTTGATGGCAAAGAGGGAGCCCGGGATCTCGCAGAAGCTCGCGTGGTGGTCGAAGATCGTGGTCACGCCGTCGCGCAGGCTGTCCAGCACGGTGGCGTAGGCGCTCGCACGGGTGCCGTCGAGCGTGAGGTTGTCGTCGATCTTCCACCACTGCTGCTCGAGGTTCTCGAGGAAGTTGGTAGGGTTGCAGCCCTTGATGGCAAGACCGCGGGCCAGGCCGGAGTAGATGTGGGTGTGGCAGTTCACCAGGCCCGGCATGATGACGCCGCCGTGGGCGTCCACGACCTCGGCGTCCGGGTACTTCTCGGCCAGCGCGGCGGCGGGCCCGACCTCGGCGATCTTCTCGCCATCGATGGCGACGGCGCCGTCCTCGAGGTAGGCGTTGTCAGCGTCGCGCGTGATGACGCGACCGTTGGTGACGAGCAGCATGGCTCCTCCTTCTATCTGGCGAGAAGAACGTTCTTCTCGGCACGTTGCGTGTGGTCGGGCACCGGGCGTGCGGGCGGGGCGAGAAATCCCCGCCCCCTTGTTACTCCTTGCTTGCGGGCATGACCTTGGCGACGGCCTGCTCCTTGGTCGCCGCGGTGCGGATCTCGTGCGGCGGGTCGACGGGCAGGATGAGGTTGAGCAGAATCGCCATGAGGGCGGCCGGGGTGATGGCGTTGGAGCCGATGACGGTAGTCACCCAGGAGGGCATGCCGGGGCCGGCGAGGCACCCGGTCGCCATCCAGATGCCCAGGCCAAACACGACGGAGGTGCCCACGATGGTGGTGGTGCGCGGCGTGAGGCCGTCCTTGGTGAACATGCGGACGCCGTTCATGGTGATGGTGCCGAACACGCCCACGGTGGCGCCGCCGATGACGGGCTGCGGGATGGCCGTGAGCAGAGCAGAGAGCTGCGGGAGCAGGCCGGCGGCGGCAAAGACCACCGCCACGATCACGAAGACCCACCTGTTGACGACCTTGTTGGAGCAGATGATGCCCACGTTCTGGCCGAGCGCGGAGGTGGGCAGGCCGCCGATGAAGGCGGAGACGAGCGACGTGCAGCCCTGGGAGACGATGGCGCCCGAGAGCTCGCGCTCGGTGGGCATGCGGTCCATGGAGCCCAGGCACGCGGCCGAGACGTCGCCGATGACCTGGATGGCGACCATCGGGTAGACCACGGCGAGCGTGATGCAGACCTCGGGGTGGAACTCGATCGCGTAGGGCATGATCTTGGGGAAGGCGAAGACGCCGGCGGAGCCCACGGCGGAGAAGTCGAGCATGCCGAACGGAGCGGACACGATGATGCCGGCGATCATGCCGAAGAAGACGCTGCCGAGCTTGAGCGTGCCCTTGGCGAAGTTGTTGAGGCCAAAGACCACGGCGAACGTGACGAGCGCCACGCACCAGGCCTGCGGGGTGCCCCAGAGGTCTGTGCCCTCGCCGCCCGCCATGTACTTGATGGCGGTGGGGTACAGCGACACGCCGATCGTGAAGATCACCGTGCCCGTGACCACCGGCGGGAAGAACTGCTTGAGCTTGCCGTAGAAGACGCCAAACAGGATGGCCGCGACGCCGCCCACGATCTCGCCGCCGAGCAGCGACCCAAAGGAGAACGTGGCCCCCATGGCCTGCAGCGCCGGCAGGAACGCGAACGAGACGCCCATGACGATGGGCAGGTTTCCGCCGATGCGGCGGAAGGGCGCGAACGCCTGCAGGGCCGTGTCGATGGCCGAGAGGATCAGCGCCACCTGGATGATGTCGGTGCGCTGCTGCGTCGTGAAGTCAAACGTCGCGGCGATGAGGATCGCCGGGGTGATGATGCCGGCGAACGACGCCAGCACGTGCTGGAGCGCGCAGGGAATCATGTCGCCGACGGGCGGCATCCCCTCACGCTGGAACAGGTAGTCGTGCGCCTCCTTGACCTCTGCGGTCTGCGCCTTGGCCTTCGACATGATCGTCCTCTCCACGATGATGCGACTATGTTTCGATAGTATTGCGCGACATGGCTAACAATTTGTCTGCTTTGATGAAAATCTGTTAGACGGTAGGTTGAGGGGCGTGAGCGGTCGACGCCCCGGGCGCCCGATGAGCTTTTTCGTTATGTACGAGTGGATATAACGCGACGTCAGGGGCCGTGTTCGGGCTCGCGGCACCGAGGTCCTTATCGTCTGTAAACCAAACAAAAAGTTTGAAATCGCAGCAAATCCGTTACCATGTTCCAAGTACAACGCCACCGAGGAGGCACCATGACCGAGGAGCAGCTCGACTTCTACAAGAGGCTCGCCCACGCCCTCGCCCTGCAGTTTGGCAGCGGCTGCGAGGTCGTGGTGCACGACCTCGAGAGCGCAGATCCCAGCCACTCCATCGTCGCCATCGAGAACGGCCACGTCACCGGCCGCAAACTCGGCGACGGGCCCAGCCACGTAGTGCTCGAGGCGCTGCACGCCGGGAGCGAGAAGCTCGAGGACCGCCTCGCCTACCTCACCAAGACCGCGGACGGCAAGATCCTCAAGTCGTCGACCGTCTTCATCCGCGACGAGACCGGACGCGCGGTGGGCATCTTCGCGCTCAACTACGACATCACGCTGCTGCGCGCCATGGGAGAGACCATCGCCGAGGTCGTGGGGACCGAGCCGAGCGCGCCGCGCGAACCCGAGCCGATCGTGCGCAGCGTCGCCGACCTCCTGGACGATCTGATCGAGCAGAGCGTTGAGCTCGTGGGCACGCCGGTTGCGCTCATGACCAAGGAGGAGAAGGTCCGCGCGATCCGCTACCTCAACGACACGGGGGCGTTCCTCATCACGAAGTCGGGCCCCAAGGTCTGCAAGTTCTTCGGCATCTCCAAGTACACGCTCTACAGCTACCTCGACGAGGCCAAGAACGGCCCGAAGGAGTAGCGCCGGGCGCAGGGCGGCCACAGGCCGCCTTCGGGACGCTACCCGAGCGTGGCGCAGTACGCGCGGGCGTCCATGCTGGGGACACGCGACCCGAGATACGCTGACGCGTCGCGCGTGACGATCGCCTCCGCGCCCAGAAGCTCCGCCGCCGCGCGGACGATGCCATCCTCGAGATCCGGCTCGTCCGATGCGAAGGCCTCGTCCAGGACGGGACCCGTCAGCTCGGCCACCTCCATCAGAGCGCGGAAGTCGTCCAACCGCGCCCGCACGAGCGCCCCGTCATGATAGTGGCGGCACAGGATGTAGTAGGCGTCCTTGATGCCGGCGGCAAGGATCACGGGCGTCTTGTCCTCCGAGGAGAGCAGCGCCTCAAGCAGGTCGACGGCATCGCGGTGCCTCTCGCGCGTCGCGCTGAGGTAGTCGAGGATGATGTTGGTGTCGAGCACGACCCTAGCCAAAGCGCCTCACCCTCTCCTCGTCGAGAAGCTCCCAGTCGCTCTTGTCCGCCGGCCAAGCCGGCTCATGCAAGACATCCTGCTCGATGGAGGCCGTAAGCGAATGAAAGCGCTCGAGGCGCTCGCGACGGCTGGCGGACTCGGGGTCGGCCGGGTGGATGGTGACCCACGGCCTGTTGTTCTTGAGCACCACGAGCGTCGACCCCAGCTCGTTGACCTGCGCGGTCAGCTCGCTGAATCGGTTCTTCGCCTCGCGCACGCCCACTGCAGAAAGCTCCGGCATGTCAACCTCCCTCAATGTGGCTACAGTATACATCTTTGTAGCCACATTGAGTGGACGCCACGGACCTCGTGACATCCCGCCTGCGGGCATGCCCGTGGCTGTACTGGGCCCTGACACGCCCTTCTCGCCCCCGCGTCCTTCTCGGCCCCGCGTCCTTCTCGCTAGTTGACGCCGCGGAAGCCGCGACCGATGATCTCGGAGCTGCTAGTGATCGTGATGAAGGCGCCCGGGTCGGTGGCGCGCACGAAGAGGCGCAGCTTCATGGCCTCGCGGCGCGACAGCACGCTCGTGAGGATGACCACGCGCTTGCCGGAGTAGGCGCCCCAGCCAAACTGCAACGTGGCGGTGCGGCCGAGCTTCTTGACGATGAACTCCTCCACGTCGCGCGGGTGGTCGCAGATGACCTGGCAGACCTTGCGCTGGCGGATGGACTCGATGAAGCCGTCGACCACGAAGGTCTTGCCGATGAGCGCGAGCACGCAGTAGAGGCCCACGCGCGCGCCGAAGATGCCGATGGCCGCCACCACGACGGCCACGTCCACGGCGAAGAGCGCCTTGCCGATCTCGATGTCGGTGCGCTTGCGCAAGATCATGGCAAGGATGTCCGTGCCGCCGGTGGACGCGCCGATGTCAAAGACGATGGCCGAGCCCACGGCAGGCAGCAGCACGGCAAAGCAGACGTCGAGCCACAGGTCGCCGGTGATGGACTGGCTCACCGGGAACAGCCACTCGAAAAGCGACGTGTAGCCCGAGAGCGCAAACGACGCGAACGCGCTCCAGAGCACCGCCTTGCGATCCAGGAAGATGAGGCCCAGCAGCACGAGCACCGCGTTCATGATCCACATGTAGACCGAGACGGGCAGGGCCGGGATCGCCGCGTTGAACAGGATCGCAAAGCCCGTGGTGCCGCCGAAGGCCAGGTGGTTGGGCGTCTTGAAGAGCACAAGCGCCACCGCAGTGAGGATGAGGCCCACGTTGAGCAGGCCGAAGAACTGCGGGAAGCTGTAGGCCATGCGCTTCTTGGAGAGCCGCTCGGCGCGCTGCGCCTCGTCCTCGCTCACGACCTCTGAGACCGGCTCGACCGCCGCCTCGATCTGCTCGTCCACCGCTGCCCCCTCCAGCACGCCCTGTCCCTTCGGGGTCGGCAGTCTATCAGGTTGGGACGCCCGCGCAGCCGAGAATTGCGTGCGCCAGATGGACGGTTTCGAGCGTCAAACCGTCGCGTCCCCGCACCGCAACGGGAGAGGTGCGCCAGATGGACGGTCCGGGCCCGCAAACCGTCGCGTCCCCGCACCGCAACGGGAGAGGTGCGCCAGATGGACGGTCCGGGCCCGCAAACCGTCGCGTCCCCGCACCGCAACGGGAGAGGTGCGCCAAATGGACGGTCCGGGCCGGGAAACCGTCGCGTTCCCGCACCTCCCGGCGCCTCGCGACGAACGAGAGGCCGCGTCAAAACGGCGGCGCCCCGCATTGCTGAGCAGGAGTTTCACGAAGTGCACTCCTGCGTGCAATTCGGGGCGCCGCCGTATTGACGCGTCTACCCCTCGAGCTTCTCGGCGAGCATCTTGTTGAAGGCCTTGGGGTTGCCGGAGCCCTTGGCCGCCTTCATGCACTGGCCCACGAGGAACCCGAGCACCTTCTTGTTGCCGTCGCGGTACTGCTGGACCTGGTCGGTGCAGCGGCCGAGCACCTCGTCCACGATGGCGCCGAGCGCGCCCTCGTCGGTGGACTGGCGCATACCGTGGGCGTCCACGTAGGCGACCGCGTCCTCGTCGGTGCCGTTGATCGCGTCGAGCACCTCGCGCGCCTGCGCAAACGTGAGCGCGTCCTCGGCGAGAAGACCGGCGATGCCGCGGACCTGCCCCACGGTGAGGGCGTCGTAGCTCGGCACGAGGTTGACCATGACGTTGGCCAGCGTGCCCACGACCTTCTCGGCCACGCCCTCGAGGGCCTCCTCGAAGAAGGCGGCCACCTTGGGATCGCCGGCGAGCTGGGCGGCGTCGGCGCGCTTGAGGCCGTAGTCGGCGACGTAGCGGTCGCGCTTGGCGTCGGGCAGCTCGGGGATGCGCGCTCGGCAGCGGTCGATGAACTCGTCGGTGAGGTCGAAGGGCGCGAGGTCGGGGTCCGGGAAGAGGCGGTAGTCGTCCGCGGTCTCCTTGACGCGCATGACCACGGTGCGGCGGCGGCTCGGCTCCCAGTGGCGCGTCTCCTGGTAGACGATGCCGCCCTCCTCGAGGACCTCGGCCTGGCGGCAGATCTCGTACTCGAGCGCGTCGTGGAGGCTCTTGAACGAGTTGATGTTCTTCATCTCCGTCTTGGTGCCAAACTCCGTGGTGCCGCGACGGCGCAGCGAGATGTTGCCGTCGCAGCGCATCGAGCCGCTCTCGAGCGAGCAGTCGGAGATGCCCAGGGTGAGGAAGGTCTGGCGCAGCTTCTCCATGAAGAGGCGCGCCTCCTCGGGCGTGCGCAGGTCGGGCTCGGTGACGAGCTCGATCAGCGGGGTACCGCAGCGGTTGTAGTCGATGAGGGACTCGGTTGCCGCGGTGATGCGGCCCTCCTCGCCGCCCACGTGCACCATCTTGGCGGCGTCCTCCTCCATGTGGATGCGCAGGATCCGGATGGGCGCGACGTAGCCGCCGTCCGCGTCCTTCTCGACCGTGCTGTCCGGGCGCTCCTTGGCTCCGGCACCGGAGACCTCCAGGTCCAGGTGGCCGTGCATGCAGAAGGCCACCGGCCCCTGCGTGGTCTGGAAGTTCTTGGCCATGTCCGGGTAGAAGTAGTGCTTCCGGTAGAACATGGAGTGGCACATGATCTCGCAGTTGGTGGCCAGGCCCGCCATGACGATCGACTCGATGGCCTTCTCGTTGGGCACGGGCAGGGCGCCCGGCATGCCCAGGCAGACCGGGCAGACGTTGGTGTTGGGCGGGTCGTCGTGGGAGAGGCGGCAGTTGCAGAACATCTTGGTCTCGAGCGTGGTGAGCTCGGTGTGGACCTCCAGGCCGATCACGGCCTCCCAGTCCTTGAGGACCTCGGCGAGCTTCTTCATGCGAGCTCACCCCCCTTCCCCGCAAAGCCGGGCGCGACGGGGGCCCCGCCGGTGGGCGAGAAGGACCGCTCGATCGCGCGAGCGAACGTGAGCAGCTGCGCGTCGGCGAAGGCCGGGCCCTGCAGCTGCGCCGACACGGGCAGGCCGGTCACGGCGCCCAGGCCCAGCGGCACCGAGACGCCACCGTTGCCGGCGATGTTGTTGGAGATCGTGAACATGTCGGACGCGTACATCTGCGTGGGGTCGGAGAGCTCGCCGAACTTGAAGGCGGTGCGCGGCGCGGCGGGCATGAGGATGACGTCGCACTTCTCGTACGCGCGGGCGTAGTCGGCCGTGATGAGGGTGCGGACCTGCTGCGCCGGGTAGTAGTACGTGTCGTAGACGCCGCTCGAGAGCAGGTAGGCGCCCAGCATCTGGCGGCGCTTGGCCTCCTCGCCGAAGCCGTGCGCGCGGGAGAGCGAGGTCTGCTCGGCAAGGGTTGCCTGGCCGGGCTCCTGGTAGCCATAGCGCACGCCGTCAAAGCGCGCGAGGTTGGAGAAGGCCTCGCACGGCGCGATCACGTAGTAGGCCGCGATGGCCGAGGCGATGTTGGGGAGGTCCACCTCGACGAGCTCAGCGCCCTGGTCGGCGAGCGCGCGGGCAGCGGCGCTCACGGCGTCGCGGACCTCGTCGGTGAGGCCGGCGGCCTCCATGAGCGCGGGCACGACGCCCACGCGGCGGCCCTCGAGGGGGTCGTCGAGGTGCGCGGCGAAGTCGCACGCGACGGGCTGGCTCGTGGAGTCCCACGGGTCGCGGCCGCCGGCGGTGAGCGCGTTCATGGCCAGGGCCACGTCCTCGACGCGGCGGCCGAAGGGCCCGACCTGGTCGAGCGAGGAGCCGAAGGCCACCACGCCGTAGCGGCTGACCGCGCCGTAGGTAGGCTTGAGGCCCACGACGCCGCAGAGGGAGGCCGGCTGGCGGATGGAGCCGCCGGTGTCCGAGCCCAGGGAGACCGTGACCTCGCCCGCCGCGACGGCCGCGGCCGATCCGCCCGAGGAGCCGCCGGGGACGCGCTCGGTATCCCACGGGTTGGCGGTGGGATGGAAGGCCGAGGACTCGGTCGAGGAGCCGAAGGCGAACTCGTCCATGTTGGTCTTGCCCACGGGCGTGGCACCGGCGTCGAGCAGGCGCTGGACGCAGGTTGCCGTGAACGTTGACTCGTAGTTCTCGAGCATGCGCGAGGCGCAGGTGGTGCGGGTTCCCACGAGGTGCATGTTGTCCTTGAAGGCCACGGGGACGCCGGCGAGCGGACCGAGCTTCTCGCCCGCCGCGCGGGCCTTGTCCGTTGCCTCGGCCGCGGCGAGCGCGAGGTCCGCGGAGACCTGCAGGAACGCCTTGACCTCGCCGTCGCGGGCCTCCACGGCGTCGAGCGCGGCGCGGGCCACCTCGACGGCCGTGAAGTCGCCGTTTGCCACGCCCGCGGCGATCTGGCGCGCGGAGAGCTGGTCGAAGTTGGCCATCAGCGGTCACCCCCCTGGTCGCCGAGGATGGACGGGACGCGGAAGCTGCGGTCGCG
>CALUJM010000030.1 GCA_944320975.1 uncultured Atopobiaceae bacterium | reverse complement strand
TGCTGGGCACCCCGCTCACGCTCACCGAGTCCATGTCCGACGAGCTCATCGAGCTCGTGGCCGACGACCTCGGCCGCGACGTCAAGGTCATGACCAAGGAGGAGGAGAACTCCTTCACGTTCTACGACGACCCGGCCGACCTCAAGCCGCGCCCGCCCGTGGTCACGGTCATGGGCCACGTCGACCACGGCAAGACCTCGCTTCTGGACGCCATCCGCCACACCGGCGTGGCCGAGGGCGAGGCCGGCGGCATCACGCAGGCCATCGGCGCCTCCCAGGTCACCGTGGGCGACCGCACGATCACCTTCATCGACACCCCGGGCCACGAGACCTTCACCGCCATGCGCGCCCGCGGCGCCAAGGTGACCGACATCGTCATCCTGATCGTCGCGGCCGACGACGGTGTCATGCCCCAGACCGTCGAGTCGATCAACCACGCCAAGGCGGCCGGCGTGCCCATCATCGTTGCCGTCAACAAGATCGACAAGCCCGGCGCCAACCCCGACAAGGTCCGCCAGGAGCTCACCGAATACGGCGTCATCCCCGAGGAGTGGGGCGGGCAGAACATGTTCGTCAACATCTCCGCGCGCCAGAAGATCGGCATCGAGGAGCTGCTCGACACCGTCCTTCTGCAGGCCGACGTCCTCGAGCTCAAGGCCAACCCGGACACCTTCGCCTCCGGCAACGTCCTCGAGGCCAAGCTCGACCGCGGCCGCGGCTCGGTCGCCACGGTGCTCGTCACCCGCGGCACGCTGCGCATCGGCGACGCCCTCGTGGCGGGCCTCTCCTACGGCCGCGTCCGCGCCATGCTCGACCCCAAGGGCAACTCCGTCACCGAGGCCGGCCCCTCCGACGCCGTCGAGATCCTGGGCCTGCAGAGCGTGCCGATGGCCGGCGACGAGTTCCGCGTCTTCCAGGACGACCGCGACGCCCGCGACCTCGCCGACCAGCGCGCCCTCAAGGCCCGCATCGAGGAGCAGAACCGCGTGAAGCACGTCACGCTCGAGAACCTCTTCGACACCATGGCCGACGCCGAGGTCAAGGAGCTCAACCTCATCATCAAGGCCGACGTCCAGGGCTCGATCGAGGCGCTGCAGGACTCGCTGGATAAGATGGACCAGTCCGAGGTCCGCATCAACACGATCCACTCCGCCGTCGGCGCGATCACCGAGACCGACGTCGTCCTCGCGGACGCCTCCAACGCCATCATCATCGGCTTCGGCGTGCGCCCGGAGGCCAAGGCACGCGCCGCGGCCGAGCGCGACGGCGTCGAGATCCGCACCTACAGCGTCATCTACAAGGCGATCGAGGAGATCGACGCCGCCCGCATCGGCATGCTCAAGCCCACCGAGATCGAGGTCCAGACGGGCACGGCAGAGGTCCGCGACACCTTCAAGGTGCCCAAGGTCGGCATCGCCGCGGGCTGCATGATCGTGGAGGGCGAGATCTCCCGCGACGACCAGGTGCGCCTCGTGCGCGACGGCATCGTCGTCTACGAGGGCAAGATCGCCTCGCTGCGCCGCTACAAGGACGACGTCAAGAGCGTCAAGGCCGGCTTCGAGTGCGGCATCGGCCTGGAGAACTTCCAGGACGTCAAGCCCGGCGACCAGATCGAGGGCTTCCGCATCGAGCAGGTCGCGCGCACGGAGTAGTCCCAAGTAGGGACAGGATACTTTTGGGACATCGCGGGGCGGGCCTTGGGCCCGCCCCGACCCGCCGGGGGAGCAAAGCATGAAGCAGAACCAGCATTCGAGAAGGACCAACGAGCTCGCCCGCGAGAAGCTCGCGAGCATCCTTCTGTTTGAGGTCTCCGACCCCGACCTCGCGCTCGTGACGGTCACGGGCGTGGAGGTCTCGATCGACAAGTCCTACCTGCGCGCGTACGTGAGCTGCGACGCCGACCGCTACGACGAGGTCACCGCCGCCCTCGCGCGCGCCAAGGGCCGCATCCGCTCGCTTCTGGGCCGCTCGCTCAGCTGGCGCGTGACGCCCGAGCTCGACTTCCGCATCGACACCACCACCGACGAGGCCGAGCGCATCTCGCGCGCCCTCGAGGAGGTCCCTCCCACGCTCTCCGTGGAGAAGGACGAGTTCGGCTACCCGGTCGAGCCGGACGAGCCTGCCGAGAAGGACGAGGAGTAGGGGGCGCTCATGGGGGGCAGCTGCGAACGCGCCGGCCAGGACGAGCAGTTCGACTCGATCTGCCGGCTCATAGAGGGCGCGCGCACGATCGCGATCTGCGCGCACACCTCGCCCGACGGCGACGCGCTCGGCTCGGGCCTCGCCCTGGCCGAGATCATCGAGCTCACCTGGCCGGGCCGCGAGGTCACGAGCCTGCTCGCCGACGACGACGTGGTGCCGAGGACCTACCAGTTCCTGCCCGGCGCCGACCGCTTCGTGCGCGCCTGCGACTACGAGGGCTCGCCCGACCTCTTCATCTGCGTCGACCTCTCCCAGCCCGGCAGGCTCGCCGACGCCCGCGCGGTCCTCGAGCGCTCCGCGCACGTGGCGGTCCTCGACCACCATCCCTGCGACGCGCCCTGCTGGGACGCCGGGGTGGTCCGCCCCGACGCCGCGGCGGCGGGCGTCATCGTCGCCGAGTTCGCCCGGCGCGCCGGCTGCGGGCTCACGCCCACGATCGCCCAGAACCTGCTCTGCGCACTCATGACCGACACGGGCTGCTTCCAGTACCAGAACGCCGACGGCGAGGCCTTCTGCGTCGCGAGCTCGCTCGTCGAGGCCGGGGCGTCCCCGGCCGAGGTGTCGCTGCACGTCTACCAGAGCGACCGCCTGGCCTACCTGCACCTCTCCGCCACGGTGATGGGCCGCATCGTCACCTTCGAGCGCGGCAAGATCGCCTACAGCTACGCCACCTCGGCCGACTTCGCCGCCACGGGCGTCCCCGTGGCGGAGTGCGACGGCCTGGTCGACCTCGTGCGCCGCGTCGACGGCTGCGAGGTGGCCCTCTTCCTCAAGGAGGTGCCCGGCGGCAAGGTCCGCGGCAACCTGCGCGCCAAGTCCGCTCGCGACATCTCCTCCATCGCGCGCGAGATGGGCGGCGGCGGCCACCCGGCGGCGGCGGGCTTCACCGTCGACGGCGACATCGACCAGGCCCTCTCGACGGTGCTGCCCAAGCTGCGTGCGCTCTACGCCGAGCCGCCCGCGCCCGCGGAGGGCTGACCTTGGCCCGCCGTCCGAGCGCCTTCTCCGCGCTCATCGCCGTCGACAAGCCCCTCGGGTGCACGAGCCACGACGTCGTCTCCCGCGTCCGCCGCGCGGTGGGCGAGAGGCGCGTGGGCCATGCCGGCACGCTCGACCCGGCCGCGACCGGCGTGCTCGTGGTGGGCATCGGCCAGGCGACCAAGCTCCTGGGCCTGCTCACCCTCGACCGCAAGGGCTACCGCGCCACCTTCCAGCTGGGGTCGGAGACCACGACCGACGACGCGGAGGGAGAGGTCGTCCGCGCCGCGGAGGTGCCGCCCGAGCTGCTCGAGACCGGGCGCGCCGCGCACGAGGTCGCCCGCCTCGCGGGCGAGCGCGACCAGGTCCCGCCGTCCTTCTCGGCCGTGTCCGTGAACGGGAGGCGCGCCTACGACGCCGCGCGCGCCGGCGAGGCGCTCGAGCTCAAGCCCAGGCGCGTGACGATCCACGGCGCCGAGCTCCTCGGCGTGGACCCCCAGGCCCGCACCTGGGAGCTCTCCCTCGACGTCTCCAAGGGCACCTACGTGCGCAGCATCGCGCGCGACCTCGGCCGCGAGCTGGGGTGCCTCGCGCACGTCTGCGCGCTCGAGCGCACCTTCGCCGGCCCCGTCACGCTGGCCGACTGCATGGGCCTCGACGAGCTCGAGGCGGGCGGCGCCGAGCTCGCGCGCGAGCGCTGCCTCGACCCGGTGGCCGCCCTCGGCATCCCCGCCCGAGAGCTCAGGGTCGAGGAGATCGCCGACGTCATGTGCGGCCGGCGCATCGACGCGGGCGGCGCGGCCCACGGCGCCCGCGTGGCCCTCACCTTTGGCGGCGGCCTCGCCGGCATCTGGCGCTGCGACGGCCGCCACCTCGTGTGCGAGTCCAACTTCCCCCAGGCAATCGAGGGGGTGCGCTGATGTCTGCGCAAAGGGGACGTGTTTTTTCGTGCAGACGCTTTGGGACAGGTTTTGCGTCGCGGCGGGACGGCGTCGAGAAGGACCTCGCGCCGCGCCTCCGCGCGCTCTCGCCGGAGCGCCCGCTCGACGCCGGCGCCGCCCGCGGCATCGTGCGGGGCGCCCTCGTGGCCGTCGAGCCCCCCTCGAGGGTATGTACACCCGCCCAGGAGGGTATGTACACCCAGCCCCACGGTTCTTCTCGCAAAACAGCAGGTCAGAGCCTTGGGCGAGAAGAACCGGCGGGCCGTGAGGTGTACATACCCTCAATGCGGGGTGTACACACCCTCGAGCAGGCGCCGCGCCCCCGCGCCGTCTGCGCGATCGGGGCGTTCGACGGGGTGCACCGGGGCCACCGCGCCCTGATAGCCCGGGCGCGGGCCGAGGCGGACGCGCGCGGCGACGAGCTCGTTGTGGTCACGTTCTCGCCCGACCCCTCCGTCGTCCTCGCGCCGGGCCACCCCCAGCGCATGCTGATGCGCGATAAGGACCGCCTGCGCGCCCTGGGCTCGACTGCGGGCGTCGACCGGCTCGCCGTCATCGACTTCACGCCCGAGCTCGCCGCCCTCCCGTACGACCGCTTCGTGCGCGAGGTCCTGGGCGAGCTCGCCGACCTCGACTGCATCGTCGTGGGGGCGGACTTTCGCCTGGGGGCGGGAGGCGCGGGCGACGTCGCGGCCCTCGCCGGGCTGGGGCGCGCCGACGGCTTCGACGTCGTGGGCATGGAGCTCGCCGACGAGGGCGGCGCGCCGATCACGGCCACGCGCATCCGCGCCCTGCTCTCCGAGGGCGCCGTCGAGGAGGCCGCGGGCCTGCTCGGCCGCTGCCAC
Source organism: uncultured Atopobiaceae bacterium (assembly GCA_944320975.1). Classification (GTDB taxonomy): domain Bacteria; phylum Actinomycetota; class Coriobacteriia; order Coriobacteriales; family Atopobiaceae; genus Thermophilibacter. Next base: position 15,401 of record CALUJM010000030.1, on the reverse strand, counting down.
TGCGTGAGCGGCGCCGTCGAGCACGGCCGCGGCGAGGGGACGGGTTTCGGGTTCCCCACGGCCAACGTGCGCGTGGGGGAGGGGACCGCGCTCCCGGCGGAGGGCGTCTACGCGGGCTACGTCGCCTGCGGGGGCGCCGCCTGGCCTGCCGCGATCAACGTGGGCAAGCCCAGGTCCTTCTCGCCCGGCGAGGAGGGCGCGCCCTTCCTGGAGGCCACGCTGCTCGGCTTCTCGGGCGACCTCTACGGCGCGGACGTGAGCGTCGTCTTCGTGCGCTGGCTGCGCGCGCCGCGCCGCTTTGGCTCCGTGGAGGAGCTCGAGCGCACGGTGCTGGGCAACGTGGACTGGGTGAGAAGCACGCTGGGCGAGAAGGACGTCGAGCTCGCAGGGGAGGTGGCCTCGTGATCACCGACGAGGACAAGGAGCGGGTCCGCCAGGCGACGGACTTCGTGCAGCTGGTCTCCGAGACCGTGGAGCTGCGCCAGCGGGGCCAGGAGTTCTGGGGCTGCTGCCCCTTCCACGGGGAGAAGACCCCGTCGTTCAAGGTGAACCCCGCCACGGGGCTCTGGCACTGCTTCGGCTGCGGGGAGGGCGGCGACGTCTTCTCCTACGTGCAGCGCCGCGAGAACCTCGAGTTCCCCGACGCCATCCGCTACCTCGCGGACCGCGCTGGCATCGAGCTTACGGAGGAGCGCGGCGGGCGGCGCGGGCCCAAGAAGACCCGCCTCATGGAGGCCCTCGGCGAGGCCGAGGCCTACTACCACCTCATGCTCATGCGCGGGCGCGGGGAGGGCCCCGACGCGGCGCGGCGCTACCTCGCGGGCCGCGGCTTCGGCTCGGACGTGTGCCGGCGCTGGGGCCTGGGCTACGCGCCCGGCCACGGCCAGCTGGTGGCCCAGCTGCGCGCCAAGGGCTTCTCGAGCGCCGAGCTCGTCTCGGCGGACCTCGCCTACGAGCGCTCCGGCAGGGTCACGGACCGCTTCTTCGACCGCGTGATGTTTCCCATCCACGACGAGATGGGCCGCACGATCGCCTTCGGCGGGCGCATCCTGGGCACCAAGCGCGACGGGGTGGCGAAGTACGTGAACACGCGCGACACCGCCGCCTTCAACAAGGGCAAGCACCTCTTCGCCTACGACCGCGCCAAGGAGTCGATGGCCGCCACCGGCGAGGCCATCGTCTGCGAGGGCTACACCGACGTCATCGCCATGCACGAGGCGGGCTTCACCAACACGGTGGCGGCGCTCGGCACGGCGTTTCGCCTGGACCACGTGCGCCTCATGGAGCGCCAGCGCGTGAGCAGGATCGTCTGCATGTTCGACGGCGACGCGGCCGGCCAGCGCGCGGCGGAGCGCGCGGTGCGCTACATCGACAAGACCTCGGCGGCACTGCTGTGCGTGGTGCTGCCGGACAACCAGGACCCGATGGAGTTCCTCGCCGCCCGCGGGGCGGCCGCGCTGAGGCCGATCCTCGACGCCGCGCGCCCGCTGATGGACTTCGTCTTCGAGAAGCGCCTGGCGGGTCACGACCTCAGCTCGCCCGGGCGGCGCGTGCGCGCGCTCGCGGACATGGCGTCGCTGCTCGCGCCGCTCAAGCGCTCCGTCCTTCTCGACGAGTACGCGACGCGCCTGGCGGACACCCTGGGAATGGACGTGGACGAGACCAAGCGCGCCATCCGCGAGGCCAAGGTCGTGGAGCCCGACGACGAGCGCCCGGCCCGCCGCGAGCGCCCGGAGCGTCAGCCTCAGGCGCCCCGCCCCTCCGGCCACCCGGCGCCCGCCGAGCCCGCCGAGGACGAGGGCTACGTCCCCGACGACTACGTGCCCGTCGAGGCCTACGGCGCCGCGCCTGCGGCCCCGGCCGCCGGACCCGCCCCGAGCATGAGGGCGCTCTCCGCCGACGAGCGCATGCAGGTCGCCGCCGAGCGCGAGCTGCTCTGCGCGCTGGCGCAGCGGCCGGACGCCATGCGCGCCTACGAGGACCGGGTCGCGACCCTCTCCTGGTCCGACGAGCGCCACGAGGCCATGGCCTGGGCGATGCTCTCCACCCCGCGCGGGACGAGCCCGGCCGACGCGGTCGCCGCCGCGACGGCGGTGGTGGCCGAGGCGCCCTCGATCCTGTCGGGCGGCCGGGTGCTGAGCTCCGGCGAGCTCTCGGACGCCGAGAAGCTCGACCTCATCGTGGACAACGCCGAGCTCTGCTCGTGCCGGCGGCGCGTGCGGCAGATCCGCGTGGCGCTCTCCGCGTCCGGCACCCCCGACGACCAGTCCGAGCGCCTCTTCCAGGAGGCGACCGAGCTGCAGCGCCGGGTGGGGGAGCTCTCGAGGAAGATCTCGTCGGTTACCGACGACTAGGAATTGGGTATACTTCTGACCGTTCATGCGTCGAAGGGGATATACGTGGCTGCTACCAAGAAGACGAAGCAGGAAGTCAAGCTGTCCGGCGATCTGGCGAAGGCCCTCGACGAGCTGGCCCGCGCGGCCCGCTCCGGCAGCGTCAGCGAGGAGGACGTCCAGGCGGCCCTGCGCGACGTGGACGTCGACTCCGACGAGCTCTCCGACCTCATGGACGCGCTGCGCGCCAAGGGCGTCGACGTGGGCGGCGCGGACTCCGCGCCCGCTGACTTCTCGGTGGACGATGACGACGTGTCCGATGACGACGACTTCGACGACGGCTCCGTCGACGACGAGTTCTCCGACGACGAGGAGGGCGAGTCCGAGAGCGCCGCGGAGGCCAAGGCCGTCAAGGAGGCCCTGCGCTCCGTCCCCAAGGCCAAGGCCGCCAAGCCCAAGCGCTCCAGCCGCGCCCGCGCGCGCCGCCAGGACACCTCCACCGTCATGCTCACCGGCGACCCGGTGCGCATGTACCTCAAGGAGATCGGCAAGGTCGACCTGCTCACCGCCTCCGAGGAGGTCCACCTCGCCATGAAGATCGAGGCGGGCACCGACGCCACGGCCAAGCTCGAGGCCGCCGAGGCGGGCGAGCTCGAGCTCACGCGCGCCGAGCAGCGCCGCCTCATGCGCATCGAGCAGGTGGGCCTCGACGCCAAGCAGCAGCTCATCTCCGCGAACCTGCGCCTCGTGGTCTCCATCGCCAAGCGCTACGTGGGCCGCGGCATGCTGTTCCTCGACCTCATTCAGGAGGGCAACCTCGGCCTCATCCGCGCGGTCGAGAAGTTCGACTACACCAAGGGCTTCAAGTTCTCCACCTACGCCACATGGTGGATCCGCCAGGCCATCACCCGCGCGATCGCCGACCAGGCGCGCACCATCCGCATCCCGGTGCACATGGTCGAGACCATCAACAAGCTCATCCGCGTCCAGCGCCAGCTGCTGCAGGACCTCGGGCGCGACCCCACCCCCGAGGAGATCGGCGCCGAGATGGGCATGAGCCCGGACCGCGTCCGCGAGATCCAGAAGATCAGCCAGGAGCCCGTCTCCCTGGAGACGCCGATTGGCGAGGAGGAGGATTCCCAGCTCGGCGACTTCATCGAGGACTCCAGCGCCGTCGCGCCGCCCGAGGCCGCGTCCGACTCCATGCTGCGCGAGCAGCTCGACCAGGTCCTCGACGGCCTGGCCGACCGCGAGCGCAAGGTCATCAAGTTCCGCTTCGGCCTGGAGGACGGCCACCCGCGCACCCTCGAGGAGGTGGGCCGCGAGTTCGGCGTCACGCGCGAGCGCATCCGCCAGATCGAGTCCAAGACCCTGGCCAAGCTGCGCCACCCGAGCCGCTCCGGCCGCCTGAAAGATTACATGGAGGACTGATTCTCACGGCCCCGGCTCGCCCGGGGCCTTCCCGTGCGACGGGGGAGCGCGGCCCCGCGGTACTGCCCCGCGGGCTTTTTCAAATTCTCGCTTGCATCTCCGCGCGGCATCTGTATACTCTTCTCTTGTGCAAACGCACCCCACCAATTCCCCGGTGGCGCAGTGGTAGCGCAGCTGACTGTTAATCAGCGTGTCGTAGGTTCGAATCCTACCCGGGGAGCCAGACTTCACCGAGCCGCCTTCCAGGCGGCTTTTTTCATGCCCGAAGCTGACATTTTTATGGCCGGCATCACGCTGTGATAGGATTTCACCGTCAGTGAACGGCTCGGCGCGACATGGGAGGTACGTCCAGCCATATGTCCTCTACAGCTGATAGGGTCACGCACGTCACGGGCGCGGGGGCCAAGAACCGATTCATCCTCCAGCAGCTCGTCACCAAGGACTTCAAGCTCCGCTACAGGCGCTCCGTCCTCGGCGTCATCTGGAGCGTCCTCAACCCGCTGCTCATGATGATCATCATGAGCTTCGTCTTCTCGTACTTCCTCCGCGGCTCCTCGGTCGAGAACTACCCGCTCTACCTCATCGTGGGCAACATCACCTTCGGCCTCATGAACGAGGCCACCACCGGCGGGCTCACCTCCATCATCAGCGCGGCGCCGCTGCTCAAGAAGGTCAAGGTCGACCGCTGGGTCTTCCCGGTCCAGAAGGTCCTCTCCGCGATGATGAACTTCGGGTTCTCCCTGATCGCGGTCGTGATCGTCATGCTGTTCTTCCGCGTCGTGCCCACGTGGCACCTCGTGTGGATGTTCCCGGCGCTGCTGTTGCTGATGGTCTTCTGCATCGGCATCAGCCTGCTCATCGGCGCCGCGGCCGTCTTCTTCCGCGACATGATCCACCTCTGGAGCGTCGCCATCACGGCCTGGACCTACCTCACGCCCATCTTCTGGGACCTCTCGCTGCTCACCAACGCCGGCGCCCCGGGCTTCGTCGTCGCCGTGGTGAAGCTCAACCCCATGTACAACTACCTCGACATGATGCGCTGCGCGATCGTGTACCAGTCGAGCCCCGACCCCATGGTGCTCGCCCTCGCGGTGGGCTGGGCCCTCGTCATGCTCGCGCTCGGCGTCATCGTCTTCCGCAGGACCGAGCACAAGTTCATCCTCTTCATCTAGGACGTGACCATGTCTGACACCACCGCCTCCGAGTACGCCATCGAGGTCAACGACGTCTCGATGATCTTCAACATGGCCAGCGAGCAGCTCAACAACCTCAAGGAGTACTTCATCAAGATCATGAGGCACGAGCTGTTCTTCAAGGAGTTCCGCGCGCTCGACCACGTGAGCTTCAAGGTGAGGCGCGGCGAGGTCGTGGGCCTCGTGGGCACCAACGGGTCCGGTAAGTCCACGATGCTCAAGTGCATCGCCGGCGTGCTCGAGCCCTCCGAGGGCTCCATCGTCGTCCGCGGAAACATCGCGCCTCTGATCGAGCTCGGCGCCGGCTTCGACCTCGAGCTCACCGCCCGTGAGAACATCTACCTCAACGGCGCACTTCTCGGCTACACCAAGGACTTCATCGACGAGCACCTCCAGGACATCATCGACTTCGCCGAGCTCGAGGACTTCATGGACATGCCCCTGAAGAACTACTCCTCGGGCATGGTCGCGCGCATCGCCTTCGCCATCGCCACGGTGACCGAGCCCGACGTGCTGATCGTCGACGAGACGCTCTCCGTGGGCGACGTCTTCTTCCAGCAGAAGTGCGAGGACCGCATCAGGAGCTTCATCGAGTCCGGCGACGTGACCGTACTTTTCGTCTCCCACTCCATGTCGCAGGTCGCCCGCATCTGCGAGCGCGTCATCTGGATCGAGAAGGGCGTCCAGCGGATGGACGGCCCCGCGCGCGAGGTCCTCGCCGAGTACAGCGCGCAGTTCGACCCCGCGCCCGCCCAGGAGACCGAGAGCGTCGTGATCGACCGGCTCGTCGCGGACGTTCCGGAGATGATGCTGAGGCCGGACCCGGTCACGGGGCACGTGCCCGAATCGGACGCGTCCGGCGAGAAGAACCGCTACTTCGTGGCCCACACCGGGGGCCCCATCCGCGTCCCCGGCGTCAAGTACGAGGTCAAGAAGGGCGGCACGTACTTCTACGTCACGCTCGACCCGTCGCTGTACTCCGTCGTCTTCCTCAAGAACGAGGAGGGCAAGATCGTGAGGGAGGCCGTCGACGAGGGCACCTACCGCGTCGAGATCGACCTCGCGGACCACGCGCGCGGGCGCTACACGCTCGTCTCGACGTCCTTCTCGTTCACCGTGAGGAAGTTCGGCCACTTCGCCGACGTGGAGTCCGCCGCATGGTACTCCATCGCCGTCGAGCGCGCCTACGACCTGTACTACCTCGAGGACACCAAGGACGGCCGCTTCCGCCCGAACGAGTGGATCACGAGGGCGGACGTGGTGTGCCTGCTCCATCGCGCGGCCGGCGACCATCTGAGCGGTGATGCCGCCCCGGCGGGCGACCTGCCCGCGCCGCAGGACGCGTTCGAGGACGTGGACGGAACCGAGTACTTCGCCGACGCGCTCGCGTGGGCGATGAGCCGCGACGTCGTGCGCGCGTCGGGCGAGCACCCGAGGTTCCGCCCGGACGAAACGATCTCGCGCGAGGCCTTCGCCTGCATGCTCCTCAGGCTCGCGCGCACCAGGCCCGGCTTCGTCGCCCCGTCGCCCGACGCCCTCTCCGGCATCGCCGACGCCGACGCGGTCTCCGGCTGGGCGCTCGAGGGCGTCTCCTGGGCAGTCGCCAACGGCGTGCTCGGCAGGGGAGGCACCGTGTGCGGCGGCTACACGGTCACGCGCGCGGAGGCGGCGTCCATGGTCGTGAGCTTCCAGCCCGAGGCGCTCGACGGCCACGACCGCGTCACCAACCCCCGCTAGCGGCGCCGCGCCCGCCCGTTTGCGGACCCAAATCCGGATTTGGGTCCGCGGTCGCGGGCACTTCTCGAACGATGGGGCGCGTTTCAGCTGAGTAATAAATCACAAGCTATAAAGATTAACCGATAAGAACGCGTTGCCTCGACGGTCCCGACGATGCCGGACCCAAATCCGGATTTGGGTCCGCGAGCGGCGACCCGCAAGGGGCCTCGCGTCCGGCGCCCCGCCCGCGCCGGCCCCCACATGGTGTACACTGGGGAGGATTTTTAAGCCGGTGCGAGACGCCAGCAAGGTCAGGTCCCTCGGGACGCTTCCCATAACCTTATCTCGACGTCCTCGCCGGCAGCCCGGCAGGACGTCTTTTTGTGAGAAGGGAGTCCCATGGAACAGCCTGTTCTCAAGGCCCAGATCATGGACGAGCAGGCCATGAGCCGAGCGCTCACCCGCATCGCCCACGAGATCATCGAGAGGAACGAGGGCGCCTCGAGCATCGTCCTGGTCGGCGTCGTGCGCCGCGGCGCCGCGCTCGCCCCGATGCTCGCCGACGAGATCGCCAAGATCGAGGGCACGCGCCCGCCCGTGGGGACGCTCGACGTGAGCTTCTACCGCGACGACGTGAGCCGCAAGATCGCGCCGGTCGAGTTCGGCACCGACATCCCCTTCGCGGTCGACGACCGCGACATCGTCCTCGTCGACGACGTCCTCTACACCGGCCGCACCATCCGCGCCGCGCTCGACGCCCTCATCGACCTGGGGCGCCCCAAGACCGTCCAGCTCGCCGTCATGATCGACCGCGGGCACCGCGAGCTCCCCATCAGAGCCGACTACGTGGGCAAGAACGTCCCCTCCTCGCACGAGGAGGACGTCCGCGTGACCATCGCCCCCTACGACGAGGCCAACGCGGTCGAGATCTGGACCAAGCCCGCCGAGAAGAACGGAGGCGACCGCTAACATGCTGTCAGTCAAGCACCTCATCGACACGACGAGCCTCACCGCCGACGACATTACGCAGATCCTCGACACGGCGCGCTCGTTCTCCGAGGTCAACAAGCGCGCGATCAAGAAGGTCCCCGCGCTTCGCGGCCGCACGATCGTCAACCTCTTCCTCGAGCCGTCCACGCGCACCAAGAGCTCCTTCGAGCTTGCCGAGAAGCGCCTCTCCGCCGACAGCCTGTCCATGGGCGGCGCCACCTCCTCGGTCGTGAAGGGTGAGAGCCTCGCGGACACCATCGAGACCATCGACGCCATGAACGTCGACATGTTCATCTGCCGCGCCAAGCTCGCCGGCACGCCGCAGAAGATCACCGAGCACACCGACGCCATCGTCATCAACGCCGGCGACGGCAAGCACCAGCACCCCACCCAGGCGATGCTGGACCTCTACACCATCCGCGAGAACTTCGGCCACCTCGACGGCCTCAAGGTCGCCATCGTGGGCGATCTCAGCCACAGCCGCGTGTGCGGCTCGCTCGTCCCCGCGCTCAAGACCATGGGCGCCGACGTCACGCTCGTGGGCCCGCCCACCTTCCAGGTGGACGACCCGGACTACTACGGCGTGCCGCAGACGGCCGACCTCGACGCCGTCATCCCCGAGATGGACGTCGTCTACATGCTGCGCGTCCAGCTCGAGCGCATGGAGGGCGCGGCCATCCCGTCCCGCCGCGAGTACAACCGCCTGTGGGGCCTGGACATGTCCCGCGTCGACAAGATGAAGCCCGAGGCCATCATCTGCCACCCCGGCCCCATGAACCGCGGCATGGAGATCAACGCGGACGTGGCCGACTGCGCGCGCTCGCGCATCCTCGACCAGGTCAACGCCGGCGTCCTCACGCGCATGGCCGAGATGTACCTGCTTCTGGGAGGAGAGAACAATGGCGTATCTGCTTAAGGGCGCGCACGTCGTCGACCCGCAGCTGGGCCTCGACGACGTCCGCGACGTGCTCATTGACGGCGACAAGATCGCCGAGGTGGGGGAGGGCCTCGAGGCGCCGGAGGGCGCGGAGGTCATCGACGCCGCCGGCAAGTACCTCGTGCCCGGCCTCGTGGACATGCACGTGCACTTCCGCGACCCCGGCTTCGAGTACAAGGAGACCATCGAGACCGGCGCCCGCGCAGCCACCCACGGCGGCTTCACCGACGTGGCCACGATGCCCAACACCGACCCGGTGACCGACAACGGCGCCGAGGTCCGCTACCAGATCGACCGCTCGCGCCACGCCGGGCTCTGCCACGTGCGCCCCATCGGCGCGCTTACGGTGGGCGAGAAGGGCGAGACGCTCGCGGAGATCGGCGACATGGTCATGGAGGGCGCGGTCGCCTTCTCCGACGACGGCCACGGCGTCCAGAGCGCGGGCATGATGCGCACCTGCATGGAGTACGTCTCCCAGTTCGACAAGGTCGTCTCCGCGCACTGCGAGGTCGAGTCGCTCACCACGCACGGCGTCATCAACGAGGGCCGCGCCTCCACGCGCCTGGGCATGTTCGGCTGGCCGGCGCTGGGCGAGGAGCTCGAGATCTACCGCGACATCGAGCTCTGCCGCATGACCGGCTGCTCCCTGCACATCGCCCACATCTCCACCGAGAAGGGCCTCGAGCTCGTGCGCGCCGCCAAGGCCGAGGGGCTGCCCGTGACCTGCGAGGTCACGCCGCACCACCTGTTCCTCTGCGAGGACGACATCACCGACGCCTACGACACCAACCTCAAGATGAACCCGCCCCTGCGCACCGCGGCGGACGCCGCGGCGCTGCGCGAGGGCATCCTCGACGGCTCGATCGACTGCATCGTGACCGACCACGCCCCGCACGCCCCGCACGAGAAGGACTGCGAGTGGGAGATCGCCTTCTTCGGCATCGTGGGCCTCGAGACGTCTCTGCCGCTCATGCTCACCAACCTCGTGCTCCCCGGCACGATGAGCTGGTCGCGCCTCGTCGAGGTCATGGCCGTCAACCCGCGTCGCTGCCTGCGCCTGCCCGAGATCCGCGTGGAGGCCGGCTGCACCGCCGACCTCACCCTCATCGACCCGGCCGCCGAGGTCACGGTCACCGAGGACTGGCTCCAGAGCCGCTCCAAGAACTCCGCGTGGCTGGGCAAGACGCTCACCGGACGGGCCACCGACGTCTTCGTCGCCGGGCGCCACACGCTCACGGACGGCGTGGTGACCCCGGTCAAGAGGGTCCTGCGATGAGCGCCGGGCTCTCGGTCCACGACTTCGCGGTCGTCTCCAACGAGCCGGTCGCCGACGGCCTCATGCGCGTCGTCTTCTCCGCGCCCGAGCTCGCGGCGGCCCTGCGCCCCGGCCAGTTCGTCAACATCCACGTCCCCGGCGACGCGAGCCAGATCCTGCGCGTGCCGCTGTCCTTCAGCCACGCCGACGCCGCCGCCGGCACCGTCGAGATCGTCTACGCCGTCGTGGGCGACGCCACGCGCCGCCTCTCGCAGATGGCGCCCGGCGCGACCTCCACGGCCGTCGGCCCCTGCGGCAACCCCTGGCCGGCCGTCGACGGCGCCCGCCGCGCCTGCGTGGTCGCGGGCGGCGTGGGCATCACGCCGGTCGTCGCCTGCGCCCGCATGCTCGCGGGCTCGGGCGTGGCCTTCGACGCCGTGGTGGGCTCGCAGACCGCCGGCAGGCTCTGGGGCGCGGACGTGCTCGAGGCCCTCGGCGCCGGCACGGTCGCCGTCACCACCGACGACGGCACCGCCGGACGGCGCGGATTCACCACCGACGCCCTCGCCGACCTTCTCGCCCAGGGCGGCTATGACGTGGTCTACACCTGCGGCCCCGAGGTCATGATGGCCGGCGTGGCGCGCATCTGCCGCGAGGCCGGCGTGGCCTGCCGCGTCTCCATGGAGCGGATGATGAGCTGCGGCTTCGGCGCGTGCGCCACCTGCAACGTGGCCATGGCCGACGGCACCTACAAGTCCTGCTGCAAGGACGGTCCGGTCTTCGACGCCGAGGAGGTGGCGTGGTAATGGCCGAGAAGAACGTGAGCATGGCCGTCGACCTCGGCGGCGTGCGCATGCAGAACCCGGTGAACACCGCCTCGGGCACCTTCGCCTTTGGCTCTGTCTTCGAGGACTTCTTCGACGTGGCGCGCCTCGGCGCGATCACGCTCAAGGGCTGCTCCGCCGAGCCCTGGACCGGCAACCCGGCGCCGCGCATGTGCGAGGTGCCCTCCGGCATGATGAACACCGTCGGCCTGGCCAACCCCGGCGTGGCCGGCATGGTCGAGCAGTACGGAGATTATCTGGCGGGCCTCGAGGAGCGCGGCTGCCGCGTCATCGTGCAGGCGGCCGGCCACTCCGTCGAGGAGTACGTCGCCGCCGTCGAGCTCATCGAGGAGCTGTGCCCCTGGGCGAGCGGCGTCGAGATGAACATCTCCTGCCCCAACATCGCCCGCGGCGGCGCCCTGGTGGGCGGCACGCCCGAGAGCGCCGCCGAGGTCGTGCGGGCCGTCCGCCCGCGCGTGAGCCGCCCGCTGCTGGTCAAGATGGCCCCCGTGCGCGTGCCCGAGATCGCGCGCGCCTGCGAGGCCGAGGGCGCCGACGCCCTCTCGCTGATCAACACGATCAACGGCATGTCCATCGACGTGCGCACCCGCAGGAGCCGCCTCTCCAAGCCCACGGGCGGCGTCTCCGGGCCCGCCATCCACGCCATCGCCGTGCGCATGGTCTGGGAGGCCGCTCAGGCCGTCAAGATCCCGGTCAACGGCATGGGCGGCGTGGCGAGCTGGCAGGACGCCGCCGAGATGATCCTGGCCGGCGCCACCTCCGTCACGGTGGGCACCGCCAACTTCTATGACCCCACCTGCGCCGCCGACATCGTGGACGGGCTCGCCGCCTGGGCCGCCGAGCAGGGCGTCGCGGACATCAACGAGCTGATTGGAGCCTTCGAATGCTGACGTACGAACAGGCAAGCGACAAGGTCATCATCGCCCTGGACTGCTCCCGCGAGCGCGCCTTCGAGCTGGCGGACATGCTCGCCGGCAAGGCCACGTGGGTCAAGGTGGGCATGACGCTCTTCTACGCGGAGGGCCCGGCCATCGTCGACGCGATGCGCGAGCGCGGGCTGCGCGTGTTCCTCGACCTCAAGGTCCACGACATCCCGTTCCAGGTGCAGGGCGCCGTCCGCGCCGCATCGCTCACCGGCGCCGACATCCTCTCCATCCACGGCCTGGGCTCCTCCGCGATGATCGCCGCCGCCCGCACGGGCGCCGAGGAGGCAGCCGGGCAGCGCGGCGGGGACCGCACCCGCCTCGTGGCCATCTCCGTCCTCACGAGCATGGACCAGGCGGCGCTCGCCGAGATCGGCGTGGAGTCGCCGGTCGCCGAGGAGGTCGCGCGCCTGGCGAGCCTCTCCTATGGCGCGGGCGCCGACGGCATCGTCTGCTCGCCGCAGGAGGCCGCCGAGATGCGCGCCCTTCTCGGCCCCGACGCCCTGATCGTCACGCCCGGCGTGCGCCCCGCGGGCGCCGAGGTGGGCGACCAGAAGCGCATCGCCACCCCCGCCGCCGCGGTTGCCGCCGGAGCGTCCAAGCTCGTCATCGGCCGCCCGATCACGGGCGCCGAGGACCCCGTGGCCGCCTTCGACGCCATCTGCGCCGAGCTCATGGCCTAGGGGCCCGGCGGCCGCCCCCGGAGAGGTGCGGCAGATGGACGTTCTGGGCTCGGAAAACGTCGCATCGCCGCACCTCTGACCGTGAGGTGCGGCAGACGGACGGTTCTTCTCGCCAGAGCGTCGCTTTCCCGCACCTCTGCCCGTGAGGTGCGGCAGACGGACGGTCTGGGCTCGGAAAACGTCGCATCGCCGCACCTCAGAGGGGCCCGTTTGTGGAGGATTGCCCCTGAGCTGCACCTTTAGTGGAGAGGGGTTGCAAAACCTCAGGTGAATGGGCAAACTTGTTTGTTGCGAAGCCGCCGGTCCGGCTCGGCGGCTCAAGAAAAGCGAAATTGGAGGAAATATGGCTCTACCCCAGCTTACCGACGAGCAGCGCAAGGCCGCCCTCGAGAAGGCCGCCCAGGCCCGCCACGAGCGCGCTGAGCTGCGTGAGAAGATCAAGAGCGGCAAGGTCACCCTCGAGGACGTCCTCGACTCCGACGACCCCATCGCCAGCCGCATGAAGGTCTCCACCCTCATCGAGTCCCTCCCGGGCTACGGCAAGGCCAAGGCCGCCAAGATCATGGACGAGCTCGGCATCTCCGCCACCCGCCGCGTCAAGGGCCTCGGCGCTCGTCAGCGCGAGCAGCTGGTTGAGGCTCTCTCCAAGTAAGTGACGCCAAGAGCCAGGCTCTTCGTCGTCTCGGGGCCGTCAGGCGTGGGCAAGGGTACGCTCGTCGCGCTGCTGCGCGAGCGTCTCCCTCGTCTGGGCCTGACGGTCTCCGCGACTACCAGGGAGCCCCGTCCCGGCGAGCAGGACGGCGTCGCATACTACTTTCTGAGCGAGGAGGAGTTCGACCGTCGCGTCGAGGCGGGCGAGTTCCTCGAGTGGGCGTGGGTCCACGGGCATCGCTACGGCACCCTGCGCGAGGAGGTCGAGCGCGTCACGGGCGCGGGTCGCTCCGTCGTGCTCGAGATCGACGTCCAGGGCGGCCTCAACGTGCGCAAGGCCCTTCCCGACGCCGTGCTGGTCTTCATCGAGCCCCCGAGCGCCGAGGAGCTCGAGCGGAGGCTGCGCGGCCGCGGCACCGAGGACGAGGCCTCCATCGAGCGCCGTCTCGCCGGTGCCCGCGAGGAGCTCGCCTGCGCCCCCCGCTATGATGTTCGCATCGTTAACGACGACCTCGACGACGCCTGCGAAGAGCTCGCGCGCGTCATCGAGACCTATGAGAACAACGGAGGTCTCTCATAAGATGTCTGTGATCAAGCCCGAGATCGACACCCTGCTCGACAAGACCGAGCACAACCCGTTCCTGCTCTGCTCGATCGCGTCCAAGCGCGCCTGCGACATCAACAACATGGTCCGCGGCCAGCACCTCCGCGTGACGGCCATCCAGGACTTCGACGACATCACCACCGTGGCGTCCGGCAAGGACCCGGTCTCGATCGCCATGAAGGAGATCGAGGACGACACCCTCGGCTTCGTCAAGGAGGACTTTGACGAGGACATCCGCGGTGCCAACACCATCGTCCTGTAGGCGAGCATGACCGAGAGACTCTGCCTCGTCCACTACCACGAGATCGGCCTCAAGGGCAAGAACCGCTCCACCTTCGAGAACCAGCTCGTCACCAACCTGCACCGGGCCCTCCAGGCCTTCCCCGTCTCCGCCATCTCCCGCATCTCGGGCTACATCGTGGTGGAGACCGAGGACCGCCGCGCGACCGAGGAGCTCGCGGCAGCCATCCGGCGCGTGCCGGGCGTGGCGCGCGTCAGCCTCGCCTACAAGTGCGGGCTCGACGAGGGCGAGTACAGCGCCGCCGCGATCAGGGCGCTCGAGGAGGCGGGGGAGTTCGCCTCGTTCAAGGTCCACGCCCGCCGCTCCTCGACGACCTACGAGCTGCACAGCCTCGATATGAACCGTCTCGTCGGCGCCGCCCTGTGCGAGGCCTTCCCCGACAAGAAGGTCGACGTCCACAACCCCGACGTCACCGTGGTCGTCCACGTGGTCCAGGGGAGCACCTACGTCTACGCCGCGTCGGCCCCCGGCGTGGGAGGGCTTCCGGTGGGCACCGCCGGCAAGGTCGTCACGCTGCTCTCGAGCGGCTTCGACTCGCCGGTCTCCACGTGGATGGTGGGGCGCCGCGGCGCCATCTGCGTGCCCGTGCACTTCTCGGGCAGGCCCATGACTGCCGACACGAGCGAGTGGCTGTGCCAGGACATCGTCGAGGCGCTCGCGCCCTCCGGCGTGGTGGGCCGCCTCTATGTGGTGCCCTTCGGCGAGCGCCAGCGCGAGATCTCGCTCGCCGTGCCCCAGAGCCTGCGCATCATCATGTACCGCCGCGTCATGCTGCAGGTCTCCGAGCGCATCGCGCAGCTCGAGGGCGCCAAGGCCCTCGTCACGGGCGAGTCGCTCGGGCAGGTGGCCTCGCAGACCCTCGAGAACATCGCCGCGGTCAACGAGGCCGTCACGATGCCCGTCCTGCGGCCGCTCATCGGCTCCGACAAGCAGGAGATCATCGCCCGCGCCCATGAGATCGGGACCTACGACATCTCATGCGAGACCGCTCCGGACTGCTGCACGCTCTTCATGCCCCGTCGCCCCGAGACGCACGCGCGCATGCGCGAGGTCCTCGAGGCCTGGGAGAGCTTCGACCACGAGGGCATGGTCGCCGACCTCGTCGAGCACGTCGAGTGGCGCGACTTCCCGCAGTGCCCGTCCTATCACGCGCCCAAGGGTGCGCTGCGCGAGCACCATCGCGAGCTCTGCGCTGCCCAGGGCGGCGAGCGGTAGCGCCCCGCCCCGCGAGAGGCGGCTCGGATATTACAACTTTTATGTGCGGCACCCCTGCTGGCCGGGGGTGCCGCTTTGTTTTTCAGCTGCGATGCAGCTAGCGTGAAGTTCCGTGTCGAGGTTTCTCAGAATCTCGCCGGACGCCGCCCCGACCGGCCCCATGCTTGTGGGAGGGGGGTGGTCGCATGGCGCAGGAGAGGCGACGGGGAAGAAGGCGGTGGAGGCTGGCGGGGCGCTACGGGGCCGTGGGTAACGTACAATTTCTTGCGCACTTTGACAGCGGAATAGCGTCCAGATAGGAAGGAGGGCACGGCCCGCCCCGGT
>CALUJM010000029.1 GCA_944320975.1 uncultured Atopobiaceae bacterium | reverse complement strand
CACTACACCGCAACGTCGGCGAGTGCACACAACAACCTGCTGTACTTCTCGCGGCCGGGCGCGCAGGCGTCGGCGCATCTGTTCGTGGACAAGGACGGCTCGATCCGCCAGTCGGTGCGCCTCGAGGACACCGCCTGGGCGGTGGGCGACTGGGTCGAGAACCAGCGGACGGTCTCGGTCGAGGTCGTCTCCTCAGGCGAGGACTTCACCGAGGCGCAGGTCTCCGCGCTGGCGGAGATCTACGCATACCTGCGCGCGACCTACGGTATCACGCGCGTCATACGCCACTACGACGTGACGGGGAAGCTCTGCCCGGCGCCCTACGTGGACGCGGGCAAGTGGGCGGCCCTCAAGGCCGCGATCACGGGCGTTGGCTCCTCGGGCGGGGCGGCCCCGGCCGCGCCGGAGGGCACGGTCGCGGAGCTCGCGCAGCGCGTCATCGCCGGCGAGTACGGCAACGGGGCCGCGCGGCGGGCGGCCCTGGGGTCGCGCTACGACGAGGTGCAGGCGGAGGTGAACCGCATCCTGCTGGGCGGGTCGACCGCCCCCGCGCAGCCCGCGGCGCCCGACATCGAGGCACTGGCTCGCTCGGTCATACGCGGCGAGTACGGAAACGGCGAGGAGCGCAGGCGCCGGCTGGGGTCGCTCTACGACGCCGTGCAGGCCCGCGTGAACGAGATCCTGTCGTGATCTCGCGGGAGGACGCCCGCTGGGGGCTCGCCGTGGCGCACTCGGCGGTCCTTCTCCTTGCCTTACTTCCGCTCGCGCCGGTGATGTGGCTGGCGGGCAGGGCTGTTGACTGGCTCGACAGGCATTGGGCCCCCTGACGGGGCCCTTCCCGCGTCTACGGGTTGCAGTTGCCGCAGGGGTCGTAGCCCTGGGCGATGACGTTCTCGCGCGTGTCGGTGACGGTCTGCTTGTTCTTCTCGCTCATGCGGTCCACGGAGCTGCACTCCGGGTAGTGGAACTTCCTCGTGTTGGTGTTGAGGACGTAGGTTCGCTCCTCCTGCCGCTCGGCCTGAGGCTCCTGCGGGGCGGCGGACTCCTCCCGCCAGCTCTCCCCGGTGGCGTAGTCGATGCCGACGCCCGGCTGCACGTTGTAGCAGAAGACGTTGAAGGCGACGCCCATGCCGGCGTCGTCGAGCGAGCGCGCCTCCATGTGGACGCCCCGGCAGACGAGCTCGTCTCCGACGAAGACGGGCTCGACGCGGTAGAGGACGCGCCCGCCGGTGCGGTCCACGTAGTCGGCGACCTCGTTCTCGAAGGGGAGCATGCCCTCCGTGTTCATGTAGCGGGTTCCGGTGACGAGGTTCTCCTCGTTGGCGTTCTCGGCGGTGAGCTGCCAGCCGATGAGGTGGCAGCGGTTGTAGAGGTAGCGTCCGTCAACGAGGTCGTCGTAGCGCACGGTGTGCCATCCCGTGGGCTTCACCATGCCGATGGATCCGCGCTCCTCGCCCTCGGCGGGCATGGTCGAGGGGCTCACGACGGCGATCGCGGCGCCGCAGCGGCCGAGGTGGTCGAGGGGCGCGTAGGACTCGCTGGCGGCGGGGAGGTCGGCCTCGCCGATGGTGGGGACGTTGCCGTTGACCGTGACGTAGGGGCTGCCGTCGTAGGCGGGGAGCTGCGAGGGGTCGATGGCGGCGGGGGCGGGCTGGACGGCGGGCTCCTCGGGGGCGGGGTCAGCCTCCTGGGCCTGGGGCTCCTCCGGGTCCGCTGCGCTCTCGGGAGCGGTTGCCACGGCCTCCTGGCCCTCGGCTGCGGGCGCCTGGGTGCTCGGGGAGTCGTCTGAGCACGCGGGGAGGACGGCGAGGGCGATTGCAACGAGGGCGGCGAGCGCGAGGGCGCGCGCCCTTCCGACGGCGCTCCCCGCGGGCTTGGCGGCGTCTCTCATCCTGCGCTCCTTTCGTCGCGGCGTGGCAAGATTATCCGCCTGATAGGGCCGTTTTGCGAGCCTTCGCCCACTTCGCGCACTTCACAGAAGAGCTCACAAGGGAGAGGCCCGCGCCCCTGAGCGGGGTGCGGGCCTCCCTGGGCTAGCTCCTGTGGCGCGGGCCGTCGGTGAGCGTCGGGAAGTCGCGGTGACGGGGCCCGTCCACGAGCACCTCGTACCACCACTCCCGGCTCCTCGGGCCGTCCGCCGCGAGGTCGTCGATCAGGCGGGTCTGGGTCACCTCGTCGAGCTCCGCGAACTCGTCTCGCATCGCGTTCTCGATGGCGGTGGAGCTCGCGATCATGTCGCGCAGGATCTGCCTCTTCTCTTCGAGGGTGAAGCTCTCGGGCGAGATGTCCATGAGCTCCGCCATGAAGTAGGCGTGGTCCTCGGCTTCTTCCAGTGCCTTCCAGTCGGTTGCCATCAGGGTCTCCTCTCCCTCTGGAACCGTCTCTTTCGGGGTCTGGGGCGGTACGAATTCCGGTACGAATGAGCCTGATTGGAGCGTTTCGAAGCGTTTTGGAGCGTTGCTTGCGATTTTGAAAACAGCTACATCTACCTGCGATAATGTTGTTATCTTTTGCCAGGCGTTCTATACCGTTTTGGTGCCTTCAGTTTCCCACTTGGAGATCGTCTGGCGACTCACGTAGATGCGCCCCGCCAGCTCGTCCTGCGAGATGCCGAGCTCCGCGCGTCGCGCCTTGATGTGACTCCCCAGCTCCATGCCGCCTCCCTTCCGCGTCTTGGCTCGACCCTTGTCGAGAAGAACGTGCCACCGTGGAGGAGAGCGTACCATCAAAGGTGGCCGACACCGGGTCCCGCTGGGCCTTCTCGTGCTGTCAAATGTTCCTTACATGGCTCGTGAGCTGGCGATATGATGTTACGAAGGGACAGTCCCTTCGTAACATTGCTGCGTTTGGTTATGGCCAACATGTTGGTTTTATTTGTCGCAACGAAGGAGGCGAGCCCTATGACAACGTTGACCATCGATCTTGAGGGTGCCGCGCGCATGGGCATCGCTGAGGCAAAGGCTCATCTCAGTAGCATAGTCGAGCGTGCCGAGAAGAACGGCGAGGCCGCGATTCTCGAGCGCTACGGACGGCCGGCGGCGCTCGTCGTGCCCCTGCCGCGCGCGGAGGGCGCGGGCCGTCGGGCGCGCGGACTTCTCGCCGAGTACGCGGACGAGGGGCGTATTGGCCTCGAAGAGGGCGCCTTCGCCCGGGCGATGGAGGCAAAGCATGGAATCCCTGCTTGATGCCAACGCGGTGCTTCGCTACCTACTGGGGGACAATCAGGAGCAGGCTGAGGCTGCTGCCAAGGCTATTGCAGGGGGCGCCGAGGTCACCGTCGAGGTTCTCGCGGAGTGCGTCTACGTGCTCGCGGGCGTCTACCATGTGCCGAGGTCGCGCATCGCGGAGAGCCTCGGCATCCTGCTCGACGAGGTCACGTGCCGGCGCAAGAACGTGGCTGCGGCGGCGCTCGGACTCTACAGCGGCAGCTCGTTCGACTTCGTCGACTGCGTGCTGGCCGCAGAGCGCCAGGAGCTCGGACGCGACGTCGTGACGTTTGATAAAAGGCTCATTGGTCTTCTCGGCAGAGTCGAGAGGTGACGCTATGGGCGAGGGGCACTTCATCAAGTCGGTAGCCATTCGCTGGGAGCTTGTTCACACGGATGACTACCTGCGAAACATTCCCGCACTTGCGGCGTTGGGAAAAGAGCCGCTCATCTTCACGAGCAACGTGACGTTTTTTGTCGGAGAGAACGGCTCGGGCAAGTCGACGCTGCTTGAAGCTATGGCGGTAGCGTACGGGCTTAACCCGGAGGGCGGCACGGAGAACTACGTCTTTCGCACGCACGACTCGCATTCCGCGCTGCATGAGGGCATCGACATGAGGCGAGACCTGCTGCGTCCGTGGAACACGTTCTTCCTGCGTGCGGAGAGCTTTTACAACGTGGCGAGCAAGGCGGAGGATTACAGCCTCTCGCCGGGCGGAGAGGGCATGACGTATCGCAACCCCGCCACCGGCCGCAGGAGCTACCTGCACGAGATGTCGCACGGAGAGGCGTTTCTCGGCTTCATCCAGGACAGCTCCAAGGAGAACGGCCTCTACTTCCTGGACGAGCCAGAGGCCGCTCTCTCTCCGTCGCGCCAGCTCACGCTGCTCTATGAGATGCACGAGCTTGCCGAGCACGGCAGCCAGCTCATCGTGGCGTCGCACTCTCCGATTCTGCTTGGGCTGCCGGGGTCTCAGATCGTCTCGTTTGATGGCGAGCGGCTGCGCGAGATTTCCTACGAGGAGACCGAGGCGTATCAAGTGACGGAGCTCTTCATCAACGGTCGCGAGGGCCTGCTGCGTCGGCTGCTGTGACGTGCAAAAGGGACTGTCACTTTTGCACGCTCAGCGCGCGGATGGCGTCGGCGACGCCGCCCTCGCTTGAAAGGTTGATCGAGAGGCTGATGGGCACCACCGTGAGCGTGACCACGTCGGAGCCCTCGTAGGTGACGACCTCAAGGCCCTTGTACTCGCCCACGTCGTCTGCGGACTGTCCCAGCTTGACGGTCTCGGGCTCCCAGATCTCGACCACGTATTCCCGCTCGGCGTCCGGTGTGGGCGCCAGGCCGTTCACCTGGGAGAGGGGCGAGAAGATCTCGTCGATCTGCGCCTGGTCCGTGATCTCGGCCACCTGCGTGCCGTCCGCATCGTACACGACGGCGCGGACGGTCTTGCTCCAGTCGATACCCTCGAGCTCGCGCGCGATCTCTGCGGCGTTCTCAGCCATGTCCGTCAGCATGTTTGTGAGGCCGGTCGAGTCCTCGCTCTTATCGCCCAGGCCAAAGCACCCGGCAAGCGAGAAGGACAGCGCGGCGGCTAGGATGAGCGCGACGGCACGGTGGCGCATGGGGCCTCCTTCGGTCGAGGTGGGCCTCCTTTGTACCACGTCCGGACGGCGTGCGCACACCTCTGTCTGCCCCCGCATCGTTCATCGCGCTCAGACGACCAAAAGATGGCGAGAAGAACCTCGAAACTGGTCGTCTAAGCGCGATGAGCGATGCGGGATGCTGTTGCCCTCAGCTTACCCAGGTGGAAAGGTGGTCGTCTCATTGCGGCCGACAAAGTTCCCGACTAACCGTCGGGCACGACTGGGTGCTGCAACGTACAATTTCGCAGGAGGGGGTGAGAGGATGCCGGGTTCGTATCTTGAACAGGCGCTCGACTATATCGAGCGCCATCTGACCGAGGCTCCCACGATCGAGGAGGTCGCCCGGGCGACCGGCGTCACTGCAGAGCAGCTGCGCGCAGCCTTCCTGTTGATTGCCGGCATGACGCCATCGCGCTACATCCGCGAGCGACGTCTCTCCGCGGCGGCATCTGACCTCATGGCCGGTGGCTCCGTCACCGAGGTCGCGTTTCGCTACGGGTACGATTCGCTCGAGGGCTTCTCTCGTGCGTTTCGCTCCTGGTGTGGCACGCTTCCCTCGGACGTCGCGCGGCTGGGTTCGCACATGCGCTCGCCCCTGCACATTGCGATTGATGTAAAGGGAGGTCATCTCATGGAGTATCGAATCGTCGAGAGGGACGGTTTTCGCCTCGCCGGCGTCATGGCGCGCGTGCCGATGCAGTTCGAGGGCGAGAACCCCGCGATCGCGGAGCTCGCGCGGGGCATTACGGAGGCGCAACGCGCCGAGCTACACCGCCTGATGGACACGGAGCCGCGCCGCGTGGTGAATGCCTCCTGGGACTCCGACACCAACTTCCAGGAGGAGGCGGGAGAGCTCACGCACCTCATTGGCGTGCCCACTACGGCGTACGAGGTGGGGGAGGGGCTCGAGCTTGTGGAGGTACCGGCGTCTACCTGGGCAGTCTTTTCCTCGGACGGTCCTCATCCGGATGCCATGCAGCAGGCGACCGCCCGCATCTATGCCGAATGGCTCGCCGAGGCGCCCTGGGAGCTTAACGGCTTTCGCATGCTCTCGTTCAGCGACGTCCGCGACGACGGTGCCGCGTACAGCGAGATCTGGGTGCCGGTGCGCCGCAAGGCGTGAACGAGGGCGCTTAGGAGTTGTCGGACTCCAGTGCATCGCGAAGGGCAAACACGAGCTTGCCGGTCAGCGAGAGAAGCTGGCCCTGCTCGGTCTCGTCGAGAGTGTGGAACGCTCATCTTCTTCACTCTGCACATCCGGGCGGAGAAGAACGTCGAGCGCCTCGAAGCCGCCGTGCGAGAACGCGTTCCGGGTTCTGTGTGCGGTGGACGCGCGACCATCGGCCCCTGCATCGCCACGCATGTGGGGGAGGGTGCAATCGGGGTCATGAGCTACCCGGCGTCTCTTCACGGCTCGGCACTCAGGAGCGAGGAGATGTTCTTGTCGCTGTAGTGAGACAAATAAACCTGTCCCCTTTTACTCGAGCAGCCGGCCTGTCTCTCTATCATTGCGGAGACAACTTCATCACAACGAGAAGAAATATCTATACCAACTTCTCTTCGTTAGAGAGAAGTTGGTATACTATCGCTATACGTAGTGCCACGGAAGGAGGGTGTCTTGTCCCCAGCGGTCCACGCCTATTCCGAGCTCGTCCAAGAGGCCCTCTCGTTTCCCTTTCCGGAGGTCTCTGAGCGCCGTGACGTCATCGATGGCCTTCCTGCGCCCGCTCCGTTCAATCTCGTGCATATCATTTCGGGCATTAGGCGCTGCGGGAAGACGTTCTATGCGTTCCAGCTGATCAATAGGCTGCTTGATGCCGGAGTTCCCAGAAGCAGGATCTTCTACTTCAACTTTGCTGACGACCGGCTCGACCCCGCTCCGCCCACGCTACTTGACGATGTGGTAGAGGAGTACTGGCGCCAGGTTCCCGAGGCTCGTTCCGAGGGGGCGTACCTCTTTCTGGATGAGATCCAGGAGGCTGAGAACTGGCAGGGATTCTGCCAGAGAATCGCGGAGCACGAACGCATCACGCTGGTGATAACCGGCTCCTCTTCAAAGCTGTCTGCAGACGAGATCGCTTCGACGTTTCGCGGACGATCCATGGAGCACCGGATGTCCCCGCTGTCGTTTCGCGAGTACTGTATGTTCCATGGCATTGAGGCGCCCCAGCCCGAGGAGCTCCGGGCGTCAGGTGACGTTTCTCCGCAGAAGAGGACAGAGCTCGAGGCAGCGTTCGATCGATATCTCATCGAGGGCGGATTCCCTGGAGTTCAAAAACTCTCCCACGGCCAGCGCATCTTGATGCTCCAGTCCTACATGCGAGACGTCGTGGCTCGAGACGTTGTGGAGCGGTATCGCCGCATCGATATCGACCTTGCGAACCAGGTGGCGCTCTTCGGACTGAGAAATACAGGCTGCGAGCTTTCGGTCAACAACTTGGTGACGAGCCTGCGCTCTGTTGGGTACCGCACCTCGTGGGGCACGATCAACGAGGCTGTTCGTCTGTTCTGCCAGGCACACCTTCTCGAGCTGCTGCCAGAATACACCGTATCGCTGTCACCTGACAGCACGGCAACGAACAAGGTGTACGCCGTCGATTCGGGAATGGCCTATGCGGTTTCTCGGGCAAACCAGCAGGACGTCGGAAAGCGTCTGGAGACGGCGGTCCACGGGGAGCTCCTGAGGCGCCTTGCCCTAAGCAGGGTGGATGTCGTTACGTCGTACACAGAACCGCGAACGAAGAAAAAGGTCGACTTTCTGATTGGCGATGCCCTTGGATCAGATCCCTATGCGCTCCTACAGGTTACTGTTGACATGACCGCGGACAAGACGAGGAAAAGGGAGCTCGACTCGCTCAAGCAGGCCATGAGCGTCACAGGGATTCATGAGGGAACGATCGTCACGCTACGCGAGTCAGGGCACGTGGAGGACTCGCTCGGCGCGATTGAGATCGTGCCGGTGTGGAAGTGGGCGCTCCTCTCATAGGCCGGCGCCGAGTGATGCGCTGCCGGCCGGCAAGCCTCTCTACCTGCGGCGCGCAACCGGTGGGCGCCTTCTGGTTGCCGCAAAATCGGCCAAATTGCACACCGCTGGTTGGTAGAATTGCGCTGTGCGCGCCCGCAGACTAGAGGTGCCGGCAGACAGCGCACACCCCCGACGAAGGGCAGACCATGAGCTTTCGCGACAACCTCCAGCACCTGCGCGCAGAGCGCAACATGACCCAGGAGCAGCTGGCCATGCTGCTCGGCGTCTCCCGTCAGAGCGTCACGAAGTGGGAGGCCGAGAAGAGCCAGCCGGAGATGGACAAGCTCCTCAAGATGTGCGAGATCTTCGACTGCACGCTTGACGAGCTCGTGACGGGCGACCTCACGAGCCGCGCCGCACCGGCGACGGCCGCCCCCATCCCCGCCGGCCCGCCCACCGACGTCTGCGGCTACGAGGAGCACCAGCGCATGCTGGCGCTCAAGGTGCCCACCGGCGTGGCGCTCATCCTCCTGGGCATCGCGCTCGGCCTGCTCTTTGAGGGCTCCGTTGAGCTGGCGTCCTGGAACGGACGCGACGGCCTCTTCGTGATCATCGTGCTCGTGGGCATCCTCGCGGGCCTCGCGTTTCTCGTGCCCGCGGGCATGGAGCACGCGGCGTTCCAGAAGGCGCACCCCTACGTTGAGGACTTCTACACCGACGAGGACCGCGCGGCAGCCCGCCGGCAGTTCTCGGCTTCGCTCATCGCCGGGCTCGCGCTCATCTTCGCGGGCATCGGCTGCCTGCTCATGCTCGAGAGGACTGCGGAGAACTGGGGGCTCTTCTTCCTCATGCTCTTCATCGCCCTGGGCGTGTGGTGGATCGTGCGCGGCGGCATGCTGCTCGGGCGGGTCAACGTCGAGGAGTACAACCGCTCCATCGCCGAGGACCTCGAGGTGGAGGACATCGTATCGGCAGAGCTGGACGAGGCACGGCGCGAGGCTCTTCTCGCCCAGAAGCGGCATGGCAAGAAGCTCGGCGCCGTGTGCGGCGCCATCATGATTGTGGCCACCATCGTGGGCCTGGCGCTTCTCTTTGCGCCGGTGTTCTCGGCGCCAAACATGGACTCCTGGACCCCGGAGGGCACCTCGGCCATGTGGTTCTGGGTGGCCTGGCCGGTGGGTGGTCTCATCTGCGGCATCGTGACGCTGCTCTGGGAGGCGTTCGGCCGGGAAGAGTGACGTGCCTGTGCAAGAACACCGTGCCTCGTGGGCTATTGCCTTATGCCCCCAGCTCGGTAATGGGGACAACAAACACTCCGTTGGGCGTCCTTCTGCAGAAGGACGCCTTGCCAACAAGGACCGCAAGGAACGAGGGGCTCGCGTTGCGTGCAACGGGGTTTCGCGCGACTTTGTCGCGCAGCCTAAGGACGTTACGCTCTGCTGCGGGCACCTTCTCCTCGCTCAGCTTCACCTCGAAAGCGCCCCACCTTCCGTCAGGAAGCTCAACGATGATGTCAACTTCGAGGCCGTCCGCGTCTCCGTAGTAGCGCACTTCAGCGTCGGGGATCGTCCCGAGCGCGAGGTCCGTCTCGCCCGACCGGCGACGCCTTTCGTGGCGCGACTGGTGGAGCGCGAGCGTCGCCGGTGTCAGCTCCCCGAGGAGCGCCTCGGGGAGTGTCCCATGAGCGGGGTGGGCTCTGTGCGTCCCGATCTCGAGCAGGGATGAGCCTCGGTCGGGGCTCCTCTATTACACCAACCTCGAGCAGGCACTACACCCGGTTCTTTGATTTCTTTGACTTCCGTTGACTTGTTTTGCGCTGGGCGAGGCGGCTCGCACGTTCTCTCTGCTACTATGTAGACAGGTCTACAAAGGAGGCTCGCATGGCAACTGCGGTCGTTTCCGGGCGCGTGGACGAGAAGATCCGTCAGCGCGCGGACGCCTACATCCGCGCGGCGGGGTCCACGCCGGCCGAGGTCATCAAGGTGGTCTGGGAGAACATCGCGCGCACGGGCGAGGTGCCGGAGGTGGCGCCGTCGGAGGGGTCCCGTGGTGCCTGGGAGCGCTTCATGGAGTTCAGGGAGAGCCTTCCCGAGGCTGACCCGTGGCTGGTCAACCTCACCAAGGAGCAGATGCGCAACATGATTGCGGGCCGCTATGCGTGACTTCAACAGCAGGAGGCTGCTCTTTGACACCAACGTTCTTCTCGACGCGGTTTGTAAGGAACGGCCGCAGTCGGCAGAGGCATGCGAGGTTCTTCATCGCTGCAACGGCGGGGGAGACCTGGGGCTTGCTGCCGTGGGGTCGCTCAAGGATGCGTATTACGTGCTGCAGCGACAGTACGGCGAGGCGCAGGCGAGAAGATCGGTGGAATGGCTGCGCGAGCTGCTCGTTATCGTGCCGATGGGCGCGGAGGAGTGCGAGCTCTCGCTCGGCTGCGGTGAGCCGGACTTCGAGGACGGCCTCATCCGCGCCTGTGCCGAGCTCAATTGCGTGGACGTCATCCTCACGCGCGACGCGGACGCGTACAAGCGATCCAAGGTTCGCGCCATGACCTGCGCGGAGTATCTCGAGACCTTTGGCTAGGAGACGCCATGGATGAGCTGCTGTGCAACGATGCAAGCTACATGGAGACGCTCGAGCGCGTTAAGCGAGAGATCTCCGGGGCGAGGTCGCGCGCCGTGTTGGCTGTCAACAGCGAGGTTGTCTGCATGTACTGGAGGATCGGCAAGCTCATCGATTTGTGCAGCAGCTTGCTGCACAAATTCCCTGGGGCTATAAAGAGTGAAGGCCCTCTGAACGTTACGGGAGGTTCGACGCTGTATACAGGGCCGTTTATCCTGCGCTCCTGTTAGGATGGGTATGTGACTTTCAACAAGAGGGGGGCGCATGCGCTATCGGGAGCTGGGCCGCACCGGCCTGCGCGTCAGCGAGATCGGCTTTGGCGGCGAGTGGATGGACGGCACGCCCGAGGAGACGCGTGCTGTGGTGGATGCGGCGGAGGCCGCCGGCGTGAACATCCTCGACTGCTGGATGCCCGATCCCACGCGTCGCTCCAATCTCGGCGACGCGCTGCTTGGTCTGCGCGAGCGCTGGGTCATCCAGGGCCATCTTGGCTCCACGTGGCAGAGCGAGCAGTATGTGCGCACGCGCGACCTCGCGCAAGTGCGCCCAGCCTTTGAGGATCTTCTCGCCCGCTTCCACACCGACTACGTCGACCTCGGCATGATCCACTACGTGGACAAGCCCTCTGAGTTTCTCGAGCTCATGGATGACAGCCCGTTCATCGGCTACGTTCGCGAGCTCCGCGCAGCCGGCACCGTCCGTCACGTGGGCCTCTCGACGCATAACCCCGAGGTCGCGCGCATGGCCGTGGAGAGCCCGGAGATCGAGATGATCCTTTTCTCGGTGAACCCGGCCTTTGACATGATGCCCGCTACGGACGACCTCGACGCCTACTTTGACGAGCGCGGCGAGCAGGCGGCCACGGACGGCATGCGCCCGGAGCGTGCCGAGCTCTACGCGCTCGCGGAAGAGACGGGCACCGGCATCACCGTCATGAAGGGATATATGGGCGGGCGGCTCTTCGATGCCGTGCAGTCGCCGTTTGGCGTCGCGCTCACGCCCATCCAGTGCCTGCACTATGCGCTCACGCGCCCCGCGGTTGCGAGCGTGATGGTTGGCTTTGGCGAGCCCGCCCACGTCGCCGAGGCCGTGGCGTACGAGAGTGCGACAGATGCCGAGAAGGACTACGCCTCCGTGCTCGCCGGCGCGCCGCGCCATGCCTACGTGGGGCAGTGCACCTACTGCGGCCACTGCGCGCCGTGCCCCAAGGGCATCGACATCGCCGCGGTCAACAAGTTCTTTGACCTTGCGACCAGCTACGACGAGGTGCCGGACTCCCTGCGCGAGCACTACCGCGCGCTCGGCGCCACGGCGGCGGAGTGCATCGCATGTCGCGCGTGCGAGGGGCGCTGTCCCTTTGGGGTACACGTGGCCGAGTGCATGGCTGCTGCGGCGGAGCTCTTTGGCTGCTAGGCGCTTGCGCGCTGCTTGAACCGCTCAACAAACGCCTGGTAGTCGACCTCGTTCTGGTCTGCGTAGGCGCGGGCGAAGTCCCACATGGCGTCCTCGAAGGTGTGGTCGTCGTCGAGGTATGCCGCGATGGCGACCTCGTCGCCGGTGCGGGCGTGCGCGTGCGCGAGCGACCACGCGCAGAGCCGTGCGACGTTCTCGAGGCTCTCCGGGCCCACCGCGGCGAGGTCGATCGAGCCCTTGCCGTTCCAGAGCTGGCGCACGTAGTAGTCGCGCGTTCCGCCGCCCGCCGTGGGCACGCTCGTCCAGCCCAAGAGGAAGTCGCTCGTGGACTGCACGAGGCGCTGGCCCTCCACCACGCGCTCGCCGTGGCTGGCAAAGCCGCTCGGGCGCCAGTAGCGCTCCACGACGGACTCCTCTGCCTCCTTGACCTGGAGGACCAGCGGGTCGTCCTCGTCACGGCCGGTGAGCAGCGCGATCCAGGCGCGCCGCCCCACAGATCCCACGCCCACGACCTTGCGCGCGGCGTCCTGCAGGCGGTAGTGGCCGAGAAGGACGCGGCGGTCGCGGGGGATGCTCCCAAAGTAGGCGTCCAGAAGACCGCGCAGCGCGTGGCTCAGCCGGGACGCGTCGTAGCCCTGCTCGGCGGAGAGCTCAGAGAGCGGCACCAGCTCGGGCGGGCGGGTGTCAAAGCGCAGGCGTCCCCCGTCGCGCACCGTGAGGCGGTCGGCCGCGCGTGCGCTGTCCTTCTCGCGCGCCCTCTCCACGACCTTGCGGATGGTCCGTCCGGTCTTGCCGTCGAGCTCAAACTCGTCGAGCATGCGCTCGACGTCGAGATGGGCATGCCAGACGTCGAGCTCGCCCTTCTCCGCAAAGTGGACCATCGCGCGACGATACTGCTTGGCGCAGGCGCGCACGGCGTCCTTGCGGTCCCGCTTGGAGAAGCCCCGGTCGCGCCCGCAGATCTCGATGCTCGCCACGAGGCGCATGACGTCCCACTCCCAGGGCCCGGGCGCGGTCTCGTCAAAGTCGTTGACGTCAAAGACGAGGTGGCGCGTGTGGCTCATGAAGATGCCGAAGTTGCCGACGTGCGCGTCGCCGATGCACTGGACCTCGATGCCGGTGACGGGCATGGTGGCGAGGTCGGCGGCCATGATGACGGCGCTGCCGCGGTAGAACGTGAACGGCGAGACGCCCATGCGCTCGTAGCGCAGCGGCACGAGGCTCGGGTCGCGCGTGACGGACTGCTGCTCGATGAGGTCGATTGCCGGCTCGCTGGACGCGCGCGGCTCCCAGGTGCCGAGCGTCTCGATTGGGCACGCTTCGCGAGCTGCGAGCCCGGCGGCCCGGCGCTCCTCGACGGTGGGCGCGGGGCGGTAGAGCACCGCCTGCGAGCTGGGCGCAGCGTTCTTCTCGATCTCTTCGAGCTCGTCCATGCGGGTCCTTTCGTGTGGCGTGACTCCAGATTATCGCACGGAGCGCCCTTTGCGCGCGGGGCCTCACTCGTGACAAAACTCACTTCCGCGCGCGCGGGCAGCCTGTGACAATGGCGCCAAGAGAAAGGGGCCGCCATGTCACACACGCAGACCGCGCCATCGCAAGACGTCGTCCGCGTCACGGGTCTCGTCAAGCGCTATCGCGAGCTCGTCGCGCTCGATCACCTGGACCTCTCCGTGCGCAAGGGGGAGATCTTTGGCCTCCTGGGCCCCAACGGCTCGGGCAAGACCACGGCAATCAACTGCATCCTCCAGCTGCTCTCCTACGACCGCGGTACCATCGAGCTCTTCGGCGAGCCGATGGCGCCGGGTCGCTACGACCTCAAGACGCGCGTGGGCGTGGTCCCGCAGCAGGTGGCCGTCTTCGACGAGCTCACCGTACGCGAGAACGTGGACGCCTTCTGCGCACTCTACGTGCGCGACCGCCGCCGGCGCCGCCAGCTCGTGGACGAGGCGATCGACTTCGTGGGCCTCGGCGACTACGCGCGCTTCCGCCCGGCCAAGCTCTCCGGCGGCCTGGCGCGGCGGCTCAATATCGCCTGCGGCATCGCGCACCGCCCCGAGCTCATCTTCTTCGACGAGCCCACCGTCGCCGTGGACCCGCAGAGCCGCGCGAACATCTTGGACGGCATCTGCCGCCTGCGCGACGAGGGGGCCACGGTGGTCTACACGAGCCACTACATGGAGGAGGTCGAGCAGATCTGCGGCCGCATCATGATCTGCGACCGCGGGCGCGCCGTGGCACAGGGCACCGCCGACGAGCTCAAGCGCATGATCAGCCTCGGCGAGAAGGTCACGGCAGAGGTGTGCGATCTCCCGGATGCCGCGCTCGCCGCGGTGCGCGGCCTCTCGCACGTGCGCTCGGCCGAGCTCTCGGATGGCACGCTGCTCGTGACCTGCGAGCCGAGCCCCCACAACCTCACCGACGTCCTCGGTGCGCTTGCGGGCGCGGGCGTGCGCCTGGGGCGCGTGATGTGCGAGCCGCCTACCTTAAACGACGTCTTTCTTGAGCTCTGCGGCCGCGAGCTGCGCGACTAGGGGGCAGCCATGGGAAGCTCATTTGTGGTGACGCTCAAATCGCTCGTTCGCGCCCCCTCGGTCATCATCTGGGTGCTTGCGTTCCCCATCATCATGTCAACCATCTTCCTGTTCATGTTCTCCGGCATGCGCACGGACGGCGTCGCGGACCCGATTTCCGTGGCGCTCGTGGAGGCGGCGGACGAGAAGGACGGTGCCGCCGAGGCCCTCGACTTCGCCGAGGTCCTCGAGGCGCTCGCCGCCGATGGCGACGATCAGCTCCTTGACCTGCGGCTCGTTGAGACGAGCGCCGAGGCGGCCAATCTTCTTGCCGCTGGCGAGGTCGAGGGCTATTACGAGGTCTCCGTCGACGGCGCGCCCGATCTCACGGTTGCCGACGCCGGATCGGTGGGCGCCGCGGTGCTCGAGGCCGTGGCCAGCTCGTACGTGCAGTCGGGTGCGCTCATGGCCGAGGTCTCCGAGCGCGACCCGGCGACGCTCAACGATCCCGCCGCCGTGGCCTCGGCGCTCGAGCTCTCCGCCGGCGTCGAGCGCGCGCAGGTCACCCACGCTACGCCTGACGAGATCGTGCGCTACTACTACGCGCTT
Source organism: uncultured Atopobiaceae bacterium (assembly GCA_944320975.1). Classification (GTDB taxonomy): domain Bacteria; phylum Actinomycetota; class Coriobacteriia; order Coriobacteriales; family Atopobiaceae; genus Thermophilibacter. The sequence continues at coordinate 7,057 of CALUJM010000029.1, read as the reverse complement.
CTCGGCATGGCCACGCTCATGGCCACGCAGGCGGGCATGCTCGCGGTGGCCTCCGCGCAGCCCTGCGTCTCCGAGCTCGGCGCGCGACGTGCGGTCGCGGGCACGCCGCGCGGGCGACAGCTCGTCGGCTGCGTGGCCGGTGCGTGGGTCGTATCGTTTGCGGCGCTCGCGCTCGCCTTCGCGTTTCTGCTCCTCGTGGTGGGCGTGGACTTTGCGGGGCGCGAGGGCCTCTGCCTGGTGGGGGTCGGCGCGTGCTCGCTGCTCGCCACCGCGATCGGCGCGTTTGTCGGAGCGCTGCCCATCCGCGCCGACCTCTCCGCCCGCTCCGGCATCATGACGGGCCTCACGTGCCTGCTGTCGCTCTTTGCGGGCCTCTACGGCACCGCGGCGCTGGAGCTTTCGGACTGGCTCGCGCGCACCGCACCGTGGACCGCGTGGGTCAACCCCACCAAGCTCGTCTGCGACACGTTCTACTCGCTCTACTTCTACACGTCGCTCGCCCCCTTCGCCCTGCGCGTCGCCGTCTGCGTGGCGGCCTCGCTCGTCCTTCTCGTCCTTGCCACGGTCGCCTTTAGGAGGCAGAGCTATGAGCATCTTTAGGACCGCGCTGCGCGTGGCGGCCGCGCACCCCATCTATCTGACCGTGTACGTGGTCTTTCTCTCGCTGCTGGGCGTGCTTGTGATCGGCGACCTGGGCACCGGAGCCGCTGCGGCTGCCTCCGGACCGGCCTTCGAGGCCCGCGTGGCCGTCGTGGATCGTGACGGCTCCGAGCTCTCGGGCGCGCTCGTTTCCTGGGCAAAGAAGAACGCCGAGGTCGTGACCGTGGACGACGAGCCACTCGCGCTGCAGGACAGCGTCGCGACCGGTGCCGTGGACTGCCTGGTCGTGCTGCCCGCTGGCTTTGAGGAGGACCTGATCGCGGACGCGCGTGCCGGGCGCGACCCCGCACCGCTCGAGGTCGCCTATGGCACGGACGTGCAGGCGGGCGCCCTGGCCGCGACGGCGACCTCGCGCTGGGTGAGCCTCGCCGCCCAGGCGGCCGCGCTCGAGCCGGGCGCCACCGCATCCGAGGTGGCCGAGCTCGCGCTCGCCGTCGCGGACGAGCGGGTAGACATGAGTGTGGATTCCACGGGCACGGAGGATGCGACGGGCAGCGGGCTCGCGGTCTACCTGCGCTTCTCGACCTACTCCGTCATGAGCTCGATCGTGGTCGTTGCCGGCGTCACGTTGGCCGCGTATCAGCGCCCGGATATTCGTCGCCGCAACGCCGCTGCTCCCGTTGCGCCCGCGCGCCTTGCCTCCGGAGAACTCGGCGCGTGCTGCGTGCTCGTGGTCTGCGTGTGGGCGTGGACGTGCCTGGTGGGCGTCGTTGCCTGCGGGGGCTCGCTTACGGGTGTGGATCCGCTGCTCGTCGGCCTAGCGCTCCTCTCGATGCTTCCCTTCGCGCTTGTTCCGCTGGCGATCGCGTTTCTTCTCGCGCAGTTGGGACTCTCCGAACAGGCACTCAACGCGGTCGGCAACATCGGCGCGATGGTGCTCTCGTTTCTCGGTGGCGCCTGGGTGCCGCTTGCGCTCCTGCCTGCGGGCGTGCAGGCCGCGGCTCGCCTCTCGCCCTCGTTTTGGGCCTCGAGCGCCGTGGAGGCCGCGCTTGGTGCGAACGGCGTCACGCCTGCCCTTCTCGCCGAGGTGAGCACGTCTGTGGGAATCGTGGCGCTCTTTGCCGTGGCAATCTGCGCCGCCGGGCTCGCCGTCGGCCGCGCGCGCCGTCGTGTGGCGGGCGCCGCGTAGGGGAGCGTCCGGCGGCCCTGCTAGAATCGCCCTTATGGAGAGACTCGTCGACAAGGTCGTGGCGCTCGTCGCCTGCCTGCCCGCGCTCGCTGCCGCCGCGCGCGGGACGGTGGGCGCGGCGGTCGTGGTCGCGCTGCTTGCGGCCGTGACGTCGGCCTCGCTCGTCGAGGTCTTGCGCGGGTCGGTGCGCCTTGTGCCGCCGCTTCTGTGCTGCGCCCTCGTGTGCGTGCTGCCTAACTCCGCTGCGCTGCTCGGCGTCGCTGCCTGTGACCTCTGCTTCGTCGCATCGCTCGAAGGAGGTCGCGCGCGGCTTGCGCCCCTTGCCGCACTCGTTGCCCTTGCGCTTGGCTGGTGCGTTGGCGCCGAGGGCCCTGTCGTCCTTCTCGCCATTCTTGGGGCCGTGGTGGGCGCGTGGCTCGGGCTTCGTGCCGGCGTCTTTGAGTGTCGCGACCGCGACGCCCTGCGCACCCGCGACGAGCTGCGCGCCGCCGAGCTCGCCCTTGTCGAGAAGAACCGCGAGCTCCTCGACGCGCAGGACTATGAGGTGCGTCTGGCCACGCTCTCTGAGCGGGCCCGCATCGCGCGAGACATCCACGACAACGTGGGCCACCTGCTCACGCGCGCCGTGGTGCAGGCCGAGGCGTACCGCGTGGTGCACAGCGGCGAGCCTGCTGAGAAGGACCTCGCCGCCGTGGCGCTCACCCTGCGCGAGGCGCTCGACGAGGTACGCGCGAGCGTGCACGACCTGCGCGACGATGCCTGCGACCTTTCGGTGCAGGTGCGCGCGGTCGTGGAGCGCGCCTGCGCCGGCACGGCGCTCGCGCCCACGGTGCGCGTGGAGGCGGGGGAGGCACCGGCTGCCGTGGCGGGCTGCCTGACGGCGGTCGCGCGCGAGGCCGTCTCCAATGTGCTGCGCCACTCGAGCGCGCGCCACGTGAGCGTGGAGCTGGTTGAGCACCCGGGGCTCTGGCGGCTCACGGTGACTGATGATGGAACGACCCCGGCCGGCGCGCCCGACAGCTGTCCCGGCATGGGGCTCGCCTCGATGGAGGAGCGCGTGCGCGCGCTCGGCGGGACGTTTCGCGCCGGTCCCGGCGAGGGCGGAGGCTGGACCGTCTTTGCCAGCGTGCCGCGTGGGCGTGAGGCCGAGGCCCGTGGTGCCCGAGGCGATTCCGGCGTTACTACATGCTGTGGAATGTAGCAACGCCAGCCGGACCTCCGATTTGACCGATCCGGGTCCTGTTGATACATGGTTTTGGATGTACTAACGCGCGGAGAGGGGAAGCACATGAGGGTGGTCATAGCAGACGACGACGCCGTGGTGGTGGAGTCGCTCCAGATTGTGCTGGACGCACAGCCCGATATCGAGGTCGCAGGCTGTGGGACGGACGGGGCAGACGCCGTGCGCCTGGCGGCCGATGCCGCGCCCGACATCGTTCTTCTCGACATCCAGATGCCGGGGATGGACGGCCTTGCCGCCGCCGAGAAGATCCTCGCCTCCCCGACTCCGCCGCGCGTGGTCTTTCTCACCACCTTCTCCGACGACGAGTACATCGTGCGCGCCCTTGCGCTGGGCGCTGCAGGCTACCTCATCAAACAGGACGTGGCGGGGGTGGCCCCGGCGCTGCGCGCGGTGATGGCGGGGCGCAGCGTGCTGGAGGGCGAGGTGCTGGAGCGGGCGGTCGCCCTGGGAGCGGGTGCGCCGGTGGCCGAGAAGCCCGACCTCACGACGGTCTTCCCCCAGCTCACGGACCGCGAGCGCGAGGTTGTTGCGCTCATTGCCGATGGCCTCGATAATCGTGAGGTGGCTGCGGCGGCCTATATGGGCGAGGGTACCGTCCGTAACCACATCAGCTCGATCTTGGCTAAGCTGGGCCTGCGCAACCGCACCCAGATCGCCGTGGCTTACTGGAGGGCGCTTCGATGAGGCAGGGGGACAGGTTCGTTTGTCTCATATAATTTGCAATGAGACAAACGAACCTGTCCCCCTGTCTCAGGATGGGATTCTTATGGCAAACACCTCTTGGAAGCTCAAGCTCGCGTGCGTGTGGGGCGGCGAGCTCGTCTCGGTGCTTACGAGCTCCATCCTGCAGATGGGCTTCGTCTGGCACATCACGCTCACTACAAACTCGGCGAGCATGCTCTCGCTGGCGTCGCTCGCGGGCTTTCTGCCGCTCGCGCTCTTCGGTACCTTCGCGGGGGCCATCGTCGACCGCCTGCCGCTCAGGACCACGCTCATCGGGGCCGACCTCTTCATCGCCGCAGTGAGCGCCGTCGTGGCGATGGTCTCGCTCACGGGCGCGCTGCCTGTGTGGGTGGTCATGGTAGCGCTCTTCGTGCGTGCCATCGGCAGCTCCCTGCACACGCCCGCCTTTCAGGCTCTCACGCCGCTCGTGGCGCCGGCCGAGCACCTCACGCGCCTCGCCGGAGTGACGCAGGCGGTGCAGTCGGGCGGCTACATCCTCGGGACTGCCGTCGCGGCGGTAATCTACCCGCTCTGGGGGCTCACGGCCATGATTGCGCTCGACGTTGTGGGCGCGCTCTTCGCCACGGTGGCGGTGCTTGCGGCACGGATCGACGTCGGGGGCTCGGGGGCCGGCGCGCCGACAGGCGAGAAGAACGTCGGCCTCGTGGCCCAGGCGCGCGCCCTCGCCGCGGAGACCGCCGACGGCTACCGCGTGCTGCGCGGCTACCGTGGGCTCTTCGCGCTTTTGTGGTGCGGCTTCGTGTTCACGCTGGTCTTCTCGCCCATCTCGGCGCTCTTCCCGCTCATGACGCTCGACCACTTCGGCGGCACCACGGGCGACGCCGCCACGGCGGAGATCGTGTTCTCGGTGGGCATGATCGCGGGATCGGCGCTGCTCACGGCGACGGGCGGGTTCAAGAACCGCGCACTGACCGTCGCGGCTGCGACGGCGCTTTATGGCGTGGTCACGCTCGGGGCGGGGCTGCTCGGCACGGGCGGGTTCGTGGCGTTTCTCGGTATGAGCTTCCTCATGGGCCTGAGCTCGCCGTTCTACTCCGGCCCGCAAACGGCCCTCATACAGGAGAAGGTCCCGCCCGAGTATCTGGGCCGCGTCTTCGGCCTCTACGGGGCCATCATGTCCTGGGCTTTGCCGCTGGGGCTGGCGTTCTCGTCGCTCTTCGCCGACGCCGTGGGCGCACCGGGGTGGTTCGTGGGCGCCGGCTCCGCGATGGTCCTTCTCGCCTGCGTGACCTGGGCGATCCCCGCCATCCGCCGCATCGAGGAATGATACGAAGGGACAGTCCCTTCGTATCATGTGTTAGAGAGGCTAGGCAACCGCCTCGAGCGGGTCGTCGACGACGGGGCTCTCCCGGTACATCTTCCCGGGATCAAGGTCGATGCAAGCCGTCTCGTCTCGGTTGCCCTCGAGATCCCAAGCAACCGCATCATTGAGCACGGTTATCCTGCTGCGGAAGACGTTCTCATCAGCGAGGGGGGAGAATACGCCGCCGCGAGCAATGAGCGGCTTGATGTCCGCAAGACGAACCGTCCCGTCGGAAAAGTAGGCGTAGACGGTGAAGTTGTTGCCGGGGACAGCCTGCACGACTGTGGGAACGTACTCCATGATATGCCTCCTACGCGAGGGGGACGATTTGGTTGAGCTCTTGATCTGCGGCGGCGAGCTCCCAGTTTTGCATGAGTTCGTCCTTGTGGAGCTCCGTCCAGGCAAGCACGAACTTGAGCTGTCTGCCAGGCAGGGAACCGCTCATGACGCATCCGCGACGAATGTCGATAAGTGCATCGAATCCAGCGTAGCTAGCGTGAAAGTGAGGGGGTTGTGGTCATCGTAGTACATCATGATCTTGATTCCGAGAAAGATCGAGATGACGGGCATACGAGACCCCCTTCAGAGCGGCTGTGCAGATATCCGTATTCTACCCATCGCCCGTAGGTCGTAGATGCGATGCCGGCACCTCTGTGCGCCGGTTCCCCTCGGTTATCCCCAGGCCTCGCTCACGATCCCCAGCGTGAGCTCGTCGCGGCTGCCGGCGTAGTACTTGTCCAGCACTGCACCAAAGGCGGGGTCCGCGCCCGTGAGCTCAAAGAGCGTCATCGACGAGCGGACCTTGAGGGCGTCGATGCCCCCCAGAACAGCCACGGGGTCGCTTCCCGGCAGGGCGAGAAGTGCGTGCGAGATTTCGAGAAGTCGTGTCCTGAGCAGGGGATGGTTGACGTACGCGTCAAGCTCTGCGCGGCTGGCGATGCCGTAGCGCTCCGCCATGAGGCTGTGCCCGAGCCCGCGCACCTGCGGAAAGACAAACCAAATCCAGTGGCTCCGCTTGCGGCCGGCGCGAATCTCGGCGAGCGCCTGCCCGTAGGCGCCGCCGTCCTGTGCGCGGACAAAGCGCTCGATGTCAAAGTATGTGTTGGGCATGTTCGACTCCCTTCTCTGTCAGATAATAGGCTTGTCAAGACCGAGAAGAACAGGGGGGCCGCATGTCCTACTGCGACTGGGATACCACCGACGAGCTCTGCCTGCGCTACCACGACGAGGAGTGGGGCGTGCCGGTGCATGACGATCGCACGCAGTTCGAGTACCTCTCGCTCGAGGTGATGCAGTGCGGGCTCAACTGGACCATGATGCTGCACAAGCGCGAGGTCATGCGGACGTGCTTTGCGGGCTTTGACTTTGATGCGGTGGCCGGGTTTGGCCCCGGCGACGTCGAGCGCATCCTGTCCACGCCGGGCATGATCCGCTCTCGCCGCAAGGTCGAGGCCATCATCAACAACGCGCAGTGCTTTCGGCGGGTGCGCGAGGAGTTCGGCAGCTTTGACGCCTATCTCTGGGGCATGGCCGGCGGCGCCACGATCCTCTACAACAAGCACGCCGACGGTTGGATTCCGGTGAGCAACGGCCTCTCCGCGCGCGTTGCCGCCGACCTGCGTCGACGCGGCTTCAAGTACCTGGGCCCCACGACGGTCTACTCGCACCTGCAGGCCTGCGGCATCATCAACGACCACGGTCGCAGCTGCCCGCGCTATGCGGCGGTCAACGCGCTGGGCCCTACGGTCGAGAAGCGCCGCTACCTCGAGAAGGACGTCCGGCACTTCGAGTGATCCAAAAGGGGACAGTCCCCTTTTGGATCAGAACGAGAAGCCTGCGGAGGTCAAATACTGAACTCGATGCGTTCACAATTCTGATTGGCTTGGAGATTCTTGACGCAGCGGGGGTACGGACAAAAAGTTGGACACTTTCGTGTCCGGATTGGAGTCCGCATGTACTCGCAGGAGGACAGGGAGTG
>CALUJM010000028.1 GCA_944320975.1 uncultured Atopobiaceae bacterium | reverse complement strand
AGCGTGCAAAAGTGCCTGTCCCCTTTGCACGGCCCCCTTTGCACGCCCCCTGCACGCCCGGCGCCCGCCCCATCGCACTTGAGAGAAAGGTATCGCCATGGACATGACCAACCTGACCGGATCGATCGTCGCGCTCGTCACGCCGTTTTGCGAGGACGGCTCCATCGACTTCGAGGCCCTCGAGCGCCTCGTCGACTTCCATCTTGATAACGGCACCGACGGCATCCTCGTGCTCGGCACCACCGGCGAGTCCTCCACGATGACCGACGAGGAGGACCTCGCCGTCGCGCGCTGCGTCATCGAGCGCGTGGCCGGCCGCGTCCCCGTCATCGGCGGCGCGGGCTCCAACGCCACCTTCGAGTCCGAGCGCAAGGCCGCCGGCCTCGTCAAGCTCGGCATCGACGGCCTGCTGCTCATCACGCCGTACTACAACAAGTCCAACGAGGAGGGCATCTACCGCCACTTCACCGCCGTCCTCGACAAGGTGGACGTGCCCTGCATCCTCTACAACATCCCCGGCCGCACCGGCTGCTCCATCAGCGAGAAGAACCTCGCGCGCCTGGCCGCCCACCCCAACGCGTGGGGCCTCAAGGAGGCCTCGGGCTCGATCGAGTACGCCACGATGGCCGCCCAGTACCTCTCCGACGACTTCCGCATGTTCTCCGGCAACGACGACATCGTGGTGCCGCTCATGAGCCTCGGCGCCAAGGGCGTCATCTCCGTCTGGGCAGACGTCGCGCCCGCCACGGTGCACCAGATGTGCGCGGACTTCCTCGCCGGCGATATCGCCGCCGCGCGCGCGGCCCAGCTTAAGAACCTCGAGCTCATCCACGCCCTGTTCTGCGAGGTCAACCCGATCCCGGTCAAGTGCGCCCTGGCTGAGATGGGCCTCATCGGCGAGAACTACCGCCTGCCGCTCTGGACCATCTCCGACGCCGGCCGCGAGCGCCTGCTCGCCGCGATGAGGGGGGTCGGTCTCATTGGCTAGCGCCATCGTCATCGGCGGCAACGGCCGCATGGGGCGCCTCGTGCGCGAGGCGCTTCTCGCCCGCGGCTTCGAGCTCGCGGGTTCCTACGACGTGGATAACATCGCCGAGCTCGACGAGGTCGCGCCTGCGGCGGACGTGGCCGTGGACTTCTCCGCGCCCGCCGCGCTGCCCCACGTGCTCGCGTACGCCCGCCGCACCGGCGCCGCGGTCGTGAGCGGGGCCACCGGCTACGCGGCCGACCAGCTCGCCGAGCTGCGCGCGCTGGGCGAGACCAACCGCGTGATCTGGTCGTCCAACTACTCGCTCGGCGTGGCGGCCCTGCGCCGGGCCACGGCGCTGGTGGCCGAGGCGCTCGCGGGCTGGGACGTCGAGATCGTCGAGACCCACCACAACCAGAAGGTCGACGCGCCGAGCGGCACTGCAAAGGCCCTGCTCGCCGCCGTGGACCCGACGGGGGAGCGCCCCGTGGTGGACGGCCGCTCCGGCATCGTCGGCGCCCGCGTCCCCGGCGAGATCGGCATGCACGCCCTGCGCGGCGGGACCGTGGCGGGCACGCACGAGGTGCACTTCTTCGGGACCGACGAGGAGGTCTGCCTCACGCACCGCGCCGCGAGCCGGCAGATCTTCGTGGCCGGCGCCGTGAGCGCGGCCGAGCGCCTGCTCCGGCGCCCGGTCGGGTTCTACGACTTCGACGGGCTGATGTTCGGGTAGCGTCCGGGCGGCGCCGTCCTTCTCGCCCTGCGGCCCAGGGGCCCGGCTCGCGCGGACCCAAATCCGGATTTGGGTCCGCCGCCGCAGAGGGCGTCGAGGCAAGTCATTCTTATCGATAACGAACTTGTGCTCAGAGTTTATCTTCCTCCCCGGATGTGCTCTTCAGGTCGAGAAGTGCCCCCTGCCGCGGACCCAAATCCGGATTTGGGTCCGGAATCGCGGGCGCTTCTCGCCCCGAGAAGGTCGCCCCGCCTGAGAGACAAACCCCGGGATTAAGGACTTTATCGAGAAGGACCGTCCGCCCCGAAGGCCATCGCGGCCGCGGACCCAAATCCGGATTTGGGTCCGCGCTCAACCCAAATCAGGATTTGGGTCCGTGCCGGGAGGGGACGTCGCCCGGCCGCTGGTAAGATAGCGTCGCTGACGCACGGGGCCCGCGCCCCACGAAAGAAGGGAACGACCTGTGAACGCCCAGGAGATCATCGACTTCATCGCCAACGCCCCCAAGACCACGCCGGTCAAGCTGTACGTCCACGAGCGCTGCGGCATGCGCGTCGACTGGGGCGGAGCGCGCGTCTACGGCGGGCGCGACGGCAAGATCGTCTTCGGCGAGTGGTCGGAGCTCTCCGCGATTCTCGAGAAGAACGCGGACTCCATCGAGTACTTCGACGTCGAGTGCGACCGCCGCAACTCCGCCGTGCCGCTGCTCGACCTCAAGGGCGTGAACGCCCGCATCGAGCCGGGCGCCATCATCCGCGACCGCGTGGAGATCGGCGACGGGGCCGTCATCATGATGGGCGCTGTGATCAACATCGGCGCCGTGGTGGGGCCGGGCACCATGATCGACATGGGTGCCGTGCTCGGCGGGCGCGCCATCGTGGGCGCCAACTGCCACGTGGGCGCCGGGACCGTGCTCGCGGGCGTGGTCGAGCCGGCGAGCGCCGTGCCCGTGGTCGTGGAGGATGGCGTCATGATCGGGGCCAACGCCGTGGTGCTCGAGGGCGTTCGCGTGGGGGCGGGTGCCGTCGTGGCCGCCGGCGCGGTCTGCGTGGAGGACGTGCCCGCGGGTGCGGTCGTGGCGGGAGTCCCGGCGCGCGTCATCAAGATGCGCGACGAGAAGACCGACTCCAAGACCGGCCTGGTCGAGGCCCTGCGCCGCCTGTAGAGCGCCAGGTGCCCGAAGACTGCCAGGCATTTGCGTGAATTCGAGCGGTAAAAAAGCTGGTCCCAGACCTTAGGAATGGGACCAGCTGCGTTATGCCACTTGAAGAATGGCTCCTTACTATATTTGCAGCTCCTCTTCCGGTCTCTGCGCCATCAAAGACGAGGGGTGTCTTACAGCCAGTCTCTTGGTTCAATCGTCATGGTATATATGGGATAGGAGTCGTTGTCGGCAAGGAAAACACTTACGAGGATATCCTCCTCTTCGTTTTCTGGAAGAACGGCAAAGGGGTAGGCGTAGCTATCGCCGGGGTCGACCTCATGGCCCGGAGCATCGATGTAGGGAATCTCTATGTCTCTCCCATCGATGTAAGCATAGCTCTCAAAGTCTCCGTCTACGGAAGAGTTTCCTGGGTCGTATGACGCCACCTGCTCGACAAAGCTTGCGGCATCCAGAATCGAGAGCTCATTTCCTCCTTGTGTCGCTTCTATGCGCAGAGCTTGTGAGAAGTTGACGGATGAGGAAGTACCGTTATTGCAGATGATAGTGGCGAGTACTGCCGGAGCTGCCCCGTTCTTCAACGTGGCCCCGCCTCTTACCCTTGGGTTATCGATTGCATAGGGCCCGTTCGCTGAGTGCACCGGAAGATCTGCGTAGGAGAAGGTCTCATCAATGAGCGTTTCGTACTGGCTGGAGTCAATCTCCTGTCCTTGCGTGCCTCCTTCTTCGGAGACGTCATCGGAGGGTGTTGCCATGGGGGTTTTCAGCACGAATGAGATCGGCTGGGTGCTGTTGCCGTAATAGCCGTTCTGTTCGTCAAAGAGTGTGTATACAAACTGAGCTGTTGTAGAACTCATATTGGCTGGGATGGTATAGCCTATCGGTTCAATATAGTCCGGATTGGCAGGCTCGAGAGAGTCCGAGAACAGGTGCGTGTTTCCCCAGGAGCAAAGAAGATTATTGTCACTCGATACGGTGAGAACCCCATTCTCTACGATGCCGCCTGTATGAAGTTCTACATCCTGTGACGAATGGTTCTCGATTTCAGTGTTGATGACGAGATACTCTTTGCTAGAGTTCTCTCTGACTATGAAGGCGTCGGTGAGTTCTGCCGAGATGGCAGGGAAGGGCTCCTGAGACTCATGCTGCGATAGGGGCTGGGTCTGCTCATCTGTCTGCTGTGAAATGTTACTCGCCGGATCCTGTGCGCACCCAAAGAGGGCCAGTGCGCAGAACAGCGCAGGTATCGCTCGAGAACGTCTCATGTCTACCTCCTACTGATGCTGTCATTGTTGACGGAGAAGACTGTCCGATATCTTTGATTCGGACAGGATGTGATGACCGGAGTATGGCATTGTACGGATGAAATTCTTTGCGCAACATCTCGCGTTTTGACGTGGTTTTGCAGGTGCCGGATTCCTGCCATATGCGTGCGGTGCTCGCGCGGTGCCAGAATCCCGCTATGTGCGTATTCGCCGTACGCAGATAGCGGGATTTTGGTTCCGATTACACGCATTTCTCGGTTATTTGGCACCGCGGCACGCATTTGGCGGGAATCCGGCACCGCGCGCCACCGCGGCACGCATTTGGCTGGAATCAGGCCCCATGGCGCCCCGAAACGCAGAAGCCAGGATTCAGGCACCTGCGGATTCAGTGCCGGCCGAGAAGGACCTCCCGCCGGCGCTGCGCTATACTTGACCAAATGTGTGCACGAAACTTCCGCCAGCGAGAGGAGACCACATGTCTGGTGTCGTTCCAGGAACGCTGAGGGTGTCCAATGACTGCATCGCCGACCTCGCGGGCTACGCAGCCCTCGAGTGCTACGGCGTGGTCGGCATGGCCGAGATCGACGAGCAGGCCGGCGTCGCCCGTCTGCTCCCGTCCTTCCGCCTGCGCAAGGGCATCGACGTCGCCTCGACAGCGGGCCGCGTCTCGGTGGACCTCCACGTGATCGTCGAGCAGGGCGTCAACATGGCCTCGGTCGTGGGCAACCTCACAAGCTCCGTCAAGTTCCTGCTCAAGCAGATCGCCGAGCTCGAGAACGTCGATGTCAAGGTGCACATCGAGGGCCTCCGCAACGCCCGCTAGGCACTCCGAGAAGAACCGAGGTACTCGAAGATGATTTCCAACGTCATCCGCACCTGCTTCCCCGCCGCCGCCAAGGTCGTGGCCGACCGCGCGGAGGAGATCAACAAGCTCAACGTCTTCCCCGTCCCCGACGGCGACACGGGCACCAACATGTCCCTCACGCTCAACACCGTCGTGGGCGAGGTCCAGGCCCTGCCCGCCACCGCCACGATCGAGGACATCGCCAAGGCCATTACGCACGGCTCGCTCATGGGCGCGCGCGGCAACTCCGGCGTCATCACGAGCCAGATCCTGCGCGGTATCGCCGAGGGCCTGGTCGACGCCAAGAACCAGGAGCACCCCACCCCCGGCGACATCGCCCACGCGTGGCGCCGCGGCGTGAAGGTCGCCTTCAAGGCCGTCCGCAAGCCGGTCGAGGGCACCATCCTCACGGTCCTGCGCGACGTCTCCGCCAAGGCCGACCAGCTCGAGAAGACCAAGATCTCCACGCGCGACATGCTCGACGCGCTCGTCGTGGAGGCCTACGAGTCGGTGGCCCGCACGCCGGAGCTGCTGCCCGTCCTCAAGGAGAACGGCGTCGTGGACTCCGGCGCCTTCGGCTTCGCCACCTTCCTCGAGGCCTTCGTCAACGCCGCCAACGGCAAGGCCGGCGAGCTCACCGAGTTCAAGACCACGGTCGACGCCAAGGCCGACGTCTCCTCCAAGGTCCAGATCGAGCTCAACGACGACTGGGAGGGCTCGGAGTTCCGCTACTGCAACGAGTTCCTCTTCAAGGCCGAGAAGCCCTTCGACGTCGACGAGAGCCTCGCCTTCCTCGCCACGCTCGGCGACTGCGAGCTCATCGTGGGCGCCTACCCCGACTTCAAGGTCCACGTGCACTCCAACGAGCCCAACCGCGTGCTCGAGTACATGCTCGGCTTCGGCCAGGTCTACGAGGTCTTCATCCACAACATGGACATGGAGTCCCATGACCGCACCGCCAAGATCGCCGCGGACCAGGCCGCCGAGGCGGGCGAGAAGGACGAGGGGCCGAGAAAGGCGCTCGGCTTCGTGGCTGTTGCCGCCGGTTCCGGCGAGGAGGAGATCCTGCGCTCGCTGGGCGTCGACGTCGTCGTCTCGGGCGGGCAGACCATGAACCCCTCCACGGCCGACATCCTCTCGGCCATCGAGCAGGTCAACGCCGACTCCGTCATCGTGCTGCCCGGCAACGGCAACATCCGCATGGCGGCCGAGGCCGCGGCGAGCGCCTGCGAGGACGCGCATGTCGCCGTGGTGCCCACCAAGACCGTGCTCCAGGGCTTCTCGGCCATGTTCGTCGTCGACCCCGAGGGCTCGCTCGAGGACAACGTCGAGGCCATGACCGAGGCAATCGCCGACGTCCGCGGCGGCGAGGTCACCACCGCCGTGCGCGACTCCCAGGCCGCCGACGGCACCCCCATCCATGACGGCGACGTCATGGGCATCCAGGACGACTCCATCGAGGTCGTGGGCTCCGACGTGGCCCAGGTCACGCTCGACCTCATCGCCAAGATGCAGGACGAGGAGGAGGGCGACTCGCTCACGATCCTCGCCGGCCAGGACATGGACGACGAGGCCTTCGAGGCGCTCGTGGCCGCGATCGAGGAGGCCCAGCCCGACCTCGAGGTGGACCCGCACCGCGGCGAGCAGCCCCTCTACCCCGTGATCTTCTCGATCGAGTAGGCCCTTGGGGCGCGTCCCGACCATAGCGTCCGCAGCGGAGAGGGTGCAGCGAACCTGCGCCCTCTCTGACTCTGTGTCGCGGCTGCGCTACGTCTCGGGCGCGCGGGAGGCCGCCCTCGAGCGCCTCGGGATCCGCCGCGTGCGCGACCTGATGCTGCACGTGCCCCACCGCTACCTCGACTTCACCCACGTCACCAAGATCGCCTACGCCGACGTTGGCCAGGAGGCCACCGTCGTGGCAACAGTCGACCGCGTGAGCCGCAAGTCCACCCGTACGCGCCTCAAGATCGTCGAGGTCACGGTTATGGACGACACCGGCGTGCTCGTGGCGACGTTTTTCCGACAGCCCTGGATCGCCGACCAGGTCAAGGCGGGCGACGTGATCGCGCTCTCCGGCAAGGTGAGCTTCGCCTACGGCTTCAAGCAGATGAAGGCCCCTTTCCACGAGGTGGTGGGCTCGGGAGAGGGCGCGGGCGGCTACGCGCGCGTGCTGCCGGTCCACCCGGTGGGGGAGGGCGTCACCGCCTCCTGGATGCGCCGCATCGTCGCCGCGGCCCTCGCGGACGTCGGCAACGTCTGCGACTGGCTGCCCGCGGGCCTCGTCGCGCGGCGCGGGCTCATGACGCTCGCCCGCGCCCTGCGCGAGGTGCACTTCCCCGCGTCGCTCGCGGCCGCGGAGCGCGCCCGGCGCCGCCTTGCCTACGACGAGCTGCTGTGCCTGCAGCTCGCGCTGCTCACCCGCCGCGAGCTCGAGCTCGCGGGCGTCGAGCCCACCTCCCACGTCACGGACGGCCCGCATATGGAGGCGCTTCTCGGCGCCCTGCCCTTCTCGCTCACCGACGAGCAGCGCCTCGCCGCGGACCAGATCCTTGACGACATGGCCGCCCCCCACGTGATGAACCGCCTGCTGCTGGGCGACGTCGGCACCGGCAAGACGGCCGTCGCCGCCGTGGCGCTCGCCGCCGTTGCCGACACCGGGACCCAGGCCGCCGTCATGGCGCCGACCTCGGTGCTCGCGCGCCAGTACGCCGAGAAGCTCGGGCCCGTGCTCGATGCGGCGCACGTGAGCTGGGCGCTCGTCACCGGAGCCACCCCCGCCGACGAGCGCGCCATCTCCGAGATGGCCTGCGCCCGCGGCGAGCTCGCGGTGGTCTTCGGCACCACGGCGCTGCTCTCCGAGGGGCTCGAGTTCTCCGCGCTCTCGCTCGTCGTGATCGACGAGCAGCACCGCTTCGGCGTCGACCAGCGCGCCGCGCTGCGCCGCAAGGGCGCGGGCGCCGACCTGCTCGCCATGACGGCCACGCCCATCCCGCGCACCCTGGCGCTCTCCCTCTACGGCGACGTCTCGCTCTCGCGGATCCGCCGCCGCCCGCGCGCCGGCGCCGGCGTCACCACCAAGGTCGTCACGCCCGACAACCTCGACCTCGCCTGGGGCGCCGTGCGCGACGCCGTGGCGGCGGGCCATCAGGCTTACGTGATCTGCCCGCTCGTGGACGACAAGGACGACGGCTCGGCCCTCGACGACGTCCCAGAGGCGCTGCGCTCCTCGTCGTCGAACCTGCGCTCCGCCGTCTCCACCCTGGACGAGCTGCGCACGCGCATCCTCCCGGGCGTCAGGTGCGACC
The DNA here is from genome assembly GCA_944320975.1 of uncultured Atopobiaceae bacterium. Classification (GTDB taxonomy): domain Bacteria; phylum Actinomycetota; class Coriobacteriia; order Coriobacteriales; family Atopobiaceae; genus Thermophilibacter. The sequence goes on along the minus strand of CALUJM010000028.1, from coordinate 14,562 downwards.
TGCTCACCGGTCGGATGGCGCCCGCCGAGAAGGACCTCGCCATGGAGCGCTTCCGCTCCGGCCGGACCCAGGTGCTCGTGGCGACGACGGTCGTCGAGGTGGGCGTGGACGTCCCCAACGCCACCGCCATGGTCGTTCTCGACGCCGACCGGTTTGGCCTGGCGACCCTGCACCAGCTGCGCGGGCGCGTGGGCCGCGGGGAGGACGCGGGCGTGGTCTACCTCTCCTGCGCCGCCAAGCGCGACAGCCGCGCGCGGCAGCGCCTCGCCGCGCTCGAGGCAACCTCCGACGGCTTCGAGCTCGCCGAGCTCGACTTGCGCCTGCGCCACGAGGGCGAGGTCTTGGGGTATCGTCAGAGCGGCGGCGTCTCGCTCGAGATCTCCGACCTCGATGCCGACGCCGACCTCGTGGAGCTGGCGCACGCGGATGCGCGCGAGATCGCCGCGGACGACCCGCGCCTGCTCCTGCCCGCGCACCGGACCATGGCGGCCGAGGTGCGGGACCGGTTCGGTGCCTACTTCGAGGAGCTGGAGCGCGCATGAGGATAGTCGGCGGAAAGTGGCGCGGGCGCGCCATCGAGTCGCCCAAGGGCCGCGACGTGACGCGGCCCACGACGGACCGCACCCGGGAGCAGGTCGCCTCGATGATCCTCTCGGCGCGCGGGCTCGACCTCTCGGGGGACTCGGTGCTCGACGCCTTCGCGGGCTCGGGCGCCATGGGGCTCGAGCTGCTCTCGCGGGGCGCGGCTCACGCGACCTTCGTCGACCTCGACCGGCGCGCGGCGCAGCGGGTGCGCAGGACCGCCGAGTCTCTGGGCGCCCGGCGCGACGAGTTTGCGGCGCTGGCCGGCGACGCCTGTGCGCTCGCGGGGCGCGGCCTGCCCGGCGCCCCCTTCGACATCGTGTTTCTCGACCCGCCCTACGCGCTCGAGGCCGCGCGCGTCTCGGGGCTCGTGGCGACGCTCGCGACCTCGGGCCAGCTCGCCCCCGGTGCCGTGGTGGTCTACGAGCGCTCCGCGGCGGGGGAGGGGCTCTCGTGCCCCGGCCTGCGCCCCGTGCGCACCAAGACGCACGGCATCACCTCACTTGACCTGCTCGTCTTCGAACCCGAGGAGGACGCGTCATGACCGACGCCACCATCACCCACGTCGTCGTTCCGGGTACCTTCGACCCGGTCACCTTCGGGCACCTCGACGTCATCCGCCGCGCGCGGAGGCTCTTCCCGCGCGTGACCGTGGCCGTCGCTGCCTCGGCCAACAAGCACGGCCGCGGCACCACCTTCACGCTCGACGAGCGCGTCGAGATGATTCGCGAGGCGATCGCGCTCGAGGGTCTGCCGGCAGACATCGACGTCGAGCCCTTCACCGGTCTTCTCGTCAGCTTCTGCGCCAAGATCGGTGCCGGCGGCGTGGTCAAGGGCCTGCGCGCGATGACCGACTTCGAGTACGAGCTACAGCAGGCCGACCTCAACAGCCACATGGCGCCCGACCTCGAGTCGGTCTTCGTCATGTCGAACCCCGAGTACGGCTACGTCTCGTCATCGATCGTGCGCGAGATCGCCGCGACGGGCTCCGACGTCGACATCCTCGTGCCGGCCAACGTCGCCGCCCGCCTCCGCGACCGCTACGCGTGAGATCGGCGGCCCGCTCTTGCTCTACGGCCCCGCACGCCCCCGTCGAGCCCCCGGCCCCGCCACCCCCGTCGAGTCCCCAACCCCGTCGTCCCGTCGAGTAAGAGTTATTTGCGAGAAGCGCCGCGATTTCGAGGTCCTTCTCGCAAATAACTCTTACTCGGCGAGATTTGGTCGCAGATGCAATTTCGGGGCAGCGGCGGTGCGCGGGGCTCGTTGCCCGCCGCGGCGAGCCGACCGCACCGCATGCGCTTCTCGTTGACGAGGGGCACGTTATTTCGTTAAAGCAGATATAATCTGCTAACATGTCTCGAAGATGGGCCGATTCGCGCAGCCATGCGTCGACGAATCACGTGAAAGGAACCATAGATGCAGCCAGGTGAGGAAATCGAGAGCTTGGTGGACGAGCTCGAGCAGATCGTGAGCGAGGCCAAGTCTCCGCTCATGGACAACGGGCAGAAGAAGATCGTCGACGCTCAGGACGTCTACGAGATTCTCGACGAGATCCGTCGCGTCTTCCCGCAGGAGTTCCAGGATGCGCGCCGCATCCTCAAGGAGGAGCAGGAGACGCTCGACCGCGCCCAGCAGCAGGCCAACTCCATCATCGCCGACGCCCAGCAGCAGGCCATGATCCTCGCGGGCGACCAGGAGATCGTGCGCCTCGCCCAGCAGCAGGCAGAGGGCATCCGCGACCAGGCGGCCCAGTACGAGCGCGACACCCGCTACAACGCGGAGGAGTACGCCGACACCGTGCTCGCACACCTCGAGGAGAACCTCAAGTCCCTCACGAGCTCGGTTTCCCGCGTCCGCCAGACCCTCGACGAGAACTCCGGCCCTCGCAACACCACCAACAACGTTCCCTGGTAAGCCATGGAGCCCTTGATCTTCCCGCTCGACGAGCGGCTTGCCAACCCCGGCGACACCTGGTCCGTCACGGGGCACCTTGACGAGTCCGCCTACGTGCTCGGCGACCACGAGTTCTCGCTTCCCGAGGGCATCGACTACGACGTCGTGCTCACCAACGCCGGAGAGGGCATCCTCGCGACGGGGCTGCTTCGCGCCCACGTGGTGGGCACGTGCGACCGCTGCCTCGAGGACGCCGAGTTCGACGTGGCGGGAGAGGTCGACGGCTACTACCTCTTCGAGGAGCCCGAGGAGCTCGGCGAGGACGAGGACGAGGCGGACTACGAGCTCGTCGCGGCTGACCACACGATCGACCTCTCCGGGGCGCTCGTCGCCGCGCTCGTCATGGAGACGCCGTTCATCGTGCTGTGCCGCGAGGACTGCGCCGGCCTCTGCCCGGTCTGCGGCGCCAACCTCAACGAGGAGGACTGCGGCCACGCAGCGCAGCTCGAGGAGCAGCGCGAGCAGGACAGGCTCGAGTCGTCGCCCTTCGCGGCGCTCGCGGGCCTCGATCTCTCCGATGCCGAGGGCGCGCGCGAGGTCGACGACGCGACGGAGTGAAGAATTGCTGATGAAGCGTTCCCCGCATAGGGGAGACGTGCTATAGTGTCTCTTCGCATGACTGAGACACGCCTGCCGCTGCGCGAGCGGAGGGGCAGAGGTTTTGGACAGGAGAGTCTGACATGGCAGTACCCAAGCAAAAGAAGGGCCGCAGCGCCACCCACACCCGTCGTTCGGCCAACATGAAGCTTTCGGCCGCGGCTCGTTCCGTGTGCCCGCAGTGCGGCGCTCCCAAGCTCCCGCACCACGTGTGCCCCAACTGCGGTCACTACAAGGACCGCGAGGTCATCGTTACCGAGTAGCTTCTCGATACGCGGAACCTTCGAGGCCGGCCCCACGGGGTCGGCCTCTTTTCGTGTAGGCGGCTCCGTGTCGGCGCGCGGCCCCGGACCCAAATCCGGATTTGGGTCCGGGGTCGTGGCGGCCGTTGGGCCAGACCGTTCTTATCGATAGAGAACTTCAACCCGGAATTAACCTCTCGGCCGGGAAACGCCCCACTTACCGAGAAGTGCCCGCCACTCCGGACCCAAATCGTCATTTGGGTCCGCGGCGCGCCGGGAGGGCGAGAAGGACGTGCGCCCGCGGGTTGCGGCATAATAGAGCAGTTGAAGAGTCGAGGCAAGGAGGCAACATGACCACCATCTGCGTAGACGTCATGGGTGCGGACAAGGAGCCCGCCGTCCTTCTCGAGGGCGTCGCCGCGGCGCTCGAGGACGACCCCGAGCTCGAGGTCCTCGTCGCCGGCTCCGCCGACGTCGTCGAGCCGTTCGCCGCGTCCCACGCGCGCGCCCGCGCACTGGTCACCACCGAGGTCATCGCCATGGACGAGCACCCCGCGCAGGCCGTGCGCAAGAAGAAGGACGCGAGCATCGTGCGCGCCGCCGCCGCGGTACACGCGGGCGAGGCCGACGGCCTGTTCTCCGCCGGCTCCACGGGCGCCGTGCTCACCGCCGCTACCTTCGGCGTGGGGCGCATCAAGGGCGTCAAGCGCCCGGCGCTCTCCCTGCCGTTCCCGGGCATCTCCGGCAAGAAGACCGTCTTCCTCGACATGGGCGCCAACGCCGACGTCAAGCCCGACGTCATCGTGCAGTTCGCGCACATGGGCCGCGCCTACGCCCGCGCGATCCTGGGCGTGGACAGCCCGCGCGTGGGCCTGCTCTGCAACGGTTCCGAGGACACCAAGGGCTCCGAGATGGCGCTCGCCTACCACGAGGCGCTCGCGAAGGGCAACTGCGGCTTCGCGGGCAACGCCGAGGGCACCGACCTGCTGGCCGGCACCTTCGACGTCATCGTGGCCGACGGCTTCACCGGCAACGTGGCGCTCAAGTCCATCGAGGGCACCGGCAAGTTCGTGATCAAGCGGCTCAAGGCCGCGATGGAGGCATCGCTCACCAACAAGATCGGCATGGCGCTTCTCGCGGGGTCGCTCAAGTCCCTCGCCGCGGAGATGTCCGGCGACGAGTACGGCGGCGCGATCCTTTTGGGCCTGCGCGCCCCGGTCGTGAAGGGCCACGGCGCCACGAGCGCCCAGGCGGTGCGCAAGGGCACGCTCGCCGCCGCGGCCGCCGCCCGCGCCGGCCTCCCGGATAAGATCGCCGCCGCCTGCGAGATCGCGGGCTGATGCAAAAGCGTGGAAAAGTGCCTGTCCCTTTTCCACACGGGTTAGAATAGGGACGAGAAGAACGCAGACAAGGAGGAACCATGGATCGCGATGCAATTCTCGCCAAGGTCATCGAGGTCGTCGACGACACGCTCTCGCTGGGCGACGACGTCACCCTGAGCGAGGCCACCAACCTCAAGCAGCTCGGCGCCGACTCCTTCGACCTGCTCGAGCTCGTGACCGCCCTCGAGGACGAGTTCTCCATGACCTTCGCCGACGACGCGGTGGGCTCCATCGAGACGGTCGGCCAGGTCGTCGACGCCATCGCCGGCGCGCAGTAGCAGGGGGCCCGTTTCTTGAAGATGCACCAGCGGGTGGCCGAGGCCGAGCGGGTCTGCGGCCACCATTTTGAGAACCAGGAGCTCATCGTCTCGGCGCTCACGCACCCCTCGGCCGCCGAGGGGCTGCCCGTGTCCGCCTCCTACGAGCGGCTCGAGTTCCTCGGCGACTCCATCCTGGGCGCCATCGTGGCCACCGACCTCTTCGAGCGCTTCCCCGACATGGACGAGGGCGCCCTCACGCAGGCCAAGATCAGCCTCGTCTCGGGCAAGATGCTCGCCTCGGTGGCCGAGCGCCTCGGCGTGGCCGAGCTCATCGTGATGGGGGAGTCCGAGAAGGGCACGGGCGCGCGCGGCATGCACTCCGCCCTCGAGAACGTCTACGAGGCGATCGTCGGCGCGCTCTACCTCGACGCCGGCTACACGGCGACGCACGACTTCGTGCAGCGCACCCTCGGCCCCGAGGTCTCGCCCGAGCTCGCCCGAAAGCCCATCAGCCCCAAGTCGCGCCTGCAGGAGGTCACGCAGCGCGACATGCGCTGCGGTCCCGAGTACAAGCTCGTCGCGGAGGAGGGCCCCGCGCACGACCCCACGTTCACCTCGGTCGCCATGGTCGAGGGACGCAGGATCGGCCGCGGCTCGGGCCCCTCGAAGAAGGCCTCGGAGAGCGCGGCGGCGATCGACGCCCTCGTGCGCCTCGGCTACGCCGAGCCCGAGGACTTCGAGGGCGCCGGCACCACCAACTAGCAGCGAGGAGATCTGCCGCGTGTACCTGAAGTCGCTGACACTCAAGGGGTTCAAGTCGTTCGCCGACCGCACCCAGATGGCCTTCGACCCCGGCCTCACGGTGGTGGTGGGCCCCAACGGTTCGGGCAAGTCGAACGTCTCCGACGCCATCCTGTGGGTCCTGGGCGAGCAGAGTGCCAAGCAACTGCGCGGCCAGGCCATGGAGGACGTCATCTTCTCCGGCTCCTCCGCGCGCGGCGCGGTGGGCGTGGCCGAGGTCACCCTCGTGCTCGACAACTCCGACCACACCCTGCCCATCGACTTCTCCGAGGTGGGCATCACCCGGCGCATGTACCGCTCGGGCGAGTCCGAGTACCTCATCAACGGCGCCCCGAGCCGCCTCATGGACGTGCAGGACATCCTCCACGACTCGGGCCTGGGCAAGGACACCCACTCCATCATCTCCCAGGGCAAGCTCGACTCGATCCTCTCGAGCCGCCCCGAGGAGCGCCGCGCCCTGATCGAGGAGGCGGCCGACATCTCCAAGCACCGCCGCCGCAAGGAGAGGAGCCAGCGCAAGCTCGCCTCGATGGACGACAACCTCTCGCGCGCCAAGCTCCTCTCCCGCGAGCTCGCGCGCCAGCTGCGCCCCCTCGAGCGCCAGGTCGACAAGGCGCAGCGCGCCCGCGCGCTCGAGGACGAGCTCAAGGGCCTCACGACCCAGCTCGCCGTCGACGACCTCCGCCGGCTCCAGGAGGGCTACGCCCGCCTGCAGGCGCGCGGCAAGGAGGCCGACGCGGCCATCGAGCTCGCCCAGTACCAGCATGCCGAGAAGAGCCGCGAGCTTGAGAAGCTCCAGTCGCTGCTGGAGCAGAAGGGGCTCTTCGTGGGCGACCTCGGGGAGCAGCGCCGCCGCATGCAGGACCTTCTCGGCCGCATGGACTCCGACATGCGCCTGCTGGAGGAGAAGGGCAAGAACATGGTGGCCCGCCTCTCCGACATGCGGATGCAGCTCTCCTCCATGCGCACGCAGCGCGCCGAGGCCGTCGAGGAGCACGACCGCGTCGAGAGCGACCTCTCCGACGCGCGCGTCCGCGAGCGCGACCTCCGCGAGCAGGTCGACGAGCTCTCGCGCGCCTCGCACGAGGCCGCGGGGCGCCGCCGCTCCCTGGACGAGGAGCTCTCCCGCATCACCGCCGACGAGCGCGCCGCCCGCGCCGAGGCCGACCGCGAGACGCTCGCCTACGCAAAGCTCGAGGACCAGGTCGGCAACGCCCAGGTCGAGGACCAGATGTTCGCCACGCGGCTCGAGCAGCTCCAGGAGAGCGCCGACACCGCCGAGGAGGCGCTCGCCGAGCGCGAGCGCCGCGCCGAGCTGCTCGAGGACGAGCTCGAGCGCTCCCGCGAGGGCTCCGAGCAGCTCGAGCGCGAGATCTCCCGCCGCTCCGAGCAGCTCGAGCGCGCCCGCGAGGCGGAGCGCGAGGCCCGCTCGGCGCTCTCGTCCGCCCGCGCGACCCTCGAGGCCCTGCGCGCCGTGGACGCCGACGTCGAGAAGACCAGCCCGCTTGTGGCCGCGCTCGCCGAGGGGGCGGACGGGGGCGTCGAGTGCCGCCTGGCAGACCTCATCGACGCCGACGCCTCGGTCGAGGGCCTCGTCGAGCAGCTGCTGGGAGACGACCTCGCCGCCCTCGTCGTCGCCGACGCCGAGTCCGCCCGCGTGCTGGCCGAGCGCGCGCTGGGCCTCTCCGACGCGGGCGGGAGCGCGACGATCGTCTCCCGCTCCGCCGCCGCGGCGCCGCGGGGCGAGAAGGACGCGCCCGGCGAGCCGCTCGTCGCGCGCCTGCGCGCCGCTGACGACGCGCGCCCGCTGCTCGAGGCGCTTCTCGGCGACGTCCGCCTCGTGGACGACGTGGCCGAGGCGGTCCGCGCGCACGAGCGGGCGCCCTGGAACACCTACGTGACCCCCGAGGGGGCCGCGATGCTGCCCGACGGGCGCCTGCGCGTGGGCGCCGTGCCCACCGGCGAGACCGGCGCGCTCGAGCGCAAGCGCCGCATCCGAGCGCTCGACGAGGGCATGGAGGGGCTCGAGGAGTCCTTCTCGGCCGCCGAGGAGGACGTCGACCTCGCCGAGGAGGCGCTCGCCGAGGCGCGCGAGGGCGCCGTCTCGGCCAAGGGCGACGTGGCCCGCCTCACGGCGGAGCTCTCGTCGGCCCAGTCCGAGCGCGGCCGCCTCGAGGCCCAGCTCGCCGGCTTCATCTCCGAGCGCGCCCAGGTCGTCAAGCGCCGAGAGGCCTCCGCCGAGCGCGCCGCCGAGGCCCGCGAGCAGATCGAGGGGCACCGCGCCGCGGCCCGCGCCGCCCGAGAGCGCGCCGACGCCCTGGCCTCCGAGCTCTCCGAGAAGAACGACGCGCACCAGGAGGCCATCGCAGCCCAGGGCAAGGCGAGCCGAGCGCTCTCCGACGCCCGGCTCGAGCTCGCCATGACCAGCGAGCGCCGCGCCAACCTCGAGACGCGCGAGCGCGAGCTCTCCCGCCGCGTCCGCGAGCTCGGCGAGCGCATCGGCGCCACCGAGCGCGGCTCGCGGGCGCTCGAGGTCGTGCGGCTGCGCGTGGACCCGCTCCATGAGCGCTACGAGGCGCTCCACGAGCGCGCGATCGAGTGGGCGGCCCGCCTCAAGGACCGCGCCTCGCTCGCCGAGGCCGACTCCGAGTCGCTCAAGCGCACCATCGGCGACGCGCGCGCTGCCGTGAGCGCCGCCGCGGACGAGCTCGAGCGCGCCCGCGAGGCCGCCTCCGAGGTCAAGGTTGACCTCGGCAAGCTCGAGGTGCAGGTCGAGGGCGCGATCAACGCCATCACGGCCACGGGCGCCGTCCTCGACGAGGCGCTCCAGATCCCCGAGCCCGAGGACCGCGACGCCGCCGAGCGCCGGGTGGCGGAGCTCCGCCGCCAGCTCGAGTCCATCGGACCCGTCAACGCGGTGGCCATGGACGAGTACACGCGCCTCAAGGAGCGCGCCGACTACATCGACGAGCAGGTCGCGGACCTCGAGTCCGCCCGCGTGTCGCTGCGCAAGATCACCGCGGCCATCGACCGCAAGATGCGCGCCCGCTTCCTCTCGGTCTTCGAGCAGGTCAACGAGAACTTCTCGGAGATCTTCTCGCTGCTGTTCCCGGGCGGCCAGGCCCACATCGAGATGACCGACCCGGACAACCCCTCCGAGACGGGCGTGGAGATCGTGGCCCAGCCCCGCGGCAAGCGCATCGCCAAGATGATGCTCATGAGCGGCGGCGAGAAGTCGCTCACGGCGCTCGCGCTGCTCTTCGCGGTCTACAAGGTGCGCACCGTCCCGTTCTACGTCTTCGACGAGGTCGAGGCGGCGCTCGACGACTCCAACCTCTCGAAGCTGCTCGACGCCATCGAGCGGCTCAAGGAATCCACGCAGCTCATCGTGATCTCGCACCAGCGGCGCACGATGGAGCAGGCGGACGTGCTCTACGGCGTGTCGATGCAGGCGGACGGCGTGAGCCGGGTCGTCTCGCAGCGCCTCGACCGGCAAACAGGAAAGGTGGTTGACGCGTAAATGGGCTTTTTCGACAACCTCAAGAAGGGCCTCCAGCGCTCCCGCGAGGCCCTCAACGAGATCTTCTACATGGGCGGCGAGGTCGACGAGGACTTCTGGGAGGACCTCGAGGACACGCTCGTCATGGGCGACATGGGCGCCGAGGTGGCCATGCGCGTGACCGACGACCTGCGCGAGCAGGCCGCGCGCGAGAACCTCACCCGCGCCGAGCAGCTGCGCGACGCCCTGGCGCGCCGCCTCGCCCGCGAGTTCCCCGAGGCCGGGCGCGACCCGTTCGACGACCTGCCGAGCTGCGTGCTCTTCGTGGGCATCAACGGCGCGGGCAAGACCACCACAGTGGGCAAGCTCGCCGGGCGCGCCCGCGACGCCGGCGTCCCGTGCCTGATCGGCGGCGCCGACACCTTCCGCGCCGCCGCCATCGAGCAGCTCGAGGTCTGGGGCCGGCGCGCCGGCGTCGACGTGGTCACGCGCGAGCGCGGGGCGGACCCCGCGAGCGTGTGCTACGACGTGGTCGACGAGGCCGAGCGCCGCGGCGCGCGCCTCGTGCTCATCGACACCGCCGGGCGCCTGCACACCTCCGCCGACCTCATGCGCGAGCTCGCCAAGGTGGTGAGCGTCACGCGCAAGCGCTGCCAGTCGATGCCCGTCTCGGTGGTGCTCGTCATCGACGCCACGACCGGCCAGAACGGCCTCAACCAGGCCAAGGAGTTCAACGACGCGCTCGACCTCGACGGCCTCATCGTGACCAAGCTCGACGGCACCGCCAAGGGCGGCATCGCGCTTGCCATCTCCAGCCAGCTGGGACTGCCCATCTACCGCATCGGTGTGGGGGAGACCCTCGACGACCTCCAGACCTTCGACGCGCTCGACTTCACGCGCGCGCTCGTGGGCGAAGGGATGTGACCATGTTCAACTCGCTTTCCGACCGCCTCCAGGACACCTTCGAGAAGCTCCGCGGCAAGGGCCGCCTCACCGAGGACGACATCAACGTCGCCATGCGCGAGATCCGCATGGCCCTGCTCGAGGCCGACGTCAACTACCGCGTCGTCAAGAGCTTCGTGGCGCGCTGCAAGGAGAAGTGCCTCACCGCCGAGGTCATGGAGTCGCTCACGCCCGCGCAAAACGTCGTGCGCATCGTGCTCGACGAGCTCACCGTCCTTCTCGGCTCCACGGACTCCAAGCTCACGCTCGCGCAGAACCGCACGCCCAACGTGATCATGCTGGTGGGCCTGCAGGGCTCCGGCAAGACCACCGCGGCGGCCAAGCTTGCGTACCTGCTCAAGAGCCAGGGCCACAGCCCGCTGCTCGCCGCGTGCGACACGCACCGCCCGGCTGCCGCCGACCAGCTCGCGACCCTGGGAGGCGAGATCGGCGTGAGCGTCTTCCGCGGCGACGGGAAGGACGCCGTGGCCGTCGCGTCCGGCGCGATCCAGGAGGCTGTCGACCACCTCAACGACATCGTGATCGTGGACACGGCGGGCCGCCTGCAGATCGACGAGGAGATGATGGAGGAGGCCGTCGCGATCAAGCGCGCGGTGCGCCCCGACCAGATCCTCATGGTCGTGGACGCCATGACCGGCCAGGACATCGTCAACGTGGTCACGGAGTTCGCCGACCGCGTGGACTTCGACGGCGTCATCATGTCCAAGCTCGACGGCGACGCCCGCGGCGGCGGCGCCCTCTCCGTCCGCGAGGTCACCGGCAAGCCCATCAAGTTCGTCTCGATGGGCGAGAAGCCCGACTCGCTGGAGGTCTTCCACCCCGACCGCATGGCCAAGCGCATCCTCGGCATGGGCGACGTGGTGGGCATCATCGAGCAGGCGCAGAAGATCGCCGACGAGCAGCAGGTCGCCGACGCCGAGCGCATGCTGCGCGAGGGCTTCACGATGGACGACCTGCTCAAGCAGATGCAGCAGATCCGCAAGATGGGCGGCCTCGCCAAGATTATGGGCATGATCCCGGGCATGGAGCGGGCGATGGCGCAGATGCCGCAGGCCGCCGACGACTCCCAGATGACGCGCATCGAGGCCATCATCCACTCGATGACGCGCGAGGAGCGCCTGAGGCCCAAGATCATCAACGGGCAGCGCCGCAAGCGCATCGCCGCGGGCTCTGGCCGCACGGTGCAGGAGGTCAACCAGCTCATCAAGCAGTGGGACGAGATGAACAAGATGATGAGCAAGATGAAGGCCATGGCCGCCCAGGCGGGCGGCGGCAAGAAGGCGCGCCGCCAGATGCAGCAGATGATGCGCAACATGGGAGGCGCGGGCGGCCCCGGGGGGCGCCTGCCGTTCTAGCCCCGAGTCGTCTCGAAGCGCCGCGGCGCCGCGTGCGGGCATCCGTTCCCGCGCGCGGCGCCGCCGTTCTTATCGACCGAGGGCGGTTCTTCATAAAATGACGGCGAGCATGCCATGGGGGACGGATTCAGGACCGTGAGGCCCAAAGACCGTCCCCTCCGGCATGCTCGCCGCTCGGGTCGGGGAGAGGCGCCGAGGAGGCTACTTGTGCACCACCACGACGTCGCCGACGCGGCCGACGTTGTAGAGCGCCTGGCCGTCGGCGTAGCTCATGCGGATGCAGCCGTGGCTGCCGTAGTAGGTGTAGATGTCCCCGCCGAAGACGGACTGCCACGGGGCGTTGTGGAAGCCCACGAGGTTGCCGACGAAGCCGAGCCAGAAGTCGACGTGGCTGTCCCACTCGGGCTCACCGGTCTCGGGGTCGATGGGGCCCTTGAGGTTGATGTCGCCGTCGGTGGCGCGGGACTTGCGGTTGGTGACGGTCCACACGCCGGTGGGGGTCTCCTGGCCGAGGTTGGGCTGGCCGGTGGTGATGTCGGCCTCCCAGATCACGGTCCCGTTGTCGTAGAAGACGGCGTGCTGCGCGGTGAGGTCCACGTCGATGTAGCGGTCGGGCCAGTCCTGGCCGCCGGGGTTGACCTTCGCGGCGGTGCTCACGCAGGGGATGTCGATCGTGGAGGGCTGGCCGGACTGCACGTTGGCGGCGATCTGCTCGGCGAGGGCCTTGCCGTCGATGCTCCAGCCGTAGGTGCTCGCGCCGTAGCTCGAGGTCGTGCCGGTCACCGTGAAGGTGGCGCCGTCGGGGCGGGTGTAGGTGCGGTCCGTGCCGATGGTGTCGAGCTGGGTGGAGAGGTCGCCGCGGGTCCACTGCTCCACCGCGGCGGAGTCGAAGGATACGGAGAGGTCGTCGCCGATGGTGATCCAGCCGGCGATCATGTCCGAGGTGACGACGGCGACGTTCGTCCCGCCGAGGTTGAGCGTCACCGCGGCCCCGACCATCGTATTGGCCGCGTTCACGGCGTCCTGGACGGCGGTGTCGGTCTCGACGCACTCGTCGCCGATGACGACCTCGGTCTCGCCGGCCTGGATCGCCTGCGCCACGGCGTCGGTCACGAGCTCGGCGTCGAGGCTGGTCGCGACGGCGCCCTCGTCGAGGATGAAGGCCGCGGCCTCGGGGCTGTAGGAGATGCCGTGGCCCTCGACGGTCGAGGACGCGGCGAGCTGCTCCACGGCGGGCGCGACGACGGCGGCGACCTTCTCGCGGTCGAACGAGACGTCCGCGGTGGCGCTGAGCTCGCGCGGGCTGGCGATCTCGAGCGGCCACGCCCAGGGGTTGACCTGGGAGAGGGCCTCGGCGGCGTAGGACTCGCCGTCGCAGGTCAGGCCGGCCTGCTCGGCGGTGACGGTGAGGTCGAGCCCCTTGCCGCTCACGTGGACCCGGTAGTCGTCGAGCGAGGCGCTCTTCTCGGCCGCGACCTCCTCGACGGGGCGCAGGGAGATGTCCTCGCCGTCGAGCGTGGTGCCCGGCATGAAGGTGGACTCGAAGTAGACGGCGCCCCCCGCGTAGGCTCCGCCGAGAAGGACCACGAGCGCCGCCGGGACGATCCACAGCAGGTGCCGCCGCTTCTTGGGCTTCTCGGCGGGCTCGCCGGCATCCGGGGACTCGGGGATCTCCGGGACCTCGAAGCCCGGGTCCTCGGGGTCGGGCGCCTCGGGAACGGGGCGCAGCTGCGTCTCGTCCAGGGGGAGCGGATCTTCCTGCTGCGCGGCGGCCACGGCCTCGGGCGCGGCGGCCGCGGTGTCGGCCGGGGACTCGTCGTCGAGGTCGATCTCGGGGATGTGGGGGACGGCCTTGTGCTTGGGGGCCTCCGGGATAACAGCCTCGGGCTGGTCGGTGTCTGAAGAGGATGCGGGCCTCATGTGGCTTGCCATGCTTCACTCCTGCAAATCTGGTGCGTTCGCGCGTGCGGTGGCTATCGTACCTTAGGATGGTGGCGACGGCACCGCGTTTCTTCGCTCCAACCAAAGGAGAACACATGGCCACGACAATGCGGCTCGAGACGTTCGGGGACCCGCGCCTCGACGTCTTCGCCCGACTGACGGACCACCAGCTCAGGGCCCGCATCGAGGCGGAGCGCGGGGTGCTCGTGGCCGAGACGCACCTCGTGGTGGAGGTGGCGCTCGACGAAGGGGTCCGGCCGCTCTCCTTCCTCGTGGACGAGCGGCACCTCGACGCGGCGGCGCCGCTGCTCGCCCGGGCGGGGGATGAGGTGCCCGCCTTCGTCCTCCCGCATGACGAGATGGCGCGCCTCACCGGCTACAACGTGACGCGCGGGATGCTGTGTGCGATGGAGCGCCCGGCGCCGCTCGCGGTGCCCGAGGCCGTCGCGGGAGCGCGGCGCGTGGCCGTGGTGGAGGACCTCGTGGACGTGACCAACGTGGGCGCGCTGTTCCGCTCCGCCGCCGCGCTCGGCGCCGACGCCGTCATCCTCTCGCCCCGCTGCGCCGACCCGCTCGTGCGCCGCGCGGTGCGCACCTCCATGGGGACGGTCTTCAAGCTGCCCTGGGCCCGCGCCGAGGCCGCGGAATGGCCGCAGGGCACGTTCGGCCTGCTTCGCGAGGAGGGGTTCGCGTGCTACGCGATGGCCCTCGAGCCGGGCGCCGTCCCGCTCGACGACCCGTCCCTCCTTCATGCCGAGAAGCGCGCGCTGGTCTTCGGCAGCGAGGGCTACGGGCTCTCGCGCGCGGCGCTCGACGCCTGCGACCGCTCCGTCATCATCCCCATGTCGCGCGGCGTCGATTCCCTCAACGTAGCCGCGAGCTCCGCCGTCGCCTTCTGGCAGCTCTTCCGCTGATCCCGCCTGTCCCGCTCGGGCGACGACGGCCCCGCGCCCGACCCGCCGCCCCCGAGCCCGCGGCGCCGCCGGC
>CALUJM010000027.1 GCA_944320975.1 uncultured Atopobiaceae bacterium | reverse complement strand
GAAGTAGTCGTTCCACTCGACGTCGCGGAAGAGGAGGTGGTTGACGATGTTGCCGTCCTTGTCGGCGACGGTGCCGTTCTTGATGCAGGTGACGGTGAGGTCGGCGGGCACGACGTAGTTGTTGGCGGCATCGTCGTTGCGGGCCTCGAAGTGGATGGTGTAGACGCCCTCGTCGACGATCTTCTTGACCTCGTTGCCGGCGGCATCAACAATCGTAGCCTTGACCTGCTTCATCGGGAAGTTGACCCAGCTGTCGCCGTCCTTGTACTGGAGCTTGAGCTCGTCGAGGGTCACGCCGTCGGCCTGCCAGGGCAGGTACGAGGTGACGTTGCCGACGTTGTCCCACTCCTTGTCGACGACCGCGGCGGCCTTCACGTTGGAGAGGTCAATCTGACCGATGGTGATGGTCATCTCGGTGGTGCCGGAGAGCTTGTAGGAGTTGCTCGTAACCTTGAGCGTGTAGGTGCCAGCATCCTCGACGGCACGAACCTCAACGCCCTCAGCGTTGTAGTACTTGACGGTGCAGGCAGCGGTGACGTCATTGCCGTCAACATCCTCGACGTAGACCTCGATCTGATCCTTGAGGTTGACACCGGGCTGATAGGTGGCGCTGATGGAGGAGACGACATCCTTCTTGCCGTCGCCGTCGACATCGTAAAGGACGGCGGCGGTGGCGTCGGCGTTCACCGTGTTCTGATAGACGGTAACGGTGGTGAAGGCGGTGCCGCCAATCGTCGAGTCAGCGTTAACGTACTGATACACGACGGTGTAGACACCAGGGGTGCTGTTCATGACGCCCGTGCTGACAACAGCGCCGTTCTCATCGTAGATGGTCTCGGTCATTGCCGTGCCGGAAACAGTGGTGCCGTTCACGGTGCCGTCGGCGGCGTGGCCGGAAACCTTGGAGGCTGCCCAGTGAGTATCGGCGTCGCTCACGATGACCTCGTAAGCGTCCTTCCACTCGGCCCCGCCGTAGGTGAAGTCGAGCGCATAGGAGACCTTGTTCGCGGTGAAGTGGCCGTCATCAACGATGTTGGTGTCATTGGGGTCGGCAGCGCTCACGACGAAGTCGTAGGCGCCATTCTTCATCCAGACGGCAGTGGGGTCGAGGAGCTCGGCCTTCAGCTCTGAGATAATGGCATCATCGCCGCTGAAGAGCTTACCGTCGATGACGATGGCAAGGAGGTTCTTCGGCTCGCGCGCGTCAGTGGAGGTGGAGAGGCCGATAATCTTAACGTTGGAGGCGTTCAAATCAAGCGGCTTGACGGTGAAGACCTCGGAAAGCTCGACGGTACCCGCCCAGTCGTTGATGCCGGTGACCTTGGCGCGATAGGTGCCCGCCTCGTTGATGTCGGTGACGCTCTCAGAGGTCGCGTCGTTGCCGGTGCGCACATACTCGACCGTGTAGTCCACGCCCTCGAGAACGTTGTAGGTCGCACCGATGGAGTCGACGAACTGGAGCTTGAGCTCGTGGTTCTCGGCGTTGTAGGTAGTAGTCTTGGCGCCATCAATCTTCACGCTGCTGATCTGACGCGGAGAGATGGTGAAGGGAACGTAGAGCACTCCGCCCTTGTAGTTGCCGTCAACGGCGGTGACGACAGCGACATAGTCGCCGACCTCAGTGATGTCAGAGGTGATGGCCTGGTCGTCGGCCGGCTTGCCATCGGTGCCGCGCTTGAAGTACTCGACATCGTAGTTGTCGTTGGGGTCAGCAGCGTTGATGGTGAAGTCGGCGCTGGCCGTCGCGCCGCCAATCATGTGAACATCGATGGTGTCGAGGATGACGGGGGTGTTCTCGGCGAAAGTGCACTCCCAGATGCCCTTGGCATTGAGCCTAAGGGTGCCGGCGCCGTGCTTGAAGTTCGCGCCCGTGATGGAAGCGTTGCTGAAGGCGCCCTCAGGGTCGGCAAACATGAGGTCGACCTCAGGAGCCTCCGTGCCGGTGGCCAGCGCGACCGCGGGGACCGCGCCCAGGGCGAGCACGCCCGCGAGGGCCGCGACGACCGCGCCCCTGGCCTTGTTGGTGCAAGCTGTCATGTGTTGTCTCCTTTCAAAGAAGGAAACGGTAGGGGAGGGCGTCCTTCTCGTCCCGACCTTTGTGCACGGCTGCTTGCGCGCTATCGAAATTTCCGCCGTGGTAGGAGGGCTCGTGCCACGGCGGCGGATTTGGTAGCTGGGGCGGCTGCGTGCTACCGAAAGCGGCGCCATGGCAGGCGGCTGTGTGCCACGGTGGCCAAATCGATAGCGCGGTGGGTGCGGGCAAAATGCGGGGGGAGCCATCCAATAACGCATGAGGCTACCGTATCGACACTTGAATCGAATGAGTGCGATTAACAGCTAGTTATTGAAACGTTTAGCGATTCCTTACAGCTTCGGCACCTCCGTTCACCCGCAATATGGCAACGCCTGGGGTCGAGTGGCCGGTCGCCAGAAAAAAAGTTGAAAGCCCAACGCGTCAGATTCCGCTGCTCCGGACGAGAATTCTCTCGATTATGGTTGAAAGACTAATGTACCCCCCATTTCGAGGGGCGATACTCAGCGGATAGACTCTCATAAATGCGCAGGCTGGGAGTATCGCAAGGCCGATTGCCTCCTTATTGAGAATATTCTTCCCCTCGCAATTTGCGCAAATTACGGGTCGGCTTGTCGTCAGTGACATGCCGTCCCAGAGGTATCGGAAGGACGCCGATCGGGGAAAGGAGTCTGTCTGATGAGCATTTCGAATAAATCAAGAGGGGGGTTGCTCGTCGCATTGATGGCGGCGGCGCTTCTCGCGTGCTTCGTCGCGCCCGTCCGCGCGTGGGCGGCGGAGGCAAACTCGCTGGATGAGGTTTACGTATCCAGTGGGGGTAGTGACGAGACTGGCGAGGGTACGCAAACAAGTCCCGTTGCTACGCTCGCGAAAGCGGTAGAGCTGGCAGCATCGGGTACCGAGGCTGACCCAACCGAGATCATCGTCATGACCGACCTCACCATAACGAAGCCTGCAAGGTTCTGGAACAAGCATATCTCCATTACCGGCTCAGGCGATTCGGCGGTTACCGTAAGCAGAGGGGTATTTTCCGGTGAAGCGGGAGATCCCGCGCGCCTGGGATATAACTCCGCGATGATCGAGGTGAACGGGACGCCTGATAAAGGTGTCGTCTCCACCCTCATTCTCAGCAACATAGTCTTTGATGATTGCGGTACGCAAGCAGGGGAATACTATATTCAGGCAGCATCTCGCGGGACCGGAACGACGGACTTTGGCGATCTCAACAGTGAGAATGGGACCGCAATCGATAACAGCGATATCGTCCAAGACGCGATGATTGCGACCTACAACGGGACAGGCAAGATTACGCTTGGTGACGGTGCAGTACTAAAGAACTTCGGCGGAATGTCCGCCGTGCGCCTTTCGGGCGGCGAGCTTGTCATGAAGTCGGGTAGTGAAATCGTTGACGACGCGGAGACTGCGCGAACCAAGGGCAAGAAGATTCCTGGAGCGGACTCGGGTCTGTACGGCCCGGCTGGCGCTGTGTGGATGCAGGGCGGCACTATCATTATGGAGCGGGGCTCTGAAATAGCCGACATCAATGGTCGCGCTCTCTATAACGAGGCTGGTTCTGCGACAATTAACGGCACGCTCTCTGGCATCAAGCCCAACAGCGCCATGTGGCAAGGCAACAGCGGCGTGGTTATGCACATGCGGATGAGCGCCAAGGCAACGTTTGGCTCCACGGCTGTTGTTGACGGCAAGGGCGTTACGCTAAGTGGAAATGCCATCGGCGTGCTCGGCGGCTGCGAGCTCACCATGGACGAGGGCTCGCTTCTCGCAAACTACAACGAGGGCACTGCCCTTGACGTTGGCGGAGCAGCATATTTGAATGGCGAGATTACCGGTCTTACCGGAGGCGGTCACGCTATTGTGTCTCAGAACTGGGACACTGAGGGCATCCACTATATTCAAATCGGCAGTACCGGTTACATACACGATAACGTGTGTAACTACGGAACCATCTATATCCAAGGTAATTCAGGCGTCATTGACATCTACGGAAAAATTAACGACAACGTCTCCACGGATCGTGCTGGCGCTCTCGCTCTCGCAAACAACGGTACCCATGTCGAGGCGAACATGTACGAAGGCGCTGAAATATGCGGAAACGTTAGCACTCAGACCGGCGGTGGCGTCTTGGTGAGTTGCGGTACGTTCACCATGTATGGCGGCACCATTTCTGGCAACATTTCTGGCGCTAACGTGTCTGAAGAGGAGGACCAGGTCGGCGGCGGAGTGTACGTTCGTCGTGGCGGGCAGTTCATCATGAACGATGGCGTCATTTCCGACAACTATTCCGGCAGTTTCGGAGGCAACATTGCCGTAGTCACTGAGGATTACAATGTCGTTGAGGGAACCACCTATGGTCCGGCGTATGTCCAGCTGAATGGCGGAACTATTTCCGGCGGAATGATGAACGCCAACATTTCTCGGGCTGAGGATGGTTCCTATGTCGCCAGCGATGGGCAGACGAACGACATTGCCGTCACTGGCTCCTACGGAAAGATGAGAAACTATCTTTCTATTTCGGATGCATTTGAGGTTGCGAATCCTGACGTGCTCCTTAGTAAGTACGGCTTCTATATCGCGAATCCAGCCAAGGATGTGAAGCTTGGAAACGCCTCCACCACATGTGAGACAGCGGTGACGAGCGCCTTTGCGCCGCAGTACCTCAATGTCGTCGTCGGCTCCTTCTGGTACTACAGCGACTCTGCCGCTCAGGACTTCAGTCTGACCGTTCCGGAAAACGACAGGTATGATTCGGACAAGCAGCTGGTCGCGGCATATATCGCCACGGGAGAGGATGGAAACCCTGCCCCTGGCGCAACTCCCGCGCTTATCCCGGCCGAGATTGGCGATGACGGCCGTATCAGCCTTACCGTTCCCGGCGGTGGTGACGGCTACGCCGTCGTGCTCCTGCAGGAGAACGACAACTCTCGCGGCATCGTCTCTCTCGCTCCCGCCGACCTAACTGCCTATATGGGCGGCGACGGCGGATATGAGAACGTGGTCGGCCCGGAAGGGGAGAGCGAGTCCACGCTTCCGCGTCCGGTCTTCAGAATCGTTTCTGCCCCTGCCGGCGTTGACGTGACGGACTTCGTCTTCGCAAACACGATTACTGCCGGTGAACAGGTGGTCAGCACCAACAGCTGGAAGCTCGTTCCCGTTGATACGGTGGATGGTTCTGGCCAGTACTATCGCTTCGAGGGGACCACGGATACGACTCCCGCGGTCCGATTCCAGTTCACCGACAGCGACGGTAACGTGACGGTCGACGGCGACTTCGAGACGAGCGCGGAGCAGGAGCTCTACAAGCAGTACCGGATTTCTGTCTACTCCGGTGCCGAGGATGGGCAGACTAGTGCGGTTACCGTGACCTATGAAGGGGATCCATATACACCCGCCATTGGTTTCGGGACCCTTACTGTCCGTGCCACCGCTGACGAAGACCCTACTTCGCCCGTTCTTGCCGGCAAGCCTGCCGAGCTCACCGCCGGTACGGCTGCAGCGGCCGTGAGCGGCGACACGGTCTATACGCTCGGCGACACCGGCATCGTTCTTTCCGAGGATAATAACGAAGGTTTCGCTCCCTCCCTGCTCTTCGACAACATCATTGACGAAGAGGGCGTTGACAGGACCGCTGCCCTTCTCGGCCGCATTGACGGGGCTACCAAGGAGAACTCCCAGGCGAAGTACCTCGACCTCGTTGATGCAAACAACGGTAACGCCTGGATCAAATCCAGCAAGGGGGTCACAGTCTACTGGGTCCTTCCGGAGGGCGTGTCCGACGATGCGGAGATCTCGCTCTGGCACTTCCGGGGACTCCATCGTGATGCCGACGGTTCGGGCTTTGACATCAACGACGTCGCTGCGGTGAGCCCCGAGGAGGTCGAGTTCACCAGGGACGGCTCGACCATCGTGTTCGACGTTGAGGAGGGTGGCTTCAGCCCGTTTGTCCTCACCTGGACCGACGCTCCCGACGAGCCCGACGTCCCCACGCCGCCTGCGACTTCGTATGAGATCACCGCGACGGCGGGCGAGGGAGGAACGATCAGCCCGTCCGGCACGGTTTCGGTGACGGCAGGCGGCTCCAAGTCCTTCTCGATCACCCCTGACGAGGGCTACCTGGTGCAGAGCGTCATCGTCGACGGCGTCAACATCGGCGCAACGGACAGCTACACCTTCACCAACGTCCGCGAGGACCACACCATCTCGGTGACCTTCATCAGGGGCAACGCGCCCTCCGACCCGGACGACACCGGGGTCTCCGACTGGTTTGACACCAAGAGCCACGACGTCTTCCTGCACGGCTACGACAACGGCCTGTTTGGGCCCGAGAACAACATGACCCGCGGCGAGGCGGCGGCGATGTTCTACAACATGCTGCTCGACAAGTCCGAAGGCGACGCCGAGTACACCTTCGAGGACGTGTCCGAGGGCCGGTTCTACACCAAGCCAATCCGCGTGCTCGCGACGCGCGGCCTGCTGTTCGGCACGGGCGAGACCACCTTCGAGCCCGAGCGGCCCATCACGCGCGCCGAGTTCACCGCCATCGCGATGCGCTTCTCCAACAGCGACCGCACGGGCGAGGGCCTCGAGAACATCTTCACCGACGTCCATGAGGACGACTGGTTCTACGGCGTGGTCGTGAGCTCGACGCAGTTCGGCTGGATCTACGGCTACAACGACGGCACCGGGCGCTTCGGCCCCAACGACACCATCACCCGCGCGCAGGCGACCTCGATCGCCAACCGCATGCTCGGGCGCATGGCCGACGGCGCCTGGATCGCGGCGCACCTGGACGAGCTCAAGCTCTTCCCGGACGTGCCCGAGGACCACTTCGCGTTCCGCGCGATCGCCGAGGCGACCAACGCGCACGACTACGTGAAGCACGGCATCTACGAGAGCTGGACCGGCCTGAGGCAATGACCGGGACGCCTCTGGTGGGGGCGCGCTACTAGAACGGCCGCCATGGCACGAGGGTCTGTGCCATGGCGGCCGATTTGCGAGCGCACGTCCTTCTCTGCTATCAAAACCGCCACCGTGGCGCGCGGCCCCCTGCCATGGCGGCCGATTCGCTAGCCGCGAAGCCGAGAAACCCGCGCCCGCTACGCCACGTCGGGCAGCACTCCCGCCTTGATGGAGTTCATCATGATCGCGGCCATCTCGGCGCGGGTCGTCGAGTTCTGCGGCGCGAGCAGCAGCGACCCGTCGGGCTGGCTCATGCCGTGGATCACGCCGGCGCTGAGCGCCCACTGCGAGGCGTTGACCGCCCACGAGCTGGTCGACGCGTGGTCGGGCAGCTCGTAGAAGGCGCCCGTGTCCACCTGCGCGCCCTTCTCGGCCGCGATGTTGTAGACCACGCACATGAGCTCCTCGCGCGTGATGAACTTGCCCACACCGAAGGTCCCGGTGTCCTCGTAGCCCTTGAAGATTCCCTGGTCGGCGCACCAGTTGACGGCGGTCTGGTAGTAGGCGCCGGCCTCGACGTCGGCAAAGCCGTGGTCGGTGGCGCCCTGGCCGCGGCCGAGGAGGTTGTAGATCAGAGTCGCTGCGTCCTGCCTGGTCAGAGCGTCGTTTGCGCCGAAGTTGCCCTGTCCGTCGTTGTAGCCGTTCATGATGCCGCGCGTGCCGACGAACATGACCGAGTTGTAGTGCCAGTCGGCCTCGGTCACGTCCTTGAAGCGGGTGACATGCTCCTTGAGGTAGGCCACCGCCGCGCCGGCGTCGAGCGCGCCGTGGCTGCCGCTCACGTCGCCGCGCTCGTCGGGGACGGTGCGGTCGTGCTCGGGGTCGATCACGGGGATCGCGGTCTCGCAGAGGGCCTCGTAGACCTCGTCCGGCGTGGCGTTGGGCTCCGCGTAGAACATGAGGGCCACGGTGCCGGAGACGATGGGTGCGGAGAGCGACGTGCCCGAGTTGGCGCTGTAGTCGCCGCCCTTCCAGGTGGACCAGATGCTCTTGCCGGGCGCGCTGATGTCCTTGCAGATGTTGTAGTCCGAGTAGGGGAGGTTGGTCCCGTCCGTCTCCAGGCCGGTGACGGCGATGCACTCCTCGTAGTCGCCGGGGTACATGTGCGCGCGGTACTCGCCGGTGCGCGGGTCAATGTTGGGGCTCACGTTGTTGCCGTTGCCGCCGGCGCAGACGGTGACGATGCCGTACTCGTCGCGCGCGCGGGTGATGAGCTCGTGGAGCATGGTGTCGTCCGCGGTGGTGCCGAGGCTCATGTTGACCACGCGCACGTTGCTGACGAGCCCCTTGTCGATGAGGTCGAGGAGGTAGTTGAAGGCGTTGACCAGGTACTCGGTGTTGCTCCCGGAGCCGCTGCCCTCGAGGATCTTGATGGGCAGGACGTTGGCGTTGTAGGACGCGCCCGCCAGGCCCACGCCGTTGTTGGCCACGGCCGAGATCACGCCGGCCACCGCGGTGCCGTGCCCGTTGTAGTCCGTGACCTCGTCGTCCGCGAGGGGCTTCTTGCGCGCGGCGTCCCAGGCGTACTCCGCGATGAGGTTGTCCTTGAGGTCCGGATGGTCGAGCTGCGCGCCCGAGTCCAGCGTGACGACGGTCACGACGTTGTCGGAGGTGCTCAGGGTCCAGGCCGTCACGAGGTCGGACGCGTACGCCCAGTACTGGTTGCGCGCGACGGAGGGGCTGGAGACCTGCGTGAAGGGGTCGTTGGCGGCGATGGCCTGGGCCAGGGTGAGGTCCACGGGGGCGGCGGCGGGCGCGTCGGCGGCGGCGGGCGCGGCGTCCTCCGGCACGAGGTCGACGAGGTGGTAGACGTAGTTGAGCTGGGCCGACTCGACTCCCGGCAGGTCCTGGGCCACGGCGAGCGCCTCGTCGTCGGTCTGGCCCTGCGCGGGGTCGGCCGCCAGGACGAGCTCCCCGTCCGCGGAGTCGATGACGCCCGTGACGTCGAGGCCCGCCGCGTCGAGCGCCGACGTGGCGTCCGCGAGCAGCAACACCTCGCTCGCGGCGTCCTGGCGCATCGTGACGATGATGCCGTCGGACTCCGCTTCGGCGGCGAGGGCGCGGGCAGGGGCGGCGGCAACGGACAGCGCCGCGGCGACGACGGAGAGGGAGACCGCGAGGATTCGGGGCGTGTGCTTCATGGCAGGTCCTTTGGACGAGAGGTTCTTCTCGGTGCGGTTGTCCCATTGTACTGCGCAGGTGGCGGGCGACGCGGGGCGGGGTGCTATCGAAACCGCCACGGTGGCAGGAGGCTTCCTGCCATGGTGCCCGTTTCGGTAGCCGAGAAGGGCCCGTGCTCGCGCTACAGGTCCTCCGCCGTGAGGATCTCCTGCGGGATGAGCCGTGCGTTCTCCACGACCTCGCGCAGGTACGCAGCCTCGCGCTTCTTGAGCGAGCCCTCCAGCAGCTCGAGCCCGCGGACCTGAACGCCGTTCTGGTCGGTGGCCTCGTTGTCGAGCGGGTCGGGGAAGCGCTCCATGGCGCGCCGCAGCATGAGCCGATACGCCGCCGCGAAGGGCTCCACCTCAAAGCGCCCTGCCGCCATGTCCGCGAGCTTGGCCAGGATGGAGAGGCCCGCGCGGTCGATGTCGCCCCAGTACAGAACGGTCACGTCGTCGGCGCCGAGGGTGGCGAGAAGGTCGGGCAGCTTGTGGGGGTCGTCCACGAGGTACCCGTTGCCAAAGACCACGCCGTGGACGCGCTCGCCGAAGATGCGCTTGCGGCCGTCGAGGTACATGGCGTTTCTCATGTTGACCCAGGGGTCGAGGTTCTCCGAGACCACAAGGCGCAGGTGCCGGTGGTGCTTGGGGATGTGGTGCAGCAGCTCGAGCTTGACCTGCGGGCGGCTGCAGACGATGTCGGAGAGGCCCATGAGGTGCAGGAGCTTGCGGCCCTCGGACTCGAGCGCCAGGAACTTCTCGTCTCCGAAGACGCGGTAGGAGAGCTCGCGCAGGCTCATGCTGCCGTCGCCCAGGCTCGGGCGGCCGGCGAGCGCGGCGTCGAGCGCGCGCAGCTCGCGCTCGTAGAGGACGTAGGCGTCGGGGGTGCTGAGCAGCCAGCCGTTGATCCACAGGCGCGGGTCGAGGTCGATGATCTTGCGGCGGACGCCCGCGAGCTCGGGAGTCTGCTTGCGCACGGTGTCCAGGCGCGAGAGCGTTCGGACGTCGCGGCGGGCGGGCGGCTTGGGGCGCTCGGTCTTGGCGATGGCACGGGGCCCGGAGGGCGCGTCCTTCTCGTCTGCGCGGTCCTCGGTCGGGACGCTGAGCTCGTATCCGCCGTCGACGGGGGAGAGGACGTCCATGGCGAGCAGCGCCTCGAGCTCCTCCTTGCCCGCGCCGTAGCGGTCCAGCACGGCGGTGACGTCGGCCGCGGTGAGCGGCTTCTTGCGCAGGCGGACGAGCCCGCTCGCGATGCCGCCCGCGTTGCTCCTGTGCGCGGCGGGCAGCTCCTTGCCCAGGAGCTTGGCCAGCGTCACGACGGCGGCCTGCTCCTGCTCGGTGAGTTTCTGTGCCATGGGGTGCCTTTCGGGGTGATGAGTGCTCGATACCAGCATAGCGTGTCGAGCGCGGGTTCTTCTCGGCTATCGAAAACGCCGCTGTGGCGCGGCGGCGCGTGCCATGGCGGCACTTTTGCTAGCCGAGAAGGGCGTGTGCTATCGAATCGGCCGCTGTGGCAGAGGGCGCTTTGCCACAGTGGCGTTTTCGATAGCAGGGGTCCGTGCCGGCTACTAAAACGGCCGCCATGGCAGAGGGCCCCTGCCACAGCGGCCATTCCGCTAGCACATAATCGCCCCGCTGTCCTGAGCGCCCCGCTAATGTTTCTCCCGCTCCGAGCTGATACCGTGCACGTATCAGGTACCCAAACAGAAGGAGCGCACATGAGCGACAGCAACGTCGAACAGGCCAAGGGAACGTCCGGTATGGCAATTGCGGGCCTGGTGCTGGGAATACTCGCGGCGGTCTCGTCGTGGATCCCCATCGTCAACAACCTCTCGTTCATCCTCGGCGCCATCGGTCTCATCCTGTCCATCGTGGGCGTGGTGGGCACGGTGCGCGGCAAGCGCGCGGGCAAGGGCCTCGCCATCGCCGCCCTGGTCATCAACCTCGTGGCGTGCGGCATAGTGCTCGCGATGCAGAGCGCCATGAGCGCTGCCATCGACGACGCAACGAGCGGCATGGTCTCCACCGAGAACGTCTCCGTCCAGCCGGAGGACGCCGCTGCCGACGCGCCTGCGCCCACGGCCGACGATCCCGCCTATGCCATCACGGACGTCCAGATGACCGGCGACGACTACTCCGTCACCATCTCCGGCACGTTCACGAACAACTCCGACGCGGAGGTCTCGTATGTGCAGGTGAGCTACCGCCTGCTCGATGCCGAGGGCGCTCAGATCGGTACAGCGTACGCCAACACCAACAACCTTCCCGCGGGCGGCACGTGGAAGTTCGAGGCCATGGGGTTTGAGCCGCTGTCCTCCGTGGCCTCCTACGAGCTCGCGGACGTGACCGGCTTCTAGGGTCGTCTGCTATGCTCGGGATGACGAGGGGAGGATGATGCCATGAGCGAACGCCTCACGGAGGAGCTGCTCGACGAGCTGCTCGGCGCGCCGAGCCTCGAGGGCTACCTCGAGGAGAACAAACCCGGATCGCGCACCCTGGCCGAGTACCTCCAGCAGCTGCTCGACGAGAAGGGCCTCGAGCGCTCGCGCGTCGTGCGCATGGCCGACCTCAACGACACCTTCGGATATCAGATCTTCAAGGGGACGCGCCATCCCAGCCGCGACAAGGTGCTGCAGATCGCCTTCGCCATGGCGCTCACCCTGCGCGAGACCAACCGCGCGCTCACCGCCGCCGGCGTGAGCGAGCTCTACTGCAAGGACCGCCGCGACGCGATCATCATCTTCTGCCTGGACCGCGGCTGCTCGCTGCAGAAGGTCAACGAGGAGCTCTACCGCTTCGGCGAGCGGACAATCTGCTAGCTGGGCGGGCGGCGGGGTGCGCTCGCAGCTTCGCCGCCCGCCAGCTCTGCTAGGATGGGCGCATGAACACGGAAGACGAACTCGCCAGCTACCTCTGCGCCCTCGAGCGGGACGACTGCTACCGCGTCGACGCGGTGCTCAAGCAGGGCGCCCTCGAGACCACCGAACGTGTCTACTTCACGGGCAGCAACGGATCCGAGCTCGGCCCCTTCGTGCGCAAGCGCATCAGCGGCGATTCCGGCCTGGGCGGCGCCTATGAGGAGGTCTTCTCCGCGCAGCGCCGCGGCGTGCGCCTCGCCCATCTCCCGCTGCTCCTGGAGTGCCACCGCCGCGATGGCGACCTCGTCGTGGTGATGGAGCTCGTCCCGGGCCAGACGCTCGGCAAACGAGTGGGGGAGTGCAAGGGTCCGGCCGCGCGCCGCGAGCTCGTGCGCCGCGTCTTCCCGGAGCTCTGCGACGCCGTGGGCGAGCTGCACGAGCGCCTGGACCCGCCCGTCATCCACCGCGATCTCAAGCCCAGCAACGTCATGGTGTCTCTGGGGGGCGTCACCCTCATCGACCTGGGAATCGCCCGCTCCTTCAAGAAGGGCGCCGAGCAGGACACCGCGCACTTCGGCACGCGGGCCTACGCTCCGCCCGAGCAGTTCGGCTTCGGCCAGACGGGCGTGACGAGCGACGTCTACGCGCTGGGCATGTTGCTCTTCTACTGCGTCACCGGGCGCGAGGCCCAGGCGGCCGACCGGGAGCGCGGCTTTGCCGAGGCGGGCCTGCCGGAGCGCCTCCGGGCCGTGGTCTGCCGCGCGACGGAGCTCGACCCCGCGGCCCGCTATGGGTCGGCGCGGGAGCTGCGCGACGCGTTTCTCGCCGCCGTCTCGGATGCCGAGAAGAACGTGCCCTCCGAGCTCGAGCCGCCGACCTTCGAGCCCCAGCGTCCTTCTCGGCGGGACCGTCGGCCCTGGTTCGAGCGGATGCCGGGCTGGGTCGGCGTGGCGTGGAACGTTGTGGTGATCTGCATGGTCGCCCTGCTGTGCCTGGGATGCGTCGGCGGGTTCCTCAGCCCCACGCCCTCCGTTGCCCGCTACCCGCTCTGGCTGATGGCTGTCTCGTACTTTGTCATCATCCCGCTCATGGGCTTGATCGGCGGCTACCTGCTGCTGGATCGAAGGCGACTGAGGCGGCGCTTCCCCGCCCTGGCGCGACTTACCGTGCGGCAGGAGAAGCGTCGGGGGCTGCTGGTTCTTCTCGGCATCTTTGTGGTGTGGGTCGTGCTTCTGAGCGTGGGGCTGCCGAGCTAGTCTGGTACAGTATATTTACTGTCAATCTCATGCGGAGGTGCCTGATGCCGGCGGTCACTTCACTTTCTGACTTCAATAGGAACCAGAGCGAGGTCATCGCCCGTCTTGCCGAGACGCAAGAGCCTCTGTACCTCACGCGAAACGGCAAGAGCGCCGTTGTGGTCATGGATGCGGAGGCCTTTGACCGTGCTCTCTCCTTTAGGGAGGAGGTGCGCGAACGCGAGCTGAGCGTCTATGCCGGACTGCTGCGTGGCTATCAGGACGTTCAGGACGGGAAAGTGTCCGACGCGGCGTCTGCCTTTGCTCGGATTCGCGCGGAGAAGGGCTGGTAGCTCATGGCGTACAGCGTCAAGATCGCGGAGTACGCCGAGACGTTCATCATCGAGAACGTCACGAGCGAGCGCGTGCTGAGGCGCATCGAGGACGTTGCCGAGATGCTGGGGGAGTATCCGAGTGCGGTGCCTCAGTACAATCCTGATTATGCGGCGGCGCGGCCGCCGTTCCCCTGTCGGTTCCTGCCCCTTCCCGATACGCCGTTCACTTTGTACTACCTCAAGGATGACGACGCCCGCGAGGTGATCATCTTTGATATCGAGTGGACGGCGGGGGATCCGCGGCGGAGGTTCTCTTTCGTGGAGCTGCCGGGCTAGTCTGGTATGCCCAGGGCTTCCTTCCCCAGCCTGGACAGGCGGTAGATCGCAGGGCGCTCCGAGACCCTGACAAGCAGGTCGCGACCGGACAGGGACTCGAAGGTCTTTCTTGCCGTTGGGGCCGAGACGTTGAGATAGCTTGCGGCCTCAGCCATTTTTATCTCTCCAAAGGCCCCGAACAGGGTGAGCTGTCCAAGGTAGAACAGGAGGTCGCGCTCGCGGTCTGTATAGCTTTCGTCGAGTTGATTCACCTGCTGGCTCAGCCTTGTGAGCGCCGCTCCCTTGCCCTCCAAATCCTCGATGATCTGCTCCTGAGCCTTGCCGATGAGATCGAGCATGGCCATGACGAAGTGCGTGGCCTCAGAGCAGTTGAGCCTTCGCTCCGTGACGTCAAAGGCCTTGTAATAGGGGGTCTTATTCTCCGCGATGATTCGAGAGAGGGAGAGGACCGTCGCCGTGGACAGGGGGCGGCTGAGGTTGAGCGCGAGCAGGTAACGGCCCGTTCGACCGTTGCCGTCGTAGAAGGGGTGGATGTACTCGAAGAGAAAGTGGGCGAGAAGCGCGCTGTTAATCTCGGGGATGTCGACTGACTGTTCGAGCGCGATCATCTGAGTGAGAAGGTCGACGACCTTTGACTCGGGGTTTACCCCTCGATGCAGCTCTTTTCCGCGATGGTCCTCGATGACGACTGGTCCGGTGCGGAAGTGCCCGGGTGCGACGCGGCCTCTCTTGTCGAGCGCATCGCGCACGATTGCGTCGTAGATGTTCCGGATATCCAGGGGCGCCTGGGGCTGGGCGGGAGGGTTGTCCCGATCGGTGAGGCCAAGGTAGAGGAGGGCGAACTCCCTAAAGGGCGCATGCTCCCTCTCCGCCGCCCCCTCTGTGCTTACCTCCGCGGACTCGGCTGACTCGAGAGCGATTTCAATTTGCCGGCGAGTGCTGTGCACCCCCTCTATCTCGTTGCTGGATACCACCTCATCGAGGATGAGCCCACGCAGATATGCTCCGAGGGCGACGGTGGGAAGCGAGCGCCAGAGTGCGGAGACCCGACGCTCGCGGCGGAGCACGAGCTCATTGGCTAGGGAAAGCTCGCGCGGGACGGCGCAGAAGAGCTCCCCATTCTCAAGCTCGATTCCCGTCCTGAAGGTCGACTCGCTTTCGAGGCGCAGCTTGAGTTGCTCCTCGTGATGCTGGAACCGCTCGGAGGACGCGTCCTTGTAGAAGAGCTTTTCTAGAGTGGGGTAGGCCACGGCTCCTCCTGTAGAAAAAGAAGCGGCATTCTTGCTGATAGGAAGATAATAACCTAGTCTATCGGAAAGAATCGGGAGATTCTTTCCGATAGGGAGAACGTTGGGGCGACCTATCGGAAAGAAATTGACGATTCTTTCCGATAGCGTGGAAGGTTGCCCGGCCTATCGGAAAGTGGCTGGAGTTTTGTTGTCACTAGCTCAGGAGGCGGATGGTGGCCTCGAGCTCGTTGGCGTTGCCGATGAAGTGGAAGGAGCGCATGCCCGCCACCTCGGCGCCGATGCAGTTGTCCTCGTTGTCGTCCACGAAGATGCACTCCTCGGGCTCCAGGTCAAAGCGGTCGCAGAGCAGGCGGAAGATGGCCGGGTCGGGCTTCATCAGGCGCTCCTCGGCGGAGACCACGATGCCGTCCAGGAAGCGGCAGGCCGGCGCGTGGCCGAGCTGCTTCATGATGTTGGTGTTGGCATTGGAGAGCAGGTAGATGCCGTAGCCCTCGGACTTGAGGCGGATGGCGAGGTCGTTGGTCTCCTCGAAGGGCTCGGAGTGCTCGGGCCAGTGCTCGAAGCACTCGTCCAGGTTGGGGTGGAGGCGCTCGGGGAGGTGGTGCGCGGCGTAGCGGCGCATGGTCTCGTGCGTGATGGTGCCCGAGTCCAGCAGCGACCACATCGTCGAGCCAAAGAGCGCCTGGTTGAGCAGGGCCGCGTCCTCGGGCGTGTCCGTGAAGAGGCTCGCGAAGTACGGGCCGTCGAAGTTCATGAGCACGCCGCCCATGTCGAAGACGACGTTTTTGATGGGCTTGTTTGCGGCGGGCGCGGGCATGGGTCCTCCTCGGTTGCGGGCTGTTGCGGAGAGTATAGCGCGCGGACGGGGTAGGGTGGGGTTCTGACTGTGGGGATTGATCGGATCCTATCCGGTCGACGCGCGATCACGATACCCTTTCGGCGGAGGTGACCGGATGCCGAATATGAGTCCGCGACACAGGTGGTTCCGTCGCGAAGTATGGGCGCTCATTGACGATTGTCGCGCGTGCCGTAGGGGCACGTGCCCCAATTGGTGCGAGGAGTTTGTCTCCGTTCAGATGGACGAGCTGCTCGACAAGCTCAATAGGGCCATTCGCGAAGAAGGGAGTGTTTCCTGAGGTCCAGGCGCATTTGTTATCCTGGCAGCGTATACACGTTGTGAGGAGGCGCGCTGTGGACGAGATTCGTATCGAGAAAGTCGAGGTCGTCTCAGGACCGTCCGAGCGAAGGAACTTCGAGCGCGGGCTGCGTGCCGGGTTCATCGATGCCTCAGAGCAGGTTGCGGAGAGGTATCGTCCACGGTTGATTGCCAATGACGAGAGCACGGGCACGAACCTCCTGTCGGTTATCAAGCGTCAGCTTTCCGAATGTGACCGCTTTGATATTTGCGTTGCATTTGTGTCTGAGGGCGGCCTGCAGCCTCTGGTGGAGATTCTCGCCGAGCTCAAGAGGAGAGGCGTGCGCGGCCGCTTCCTCACTTCGACGTTTAATAATTTCAATACCCCAAATGTGTTCGCGAAGCTTCTTGAGTATGAGAACATAGAGGTCCGCGTGTATCAGGGCCCCCTTCACGCCAAGGGGTACGTATTTGATCGCGATGACACGAGTACGGTCATCATCGGCAGCTCGAACCTTACTCAGTACGCCCTTACGTGCAATCGCGAGTGGAATGTCCTGTTTCGCTCTTATGGCGCTGGAGAGATGCTCCAATCGCTGAGGAGCGAGTACGAGGACCTTTGGAACAGCGAACTCACCGTTAGCCTCACGAGCTCCTGGGTGAGCGATTATCGGAAGTATCGACCCGTATCGGAGGGGCGTCAGGCAAAGGCCGACTTCAGGCAGGGCAGCGCCCTGGAGGTCGAGTACGACGGAGAGATCCGCCCCAACGGCATGCAGGTCCAGGCGCTCGAGGCCCTGTCGAAGTTGCATGAGAGGAAGGAACCGCGTGCCCTTCTCGTCTCGGCGACGGGAACGGGCAAGACGTATCTTTCCGCTTTTGACGTGGCGGCCACAAAGCCCCGACGGGTTCTCTTCCTGGCGCATAGGCAACGCATTCTTGACGCCTCCCGAAAGAGTTACAAGCGCCTGTTGGGCAAGGAGTACAGCTGCGGACAATACAACTCGGGCTCGGGTGACACGGGCGAGAGGTGCCTCTTTGCCATGTGCTCGACGATCGTCAACCACCTCGACGACTTTGCCCCTGATGCGTTTGACTACATCGTGATCGACGAGGCGCATCGCATTGGAGCGAGGGGCTACCAGGTGATCATGGATTACTTCACTCCGGGCTTTTACCTGGGTATGACCGCCACCCCAAAAAGAACGGACGGATTTGACGTCTTTGCGGCGTTCAACCACGTGATCGCCTTCCAGATCACGCTGCAGGACGCTCTTGAGAACGACATGCTCGCGCCGTTCCACTACTTTGGTATCGCCGACCTTAAGATTGACGACTCCGACGTGGATGACCCGACGCTCTTCTCGCGCCTGACGTCTACTGAGCGGGTCCGTCACATCACGTCAAAGATCGAGGAGTACACGGTCAACAAGAGCCAGCGCAAGGGCCTCATCTTCTGCAATGGAAAGGAGGAGGCGGCCGAACTGTCCAGGCGCTTCAATGAGCTGGGGTACCGCACGCATGCTTTGAGCTCGGACAACACGGACAAGGAGCGCGACGATGCCGTCGAGAGGCTTGAGTCGGGCGAGCTAGAGTACATTTTCTCGGTGAACATCTTCAACGAGGGAGTGGACATCCCATCTCTCAATCAGGTCATCATGCTCAGGCGCACTGAGTCTGCGATTGTCTACGTTCAGCAGCTCGGACGTGGGCTAAGGAAGGCTCCCGGGAAAGATTACCTGCTCGTTTTGGACTTCATCGGCAACTACCAGAGCAACTTCCTCATCCCGGTGGCGCTCTCTGGCGACCGTTCGTATAACAAGGACACGCTGCGCGCCATTGTGAAGGAGGGGAATTCCATCATCCCCGGCTGCTCCACCGTGAGCTTTGACAAGGTGGCCGAGGCGAGAATCTACGAAGCCATCGACGGCGGGAACTTTAGCGCCGCGCGACTGCTGAGGGACGAGTATCGCGATCTCAAACAGGTGCTCGGTCGCGTGCCCTCCCTTAGCGAGTTTGACTCCAACGGGTCCATCGATCCCCTGCGAATCTTCAAGAAGTGGGGATCCTACCATGCGTTTCTTTCGAAGAACGAACCTGAGTACGAGGTCACGTTCACTGAGCGCCAGGAGGGGTTCCTCAGGTTCATCTCCAAGAAGCTTGCGAGCGGCAAGCAGCTCGAAGACCTGCTGATTCTCAAGAGGCTCGTTTCCGGAACCGACCTTTCGGCTGATGAGGGCAACCTTCTGGAGCGCTACTACGGCGAGAAGGCCCTTGCGGATGCGAGGCGCTCCGCGATTGCCCTTCTCAGCGGGACGTTTTCGCCGACAAAGTGGTTTGTGCCCTTGGTGAACGGGGAGGGGGAGGATTGCTCGCTTTCCGACGAGTTTGCCAAGGCGCTGAGAAACGACGAGTTCAGGCGGCAGGTGATGGAGGTCATTGACTTTGGCCTGGAGCGCCATCGTCAGCGGTATAAGCGGCCCTATCGCGACACCAATCTTGTCCTGAATGCGAAGTACACCTATGAGGAGGTGTGCTATCTGCTCAATTGGGAGAAAAACGTTAATGGCCAGAACATCGGTGGCTACAAGTACGACAAGAAGACCAAGACGTTCCCGGTCTTCATTAACTACGAGAAGGATCCTGACATCTCCGATACCACTAAGTACGAGGATCGTTTTGTCTCCAACAGGGAGATCATCGCGATCTCCAAGCCGTCCAGGCATCTTCACTCAAAGGATATCGAGAAGATTCGCCAGTGCCCCGAAAATGGGATGAGGCCGTACCTGTTTGTCCGCAAAAATAAGAACGATGGGGAGAGCAGCCTAGAGTTCTATTTCCTGGGCGAGATGCGTCCGACGGGTGAGTTCAAGGAGTTCATCTTGCCGGGCACGACCAAGTCTGCCGTGGAGATTACCTACGAGCTGATGGACCCCGTCAGGCAGGACCTGTATGACTATCTGACGAGCAACATAGATCTTCTTGAGGACGAGGCCGCTGCCGCAAGCGCTTAGCTCGAGAGACGCTTCTCGAGAGCCTCGACTACCTTGATGTCGGCGGGAAGCCATTCGACGTCCCAAAGGTGGCCGGAGTCAAGCCAGCGGAGGTTCTCGTGCTCCGTGTCGTTGATGGTGCCGTCGAGGATCTCGCATAGGAAGCACTCCATCGAGAGGTGGAAAGTCTCGTAGTCGTGCTCAACGGTGCAGAGGTGGGAGAGATTGCCAATCGTGACGCGCAACTCTTCTTGAATTTCTCGCACGCAGGCCTGCGCGCCCGTCTCGCCGGGCTCGAGCTTGCCCCCGGGGAACTCCCAGCCGTCCTTGAATTCACCGTAACCGCGCTGAGCGGCGAGGATCTTATCTTCCTTGCGAATGATCGCGGCTGCGACACGGATTGATTTCATGCTACTCCCCCTTGCTGTCCGATCTGAGAGTATACGCGAGGTTGGGCGATGGGTGTCTACTTCCGCTGACCGCGCATACCTGCCATTTTTAGGGGCTTGTTAACGTTCACAATGACGGGTGTGCGTGGTTGGTGGATTACAACGGGGAAGCCAGTCTCGCACGACGCCGGTTTTGAGGGGCAAAAGCGGCCCCGAAATGCGCGTCGTGCGAGGTTTGCCGTTTCATCCGCCGGTCCTCCGCACGTGCTACACTTGGCCCAAGGACGCACCCTTGAAAGGAAACACCATGTCTGACGTGCTCTTTGTTGAGTATCCCAAGTGCAGCACCTGCCGTCGCGCCAAGGCGTGGCTGGACGAGCACGGCGTCTCCTACACGGACCGCCACATCGTCGAGGACAACCCCACCGCCGACGAGCTGGCCGCCTGGCAGGAGCGCTCCGGCCTGCCCGTCCGTCGCTTCTTCAACACGAGCGGCCGTCTCTATCGCGAGCGCAACGTTAAGGCCCTTCTCGATGCCGGGCTCTCCGACGCCGACGCCTTTGCGCTGCTCGCCGAGGACGGCATGCTTGTCAAGCGCCCGATCGTGGTGGGCGAGGATTTCGTGCTCGTGGGCTTCCGCGAGGCGGAGTGGGAGGCGGCGCTGCTGTAGTTCCAGACATGCTCGCTTCTAGTTGCCTCAGAATCACAAATCGGGGTCCTGGAAAGGGCCTCGATTCTTACTTGAGGCGTCTACCTGCGAATACGTTCGTCGACATGATCCGATTCTACTTGCCTCGTACTTGCCTTCTAGTTATCAACCGGGCGAGGATGAGTTCTGATTGGCGGCCGTGGCATACTGGGCAAGTGAGCAGACAAGAGGGGTGGAGCATGTTGACACGTGAGTTCTGCGCGGAGAACATGGGACTTGTGCTGGCTGCCGCGGCGGCGGGTTGGGGCCGGATTGAATTGCGCGACAACCTGGCCGTGGGCGGAAACGAGATTGCGAGGGCTCGCTGATGGCCCGCCCCAAGGCGCCGAAGGGGTTCGCTCAGGTGCGTGACGACCTTGGCGAGCACATGACCGGGGACGAGCTGGTCGAGCGCATGGACGCAGACGACGCCCACGTGAGCAACACGGCGTTCTCCGGTCTGGAGCTTTCCGACGTCTCCGCCAACGGGACCGTCTTTGAGAACGTGATCTTCCGCAGCTGCCAGCTTGACGGCGTGAACCTCTCCAACTGCACGTTCACCGACGTGCTGTTCTCGGGCTGCCGCTTCACCGGGTGCGACATGGGCCGCTCCTGGCTCAATCGCTGCGACTTCAGGTCCTGCTCGGCCCCTGGCCTGAGCTTTCTCAAGTCCCGTCTTACCGGCGTCAGCATCGCAGACAGTCAGTTTGGCTACTGCGACCTCTCCGAGGCAACGGTCGAGCACCTCGCGGCCAGCGAGACCAACCTCTCCGAGGCAAACATCTATTCCGCCCGGCTGCGCCACGTCGCGCTCGACCATTGCGACCTCACGCGCGCCACGGTCTTTCGCTCCAGCCTCGCTGGCATGGACCTCTCCACCTGCGAGATCGCGGGCCTGCGCGTCTCGGCGGACCTGCGCGAGCTGCGCGGCGCCACGGTGAGAGCCGATCAGGCGGCGCAGCTCATCGGGCTTCTCGGTATCAACGTCAAGGAGGACGAATGGCCCTACTAGATGAGAACGCCTCCCTCGAGGAGGTCCAGGCGGTCTTCAAGAACGACCACTTTGCCACGGACGCGTGCGGCTGCCGCGTGGTCGAGGCCGCGCGCGGGCACGCGGTCACCGAGTTTGACATCACGCCCGGGCATCGCAATGAGAAGGGCGGTGTGATGGGCGGCGCCATCTTCACGGTGGCCGACCTCGCCTTCGCCGTGGCCTCCAACGTGGGCGAGTCGGTCACGGTGTCCGTGAGCAGCTCGATCGAGTTCATGAGCGCGGCGAAGGGCAACAAGCTCATCGCCACGGCGGACGTCGACAAGAACGGCCGCACGCTCGCGTTCTACAACTGCCTCGTGACCGACGAGCTGGGGACGCCCGTCGCGCGCGTCACCCAGACCTGCATGCACCTGCAGCGCTAGCGCCGGCGCTCGTGCCGCGGGCTTAGCCGATCGACGCGAGCTGGGCGGGGAGTTCGCCGACGAGCGGGCGCATGTAGGCCATGAGCTCGTCGGTGACGTCCAGGCCGTCCTCGGAGATCCATTCGCGCGGCACGTGCTTGACCTGGTTGGCGACCGCCAGGACGTCGACGAGCTTCGTGCGGACCTCGTAGGGGTCGTCCGCCACGCGCTCGAGCGCGCACATTTTCGTGGTCTCGCCCGCGAGCGCGGCGCGCACGCCGGTACGACCCAGCTCGAAGGCCTCGTCGAGGTCGGTCTGGCTGGCGACGTAGCTCGCGCAGCGCTGCAGCGTGGAGAGCTCGACGGCGCGGGTCTTGCAGCCGAGCTGCTCCTTGGCGAGCGAGGCGAGGTAGCGCCCCGCGCCGGAGAGGGTGGCGAGGTGCCCGAACTCGTCGGTGCCCACGCCCGTGGCAGCGCGCTCGCAGACGAGCGTGCCGTCGGGGGTGCGCACGCCCTCGCTCACGCCCACCATCACGGTGTTCTTCTGTTCCAGGAGCTGGGCGATGCGGTCGATGAGGGCCTTCTCGTCGAGCGGGACCTCGGGCAGCAGCACGATGTCGGGACGGGCGAGCGCGAGGGAGCAGGAGGCGGCGAGCCAGCCGGCGTCGCGGCCCATGATCTCGACGAAGGTCACGCTCTTGAGGTCGTAGACGTCCGCGTCGTAGGCGATCTCGTTCATGGCGGTGGCGACGAAGCGGCCCGCGCTGCCGTAGCCGGGCGTGTGGTCGGTGGCCACGAGGTCGTTGTCGATGGTCTTGGGCACGCCGATGAAGCGGATGTCGCTGCCGTACTCGCGGCCAAAGGCGCCCAGCTTGGCGATGGTGTCCATGGAGTCGTTGCCGCCGATGTAGAGCACGGCCGCCGCGCCGATCTCCTTG
Organism: uncultured Atopobiaceae bacterium; assembly: GCA_944320975.1. Taxonomy (GTDB): domain Bacteria; phylum Actinomycetota; class Coriobacteriia; order Coriobacteriales; family Atopobiaceae; genus Thermophilibacter. The sequence goes on along the minus strand of CALUJM010000027.1, from coordinate 2,005 downwards.
AAGCGACGGAAGAGGTGCTGGTAGGTGGCCTCGTCGTCGGCGGGGGAGGGCAGCTTGTAGCGGCAGCTCCCCAGCCAGCTCGACGGCGTGTTGCGCAGGAGCTCGAGGTCGACGGGGTTGGCGAAGGCCTCGTCGAGTCGCACCGAGCGGCCGTCGAGGAAGCCCTGGATGCCGTAGCGCATGCCCTCCACGCGGACCCCCGCCTCGATCCCGGCGGCGATCACGCCCGCGAGGCTCGAGTTGATGGCGGCGGTTGGCCCGCCCGACTGACCGACCAGAATGCACTTCTCGCTCATGGAGGCTCCCGTCTCGATGCGTATGCTCACATAAGGATAGCGCGCGGCGAGGCGGCGCGCGGCGAGGCGGCGCACGGGACGCGGCCATCGGCTCTTGTCAAAAAGCCCGGGCCGGGCGCACGGCATGGGGAGAAGGACCGTGCGCCCGGCCCGGTCGAGGTTTGCCAGCCGGCCGGGTCCCCGGCCGCGCCCGCGCTAGGCGAGGTTGTAGAAGGCCGCCTTCTGCAGGTACTCGGCAGAGTCGCCGAGCTCGTCCTCGATGCGGAGGAGCTGGTTGTACTTGGCCACGCGGTCGGTGCGGGCGGGGGCGCCGGTCTTGATCTGGCCGGCGTTCACGGCGACGGCGAGGTCGGCGATCGTGGTGTCCTCGGTCTCCCCGGATCGGTGGGAGACCACGGCGGTGTAGCCGGCGCGCTTGGCGGTCTCGATGGCGTCGAGGGTCTCCGTCAGGCTGCCGATCTGGTTGACCTTGATGAGGATGGAGTTGGCGGCGCCGACCTCGATGCCCTTCTTGAGTCGGGCGGTGTTGGTGACGAAGAGGTCGTCGCCCACGAGCTGGACCTTCTTGCCCAGGCGCTCGGTGAGCTTGACCCAGCCGTCCCAGTCCTCCTCGGCAAGGCCGTCCTCGATGGAGACGATCGGGTACTTCTCGACGAGCTCGGCCCAGTAGTCGACCATCTCGTCGGAGGTGAGCGTGCGGCCCTCACCCTTGAGCTCGTAGAGCCCGGTCTGCTTGTTGTAGCACTCGGAGGTGGCGGGATCCATGGCAAACATGAAGTCCTCGCCCGGCTTGAAGCCCGCCGTCTCGACGGCCTCCATCAGGTAGACGAAGGGCTCGGCGTTGGTCTTGAGGTCGGGCGCGAAGCCGCCCTCGTCGCCCACGCCAGTGGACAGGCCCGCCTTCTTGAGGGTGTCCTTGAGCGTGTGGTAGACCTGCGTGCACCAGCGCAGGCCGGTCGCGAAGTCCGGCGCGCCCACGGGCATGATCATGAACTCCTGGAAGTCGACGTTGTTGTCGGCGTGGACGCCTCCGTTCAGGATGTTCATCATCGGGACGGGGAGGGTGTGGGCGCCGGCCCCGCCGAGGTAGGCGTAGAGCGGAAGCCCCGTGGACGCCGCCGCGGCGCGCGCGATGGCGAGCGAGCAGCCGAGAATCGCGTTGGCGCCCAGGCGGCCCTTGTTGGGCGTGCCGTCGGCGGCGATCATGGCGGCGTCGGCGCCGCGCTGGTCCTGCGCGTCACGGCCGACGAGGACCTCGGCGAGCTCGCCGTTGACGTGGGCGACCGCCCGGGAGACGCCCTTGCCCTGGTAGCGGGAGGCGTCTCCGTCGCGCAGCTCGACGGCCTCGAACTCGCCGGTGGACGCGCCTGACGGGACGATGGCGCGCCCGAACGACCCGTCCTCGAGCGTGACCTCGACCTCTACGGTGGGGTTGCCGCGGGAGTCGAGCACCTCGCGGCCATAGACCTTGGTAATCCTGCTCATGGCGTGCCTTTCTGTTTGACGTGGTTAACTCTTATCCATTAAGTATACCCGAGTAAACTTGTTCTAGACCGGGAATGTGACGGCGGGGATGCGTCGTCGACTGCGCCACGTCCGTCGGCATAAAGTTTCTGTTGGTTTGAGTCGGGAGCGGGCCTCCCTTACCCTTCGAGTTGCTTCGGATTCGGAGGAGAAGGAGGCCCGCAAGTGAATCTTAGCATCGTGCC
>CALUJM010000026.1 GCA_944320975.1 uncultured Atopobiaceae bacterium | reverse complement strand
TCTGCTGGAGGGGTAGCCGCACCGGACGGCGGGCCTATGGGACTGTCGGAAAGTGCGCAAGATTCTTGACGGTACCGAGGGGAATACGAGGGCACGGACAGCCCAATAGAGCAGGAGCCGATAGTTTCTACGGTATAGCTCTCACAGTCGGCGTCGAAGACCGCCTCGTCATTCCAAGGGGAAATCTCGGCATCAAGGCCATTCAAGGTGAGGGTCTTCTCGTCCTCATCCCAGAAGACGGTGTAATCGTCCTGGGTGGCTGCCGCAAGTTCACCGTTCTCAATCTTGTAGTAGGTCCCGTCCATCACGTTGGACCCAAGATAGGTAAGCGAGGTGTTGCCGACATAGGTGAGCGTGCCCGGGTTGCCCCCCTGCGGCTCTTGGTAGATGAGCTCGGCATTCTCGGGATAGGTCAGGCTAAAGCGCATCCAGGTCTCAAGACCAGTCGTGCTGTCAGCATCTCCGCTGACCCCGGAGACCACGACGGCTTCCGCAGCTCCCTCCCAGCCTATGGAGTAGCTTCTGAGCGCATTGTCATCCTCTAGCAGCTCTTCTTCTGTGGGCAAGTCTGAGACCGTAATGGTGTCCGAGGTCATCACGTCAACCAGCGGACCGGTGGGAGTCAACTCCCACACAGGCCCATCACCTGGCTGCTCTCCGGAGATTCTTGCCGTTCCGGAAATCTCAAGCTTTCCACCGGGGGCGTTATAGATGCCGTATGATGCGTTCCTAGCATTAAGATTACCGCTCGCGCCGGAGAGACCTCCTCCGGAGGCATGCATCGTCGCACTCGCGTGGTTGTAGGCGCATGCCCCTTCCGCAACGGTATTGGCCAAGACGCCGCCGCCCGCCATCGTAAACGTTCCGTGGTTATCGATGCCGTTTCCGACGTTGGAGAAGACTATCTCGCCGTCGTAGTTGTAATACTCGTCGCGGCCGCAGCAGCAGATGGTTAGGCTAGCGCCCTCCTTGACCTCGATTCCACAGCTGCCCTCACCCGTGCCCTCATAGCTGTAACGCGTGTCGGCAAGGCACAGAACGACATCTCCTTCGACAACCAGTCTGGAAGAGCTGTCAATGACGTCTCTCCCCCATCCATCGTCGTAGGCCCCAGAGAAGTAGTAATACCCGTCATCCAGTACGTATGAATCCCCGCTGGCCAGCGTCCCAGCCGAGATTGCGGTCCACCCATTGTGACTGTCGTCTTCGTGCTCCCAGTTGGCCGCAGGGGCGGCATTGGCAATCGTCGGCGTCAGCGCCAGCGCAAGCACCGAAAGCAGCAGCGCAAAGCGGCTACCTAAACTGGGAGGTACCCCCCCCCGATGGTTCTTCTCTGTAGCAGCATGTGACCTCCTCCTCGAACGGCCCGTCGCGACCGCTTGGCGCGGCGGCTCGGGGCTCTCCAGCGTTGGAAAAACCCTAGCTAAGCCGCACGAGCGACACAATGAGCAAATCCCAAACGGTCGAAATGGCGTACGAATGGCAGACGCGCGCCCTGATGTTCCCGTTCCGCGTCTAGCTCTGATGACCCATCGCCGCGACGACCCGCGCCGATCACAGCCCCGTCCCGTCAAAGATTCCTAAGTGGTGGTTCTCACCCTCCCAGCCTATGGACGTCCACTCAACAGTACGAGTGGTCGTGTCCAGGGTACGTTTTTCGGACGGCGCTCGACCATTGGGCGACAATGACTAATTCCACGGCATCCTGACAACAGGCACGTTCTTCTCGGTTATTAGCCCGCACTTATCGTCCGAGCCGCCTACAGCAGATGTCTGCGGAGCTTCCTTAGGAAGTTCTTTTTGAGATCGCGGCGCGTGCCAAAGAACATCCGGTCGGTCGCCCCCTCCTCGCCGGAGTCATACTTGGCCGCGGCCAGCTCGATGCCGCGCACGTAGTCGGCAACCTGCAGCATGCGGTAGTCGGCGGGACTCGCATCCCGGTAGACGACGGCCTCGCGCGCGAGGGCGTACTCGAAGCCCAGATGCAGCGCACGGGTAACGAGGCCCTGGCCATCGTCATAATTAATCTTCACGAAGTCGAAGCGCTGGAACCAGTCGATGTTGTCGAACAGCAGCGTCGACAGGTCGCGCCTAATGCGGGCACCGAGCGCCTCCGCGGACGGGAACCGTGACTTCTCGTAAAGGAGCACGCGGTACTTGAACGGAGAGTGATCGACGAAGGTGCCAAAGCTCGCGAGCATGCGGGCTCTGATGGCGACGGGCATGTTGGCATAGTCCTCGTTGCCCCGCATCAGCGGGTTGAGATGCATCGGAACGTCATCAAGGCCACGCACGGCGAGGTCCCGCTCATAGAGCTCTATAGTCCCACCGAGATCATCCGCTTGGTCGTGAAAGACGAGCGCCAGCAGATAATAGCGCGACTCGCTGCCGATGTCGCCCGACTCGTCCACGAAAACGGAGAGCTCCCGCATGCCACCGCCCGTCGATACGAAAATGCCGGGGGGAACCCCCCGGCCCTTGACAGCCCTCTCTTGTGAGACGACTACCTACCTTATACCACATTCAAGACCACATGATGCGTATCCAGAGGCGGGAGTCGAAACACCGCCGCTTGCCTCCGGGCCACAGAACTCAGCCCGCACTGCTCGGCATGCGCCGGGTGCGAGCCCGCACTTCTCGGCACCCCTCGTCCAGTGCGGGCCAGAGCGCACTGGATGCGCGCACTCGACGGCATACGCCGAGAAGGACCGCGCACTCGAGCCCTCCCCGCCCGCAACCCGCCCGCACTCGATGCCCGCACTCACGAGTGCGGGCGGCCACCCGGCGGATGACGAGAAGTGCGGGCGGGCCGCACGGCGCGCCGCCGACGACTCCGGGCTACGCGTCCTTCTCGCCAGCCGCGCTACATGACATCTGACGGGTATACTCGTCCTAGTTCCAGGCTGCTCGTCGATGGGAGGCTGCCATGATGTATCCGTTTCTCACGCTCGATGACGGCACCGAAATCGTCCACTCAGACATGGGCGACGACGGCAGGGTCAAGGTGTACATCGAAAAGCCGGACGCCAGGGACTGCTTCCATCACGTAACCTGCATGCTTCCGGACTACGAGTGGCTCGACTGCGAGGGGTTCACCGAGAAGGAGCTTGCCCGCTACGACGAGGTGGTCTCGTCGACTGCGCATCTCATCATGGAGTTCGCAGATGACGGAGGGTTCGACCATGCCTCAGGTTTTTAAAATCGGACCCTACTGGGTGTACTTCTGGGCGGGAGAAGGCGAGCCCCTCGAGCCCGTCCACGTCCACGTCTCCGAGGGCGCACCGTCCGCCACCTCCACAAAGATCTGGTTGACCCGCGCGGGAAAGTGCTACCTCGCGCACAACAACTCCCGTATTCCCCGTCAGACCTTGAGAAACATCATGCGAATCATCGAGGCGCGGAGCGGGGAGATCATCGAGAAGTGGCAGTCCTACTTCGGAAACGCGCACTTCTACTGCTAGTACGACACGTCGCGCAGCGAGCCGCCTGACGCCGCGGACCGACAATGCCGTATGGGACGGAACCCGCGGTGCGCAGAGCGGAAACTGTCCCATATGGCATTTTCGGTCGAGGGACCGGCGGGCCAAGAGCCCGCACTCATGAGTGCGGGCAAGAAGTGCGGGCGGATTCGGCCGACAAGGACGTCGAGTGCGGGCGGGCACCCGGCATATGCCGAGAAGTGCGCCGCAGGGGTGCGGGCCGGAGCGCACTCGATGCCCGCACTCACGAGTGCGGGCGGCCACCCAGCGGATGCCGAGAAGTGCGGGCGGGCTCGCGGGCGCGGGTGCTGCCGAGAAGTGCGGGCGGGCCGCACGGCGCGCCGCCGACGGCCCCGAAGCTACGCGTCCTTCTCGCCCGACGGCGAAGCCTTGGCCGCGGCGGCCTTCTTCTGCTCATGCAGACGAGTGAGGCCGTCGAGCAGGCGCGAGCGCGCGATGAAGGTGTCGTCGTCGAGGGCGTCGAAGGTGGCCTGGGGACGGCCGTCGGCGTAGTTGAACGGCGTGCTCCCAAACAGCGCGCCCTCCTTGGAGACCAGCTGGCGGCCGGTGTGGGACTCGAAGTAGTAGACGAAGAAGCCCTTGATGGCGGCCGTGAGCGGCACCGCCAGGAGCATGCCCACCGCGCCGCCCAGCGCGCCGCCGATGATGATGCCCACGAGCGAGAGCGCGGGGTGGATCTTGATCGAGGACTGCATCACGAGCGGAGAGAGCACGTTGTCGGTGACGTTTTGCGCCACCACCGTGATCACGAGCGTCCAGAAGGCGCAGACCGGGCTCACGAAGAAACCCAGCAGGACCGCGGAGATCGACGAGAGGAAGGGGCCGATCACGGGCACGAAGTGCAGCACGAAGGTGGCGATGCCGATGAGGCCGGCGTAGGGGTGGCCGATGAGCGCAAGCCCGGCGGCGACCATGAGGCCGTTGGCGAGCGAGGTGATCAGCGTGCCGCGCATGTAGCCGCCCATGGAGCGCGAGAGGACGGCGAAGGTGAGGACCATCTCCTCGTCGTATTCCGGGCCGGCGATGACGGCGAGCTCGCGCATGATCTTGGGGTAGTCGAGCGCGAACCAGTACGCCAGGATGAGGCCCAGGAAGAAGGTAACGAAGTGGCCCGCGAGGTCGGTGAGGTTGGCCACGAGTCCCGTGGAGAGGTTGCGCGCGAGGTCCGAGGCGATCCCGGAGCCCGCCTCGGTGAGGACCTGGACCAGGGCGTTCACGGTGTTCTGCACATTGGAGTTGCCCGTGGTGCCGAAGAAGTCCCAAAACGTCGCGAGGCCGTCCTGCACCTGCGTGAAGTAGGACGGGACGTTGCGGAGAAGGACCATGAGCTCGCGGGCGAAGGGCCCCACGAAGAGCGCGACCACGGCGACGATGGCGGCCACCACGGCGAGCAGGGCGAGAAGGGCGGCGAGCCCGCGCGGGACGTGCCGGTCCTCGAGCCAGTTGGTGATCGGGCTGCAGACGAAGCCGACGATCACGCCGATGAGCAGCAGCTCGACCGCCTGGCCCACGACAGCGAGGCCGCGCACCGCGAGCAGGAACAGCGCGATGCCGCCCACGATGGCCCAGGCGACCGTTGCGCGCAGACGCCACTTCTCGTATCTGGTCATGCTCCTCCTTCGCGGATCTGAGGATGTGACGATCAGGACAGGTGACAATTTAACCTGTCCTAATCGTCACCTGTCCTGATCGTCAACCTGTCATGCGCGCATGAGGCCCTCGGGATCGATCTTGTCCTGGATGCGGCGCAGGGTGCGGCGCAGCAGGCGCGAGACCTGGACCTGCGAGATGCCCAGGCGCTCGGCGATCTCCACCTGAGTGAGGCCCTCGTCGAAGCGCATCCTGACGACCTCCTGCTCGCGCGGCGAGAAGTCCGCGATGGCCTGCTCGAGCACGATGCGGTCGTCGGAGGCGGCGAGGTCGGGGTCCTCGGTGGCGTAGTGGTCGATGATCGAGGGGGTCTCGTCCTCCTCTCCCCCGCCGCCGCCCTCGAGCGGCACGGAGCTGTAGGCGCTCGAGGACTCCATGGCCTCGAGGACCTCGTCCACGCTGGTGCCCAGGTGCTCGGCGATCTCGGCAACCGAGGGACTCCTCTGCAGCTGGTTGGTGAGCTCGTCGGAGGCCTGGTTGACCTTCGCGGAGAGCTCCTGCAGGCGCCGGGGCACCCGCACCGACCAGCCCTTGTCGCGGAAGTGCCGCTTGATCTCGCCCATGATGGTGGGCGTGGCGTAGGTGGTGAACTCGAGGCCGCGCTCGGGGTCAAAGCGGTCGATGGCCTTGATCAGGCCGATCGTGCCCACCTGCACGAGGTCCTCGAGGGACTCTCCGCGGTTCTTGAACTTGGAGGCGAGAAAGCGCACCAGGTTGATGTGGTTGACAATCAGCTGGTCGCGCGCCTCGGCGTCGCCCTCCTGCTTGAACCGGCGGAAGAGCTCGCGGGTGCGGTCCTTGTCCCAGGCGGCCTTCCCGGAGGAGGCCCGTCGCGCCGCGCGCGCAGCCGCCCGCTCGGCCGAGCCCTTACTCGCCATGGGCGTCCCCCGCCCGCTTGACGAGGTGCAGGACGCGCCCGTCCTCGGAGACCGAGAACACGTCGCACACAGCGGAGAGCAGCACCTCGACGAGCTCAATCGACTCGTCGTCGGGGTCCTGGCCTCCCAGGTCGAAGTCCATCGACATCGCGTCGCCGGCGAGCGAGAAGGACACGCCCACGCGCTCGGGCGCGGTGGCACAGGTGTAGACGAAGCCCTCCTCCGCGATCATGCGGACGTCCTCGACGTCTTCGACGCTCATGTCGCAGCAGACCGCGAGCGTGGAGGCCATCATGCGGACCGAACGGGCGAACTCGGGCTCGGCGGGGACGGTGAGCGTCACGTTCTTCTCGTCCATCGCTACTTCTCCTCCGCATCGTCGGCGGTCTTCTCGGGCTCGGTCGTCGCGGCGCCGTACTCGACGTAGCGCGGCGGCGCCTGCTCCGGGCGGGGCTGCTCCGGGACCTCAAGGGACTCGCCCTCCTCGAGGCGCGCGACGCGGCCGGCGGCCTGGCCGCCCTTGAGGCGCGACACCACGCTCGCGACACCGGACACCGCGGACTCGGCGGCGCGGTTGACGGCACCGGTGACGGTGGAGGCGGTGCCGGAGACCGAGGAGACGTCCTCGAGGATGCCGTTGACGCGCTCGAGCGAGACATTGGCGGAGTCGAGGGAGACCTCCGCCTTCTCGAGCAGGGGAGCCGCCTGCTTCACGGCGGGCTCGAGCTCGTCGACGATGCCGTCGAGCTTGGAGACGATGGGCTGCGCCTGGTCGATGACCTCGGCGGCGGAGGTAGTGAGCTTGTCGATGCTCCTTCTCGCCGTGCGCATCGTGAGCGCGACCTCGACGACCGCCCACACGGCGATGACGACGAGCACGACCAAGGCGATTTGCAGGTAGTCCATTGCGCCCTCCTTCAGAGCGTCCTCTCTCGGGGCGAGCCGCCCCGAGCTCTCATTCTACCCAACTGGGCCGGCGTCGTTTCCGCTCGCCTGCGCGTCCGCGATGTCGCGGCCGATGGCCTCCTGGCGCCACGCCTCCCAGCCGCGCGGGCTCGCCTGGTAGAAGCAGCCGCGCTCGAGCCCCTCCGGCAGGTAGCGCTGCGGCACCCAGCCGGCGGCGTAGTTGTGCGGGTAGAGGTAGGGGCCGTACTCGTCGGAGCCGGGGCGGTGGCGGTCCCGCAGGTGGCTGGGCACCTCGCGGCGCGGGCCCGAGCGCACCTCGGCGAGCGCGGCGTCGATGCCCGCCTCCGCGGCGTTGGACTTGGGCGCCAGGGCCACGTAGGTGGCGGCCTGGGCCAGGTTGATGCGGCACTCCGGCATGCCGATGACCTCCGTCGCCCGGAAGGCGGCGTGGGCGACGAGCAGCGCCTGCGGGTCGGCGTTGCCCACGTCCTCCGAGGCGCAGATCATGATGCGCCGCGCGATGAACTTGGGGTCCTCCCCCGCGTCGAGCATGCGGGCGAGCCAGTAGAGCACGGCGTCGGGGTCCGATCCTCGCATCGACTTGATGAACGCGGAGATGACGTCGTAGTGCATGTCGCCCGACTTGTCGTAAGGCAGGCCGCGGCGGGGGTTGGCCTCCAGGACGTGCTCGCGGGTGATCGTGGCGGGCGCGCCGTCTGACTCGCCCAGCGGGCGGTCCACCATCTGGGAGGCGAGCTCGAGCGAGGTGAGCGCCGCGCGCCCGTCGCCGCCCGCGAGCGTCACGATCTCGTCTTCCGCGTCGGGCGCGAGCGCGAAGGCGCCGGCGAGGCCCTCCGGGGCGGTGAGCGCGCGGCGGATGAGCTCGCGGATAGAGTCGTCGTCGAGGGCGGTGAGCTCCACGACGCGGCTGCGGCTTATGAGCGCCGAGTTGACCTCGAAGTAGGGGTTTTCCGTCGTGGCGCCGATAAGAACCACGATCCGGTCCTCCACCGCGTGCAGCAGCGCGTCCTGCTGGCTGCGGTTGAAGCGGTGGATCTCGTCCACGAACAGGATGGTGCGCCTGCCCAGGCTGAGCAGGCGGCTCTCGGCGGCCTCGATCTCGCGCCGGAGGTCCTTCACGGTGCCGGTGATGGCACTGACCTCGACGAACTCGGCGTGCGTGGTGTTGGCGATGATGCGCGCGAGCGTGGTCTTGCCCGTGCCGGCCGGCCCGTAGAGGATGACCGACGACAGGGTGTCATGCTCGATGGCGCGCCGCAGCCAGCTGCCGGGCCCGACAGCCTTCTCCTGGCCGACGTAGCCGTCGAGCGTGGTGGGCCGCATGCGTGCCGCGAGCGGTGCGTTCTCGTTTTTTCGCGCGGTCTCGACGCGCGTGAACAAGGTATCCATGGGAACGATTGTACGCCATCGCGCGGGGTGCCGCCGACCGCGGGCGCAGGGAGTTGCTTCGGGACGTGCTCTGCGAGAAACGCCCCTCCGCAACTCCCGGCGTCCGCGGTCGGTGGCGCGCCTCAGTCGGCACTCTGGGACCGAGGTGCGGGATTGCGACGTTCTTGTCGGCCAGACCGTCGTATCTGCGCACCACATCGATTGAGGTGCGGGATTGCGACACATATACCGATAAGAACGTCGTGTTGCCGCACCTCAGAAAAACGCGCGGAAGACCCTACAGGTGCTCAGCCACGAAGTCGTCGACGGTCCCCCAGTAGAGGTCGGGGTCGGTGCTCGCTGCCAGGCCGTGGCCGGCGCCGCTCACCACGAGTTTCTCCTTCACCTCGCTCGCGCAGGCGTCGTAGCACTCGTCGAGCATCGAGAAGGGCACGAAGGCGTCCTCGTCGCCGTGGATGAAGAGCATCGGCACGCTCGCCGAGCGCAGGCTCTCCACGGCCGATGCCGCCTCGAAGGTGTAGCCGGCGCGCAGCAGGCACGCCGCGTCGGCGACGTTTAGGATCGGGAAGCTCGGCAGGCCGAAGACGTTGTCCAGCTGCAGGACAAACTCGTCCCAGACGCTGGTGTAGCCGCAGTCCTCCACGATCAGGGTGACGTTGTCGGAGAGGCCGTCCAGGCCGGAGGCCATCATGACCTCGGCCCCGCCCATGGAGACGCCAAAGAGCATGATGCGCGCCTCGGGGTCGCGCGCCACGATGTCATCGACCCAGCCCAGGAGGTCGTGCGCGTCGCCCCAGCCCATCTGGATGAGCCCCGTGTCGACGTTGCGCTCGTGGCCGCGTGCTGCGGGCATGAGCACATTCATGCCGAGCTCGCTGAAGTGGTAGGCGTACTTGGCCATGGAGGCCGGATCGCCAATGTAGCCGTGGCAGACCACCGCCCAAGTGTGGCCATCGGAATAGGCCGCGCCGTCCGCGCCCTCGAGCTCCCAGCCCAGAAGGACCGCGCCGTCGGATGCCTGGTGGGAGACGCTGCGCCTCTCGGACTCGAACCAGGAGGCGGCCTCCTCGGCATACGCCTCGTCGAGCTTGGGGGCCTCGGCGTAGTCGAGCCCGCCCACGTCGCCCTCGTGCATGGAGCGCGCCATCGAGACCTCGGCGTGCGGGTTGAGCGCAAAGTCCACGAGGAAGTTGCCGGCGAGGCCAAGCCCCACGGCCACCAGCACGACGATCGCCGCCACGACGGCAACGACCCGCTTTGCCCCTCTCGTCAGCGCCATGCCTCCCCTTTCGCGTCTCGGGGCATTGTACACGTGTGAGCTGCTGCGTCAATGCTGGGTTGAGACACGCGCCCGCCGCTACGCGCGGACGCCGGCCGAGAAGTACCCGCGGTTCGGGAAGAGCCCGGCGGCGTCGGGGAACAGGGCCTCGCAGGTGGCCATGAAGTAGTCGTCGGTCATCGAGGAGATGAAGTCCACCACGGTCTGGTCCGGGTCGCGCTCCCAGTCGTAGCCGCGCCCGTAGAACGCGAGGCGCCGCTGCGTGGGCAGCACGTGGTGCGCGAAGATCGCGGCGGACTCGTCGCCGGCCGCGAGCGCCTCCAGCTCGTAGTCGTAGAGCCGCCCGAAGAGCTCGGCCACCTCGGCGGAGAAGTCGCCGTTGACCTCGCCGGCGCCGTAGATCTTCTCGTAGTTCTCGCGCTTGGCGCGGCGCATCTCGGCGAAGGCCTCCTCGCTCATCTCGATGCGGTCGCGGCCCAGGCTGTGCTCCACGACGTCCGCGACAAAGGCCGCGAGCGCCCAGGCGTTGTAGCCGCCGCCCAGGCCGTCGTCGAAGGTGCCCTCGTCGCAGAGGCCGGCGCCGATGGCGTCCTGGCGGTCCTTGCCCACGTAGGCGATGATGTCGGAGACGCGCACCACGCAGCCCTCGAGCGTCATGGGCCGCAGGTGCGAGATGGTCTCGTCGCCGTGCTCCCAGGACGACTCGACCACGCGGTCGAAGGTGTCGAACTCCGCAAGGCCGCTCGTCTCGAAGACCTGCTGCTCGAACTCGCCGTTGTGGCAGAGCGCGCCGTCGAGGGCCTGCAGGCTCACGTTGCGCCCGGCGAGCACATCGACCACGCGCACGCTCTGCACGTTGTGGTAGAACCAGCGCCCGGTGCGGGCGTGGAAGACGTCGTTCAGGAAGCGCTCGCCGGCGTGGCCGAAGGGCGTGTGGCCCAGGTCGTGCGCCAGCGCGATGGCCTCGATGAGGTCGAGGTTGAGCCCCAGCGCGCGGCCGATGTCGCGGGCCACGCGTGCCACGAGCTGCACGTGCAGGCCGCGGCGGCACAGGTCGTCGTTGGCGCGGAACGAGAAGACCTGGGTCTTGCCCGCCAGGCGGTTGTAGGCCGGCAGGTGCATGATCTTCTCGGCATCGCGCACGAAGGCGGGGCGCATGGCGGTGTCGCGGTCGCGCTCGCAGGGGTCGCGGCGGATGGCCGAGGCCGCGCGGCAGGCAAACGGCGAGAGCGCCCCGGAGGCGAGGCGCTCGGCCACCGCCTCCGAGGCCGCCGAGGAGAGACGCCCGGTGAGCCCGGGCGCCAGCTTGTTCACGACCGCCGACATCGGGGCGCTACTCGTTCACGACCAGGCAGCCCAGGTCGAAGTGCTCGCCCCAGGCGCCCATGACGGACTCGTGCCCGCAGCGCGCGTAGACGCCGCGGAAGGCGCCGCGGCACAGGAACAGGCCGAGCATGTTGCCGACCTCGATGGGCTCGGAGCCGCCCTCGCCGCCCACGACGATCTGGGAGCGGTAGGCGGGGTCGTAGCGCTCGATCACGGCGCCCTCCTCGCAGCCGGCGAGCAGGACGCGCCACCACTCGTCGCGGTCCATGCGGTCGATGCCCGCCACGGCCTCGGAGGCGCGGTAGCCGCCGGCGGGGCGGACGATCCACTCGTCCTGCGCGGCGAGATAGGGCGTGAGGTCGCACCCGCGCTCGAGGAAGTGGGCCTCGGGGACGTGGGCGCGCACGAAGGCGAGCTCGTCGGAGGTGAGGACGGCCTCGGTCTCGGGTGCGTGGAGCACGGCGAAGATGGCGTTGGTGGCCACCGGCGCGGCGCAGAAGCCGCCGATCAGGCAGGCCAGGCCGCGACGGGCGGCCTCGACGAGCGCCGAGGCGCCCGAGCAGGGCTTCTCGAGCATCTCGCCCATGGGGGCGCGGCGGTAGACGCAGACGACGGGGCCCTCGGAGTCCACGAGGCGGCGCTGGCCGCCGGCCTCCTCGATGCGCAGGTCGCGGATGTCAACGAAGCGCGCGAAGACGCCCTCTTCGGCGAGGCGCTCGATGAGGTCGGCAAACTCCACGGCCGAGGCGCTCTCCGGGTAGTCCACGATGCCCACGACCGGGCGATCGGGGTGGTGGGTGCCGGCGTCGGCGTTGGCCCAGGAGGTGTAGGTCTCGCGCAGGGCCTCGATCACGCCGCCCACCGGGTCGAGGGTCTGGATGTCCTCGTGGCGCTCGGAGAAGCGGCGGTAGGACTCGGTGAGGCGCACGGCGCGCGTGACGTCGATGGCAGAGGTCATGCCCGCGCTCGTGGTCGCCACGCCGCAGAAGCGGAAGGCGCCCGTCTCCTGGTCAAAGAGGGTGTCGAGGCGCATGAAGGGAAGCAGCTGGTCGTAGCCGGTGGGGATGAGGGTCTGCTTCTCGAACTCCTCCGGCAGGCGGAAGAGCGCCCGGTAGTCGGCATCGCCGAGGTAGTGCGCCGTGACCTTCTCGAGGATGCGGCCGAAGGTCTCGGCGGCGTCGCGAAGGATGCCCAGCTCGGCGGGGCCGAGGATCTTGGGCGTGACGGCCCAGTCGGGCACGCCGCGACCGCCCCGCACGGGGTGGGACGCGGCGAGGAAGGCGTCGCCGGCGGCCTTGCCCTCGGCGTCACCCCCCAGCTCGTTCACAATGGCGCAGAACTCGGACTCGAGAGCGCGGCTCTGAAGATTGCTCATGGATGACTCCCTTGGGGTCAGCTTTGGCGTGTTTGCGCTGGGGTTTTACCGTTGCGCGGCGTGCATTGTAGGTGCTGGCGCGCCGGCGCGCGAAAAGCCGACAAAATATATAGAAATATGGACGCTTGGTGAAGAGGCCGCTCAGAGGCTATGAGACGTACCAGAGACCGTCCGCCGGCGCCACGTGGAAACCCATCGAGCGCTCGAGCGCGAGCGACGCCTCGTTGTCCGGCCAGACCGCCGCCCAGGGGACGTTGCCCGCCGCGAGCGTGCCCGCCACCTTGGCGGCCGCGAGCGCCCTGCCCCAGCCGCGGCGGCGGAAACCCTCGAAGACCTCGAGCATGCCCATCGAGCCGTCCGAATGCTCCCCCACGAAACCGACGATGCGCCCGTCCTCGAAGCCGCCGAGGAAGGCGCCCGCCTCGAGCAGCTCCTCGAGCTCGCCGGGGGCGAGGTACTCCGGGTGCGTATAGTGCTCGCGGATGACGCCGGCGTAGGCACCGGTGAGCACGCGGATGTCGCGCGAGGCGTCCAGCTCAGGCGCCTCGTCGCCGCGCCAGGTCACAAGGTGGCAGGCGCGCGGCTCCCCGCCGACGGCGCGCACGATCTCGCGCGCCACGCGGCGCTCGCCGCACAGGCACACCACCCCGCGCGAGCCGAGGCACGTCATCGCGCGGCGCAGGGCCGCCCGGGCCGTGGCCCACACGAGGGTCTCGCCCCCGGGGATGCCCAGCACGACCGCGCCCTTGTCGGCAAGGAGCACTTCGCCCAGGCCGCGGCGCAGCGCCTCGGTCACAGGCAGGGCCGCGTCTCCGGCGCGCCGCGCAATGGCGAGCGCGATCGTGCGGCGCTGCTCGGGCGCGACGGCGGTGGCGTCGACCACGAAGGAGAGCCGCTCGGCGAGCATGCGCTGGCCCTCCGGCCCGGGATGGTCCGAACCGTCGGCGAGCAGGTCGGGCAGCTGCTCGGCGTCGAGCAGGGCCGCGCCGTCCACGAGGCGCATCTGCGGGTAGCGTCGCACGGCGGCCGCGATGAGGCCCTCGACCTCGCTCGCGCAGCTGCGCGGGTTGGTGGGGTAGACGCCCTCGGAATGGGGCAGCGGCGTGAGCACCCAGGTGGGGACGTCGGGCCAGGCCTCGGCGACCTCGTAGAGGTAGGCGAGGATCTCGCGGCCGATGCGGGACGCCTGGCACGGCTCGTAGCGGTAGTTCTCGCCGTACTCGACGACGATGGCCTCCGGGCGCGCCGCCCCCGCCAGGCCGGCGAGCGAGCCGGGCTGGAAGACCTGCCCGCCCACGCCCTGGTTCACGAGGTCGAGGTCAAGGTGGGCGGCGAGCCTCGCCGTCCACGAGCGGCCCGGGTCGCAGGCGACGAAGCCCTGCGCGATGGAGTCGCCCAGCACGAGCAGCTGGCCGCGCGCCGCGACGGGCTCGAGGTAGGTGCCGTCCGCGCGAACCTCGCGGACCGAGCAGGAGGTCAGGCACGGCAGCCACACGCGCACGTGGTGCGGCTCCCCCATCCCGGGCAGCGGGATGCGCACGAGGCCGGGCTCGGGCGCGGCCGCCGGGTCATCGAGGGCAAACTCCACGAGGTTCTTCTCGTCCGGGACCATGAGCGGCAGGTGGCGTCCGTCGATGTCCACGGACACGCCGTCGAGCGGCCCCTCGGGACCGCCCTCGTGGCGGGCGACGTCGTCGAGCACGGCCTGGGCGCCCTTGGAGAAGGGGTCCATGCGCAGCTCGATGGACACGCGGGTGGCGTCGGTGGTGAACTCGAGGGTCACGCCCGAGGTGCAGGCGGACATGCTGCGAAACAGCCCCGGATGCCACGCGCGCACGCTCCCGAGCGCCCTGAGCTGGTCGGGCGTGAAGCGAATCGGGCGAACCCATCCGGTCTTGTCTTCGGCGGTATCGAGGGCGCCGTGCAGCAGGTCGGCCGCACGCGCGCTGATGGCGAGGCTCATAGGGTACCTAGTCGTTTGTGGTGCGTTTCTGGCCAGACCATTGTACACATGTGGGCGTCGTCGGGAGGCGTGCGCGATTCCGACGTTCTTCTCGGTGGAACCGTCGCATTCGCGCACCGCAGCCGGGGGTGTGCGCGGTCCCGACGTTCTTCTCGGTGGAACCGTCGCATTCGCGCACCACAGGGCATGCCGAGAAGAACCTGCGGCCGCTACTCCCCCTCGAGGACGGGCTCGTAGAACTCCTCGCCGTCGTCGAGCCGCAGCACGAGCACCTGGCCGACACCCGCGCCGCCCGCGGCGCAGCAGTCCACGTCCCAGCGGTCCTCCCCCACCCGCACCATGCGCGCGAGCCCGTCGGAGCCGATGGGCGGCCGGTCGAGCCCCTCGGCCATGCGCTCCAGGTAGGGCGTCGGCGTGTGGCCGGCGATCACGATCGGTCCGTCGCCCGCGCCGGAGAGGCCGCGCGGCGCGCCCCAGAACTCCTCGCGGATCCACGAGAGGTCCTCCGGGTCCTGCGCGCGCAGGTACGCCGCGCTCGACTCGTCGTCCCAGACCTCCGGCACCGCGGCGGAGAGGCGCACGCCCGCGTGCACGAGCAGGTAGCGCCGGTCGCCCACCACGACCTGATCCCAGCTCGGCAGGGCGCTCACCCACTCGAGCAGCTCTGCGGCCTCGTCCTCGTCCATCTCGGCGAGGCCGTCCAGGGTCATCGAGCCGCCGTTGATCTGCCAGTTGAGCTCGGCGAGCGGGTCGCCGGGGTTGCCGAGGTAGGAGATCATGAGGTCCTCGTGGTTGCCCATGAGCGCGCTGACGTTGGGGAGCGACCGGCACAGGCGCAGGACGCCCACCGGGTCGGGGCCGCGGTCGATCATGTCGCCCAGGCAGAAGAAGCGGTCGTCGGCAGAGGGCGAGACCCGCTCGAGGACCCGCTCGAGGGTCGCCCGGTGGCCATGCACGTCCGAGAAGACGTAGGTGGACATGTCGCGATCCTCCTCAGGTCCGGCGCGGCGAACGCCGCTGCCCATAAGCCTAGCACCTGTCGCCGAAACGCGCCCCAGCGGCGCGGGCGAGCGGTCACGACGGGCCGCGCGACGTGCCTACGAGCGCCGCGCGCGACGGCGGGCGCGCATCCTGCGGAGGCGCCAGGCGCCCAGCGACCCGACCTCCACCACGTGCCCGGGCAGGCGCTGCTCCCCTGCCTGCCGCACCACGGCGATGACCTCGGCCATGGTCTCGTCGAAGCGCGCCTTCTTGAGGCGGCACTCCCAGACCACCACGACCGTCCACCCGCTTTCCACGAGCTCGGCGCGTGCGCGCGCGTCGCGGGCGCGGTTGCGCGCGAACTTGGCCTCCCAGAACTCCGCGTTGGTCCTGGGGCGCGACGGCCCGCAGAACGGGCAGCGATGCCAGAAGCACCCGTTCACGAAGATGGCGACCTTGCGTCCGGGAAACGCGATGTCCGGCCTGCCCGGAGCGCTCTTCCACTGAAGGCGGTACCCAGTGAGCCCCTCCGCGCACAGCCGCTGGCGAACCAGCAGCTCGGGCTTGGTGTTCGCGCGCTTGTTGCCCTGCATGGACTTCTTGACGGCGGCCCGCCGACGCACCAGCTCGGTTTCCGAGGAAGACAGGCCCGCGGTGTCGACGCCGTCGAGAAGGGATTTCTTGTGCTTCGGCGCGCGGCGTCTGGAAGCGGTCCGAGACGCCGCGGCCCTGCTCCCGTCGCCCTCGCCGCGCTCCGCATCTTCGCCCCGCGCGCTCGCGACCAGCACGTCCACCAGGCCCTTATCGGCCGGCATCCATTCGAGCGCCGCCAGCTCGCGCCGCTCGACCCAGCGGATATCCAGCTGGCGGTCGCTGCGCTGCGGCTCGGTCTGGCCTTCCCCGCCATCAATGCTGCAGAAGAAGCACTCCATCGACAGATGGAAGTCGTCGTAATCGTATTCGACGGTGTAGAACGCACGCAGGTCGGTCACGCGGACGCGGAGCTCCTCGGAAAGCTCGCGCACGCAGGCGTCCTCGGGGTTCTCGCCGCGCTCGACCTTGCCGCCGGGGAACTCCCACAGCCCCCGCATGGAGCCGTAGCCGCGCCGGACGGCCAGCACCTCGTCGCTGCCGTCGCGCCGGATGATTCCCGCCGCCACATGGACTGTCTTCACTCGCACCTGCTTCCCGTTCAGCCAACCGCCCACGATTCTACCGCGCGCCGGAACCGAGCGTCCAAGGCTCAGGTTCAGACGAAGGCTACTTCAGTCGTATTAATTATGTAATCTACAACAATATGAGCGGAGAATTAGTCCCCTACGATGGAATCGTTGGACAAGTCGCCAATGTCATACCGGAAGATATGCAGGGCAGCGCGTTCATTACGAGCTACGACGTGGTAGTCCTCGACGGAAAATACATTTTGGCCTATACGCTCGACACGGACGGCAATCTCTCCACGTCGTCAGACAGGGAGATCTACGCGGTAGATTACACCGTGACAGGGACCGAGATAATCGAAAGCGAACCCAGGCGGCTCACAGCAAGCGGTGAAGAAGCGGATGCCCCGCAGTTCGTGCGGCGATTCGAGGATCCAGCCGGCAGCATGGAGCGCGTCTATGGCACCCACCTCATCTATCAATCCGGCGGAACCATCAAGCTGCTGGACATGGACTCGGAGACACCCGCTGAGCCCGTGACGCTGGTCGACGGCGGGGTTGAGGATTTCATCGCGCGAGATTATCTCGGCGAATGTTACGTGCTGTTCCACGCCGGAGGGCAAACCTATGTCATTCCGGACCCAACGTACACGCCCACGGTAAATGTGCCGGACGGATATCAGGTGACAACCGACCCCGCCCGCCCGGAGGCGGGCGATGAGGTGACCATTACTGTCGAGCCCGAAGGATATGTCGGGGTAACGGATGCCGACGGGAATGAAGTGGAGGTCGTCCGCAACCCGGACGGCTCATGGAGCTACATCCAGCCGGATGGCACGGTGACGATTACGGTCATGCCGGCTTTTGACGATGTGTCGGACAGCGAATGGTATTTCGATTCCGTTTTGTGCACCTACGCGCATGGCCTCATGACGGGCGTGAGCGCAACAAGGTTTGAGCCGAATTCAACGCTGACCCGTGCGATGGCCGCCATGATATTGTGGCGCATGGAGGGCAGGCCTGCCGTGAGCTATGACATGCCGTTTACCGATGTCGAATCGGACGCCTGGTACACCGAGGCAGTCCGCTGGGCAGCGAGCGAAGGCGTTGTCAAAGGCATGAGCGACACCACGTTCGCGCCGGGAGATGAGATCACCCGAGAGCAGCTGGCGACGATACTGTGGCGTTATGCGGGCAAACCTACGTCTGATGCAGATTTCTCTGATTACGCCGACGGCGACCGGGTGAGCGCCTGGGCGGTGGATGCGATGAGTTGGTGCGTGGACAACAAGATCATCACCGGCACCAGCCCCACTACCCTCGCCCCGCAAGAAACGGCGACAAGGGCGCAGGCCGCCGCGATATTGATGAGATATACGAAGCTATATAAGTTCTCTAAAAAGCCCCGGCAGTGCCGGGGCTTTTTCAGCGATAGCGCACCTTTCGGCGATCTTTGACGGCGGAGGAGCGCCCGGGTGAGGAAGGGCGCCGACGGCATCCCGGGCGCCGGGAGGCTACCACGCCGGGGCCGTGCCGGGCTCGGTGGGAGCACCCTCGAAGTTGAGGTCGCGCGTGAGCTCGCGGGCGGCGGCGAGGCCAAAGCCGTCCGAGAAGAGCTCATCGATGGTCGGCAGCACGCGGGCGCGGGCGGCGTCGAAGAGGTCCCAGAAGCCCGTCGTGGCGACCTCGTGCGTGAAGGGGTTCTCCCACGGGAGGTGCTCGCGGTTGTCAAAGTCCGAGGTGTCCTCGGGGCGCGCGCGGTGCGACATGGACTTCACGAGCGAGAAGGACCCTCTCGTCGCCACGCGCTCGATCGCCGAGAGCGCCGCGCGCTTGCGGCCGGACGGCGAATCGAAGGCGTGCTGCACCAGGCGGAACTCCGCGACCGCCGTGGAGAAGGTCCTGGGGTCGATGGCGCGCCCGAAGGTCCAGAGCGCCACGTAGAAGTACACCTTGTCGACGGCGGCGAGCACGTCGCGGGAGGCCTGGAGCACGCGCTCGTGCGGGCGCCACCGCTCCACGGTCTTGCCCGTGAGCGCGTAGAGCGCCATCTCGTCGAAGTCTCGCTCGATCTCCGCGTGGACGCGCGATGCCGCACTCTCATCGAGCCCGGGGACGCCGGCGGAGGTGATTCCGTTCTGCCACCAGTAGACGAAGGGGTGCATCGTGGAGTCGAGCAGCCAATGGCAGGCGAATCCGGCCACATAGGCGCGCGCGAGCTGGCGCTCGTGGCCCTCGAGGCGCAGCGCGGCCTCGCGCATGGCAACCAGAAGCGCCGCCGGGTCGCAGCCGTGCAGGGCGTTGCCCAGCGGGGACCACTTGTGCATCAGCGGGTCGATCCGCAGGTAGAAGAGCGGGTCAGGGCCCTGGTTGCCCAGCAGGAACGCGTCGCGCTCGCCCACGGAGCGCAGGCCGAGAAGATCGGTGACGTCCTCGAGGACGCCCCTCCCGAACAGGTCGTGCGTGAGAATCGCCGGCATGATGGCCCTTTCGTCGTGGTTCTTCTCGATTATGCCACGCCCGGCCGCAGCGCGCCGCCGGGCGCTGGCGACGTTTCCGCAGGTGCCGGAAATCCGACATCTGCGAGGACACGCCGCCGGCCCCGCGTTCTTCTCGCCGCGTTCTTCTCGCCCGCTTTTACCCAGTTCTTACCGCCGCGCGGGCCCGCGCTCGCCTACCATAGATATGTTGTGGCACTCGCCGGAAGGAACCCCTATGGCACATCAAAAGATGACAAAGGCCGAGAAGAGCTGGATCGTCTACGACGTGGGCAACTCCGCGCTCGTTCTTCTCGCCACGAGCGTCATTCCCATTTACTTCTCGTCGCTTGCGCCCGAGGGCGGGGTCGTCGTGGCCTGGAGCTACGCCGAGACCGTGGCCTCGCTGATCATCGCGCTGCTCATGCCCGTCCTGGGCTCGATCGCCGACATGCAGGGCATGAAGAAGAAGTTCATCGTGGGCTGCGTGGGCACGGGCGTCGTGGCCACCATCGCGATGGGCTTTGTGACCGCGGCGCTCGCCTTCCTCGTGGTGTACGTGATCTCGTCGGTGGCACTCAACTCCTCGATGGTCTTCTACGACGCGCTGCTCGTTGACACCACCACAGACGAGCGCATGGACGAGATCTCGTCGGCGGGCTATGCCTGGGGCTACATCGGCAGCTGCGTGCCGTTCATCGCGTGCCTGGGCGTGGTGCTGGGCTACGAGACCCTGGGCATCACGCTGCAGACCGCCATGCAGATCGCGTTTTGCATCACCGCGGCGTGGTGGGCCGTCTTCACCGTGCCGCTGCTCAAGAACGTGCAGCAGCTCCACTTCAAGCCGCGCGCGCCGCACGCCGTGAGCCGCGCGGTCCGCGGACTCACCGGCACCCTGCGCGAGATCTGGGCCAACCGCGCCATCCGCTACTACATGATCGCCTACTTCTTCTACATCGACGGCGTGCACACGATCATCAAGCTGTCGACCAGCTACGGCACCGACCTCGGCATCGACTCCACGCAGCTCGTGCTGGCGCTTCTGGTGACGCAGTTCGTGGCCTTCCCGTCCGCGATCATCTACGGGCGCCTCTCGTCCAAGTACGGCACGCGCCGCATGCTGCTGATCGCCATCGCCGCGTACTTTGGCATCACCCTGTTCGCGGCGTTCTTCCTGCGCTCGGCCGTGGAGTTCTGGTTCCTGGCCATCCTCGTGGGCATGTTCCAGGGCGGCATCCAGGCGCTCTCGCGCAGCGAGTTTGGCAAGCTCTGCCCCAAGGAGCGCGCCAACGAGTACTTTGGCTTCTTCGACATCTTCGGCAAGTACGCCGCGATCCTGGGCACCTTCCTCGTGGGCACGTTCACGGCGCTCACCGGCAACTCCAGCATCGGCGTGCTCTCCATCGCGGTGCTGTTCGTGGTGGGCTTCTTCGTGATGCTGCGCGTCCCCGAGCGCACGGCGTAAGGTGCGCCGCGCCCAGGTGCGAGCCGAGGTGCGGGAGATGGACAGTCTGGGGCGAGAAAGCGTCGGGTTCGCGTACCCCAGCCGGTGAGGTGCGGGAGATGGACGGTTCTGCTACCGAAAACGTCCATCTTCCGCACCTCTTTTCTTGTGGTGCGCGGGTACGACGTTCTTCTCGGGAAAACTGTCGCGCTGCCGCACGTCAGCGGGAGAGGTGCGCAGGCGCGACGTTCTTCTCGGCCAAAGTGTCGAAAACGCGCACCTCCACCGGGAATGTGCGGAAACACGACGATTTCGCCGAGAAGAGCGTCGGATTCGCGCACTCCAATGGAGGAGGTGCGCGAACCCGACAATTCGAGCAAAACTGGGGGCGGCGCCTTACGCCAGGCGGTCGAGGATCTTCTCGAGACGGTCGCAGGCCTCGTCGACCTCGTCGCGGGTGATCACCAGCGGCGGCAGGAAGCGCAGGATGGAGCTGCCGATGCGGTTCATGACCAGGCCGTTCGCCAGGCCCTCCTCGACGACCTCGGCGGCAACCGGCGCGGAGAGCTGGGCGCCGCGCATGAGGCCGTGGCCGCGCACCTCGACGACGTGCTCCATCGCGGTGAGGCGGTGGCGCAGGCGGCGCCCGACGGAGAGCACGTGCTCGCCGATCTCGCGGTCGACGAGCTCCTCCACCGTGGCCAGGCCCGCGGCGCAGGCGAGGTTGTTCCCACCGAACGTGGAGCCGTGGTCGCCCGGGCCCATGAGGTTGGCCACGCGGGCGCGCGCCGCGACGGCGCCCATGGGGAATCCGTCGGCGATGCCCTTGGCCATGGTCACGATGTCGGGCTCGACCTCGCAGCGCTGGTAGCTGAAGGGGGACCCGCAGCGATAGAAGCCCGTCTGCACCTCGTCGATGATCAGCAGGACGTTCTTCTCGGTGCAGAGCTCGCGGACGTCGCGCACGTAGTCGTAGTTGGCGTTCCAGACGCCGCCCTCGCCCTGCACGCACTCGAGCATGACGGCGCACGGCGCGCCCTTGCCCGAGCGGCACACGGCCTCGCGCAGCGCGTAGATGTCGTTCAGGGGCACCGACACAAAGCCGGCGGGCATGGGCCGGAAGCTCTCGTGGAACTTGTCCTGCCCGGTGGCGGCAAGGGTCGCGAGCGTGCGACCGTGGAAGCTCTGGCGCGCGGTCACGATGGTGTAGGCCCCGCCCAGCTCGCGCTCGCCCCAGCGGCGCGCGATCTTGATGGCGCCCTCGTTGGCCTCGGCGCCGGAGTTGGCGAAGAAGGTCTTCCAGCGGGTGCCCGTGGAGCCCACGACGTGGCCGCCCTCATCGGTGGTGGTGGAGAGCATGGTGGAGATGGCAGCGGCCAGGCGCACGCGGTTCTCGTCGTAGAAGTAGTTGCTCGTCTGCCAGACGCGGTCGAGCTGCTTGACGATAGCCTGCTTCACGGCAGGGTTGGCGTGGCCCAGGCTCGCGCAGCCGATGCCGCCGAGCAGGTCGATGTACTCCTTGCCCGTGGAGTCCACGAGCGTGGCATCGTGCCCGGAGACGAACTCCACGGGATAGCGGGAGTACGTGGGCATGACGTAGGCGGCATCCGCCTTGGCGACCCTGTCCTCGACGGTGGAAAAGGCGGACGTGCTGTCGTTCTTCTCGTCGGTCATGAGGCTTCCTCTCCTAGGACTCGTCCTGTGTGAACATGGTACCGCAGCCGGCGTCGGTGAAGATCTCAAGAAGCAGGGAGTGCGGGAAGGTTCCGTTGAGAATGACCACCTCGGAGACGCCGGCGTCGAGCGCCTCGGAGATGGAGCGGATCTTGGGCAGCATGCCGCCGTCGAGACGCCCGGAGGCGAGAAGCTCGTGGGTCTCGGAGCGCGAGAGGCTCTGGATGAGGGAGTCCTCGTCCTCGACATCGGCGAGCAGGCCGTCGACGTCGGTCAGGTAGATGAGCTTGTCGGCGCCCATGGCCTCGGCGATCTTGCCGGCGGCGACGTCCGCGTTGATGTTGTAGAAGCCGTCCGGCGCGCAGCCCACGGTGGCAACTACCGGGATGTAGCCGTCCTCGAGGATGGTCTCGATGAGGCTCGGGTCCACCTCGCGGATGCGGCCCACGCGGCCGAGCGCGGGGTCGACCTGCTCGGTCTTGAGGGTCTTGCCGTCCGCGCCCGAGATGCCCACGGCGTTGTGGCCGTACTCGTTGAGTGCCCAGACCAGGTCCTGGTTGACCTTGCCCACGAGCACCTCGCGCACGGCCTCCATCGTGGCGTCGTCGGTCACGCGCAGGCCGTCTCTGAACTGCACGGGCAGGCCGAGCGCCTTGACGTGCGCGCTGATGGCCTTGCCGCCGCCGTGCACGAGCACGATGCGGATGCCCAGGAGCTTGAGCATCTCGATGTCGGCCACCACCTGGCGGCAGAGCTCGGGGTTCTCCATGGCAGAGCCGCCGTACTTGATGACGAAGGTCTTGCCGGCCATGCGGTGGATCCACGGCAGGGCCTCGTTCAGGACGTCGACCTTCGAGGCGGCGAGCTCCCGCTCCTGCCTGTCGCGCTGCTTCATGTCTGCTCCAATCTGGCGAGAAGAACGTGGGGCCGTCCGGGCGTGTGGCACATGTGACAATTAGGACAGGTTGAATTGTCACACGCTCTGCTGTGTGACAATTCAACCTGTCCTAATTGTCACATGTGCCACACGCCCTAACCTGGCCAAGGGCTACGTGCGGTAGTCGCCGTTGATCGTGACGTAGTCGTGGGTGAGGTCGCAGGTCCAGACGCGCGTCGCGGCCTCCCCCATGCCCAGGCTGACGGTGATGGCGATCTCGGGCGCCTCGAAGCGCCGCAGCATGTCCTCCTCGTCCATCGGGACGGTGAGGCCGGCGCGGCACACGGGGACGCCCATGAAGTCGATGTCGACACTCGCCTGGTCGAAGGGCACGCCGCACTTGCCCGCGGCGGCGGCCACGCGTCCCCAGTTGGCGTCATGGCCGAAGATGGCGGTCTTGACCAGCGGCGAGTTGGCGATCGAGCGAGCCACGGCGTCGGCATCGGCGTCGCTGGCGGCGCCCGTCACGTTGACGGTCACGAGCTTGCTGGCGCCCTCGCCGTCTGCGGCGATCTTGCGGGCCAGGTCCACGGCTGCCACGCGAATCGCCGCCGCAACGGCGGGATATGCCGGGTGCGAGCAGTCGATCTTCTCGCCTCCCGCGGCGCCGGTGGCGAGCAGGAAGGCCGAGTCGTTGGTAGAGGTGTCCGAGTCCACGGTCACCTTGTTGAACGAGACGCGCACGGCGGCGAGAAGCGCCTCGTGCGCTGCCTCGGGAGTGAGCGGGGCGTCGGTCGCGAGCACGGCGAGCATCGTGGCCATGTTGGGCTGGATCATGCCCGAGCCCTTGACGAAGCCGCCCACGTGGAAGGCGCGTGCGGCGCCCTCGCGCTGGGGCAGCTCGCCGGCCACCGAGACCTCCTTGGGCACGGTATCGGTGGTCATGACCGCGCAGGCGGCGTCGTGCGCGGCGGCCGGCGTTGCGGCAAGCGAGGCCACGGCAGCCGGAACGCCCGCCTCGTAGGGGGCAAACGGCAGCTGGACGCCGATCACGCCCGTCGAGGCCACGAGCACGTCCTCCGCCGCGCACCCGAGCTCGGCCGCCACGTGGGCGCAGGCACGCTCGGCGCAGGCGAGCCCCGGCTCGCCCGTCGCGGCGTTGGCGTTGCCGGAGTTGAGCACGATCGCCCGCGCGCGGCCGTCCGCCACGTGGGCGCGGCTCACCGTGACCGGCGCAGCGCAGAAGCGGTTGGTGGTGAAGGTCGCGGCGGCCACGCAGGGCTCGTCCGCCGCGACGAGGGCGAGGTCGAGGCGGGCGGGGTTGCGGCGAAATCCCGCCGAGACGCCTGCGGCGCGGATGCCCGCGGCGGCGCAGACGCCGCCCTCGCAGGGAGTGAGCCCGCAGGCCTCGGGCGTGTCGGGCACGGCCGGGACTGCGAGCGGTGCAAAGTCAGTCATGAGGTCTCTCCGTTGCTTGTCTGTCCCGCGGTCGCAAAATTAGTTCGCATTGGAGCACGGAATGACGGCGTTTTCCCTGTTGAACTATTTCGGCAGGGCTTTGAATGCGAACTATTTCCGCGGGACGGTGCTAGACGAGGGGCGCCGGGGCGAGAAGCCCGGCGGTCTCGGGCAGGTCGAGCACCACGTTGGCGCACTGGACGGCCTGGGCGGCCGCTCCCTTCCCGAGGTTGTCGATCGCGCAGGACGCGACGATCGTGCGTCGTCGGCGCGCGTCGAGCGCCACGCCCACCTGGGCGCGCGCGGTGCCGAAGACCGATGACGTCGCCGGCATGGTGCCTGCGGGCAGCGTCGTGACCAGCGGTTCGTTGGCATAGGCGCGCTCGTAGGCGGCCTGAACGTCCTCGGCCGTCACGCCGGGAGCAGCCTCGAGGTAGACGGTGGAGAGCAGGCCGCGCGTGAGCGGCGCGAGGTGCGGCGTGAAGACGACGGACATCTCGCGGCCCGCCACGTCGGTGAGGGACTGCTCGATCTCGGGCGTGTGGCGGTGCCTGGCCACGCCGTAGGCCTCGACGGACTCGTTGGCGTGGCAGTAGTGCGTGCGCGCGGTGCAGCCGCGCCCGGCGCCCGAGACGCCGGAGATGGCGTCGGCTATCACGAGGTCGCCGGTCACGAGGCCCGCGGAGAGGGCGGGCGCCGCGGCGAGGGCCGTGGCCGTGGGATAGCAGCCCGGCACGGCCACGAGCACGGCCTGGCCCGCGGCGCGGCGCGCGGCGAGCTCGGCAAGCCCGGGGCGGAAGAGCTCCGGCAGGCCGTATACCGTGCGTCCGAGCAGCTCGGGGCTCGTGTGCGGGGTGGCGTACCAGTCCTCGTAGACGGCGGCGTCGCGCAGGCGGTAGTCGGCGGAGAGGTCGAGCACGGTCACGCCGCGCTCGAGCAGAGCCGGCGTGAGCGCGAGGCTCGCGGTGTGCGGGACGGCGAGGAAGGCGACGTCCGCCGCCGCGGCGATGGCGTCCGGCTCGGGCAGCGAAAGCGCGAGGTCGCAGGCGCCCGCAAAGGCCGGGTAGACCGCGTCGAGGCGCGTGCCGGCCTCCTTGCGGTCCGTGGCCATGGTCAGCTCGAGGTCGGGATGGCCCAGGATGAGGCGGCAGGCCTCGATGCCCGCATAGCCCGTCGCCCCCACCACGCACGCCCTGATGCTTCCCATGCTCCCACGTCCTTCTTCGTCCGCCTTTTTTCTCGCACTCTACGGAGCGCCGCGACGGCTGTCAACGAGGTGACATGTGCCGGACACACTTCACGGGACCGGCGGCACACGCGCCGCCCGTCCCGAGCCAACCCTCGGAGGCGGTTGTGTGCAAAACCTTTGATGCGAGAGCGTCATCAGCATCAAAGTTGTTGCACACAACCGCCCAAACGGAGCAAATCTGAGCAAAACAGTGTCCGCGCCGGCCCTACAGTACCCGATTACATAAAACCTGTTGCACACAACCGCCGAGAAGAGTGAGGAGCCGGCCTCCCCGGAAGCTCGGGAGTAGCAAAAACTCACAACCTCGGTTTTGTGGCAGGGACTGGACGGCAGGGCCTCTTGGCCAGGGACGTCACAGCCGGGAGACGGCAAGGGCAGACGAGAAGAACGCGGGCGAGAAGAACTCCCTTCTCGCCCGCGCAGCTCGCTACTTCTCTTCGTAGAGCTCTATGATCGCGTCGTCCTTGACCACAAAGGCCAGGCGCACGCCCTCACCCAGAGACTCCGGCCCAAAGATCACACGGTCCGCGTCGGCGGCATAGGCGTCGAGGTCGTCCACGCGGTAGGCAACGTGCGGCTGCTTGGAGAGGATCTCCGGAAAGCGCATCCCCTCCTCGAACTTGAGGTACTCGATCTTGTAGTCATACTCGTCGACGGACTCGTTGACCCAGAAGCCGCCCCACTCGTTGTAGACCATGTTGGGCTTCTTGTTGAGGACGGGAATCCCGACGTGCATGTACTCGGCGGACATCGCGGGGCCTCCTTACTCGCGGAAGAAGACGGGCGTGTGGGCGGGGGTGTTCCAGAGGCGGACGAACTCGTCGTCCCACTTGGCGATGTTCATCTGGAAGCCGCCGGACTCCTGCACCGTGAGGATCTCCCCCACCATGCTGGCCACGACCTCCACGCCGCGCCCGCGCAGGTATGCGACCGTGTCCTTGAAGAGGATGAGCTGCTCCATCAGGGTGGTGGCGCCGCAGCCGTTGATCATCACGAAGGCCTTGTCGCCCTCCGTCAGGCCCACGTGGTCGGCGAGCTTGGGAGCGATGAGGGCCACGGTCTCGGCGGAGGAGGCCATCGGCACGCGCACGCCGCCGCCCTCGCCGTGCTGGCCGGCGCCGATCTCCATCTGGTCGGTCTCGCCGAGGTCGCCGAAGGACATGCCGTTCTGCGGGTGGGTGGCGTCGGTGCTCTTGACGGTGATGGAGGCCATGGAGTCGGCGTAGCGCTGGGCGATCTCGGCCACCTCGTCGAGCGTCTTGCCCTCGGCCGCGGCAGCGGCGGCGATGTGGTAGAGCGGCACGCAGCCGGCAAGGCCGCGGCGGTTGTCCTCGCCGGCCGGGTCGTAGCGGATCTCCTCGCCGGTCACGACCTGGCGCACGTTCATGCCCGCCTTCTTGGCGAGCTTCATGGCCTGCTTGCCAGCGAGCTGGTCGCCCGCGACGCCGCGAGAGGCCCCGCGCACCGTGCCTAGGGTCGCGCCAGCCCCCGGAAGAAGCACGCCGCCGACACCGCGCCGGCATCCGGGGTCCCGAGGGTCTTCTCGCCATAGCTCTTGGCGCGCCCGAACTTGGAGACAAAGCCCTTGGTGGCCTCGGCACCCGCCTCCGCCGCGTCCGCGGCCTCGTCAAAGAGGTCGAGCTCGTCGCCCGTGCATGCCGCGACGGCCTCGCTCGCCGGAATGAAGGCGTCCATCATCGTCTTGTCGCCCACCTGGGCGCCGCTCATGTCCGCGAGCTCGGAGATGGCGTTGGAAAACATCGCCTTGAGGTCCTCGACCGTGACCTCGTTGCCCTCCGGAGCCGCGTCCTGCAGGCCGTCGAGCCAGGTGTTCCACAGCGGCACCGCGCTGCCCCCGTTGAGCGTCATCACCGCCATCGCGGCGTCGTCGAGCATCTCCTTGATGCCGCCCTCAGAGGCAACGACCGCCTGGCTGATGGCCGAGACGATCTTGACCATCGTGAGGCCGTGGTCCGCGTCGCCGAACTCCGCGTCGATGCGGGTCAGCTCGTCCTCCGAGGCGATCACGTCCGTGCAGGCGTGAATCAGCCGCTGCGCAAGCTCGTCTTTCCTCATGGTCTCCCCCTATCCCGCGCACCGGAGCACGCGGTAGTAATGACGCAGGACGTCTCTCATTGCGGCGTCGCCGGTGTTGAGCAGCTCGACCCAGTTGCCGGGGCGCTCGCCGTAGACGCGCTCGAGCGCGGCGACGATGAAGTCGGTGTAGAGGTTCACCTTGGCGACGCCGCACTGGGCGCAGCGCGTGAGGTTGTCGTCGCCGGAGCCGGAGCCGCCGTGCAGCACGAGCGGAACGGCAAGGGCATCGCGCAGCTCGCCGAGACGCTCGAAGTTGATGTGCGGGGTGCCCTTGTAGGCGCCGTGGGCGGTGCCCACGGAGACGGCGAGCGAGTCCACGCCTGTCGCGGCCACGAGCTCGACGGCGGAGTCCACCTCGGTGTAGACGCTCTCGGAGACGGCGTGCGGGTTGCCCTCGGTCTCCGTCCCCACGTGGCCGATCTCGGCCTCGACGGTCACGCCGCGGGCATGCGCGAGCTCGCACACCTCGCGCGTGCGGCGGATGTTCTCGGCAAGGTCGGCGCTCGAGGCGTCGATCATCACCGCGGTGAATCCGCGCGCGATGGCCTCCTCGATGACGTCCATGCGCGTGCCGTGGTCAAGGTGCAGCGCCACCGGCGCGTCGGCGCGCTCGGCATAGAAGCGGCCGAGAAGGGCGGCCTCCTCGACGCTCATCTGCTCGAGGTGCACCTCGGCGAAGCTCAGGATGAGCGGCGCATGCAGCTCGTCGGCCACCTGCGCGAAGGCTCGGACGGAGTTGGAGTCGACGAAGTCCGGCGACGGGATGGCATACCCCTCCGCCCGGGCCTTGTCCAGCAGTTCCTTCGAGGCAACGAGCATGGCAGCTCCCTCCCGGCCGCGAGCGGCGCAAAGAGACGTGTGGTCACCTCGATTGTAGGGAGCGCCAGAGCGGGAGCGCGGCAGCGGCGCGGCGGAGCCGGAGAGCAGCATGGGCCGCTCGGCCAGCGGAGGCGCCTTGCCCGCAGGCGGCGGTTCGACAAAGGCGCCGCGTCCTTCTCGCCCCTAGAAGAGGATCTTCATCTTTGCCAGCGCGCGGCTGAGCTCGAGATAGCTCACGCCCGCGCCGGAGAGCGACGAGAGGCAGATGGGGACGGGCATGCGGTCCTTGGCGGCGATGGGCCTCATCACGCAGCCGTCGTAGGCGCTCAGGAACTCCCCGCCCACGGCCAGGGAGAGGCCCTGCTTGTCGTGGATGAACTCGGCAAAGCCCTCGGGGCTCGTGACCTCGACCAGCTCGGAGGTCATCCCCCGGGAGGCATAGGCGCGGCACACCGAGTCGTTGAAGTGCTCGTAGCCGGGATAGAGGAGCACGGGGCGCATGCTGATGTCCTCGATGGTGAGCTCGGCCTTCTCGGCGAGGGGGTTATCCGCGGCCATGATGACCATGGGCATCATGGTCCCCAGCCTGCCGCAGACGATGCCCTCGCCCTTGACGGGGCCAAGCGTGATGAGGGCGCGGAAGCGGCCGGCCTTGAGCTCGTCGACGCAGGTCTTGGCGTCGGTGAGAAGGACGTCTGTCTCGCAGCCCAGGGCGCGGGCGGTCACGGTCTTGATGAGCGCGCAGAAGCGCTGGACGCCCGGGAACTCCGGCGCGCAGAAGCCCACGACGAAGCGGCCCGTCGCGCCAGCCGATCGAGAGCGGGTGTGGACGAAGCGCTCGAGCGCATCGAACTCCGTAAGGACCTTGTCCGCGCGGGCGCCGAAGGCCTCGCCGAGCGGCGTGGGCGTCACGCCCGAGCTCGTGCGGATGAACAGTGCGTCGCCGACCTCTCCCTCGAGCTCGGACATGGCCTTGGAGACCGCCTGGACGGAGACTCCCTCGCATGCCGCCGCGGAGGAGAAGCTGCCGGTGGAGAGAATCGCCGTGACATACCTGAGCTGCTTTATGTTCACGGACAAATCCCCCATTACAGTTTGAGCCGACCTTCGGGTCGGCTCTTTTGTATTCCTCCGGGTCCCGGAAATACGATTGGTGACGAC
>CALUJM010000025.1 GCA_944320975.1 uncultured Atopobiaceae bacterium | reverse complement strand
GCCCCGTGCAGGGGCCGGCTTCAGCATGCCGAGATTCGGGCCTCTCAGGGGTTGACAGAACTATAGAGACACCCCCCTATAGGTAATACGCATCTGCGCGTCGCATTATCACATATGAAAAGATTGCTAACGCTTTGATTACCCCGCCCTCAAGGGTCGGTTTAGGATGCCCGTCACCGCTTCGCGGCGCCCCCTCCTTCCGCGCCATGTCAGCGCGGGCGTGCGCTACACTCTCATTGTTTGAAGGGAGCTCGCCCGCATGGATATCAACCAGATCGCACAGATGGCTGGGGTCTCGCGCGCCACGGTTTCGCGCTACCTCAACGACGGCTACGTCTCTCAGGAGAAGCGCGCCGCCATCAAGCGCGTCATCGAGAAGACCGGCTATGTCCCCTCGAGCCAGGCCAAGGCCCTGCGCACCGGCAAGACCAACGTCGTGGGCGTCATCATCCCCAAGATCAACTCCGCCTCCGTGAGCCGCATGGTCGCGGGCATCACGCTCGTCCTCAACGACGCGGGGTACCGCGTGCTTCTCGCCAACACGGACAACGACGCGTCGCGCGAGGTCGAGTTCCTCCGCCTCTTCTCCGAGAAGAACCAGGTGGACGGCGTCATCCTCATCGCCACCGTCATCACGCCCGAGCACCGCGAGGCCATCTCTGCCCTGCCCGTCCCGGTGGTGGTGCTCGGCCAGAACGTCGACCTCTGCTCCTGCGTCTACCAGGACGACTACGAGGCCATGCGCGGCGTCGCCGCGATCGCGCTGCGCGGTGCCGCCCACCCCGCCTACATCGGCGTCTTCGAGGAGGACGTCGCCGTGGGCCACGAGCGGCGGCGCGGCTTTGTCGACGCGTGCGCCGAGGCAGGGATCGAGGTCCCCGAGCGCGCGATGCGCATCGCCGAGTTCACCGTGGACTCCGGCTACGAGCAGGCCGAGGCGCTGCTCGAGACCTACCCCGAGCTCGACGTCATCGTGTGCGCCACCGACGCGATCGCCTACGGCGCGCTCACCTGCCTGCGCGAGTACGGCCGCTCCGTCCCGGGCGACGTGGCGGTCACGGGCATGGACGACTCCGAGATCTCCCAGATCGTCACGCCCACGCTGACCACGGTCCACCTCCACTACAAGACCTCCGGCGCCGAGACCGCCCGGATGCTCGTGGGCATCATGACCGGCGACGACTCCATCCCCCGCGAGCTCAAGATGGGCTACGAGGTCGTGACGAGAAACTCCACGCGCTAGCGGCGGGCTGCGGCGACGTCGTCCTTCTCGGCCCCGCGTTCTTCTCGCTGACGCCCCTCCCGGCCCCCTTAGTACGCACAGTTCGATTAACTTTCATATATCCGCAGGTCGGTTTTTCGGGTTTCTAGAACTGTGCGTACTAGCGACCCGCCGCGAGCCGTCGTTCTTCTCGCTTGCCGTCGCCGACGTTTTCCTGCCGTTCACCGCCACGGCACACCCCTCCCCGCGCTCCGTCGTAACGTGAAATCGTTCTCATGTGGGAACGGTTTCCTACGGTATAATCGACGTGGAGACAACAGGAAAGTGGAGCCGATGGCGCTCGATTACAGACAGGCCGCCCGCTCCCGATAACGGGCTGGATTCGGACACTTCGGGACCCAAAACTGTCCGAATCCAGCCCGATACCGCCCCGCCCTCGGGGCCGCCCCACCTGCAAAGGAGCGCCATGCCACACGGAACCTGGCGCAACGGCTTTCACCTCATGCCCCCCACGGGCTGGCTCAACGACCCCAACGGCCTCTGCCAGCTCGGCGGGACCTACCACGTGTTCCACCAGTACAGCCCCGACTGGCCCGCCCCGAGCGCGCCGCGGGGCTGGGGCCACTTCGCGAGCGACGACCTCGTTCACTGGCGCGCGGTCGGCGACGGGTTTGCCATCGCGCCGGACACCCCGGACGAGGCCTCGGGCGCCTACTCGGGCTGCGCCGTTCCCGTCGAGGGCGGCGTGCGCATCTACTACACCGGCAACGTCAAGGAGGCCGGCGACTTCGACTACGTGCGCGACGGCCGGCGCTCCGTGCAGATTCTCGTGGAGAGCCCGGACGGCTGTCAGATGGGTGAGAAAAACGTCCTGCTGAGAAACGCCGACTACCCGGCGTTTTGCACCCGTCACGTGCGCGACCCCAAGGTCTGGCGCGAGGGCGACACCTGGTGGATGATCCTCGGCGCGCGCGACGTGGACGACCGCGGCCTCGTGCTCGTGCTGCGCTCGGACGACGGTCTGAGGTGGGAGAACGCCGGGACCGTCCGCCCCGCGGAGCCCTTCGGCTACATGTGGGAGTGCCCAGACCGCGTGGAGCTCGAAGGCCGCGAGTGGCTCTCCTTCTGCCCGCAGGGCATGCAGGGCCTCCCCTGGGCCAACGGCATCCGCGACCAGGCCGGCTACGTCCCGGTCGCCGCGGGCTCCCGCGTGAGCGAGGGAGCCGTGGTGGACGCGGGCGCCTTCCGCCGCTGGGACTGCGGCTTTGACTTCTACGCGCCGCAGACCTTCGTCGACGAGTCCGGCCGCACGATCCTCATCGCCTGGATGGGCCTGCCCGAGGCGGACTTCGAGAGCGCCCCGGACGGCATGGCGTGGTGCCACTGCCTCACGGTCCCGCGCGAGGTCACGGCCGGGGCGGGCGGGGCGCTCCTCCAGCGGCCGGTGGCAGAGCTCGAGGCGCTGCGCGGCGCGCGGCACGAGCTCGCGGCGGGCGGGACGCTCGAGCTGGCCGAGCACCGTGCCGACGTCCTTCTCGCCGGCGCGGGACGCGCGGGCTCCCTCGTGCTCGACGACGCGCTTGCGATAAGCTGGGAGGACGGCACCGTGCGCCTGACGTTTGCGGACGATCGCGTGGGCTGCGGCCGCGACGAGCGCGCGGCATCCGTGGACGCGGTGCGCGACCTGCGCGTTCTTGTCGACAGCTCCGCCGTGGAGGTCTTCGTGAACGGCGGCGAGCTCGCGCTTGCCACGCGCTGGTTCCCGCGCTCCGAGCGCCTCACGCTCGTGCAAAGGGGACAGGCACTTTTGCACATCTGGGAGATGGGCGACGGCATGGCGGGCACGTACTGATCAGGTTTTTCCTTGACACCTCCCAGATTTGATGTAACAATCTCATCGTCTAAAAACGCGTGGACTTTTCTGGACGATTTGTCACCTTTTCGCCACGCAACCGAGCAGTCGGTTGCGTGGCTTTTTTCATGGGAACTCCCCAGGCCACCCCAACCGCTCGGCGCAAGCACTCGAGGCAGTCGTGCCCGCGGCGCCCGCGGGCGGAAGGGGACAACATGGAACATATCACCCAGCAGCAAGGCGTCGTATCCGGCACCAGCGGCAGGCGGGGCGAGAAGAGCCAGATCACCGCCGCCCTGCAGGTGTTCGCGGGCGGCGCCTGCTACGGCGCGATGGCCACCACCTACAAGCTCGCCTACGCGGCGGGCTTCACCTCCGCGCAGGTGGTGGCGAGCCAGGCGTGGTTTGGCTGCCTCTTCTTTGGCGTCGCGGTCCTGGTCGGCCACGCCCGGGGGCGCCGGTGGGAGCGCCTGGGCCCGGCGCTCGCGCTCAGGCTCATGGGCCTGGGGGCCCTCACCTGCCTCACCTCGATCCTCTACTGCCACGCCATGAGCGTGCTGCCGGCCCCGGTGGCGCTCACGCTGCTCTTCCAGTTCACCTGGATGGGGCTCGTCTGGCAGACCGTCATGACGCGGCGGGCGCCCAGGCCCCTCGAGCTTGCCTCGGCCGCGGTCATCGTGCTGGGAACCGTCTTCGCGAGCGGCGTCTACAAGACCGGCATCGCCGGGTACGACCCCGTGGCCCTGCTCTGCGCGCTGGGGGCGGCCGTGTCCTGCTCCCTCTTCGTCACCCTCTCCGGCAAGGTCGAGGCCCCCTGCTCCAGCGAGCAGCGCGGCGTCATCGTGTGCGCGGGCTCCGTGGTCATGTCGCTCACGGTCTGCCCCGACTACCTGGTCTCGGGCGTCCTCGTCCAGGGCATCCTCCCCTTTGCCGTCATCGCCGGGTTCTTCGGCCTGCTCTGCCCGGTCCTGCTCTTCGGCATGGGCTCCCCGCACCTGCCCGCGGGCCTCTCCACCGTCATGGCCGCCGCGGAGCTCCCCGCCGGCCTGCTCATCGCCATGATCGTCCTCGGCGAGCCGCTCGGCGTCGTCGAGTGGCTGGGCGTCGCCATCATCCTCGCCGGCGTGTGCCTGGCGCAGCTGCCCTCCCTGCTCGGCGGCAGGGCGGCCCGTCGCGCCGCCGCGGGCCAGGCAGCCAGCTAGCAGTCATCCCTTCGTGAGCGGCTCCGCGCGTTCCAGGGGGAGGGCCCGAGGGCCCGGCGCGCGAGACCGCAAGACGTGGCACAGCGCCCCCCGCGAAGGTGGGGGCGCCAGAGAGAAGGAGGCACCATGCCGTTTCCAGAAGGGTTCCTGTGGGGAGGGGCCACCGCCGCCAACCAATGCGAGGGAGGCTATGACGAGGGCGGCCGCGGCCTTGCCAACGTCGACGTCATCCCGCACAGGCCGGAGCGCAACGACGTGAGCCGCGGCCTGAGGCGCATGCTCGACTTCGAGCCCGGGTACTACTACCCGGCCCAGACGGGCATCGACTTCTACCACCGCTACCGCGAGGACATAGCCCTCTTCGCGGAGATGGGCTTCAAGGTCTTTCGCCTCTCCATCGCCTGGAGCCGGATCTTCCCCAACGGCGACGAGGAGGAGCCCAACGAGGCCGGGCTCGCCTTCTACGAGGACGTGTTCCGCTGCTGCCGCGAGCACGGGATCGAGCCCCTCGTGACCATCACGCACTTCGACTGCCCCATCCACCTCGTCGAGAAGTACGGCGCCTGGCGCAGCCGCACGCTCATCGACCTCTACAAGCGGCTCGTGACGGTGCTCTTCAACCGCTACCGCGGCCTCGTGCGCTGGTGGATCACGTTCAACGAGATGAACATGATCTTGCACCGCCCCTTCATGGGCGCCGGCATCGTGCTCGAGCCGGGCGAGAACCCGCGCGCGGCCGAGTACCTCGCTGCCCACAACGAGCTGGTGGCGAGCGCCTGGGCCACCAAGATCGCCCATGAGGTCGACCCGCGGAACAAGGTGGGCTGCATGCTCGCCGCCGGCAGCTACTACCCCTACTCCTGCCGCCCCGAGGACGTGCGCGCCGCGCAGGTCAAGAACCAGGAGAACTACTTCTTCGTGGACGTGCAGGCGCGCGGCCGCTATCCCGGCTACGCCCTCAGGATGCTGGAGCGCGAGGGCATCGACGTGGGCATGACGGCCGAGGACGAGCGCATCCTCGCGGAGAACACCGTGGACTTCGTGTCCTTCTCGTACTACTCGTCGCGCTGCATCGCGGCCGACCCCTCCACGGCAGGGGGAATCGCCGAGGGCAACGCCTTCGCCGGGGTCGACAACCCCTACGTCCGACAGAGCGACTGGGGCTGGATCATCGACCCGCTTGGCTTCCGCATCACGATCAACGACCTCTGGGACCGCTACCAGAAGCCGCTCTTCGTGGTCGAGAACGGCCTCGGCGCCCATGACGAGGTGCTCCCCGACGGCACGATCGAGGACGACTACCGCATCGCCTACCTGCGCGAGCACATCGAGGCCATGCGCGACGCCATCGAGCAGGACGGCGTCGAGATGCTCGGCTACACCACCTGGGGGCCAATCGACCTCGTGAGCGCAGGCTCCGGCGAGATGGAGAAGCGCTACGGCTTCATCTACGTCGACCGCGACAACCTGGGGCGCGGCACGCTCGAGCGCAGGCGCAAGAAGAGCTTCTACTGGTACCGACAGGTCATCGCCACCAACGGAGGCGACCTGGGCTAGCCGCCCGGGCAACATCCCTAAGGAGAGACTCATGGCAGGAAAGTACGACGATCTGGCCAGGTCCATACTCGAGAACGTGGGCGGCGCCGAGAACGTCACGAGCGTCGCGCACTGCATCACGCGCGTGCGCTTCAAGCTCAAGGACGAGTCGCGCGCCAACACGCCCAAGATCGAGGCCCTGAAGGGCGTCATCCAGGTCATCCAGGCCAACGGCCAGTACCAGGTGGTCGTGGGCAACATCGTGGAGGACGTCTACGACGCGGTCCTGGAGGCCGGCGGGCTTGCGGGCGGCGGCAGCGCCGCCGAGGACGAGCCTGAGGGCGAGAAGACCGTGGCGTCGGTCATCATCGACCTCATCTCGGGCATCTTCCAGCCCATCCTGGGACCGCTCGCCGCCGCGGGCATCATGAAGGGGCTTCTCGCCCTCTTCACCTACTTCGTCCCGGACTTTGCCAACGACGGCCTCTACACGCTGCTCTACACCGTGGCGGACGGCTTCTTCTACTTCCTCCCCGTCGCCCTGGCGTTCAGCGCCGCGCGCAAGTTCCGCATGAACGAGTTCACCGGCGTGGCGATAGGCGTGGCGCTCGTCTACCCGACGATGGTCGCCCTGACCTCGGGGGAGGTGCTCGGGAGCATCGACCTCGGGATCGCCGGCACGTTCTCGTGGTACGCGACCGCCCTCGGGATCCCCATCATCATGCCCGCCTCGGGCTACGCGAGCTCGGTGATTCCCGTCCTTCTCATGGTGTGGTTCGGCTCGCTCGTGGAGCGCTGGCTCAAGGGCTGGATGCCGGCGGCGCTCAAGATGTTCCTCGTCCCGCTCGCCACGATGACGGTCTCCATCGTCCTGGGCTACCTCGTCATCGGCCCGGTGGCCACCCTCATCACCAACCTGCTGAGCGCGGCGTTCTCGTTCATCTTCCAGCTCCCCGTGGTGGGCGCGGTCCTGGGCAGCGCCCTGGTCGGCGGGCTCTGGATGTGCCTCGTCATCTTTGGCTTCCACTGGAGCCTCATCCCCATCTCCATCATGAACCTGAACACCCTCGGCCACGACTACGTGCTCGCCGCCACCATCGGGCACGGGTTCGCGCTCGGCGCGGTCATCTTCGCCATGTACCTCAGGAACAGGGACGAGCGCTTCCGCGGCATCGCCCTCCCCGCGATGATCTCCGCGTTCTTCTTCGGCGTCACCGAGCCGGGCATCTACGGCGTCGCCCTCCCCAACAAGCGCGCGTTCGTCGTTGCGTGCCTGAGCTCGGCCGTGGGCGGCGCCATCGTGGGCGCCACCAACTCGCTCATGCATATCTCGGGCGGCCTTGGCGTCTTCAACCTCCTCAACTTCATCGACGAGACGCCGGGCGGCGCGGGCATCACCTCCATGGTCTTCGCGATCATCGCCTCGCTCGTCTCGGCCGTCATCGCCTTCGTGGTCGAGTTCGTCACCTACCGGCCCGACCGGGAGGAGGCCCCCGAGCTCGCGCCCGTTCCCACGCAGTACGAGCGCGGCACCGCCTGCTCCCCCGTCACCGGAACCGTCGTCCAGCTCTCCGAGACCCCCGACCCCGTCTTCTCCTCCGGCGCGATGGGCGTGGGCGTGGCGGTCGTCCCTGACGGGGAGACGGTCTTCTCGCCGGTCTCCGGCACCGTCCTCTCGGCGATGCCGCACGCCGTGGGAATCCTCTCCGACGACGGGGCCGAGGTCCTCGTCCACGTGGGCATCGACACGGTGGAGATGGGTGGCGACGGCCTGACCTGCCACGTCGCGCAGGACTCGCGCGTGGCGGCGGGAGACCCCATCGTGACCTTCTCCAAGGAGAAAGTTGCCGCTGCCGGCAAGCGGGACACGGTCTTCGTCATCGTCACCAACTCGGATGACTTCGCGAGCGTCACGCCCCGCGACAACGGCGCCGTGACCGTGGGAAGCCCGATCCTCCACGTCGTGCGCTAGCCTCCTGGCGCACCATCCCCCTTTGAGCCCCGCCGGCCCCCTCCGGCGGAGCTCCTTCGTATCCGCACGGGGCGCCCCGCGCGCCATTTGAACGCCTCGTGTCCGTCCCCCGCCGCGGGCGACGCTCCCTCCCGCATGCGTCATACTGGAGTGGAATCGATTTCACGGACAGGCGGCGCCGGCACGGCGCACGCGAGGGAGGCCCCATGACCCAGGACAGTCCCAACGCACCCTTCGCGTCGCACGAGCGGGAGCTCGCGCGCGCAGACCGGGCCGTGGCCGAGCTCGCCGCCGCGCGGCGCGACCGCTGGTACCCCGCCTTCCACGTGGCCTCCCCCGGCGGCTGGATCAACGACCCCAACGGGCTGTGCTTCTTCGGCGGGCGCTGGCACGCCTTCTACCAGCTCCATCCCTTCGGCTCGCAGTGGGGCCCCATGCACTGGGGCCATGCCTCGAGCGCCGACCTCGCGCACTGGCGCACGGAGCCCGTCGCCCTGGCGCCGAGCCTCGAGGCCGAGCGCGCCGGCGTCTACTCGGGCTCGGCCGTGACCGGGCCGGACGGGCTCCTCTACGCGTTCTACACGGCGCACCGCTGGCGCAACGGCTCCAACGAGGACGAGGGCAACCTCGAGGTCCAGTGCCTGGCCACCTCCGCGGACGGGGTCCGCTTCGAGAAGCGCGGCGTCGTGGTGGGAAACCCCGAGAACCTGCGGGACTTCCGCGACCCCAAGGTCTGGCGCCAGGGCGACGCGTGGCTCATGGTCGTGGGCCGTCGCTCGCTGGACGGCCGCGGGGAGGTGGTGCTCTATCGCTCGGAGGACCTGCTCGCCTGGCGCCCCGAGGGCGTGCTCTACCGCCACCCCGACCCAAGCGTCTACATGCTCGAGTGCCCCGACCTCTTTGAGCTCGAGGCGCCGGGCGGAGCCCGCCGCTGGGTGCTCTGCTTCTCCGCCATGGGAGCGCGGCCGGACGGCTACCGCTTCCGCAACTTCAACAACGCCGGCTATCTCGTGGGCACGTGGCGGCCCGGAGAGCCCTTCTCCCCCGAGGGGGACTTCCGCCCGCTCGACTGGGGCCAGAACTTCTACGCGCCGCAGACGCTCGAGGCGCCGGATGGTCGCCGCATCCTCATGGGGTGGATGAGCCCCAACGGGGGCCCGCTGCCCACGCAGGCCGACGGCTGGTGCGGCCAGCTCACCGTGCCGCGCGAGCTCTCCCTGGGCGCGGACGGCGCGCTGCGCTGCGCCCCGGCGCGCGAGCTGGACGCGCTCTGGGACAGCGCGCGCGAGCTCGGGGCGGTCGAGCTCGGGACGAACGAGGAGCTGGCGGTCGAGCAGGACCTCGCGGTCGGCTGCGTCGACGTCACGCTTGACCTGGGCGCCTCGACGGCCGAGCGCTGCGGCCTCAAGGTGCACGCCACCGCGGACGGCGGCTTCACCTACGTGGCCTACGACGACCAGACCGGCCGCGTCGTGCTCGACCGTCAGGCCGCGCGCACAGGCGAGCGCGGCTACCGTTCCGCCCCGGTCCCCGCGGGGGCGCTCGCGCGCGGCGAGCTCACGCTGCGCGTCCTTCTCGACCGCGGGTCGGTCGAGGTCTTCGTCGGGGACGGCGAGCAGGCGCTGAGCGCCTACAGCCTGCCCGGCGACGGCCCGCGCGCCGTGAGCCTCGTGGCCGAGGGCGGCGCGCTGCGCGCGAGCCGTCTGGCCGTCCGCCGGCAGCGTCCGTAGCGCGGCCGGCGGAGCCCCCTACGAGAGCTCGTCGAGCAGCTCGCGCATCGCCCGCTGGACCGCATGCTCGGAGTTGGGCCCGATCACGCGCTCGGCGATCTGCCTGAGCGAGTAGCGCGCGTTCTCCACGACCACCGGATGCCCCACGAACCGCAGCATGGAATAGTCGTTCATCGAGTCGCCGAAGGCCATGACCTCGTCGGTCGTGACGCCGTAGTAGCGCATCACCTGCGCGAGGCCCACGGCCTTGTTCACGCGCACGGGCGCCACGTCGATACAGCGCGAGCCGCTCGGCAGGAAGGTGAACCACTCCCCCAGCTCGCGCTCCAGCACGTAGGCCATCTCGGTGATAAGCTCTGGGCGGTCGCAGCAGACGGCCGCCTTGATGATGTTGACCTCGGGCGACGGCGGGTCATAGACGCGGATGGCCGAGCCGAGGTCCTTGTCGAGCTCGCTGATGTAGGAGCTGAGGTCGTCGATCAGGTAGGTGGCGTCGTCCTCGTAGACGGCGAGGTGCAGGCAGTCGAACATCGCGCAGGTCTCGAAGAGCCGCATCACGGAGAGCGTCGAGAAGACCTCCCGGTCGAGGAGCTGGCCGTCGGCGTAGACCTGCGTTCCGAGCGAGGCTACGTAGTCGATCTTGTCCGCAATGGGCTCGAAGAACCAGCGCAGCGTGTCGTAGCGCCGGCCGGGGCTGGCCACGAAGTGGACGCCCCTCTCGCGCAGAGCCAAGATCAGGTCGAAGGTCTCCTCGGGGACGCGGGTGTTCTCGTCGAGCAGGGTGCCGTCCATGTCTGACGCGATGAGCTTGATCATGTGTCCCGCTCCTCTCCGGTATATTGCATGTGGTATCGTTCCCACAGTCATTGACGTTGAGTTTTTCGTCAAGCATCAACCGACGAGCGGCGCATTGGCGGCACGGCGCGAACACATGACGGTGCCCGTTGCGTCGTCGGCGCGTCCCCGGCGGCGGCGTTTTCCGGGCGACGCTCGTTTGTAGTGTACTTTGCGGCGGGAACTGCCGATACACTACAAACGTTTTGCGACAAATCCCCAGCTAGTTGAGCTACCTCGTTTGTAGTGTACTTCGATGTCCCGCCGCAAAGTACACTACAAACGCAGGCCCCCTGAATCACGCGGCGAGCGCCCCACCGCTGGCCGAAAAAAGACGAACCGGCGCCGTCGCGTCACCCCATCTGACGATAATAGGCATGGAATCGATTCCGCAAGCGAAAGGACCCTGCGATGTTCTCCGTCTCCGCACTGGGCGAGCTCCTCATCGACTTCACCGACGCCGGTACCTCGGCGGGCGGCCAGCGCCTCTTCGAGCGCAACGCCGGCGGCGCGCCGGCCAACGTGCTCGTGGCGCTGGAGAAGCTCGGTCACAAGACGGCGTTTCTCGGCAAGGTGGGGTGCGACATGCACGGCGAGTTCCTGCGCGCCACGCTGGAGGGGCAGGGCATCGACACCACGGGGCTCATCAGCGACCCGGACGCGTTCACCACGCTGGCCTTCGTTGCCCTATCGCCCGACGGCGAGCGGGAGTTCTCCTTCGCGCGCAAGCCGGGCGCGGACACCCGCATCACGGAGGGCGAGCTTGCCCGCGACGTGATCGCCGCCTCGCGCGTCTTCCACGTGGGCTCGCTCTCGCTCACCGACGACCCCGCGCGCTCCGCCACGCTCGCCGCGCTCGAGGCCGCACGCAAGGCCGGCTGCACCCTGTCCTACGACCCCAACTACCGCGCGAACCTCTGGCCCAGCGTGAACGCCGCCGTGGGGCAGATGCGTGCTGTCGTGCCGCAGATGGACCTCATGAAGCTCTCCGACGAGGAGTGCGAGCTGCTCACCGGGGAGAAGGACCCGGAGGCCGCGGCGGAGGCGCTGCTCGCGCAGGGGCCCAAGGTCGTGGCCGTCACGCTCGGCGCGGGCGGCGCCTACGTGCGGTGCGCGGAGGGCGGCGCCGAGGTGCCCGGCTTCCCCGCGGACGCCGTTGACGCCACGGGCGCCGGTGACTCCTTCTGGGGCGGCTTCCTCGCGGGCTTCTGCGAGAGCGGCAAGGCAGCGGGCGAGGTCACGCTGGAGGACGCCGCGGGCTTCGCGCGCCTGGGCAACGCCGTGGCGTCGCTCTGCGTGCGCAAGCGCGGCGCCATCCCCGCGATGCCCACGCGCGCCGAGGTGGAGGCGCTGCTCGGCGCGTAAGGGCACGGCACAGGTCGTTCAGGCGATGCGGGCCATCCCGTTGCGGAGCGGGGCGGCCCGCTTCTTCTCGCCCGCGGCCGTCAGTGCGCTAGGAGCGCCCCGCGCCCTCCCCCAGCGCGGCGAGAAGAGCCTCGCGCCAGCGCTCCGTGAGGCGCGGCAGCGACCACGCCGCGTTGGCCGGACTCGTCGAGGGCAGGACCTTGGCCGGCAGGCCGCAGATCGGCTCGAGCCAGCGGCGGTAGAGCCGTCCCGCCGTGGAGCCGTTGCAGAGGACGGCCTCGATCGGCGCCACGCGCGTAATCCGCGCGATGTCGGCGGGCACCACGTTGCGGATCGAGGCGTCGCTCGAGCCGCGCACGTCGCAGCTCTCGATCACGTCCCAGAGGGCCACGCCGTGGCGCAGGAGGAGCTCCCGCTTGGCGGCGATGTCGTCGTTCGCGGGCAGGGGCTCGCCCAGAGCCTCGGTCACGACACGCCAGAAGCGGTTGCGCGGGTTGCCGTAGTAGAAGCGGTTCTCGCGCGAGAGCACCGAGGGAAACGAGCCCAGCACGAGCACGCGGCTGCGCTCGTCGAAGACCGGGGAGAACCCATGGGATATGCGCTGGTAGTCTGCCATGGGACAATCGTAGCGCGCCGGCGGCCGGTTTGCTACCGCCCGCCGAGACGCCCGCACGCGCTCGGCGAGTTTCCGCTGCCGCCGATCCGCCCGCGCGCCTAAGGTGGAACGTGCCGGGAAACCGCCTCGCCCCCGAGAGGAACCCCATGCTCGAGCTACCCTGTGACATCACCGACCCGCTGGGGCTGCACGTCCAGCTCGCCGTCCTTCTCGCCAGCGAGGCGGGGCGATGGCGCAGCCGCGTGACCCTCGAGCACGCGGGCCGCACCGTGGACGCCAAGCAGGTGCTCGAGCTCATGATGCTCGGCGTGCGCCCGGGCGAGCACGTCGTCGTGCGCATCGACGGCGCCGACGAGTCCACCGCCGCGCGTGCGATCGGCGACATCCTCAAGACGTTCTAGCATCGGCCGCCGAAGGGCCGCGCCCTATCCCCTGACCTGCGCCTCGAAGCGCTTGTAGAGCGCCCCGCCCGCCGCGGCGAGGGCTACCGCCACGACGACCGACGCCACGG
Source organism: uncultured Atopobiaceae bacterium (assembly GCA_944320975.1). GTDB lineage: Bacteria > Actinomycetota > Coriobacteriia > Coriobacteriales > Atopobiaceae > Thermophilibacter. The sequence goes on along the minus strand of CALUJM010000025.1, from coordinate 18,383 downwards.
CCACCCCGTAGTCACCGCTCCCGAACGCGGACGCGGCGACCGTCGAGGTCACGATCGAGGGAATGCGCCCCAGCGTGGTGATGGCGAGCACGGCCGGAAAGCGCATGCTCGTGAGGCCGGCAAAGTAGGTCAGGAAATCTTTTGGCGTGCCGGGGATGAGAAACACGACCAGCATGACGAGCTCGAGTTTGCGCGCGTCGTGGAGCCAGGAGAAGCGGTCGAGGTGGCTGCGGTCGAAGAACAGCCCAACGAGCGACCAGCCCCAGCGGCGGACCGCCCAGTAGATGGCGCTCGAGGCGACGGCGCTCGCCGCCATGCACACGAGCGTGCCCTCCCAGAAGCCGAAGGCGTAGCCGGCGGCAAGCTCCACGGGCTCCCCCGGGAGAAACGCGAGGGCGATCTGCAGCGCGTTGACGCCGCCCACCGCGAGGCGCGACAGCAGGACGTGGTCCGCCACGAAGGCGCGCACGGCTGCCGGGTCGGACGCCCATGCGTAGACCTCGGGCATCCACCGCGCACAGCACACGGCGAGCACCGCGGCCACCGCCACGAGCGCCGCGATCACGCGGGCGCGACGGCGCGCGAGGCTTGTCTCGTCGTGGTTCTTCTCGCCCATGCGCCTCCCTTCGTCACAGCCATTGTGCCATGGCCCCCGGACAAAAACCCACGCGGCCGCGCGCGCTTGCCGGATGCTTACATCCTGGCGACGTGCGCCAGTAGCGCCAGCTCGAGGCCGCCCAGCACAAGCGAGAACGCAAGGCAGCACAGAAGGATCGTCCGCTCGGATATCGTCTTTGACATGTCCGCCTCCCGTCGCCCCGTCCGCCCGGTGGCGCCGCGCTGCCGAGTCATGAGCGCGGCCGCCCCGGGATGGTGACATTGTCCCAGGGGCGGCCGGGCGGGGCCATCGATTGCGCTTACGACCAGGTGACGGTTTGGTAAGGTGGCTAGCCGCGGCGAGCGGGCGCGGGACAGGGGCTAGCCGCGGATGACGGAGAGCGCGGCGCGGACGGCCTCGTCCTCATCGTCGGTGACCATCACGAGGTCGGGGTCGAGCGGCGAGATGTTGCCCGCCGCCGTCACGGTGCCCTCGAGCCACTCCATGAGGCCGTTCCAGTACTCGGAGCCGAAGAGCACCACGGGCACGCGCGTGACCTTGTGGGTCTGCACGAGCGTCAGCAGCTCGAAGGCCTCGTCGAGCGTGCCGAAGCCGCCCGGGAAGATGATGGCGCCGCTCGAGTACTTGACGAACATCGTCTTGCGCACGAAGAAATAGCGGAAGGTCATGCCCAGGTTGACCCACTTGTTGATGCCCTGCTCGTGCGGGAGCTCGATGCCCAGACCCACGGACTTGCCGCCGGCGCGCGCGGCGCCGCTGTTGGCCGCCTCCATGATGCCGGGGCCGCCGCCGGTGATCACGGCGACGCCCGCCTCGGCGAGCTTGCGGCCCACGTGGCGCGCGGCGCGGTACATCGGGTCGGTGCGCGGCGTGCGGGCGGAGCCGAAGACGGTCACGGCCGGGCCCAGCTCCGCGAGCGCGCCGAAGCCGTCGACGAACTCCGCCTGGATGCGCAGGACGCGCCACGGGTCCATGTGCAGCCAGTCGGTGGAGTCCTCCGGGGCGAGCAGGTTGCCGGTGGTGGTGTCGCTCGGGATCATCGGCCCGCGCAGGATGACGGGGCCGCGGTGGTAGGTCGTTCCCAGGGGCTCGTCGTGCGGGGCCGCAGGGTCAAAGCCCTTGTCGAGGTTCTTCTCGTCTGCCATGGTGCCTCCTTTTGCTCGGGCGCACTACGTTACGCGCCCGGCATCAGCTGCGGGTAAGCCGCGATATAGCCTTTGTGTACCCATTTGCGCGGCAGAGCGACGCCGAGAAGAGCGTCAGCGCGCCTCCCAGTCGTCCGGGTACCACCACGTGCGCGAGCCGTCCGCGGCGGGAGCTTACCCCAGGCCGAGCGCCATCCCGACGAGCCGCACGACGAGCGCGACGACCCACGCCACGCCGCACTGCATGGCGACCACGGCCCACATCATGCGCGTCCCCAGCTCGGCCTTCACCGCGGAGACCGCGGCCACGCACGGCGTGTAGAGCAGCGTGAACGTCAGGAACGCGAAGGCCGTGAGCGGCGAGAAGAGCGTCGCCAGCCCCGCGGTGGAGCCGCCCATGAGCACCGTGAGCGTGGCCACGACGTTCTCCTTGGCGCCGAAGCCCGCCGCGAGCGCCGCCGCGGCCTCCCACGTCCCAAAGCCCAGCGGCGCGAAGAGCGGCGCCAGCAGCGCGCCGAGGGCGGCGAGCATGCTCTGGGACTGGTCGGACACCACGTTGAGGCGCACGTCAAAGGTCTGCAGGAACCAGATCACCACGCTCGCCACGAAGATGATCGTGAACGCCTTGGTGGCAAAGCCCTTTGCCTTGTCCCAGGCCAGGCGCGCCACGGTGCGCGGCGCGGGCATGCGGTAGTTGGGAAGCTCCATCACAAACGGTACCGGGTCGCCGCGGAAGGCCGTGCCCTTGAGCACGAGCGCCACGAGGATGCCCACCACGATGCCCAAGAGGTAGAGCCCGATCATCACGAGCGGCGCGGCCTCCGGGAAGAACGCAGCCGAGAAGAGCGCGTAGACCGGCACCTTTGCCGAGCAGCTCATGAACGGCGTGAGCATGACCGTCATCTTGCGGTCGTGCTCGGAGGGCAGGGTGCGCGTGGCCATGATGGCGGGCACCGAGCAGCCGAAGCCGATGAGCATGGGCACGAAGCTGCGGCCGGAGAGGCCGAGGCGCCTCAGCAGCTTGTCCATCACAAACGCCACGCGCGCCATGTAGCCGGAGTCCTCAAGGATCGAGAGCAGGATGAAGAGCACCACGATGATCGGCAGGAACGAGAGCACGCTGCCCACGCCCGCGAAGACGCCGTCGATCACGAGGCTGTGCACGACGGGGTTGAGCCCAAAGGCCGCAAGCGCGGCGTCGACCTGCGCCGTCACCCATTGGATGCCCAGGTCGAGAAGGTCGGAGAGCCGCTGGCCTATGACGTCGAAGGTGAGCCAGAAGACGAGTCCCATGATGCCGACGAACACCGGGATGGCGGTGTACTTGCCCGTGAGGATGCGGTCGGCCGCCACCGAGCGCGCGTGCTCGCGGCTCTCGTGCGGCTTGACCACGCATTCGGCGCAGACGCCCTCGATGAACGAGAAGCGCATGTCGGCAAGCGCCGCCATGCGGTCGCGGCCGCTCTCCCCCTCCATCTGGCAGATGATGTGCTCCACGGCGTCGAGCTCGTTCTGGTCGAGCCCGAGGGCGTCCTTGACGAGCCGATCGCCCTCGATGAGCTTGGTCGCGGCAAAGCGCACCGGGAGGCCGGCCGCCGCGGCATGGTCCTCGATGATGTGGCAGATGCCGTGGATGCAGCGGTGCAGGGCGCCGTGGTCGGGGCCGTCCGCCGCGCAGAAGTCCACGCGCCCGGGGTGCTCGCGGAAGCGCGCGACGTGCAGCACGTGCTCAACGAGCTCGGAGATGCCCTCCTCGCGCGCGGCCGAGATGGGCACCACCGGGATGCCGAGCGAGGCCTCGAGGCGGTTCACGCTCACCGTGCCTCCGTTGGCAGTGAGCTCGTCCATCATGTTGAGCGCGAGCACCATCGGGCGGTCGAGCTCCATGAGCTGCAGCGTCAGATAGAGGTTGCGCTCGATGTTGGTGGCGTCCACGATGTCGATGATCGCGTCCGGGTTGTCCTCGAGGATGAAGCGGCGGGAGACCACCTCCTCGCTCGTATACGGGGAGAGCGAGTAGATGCCAGGCAGGTCGGTGACCGTGGCCTCGGGATGCCCCTTGACCTGGCCGTCCTTGCGGTCCACGGTGACGCCCGGGAAGTTGCCCACGTGCTGGTTGGAGCCCGTGAGCGCGTTGAAGAGCGTGGTCTTGCCGCAGTTCTGGTTGCCGGCGAGGGCAAGGCTCAGCGGGCGCCCCTCGGGGATGGCCTTGCCGGCCGCGCGCGGAGCGTACTTCTCGCCGATGGCGGGGTGAGGGGAGGCCTCCAGGCGCTCGCGGGTGCGCGGGGCGTCGTGCATGTCGTGCACCTGGGTGAGCGCGATGTGGGCGGCGTCGTCGCGACGCAGGGTGAGCTCGTAGCCGCGCAGGCGGATCTCGAGCGGGTCGCCCATCGGGGCGCGCTTCATCAGCGTGACCTCGACGCCGGGCGTGAGCCCCATGTCGAGGATGTGCTGGCGCAGCGAGGGCTCGTCGCAGTCGACCGACGCGACTACCGCGTCCTTGCCAATCTCGAGCTCGTCAAGGTTCATGCAGGTGGCCCCTCCCAATCGTTCGTCCGGACGTCATTGTACCCGTGCGGGCACGAAAGACGCGTCGTCACCAATGGCGCCGAGTAAGAGAAATGTGCAAGAACAGGGCCAAAATCCGCGTACTTCTCGCATATTTCTCTTACTCGGCGCCGGAGGGGCAGACCGCGCAGGCGAGAAGGACGCGCCTACTTGACAGCAAAGGCCACGCCGAGGGCGCCCGGTCCGCAGTGCGAGGTGATGACGTCGCCGGTGTCGTACCACTCGACCTCGCGGAAGCCGAGCTCGCGGACATGGTCGGTCGCCACGCGCTGGACCTGCTCGGGCAGGCCTGGGCTCTTCACGAACACGACGCGCGCCGGGTCGAACTCCTCGCGCAGGGCGAGGTAGTCGATCAGCGCGACCGCCGCGGACGTCATGGAGCCGCGCAGCTTCTTGGTGGCGACGAGCTTGCCGTCGAGAAGCTCGACGACGGGCTTGATCTTGAGCAGCGTGGCGCCGAGAAACGCCACGTTGGAGAGGCGGCCGCCGGCGCGCAGGTAGCCGAGGTCACCGGGGAGAAACGCCATTCGCACGCGCGAAGCGAGATCCTCGGCGAAGGCGCGCGCGTCGTCGACGGAGGCCTCCGGGTGGTCCTCGACCCAGCGGCGCGTCTCGCGCACCACGAGGCCCTGGCCGATGGTCACGTGACGGGTGTCGATGGCGGTCACGTAGTCGCGCCCCTCGGCCGCCGCGACGGCGGACTCGAGCGAGCAGGTGGTGGCGGCGGAGTAGGCCAGGTGCAGGATCTGCGCCGCGGGGTCCGCGGCATGGATGCGGTCGAAGGCAAGCTGGAAGTCATGCGGGGTGCAGCCGCTGGTCTTGGGCAGCACGCCGAGCTGACGGCACTGCTCGAGCATCTCGGCGGGCGAGATGGCGCCGTCGTCGATGGTCTTGTCGCCCACGGAGACGTGCATGGGAACGAGCTCGATCCCACGTTCGGCTGCCTCGGCGGCGGGAATGTCGCAGCCGGTCTCGGCGGTGATGACGATCTTTGCCATGGTTTCCCCCAGACGACAAGAGACATATGTACGCACAGTTTATCAGGTCCCCGCCAGGGGGTCGGCTCGTATCATTCGCTTCCTTTTCGCAGACGCGACACAACTCCGCACGGCAAATGTGAGAAGCTATATCGTTGCAGTCAATATCGGGTTTAAATGAGGGAGGGGGCACATGTATCTCGAGCGCATCAGCTCGCCTGAAGACGTTCGCGCCCTCCCCTCCTCCGCGCTGCCGGCGCTTTGCGAGGAGATTCGCCGCGCCATCATCGAGAGCTCCGCCGCCGTCGGCGGGCATATGGGCTCCAACCTCGCCGTCGTCGAGCTCGCCGTCGCGCTGCACCGCGTCTTCGAGACGCCGCGCGACAAGATCGTCTTCGACGTCTCGCACCAGACCTACGCGCACAAGATGCTCACCGGGCGCGCGCAGGCGTTTCTCGACCCCGCGCGCTACGAGGACGTCTCGGGCTTTGCAAGCCCCGCGGAGTCCGAGCACGACCTGTTCGCGATGGGCCACACCTCCACCTCGGTGAGCCTGGCGTGCGGTCTCGTCACCGCGCGCGACCTCGCGGGCGAGAGTTACGACGTGGTCGCGGTCATCGGCGACGGCTCGCTCTCCGGCGGGCTGGCCTTCGAGGGGCTCGACAACGCCGCGGCGCTCGGCAGCGGGATCATCGTCGTGGTCAACGACAACGAGTGGTCCATCGCCCCCAACCACGGCGGCATCTACCGCAACCTCGCCGAGCTGCGCGAGACGGGCGGGCGCGCCGAGTGCAACGTCTTCCGCGCGCTCGGCTTCGATTACCGCTACCTCGAGAACGGCCACGACGTCGCGGCGCTCGAGGGCGCCCTCGCCGAGCTGCGCGGGTGCGACCGCCCCGTGGTCCTGCACGTGCACACGCAGAAGGGGCGCGGCTATGCCCCCGCCCTCGCGGACCCGGAGTCCTGGCATCACGCGACGCCCTTCGACGTGGAGAGCGGGCTTCCCGCCGTGCCCGGGGCGAGCGTCGACTACGCGCGCATCACCGGCGAGTACCTCCTGGGGCGCATGGCCGACGACCCGCGCCTGGTCGCGGTGAGCGCGGCGACGCCCTACATCATGGGCTTTACGCCCGAGATGCGCGAGCGCGCCGGCAGCCACTTCGTCGATGTGGGCATCGCCGAGGAGCACGCCGTCACCTACGTGACGGGCCTCGCGCACTCCGGCGCCCATCCCGTGCTCGGCGTCTATGCCACCTTCCTGCAGCGGGCTTATGACGAGCTCTGGCACGACCTGTGCCTCAACGCCGACGTCGCCCCCGCGACCATCCTGGTCTTCGGCGCGTCCGCCTACGGCACGACCGACGCCACGCACCTCGGCTTCTTCGACATCCCCATGCTCGGCGCCATGCCGGGCCTGACCTACCTCGCGCCCACCTGCCGCGAGGAGTACCTCGACATGCTCTCCTGGGCACTCGCCTACGAGAACGGCCCCGTCGCCATCCGCGTGCCGGTGGCGGACGTGGTGTCGCGTCCCGACTTCGAGCGGCCGGCGGGCGGCTACGCGCGCGGCTGGGAGGTCGTGCGGCAAGGCTGCGACGTGGCGCTTCTCGCCCTGGGCGACCTCCTTCCGCTGGGCGAGAAGATCGCGGACGCCCTGGCCGAGCACGGGGTACGCGCGACCCTCGTGAACCCGCGCCTGGCCACGACCGCAGACGAGGACCTGCTCGGCAGGCTGTCCGCGGGGCACCGAGTCATCGTCACGCTCGAGGACGGCATCCTCGAGGGCGGCTTCGGCGAGCGCGTGGCCCGGGCCCTCGCCTGCGACGACGTGCACGTGCGCTGCTACGGCCTGCCGCGCGCCTTCGTTGACCGCTACCAGCCCGACGAGCTGCTCGCGAGCTGCGGCATGACCGTGGAGGGCGTCACCGCCGACGTGCTGGACCTGCTCGGCGCGTAGGGAGCCGCCCCTACTCCACCGCGTCGGGCTCGACGGCACCGTCCTTCTCGCCCGTCGCCTGCGCCTCCTCCGCAGCCGCAGCTTCCCGCGCCTCCGCGAACTTGTCGCGCATGGTGGGGTTCTTCCACGTGAGCTTGCGGATGGTGAGCTCGTCCGCCTTCTTGTTGGCAAGGCGCAGCTGGTTCTCCGACGAGGTGAGGTTGTCCTTGACCTTCTGGAGGTGCTGGATGGTCTTATCGATCTCATCGATCGCGGCCTGGAACTTGCGGCTCGCCGTCTCGTAGTTCTTCCCGAACTTGTCCTTGAAGTCCTCGAGCGCGTCCTCGAAGCGCGTGATGTCGATGTTCTGCTGACGGATGTCCGCGAGCTCGCGCCGGTATCCATGGGCGTTCTCCGCCGCGTTGCGCAGCAGCGTGATCATGGGGATGAAGAACTGCGGACGGATGACGTACATCTTCTCGTACTCGTAGGAGACGTCGACGATGCCGGCGTTGTAGAGCTCGCTCTCGGGCTCGAGCAGCGAGACGAGCACGGCGTACTCGCAGCCCTTGTTGCGACGGTCCTGGTCGAGCTTCCTGAAGAAGTCGGCGTTTTTGTGGCGGCTCCGGGAGGCGGAGTCGTCCTCCTCGCTCTTCATCTCGAACATGATGGAGACGACCTCGACGCCGTCGGGGTCGACCTCGCGGAAGACGTAGTCGCCCTTGGAGCCGTCCACGACCTCGTTGTCCTTGTGGAACTCCGCATGGCGGAACCCCGTGGCTCGCCAGCGGTTGAACTCCATCTCGCAGTGCTGCTCGAGCGTCTCGCCGATGAGCTTGGTCGTGAGGCGCGAGCGCTGGTTTCGAAGCCGCTCGATCTCGTCCTCGCGGTCGCGGATGGTCTGGTCCTTGTACGCCGCCTGCTCGGTGAGCTGCTGGCGCAGCGACGCCTCGACCTGTTCGCGCTCCAGGCGCGCGGCGTTGACCTGGCCCTCGAGCTCCGCGATGCGACGGTCCTGCTCGCCGGTGGCCTCGGTGACCGCGAGCGCCTTCTCGGTCGAGAAGGCGGACTCACGCGCCTCGAGCTGCGCCTCGAGCGCGGAGATGCGCTGTTGGGAGGCGGCAAGCCGCTCGGCGAGGTCCTTCTCGGCCGCGGCGCGCGCCAGGGCGAGGGCGTCCTGGCCGCGCTCGAGCTCGGCGTGCAGGCGCGCGAGCTCGCCGTCCTTCTCGGCCATGCGGCGCTCGGCGTCCTGGCGCTCGCGGGCCACCGCGGCGTCTACGGCGCTCTTGCGCTCGCGCTCCGCCAGCTGCTCTCGGGCGGTGAGCTCCCTTTGGAACTCGGCATCGCGCACCTGGCGCGCGATCTGAGCGTACTCGGTCTCGTCGACCTGGAACACCTCGCCGCAGTGCGGGCACTTGATCTCTGCCATGACTCCCCCGTTCTTCTCGTCCCCACTAGGGTACCCGTCCGACCGGACAGAAATTGCCGAGAACTTCGAGGCGCCGCCTCCCGACGACCCGGGCTCACGTCGAGTAAGAGTTTCTTGCCGTTATGAGGTCCAAAATGGCTGTAATACGGCAAGAAACTCTTACTCGCGAAGAGGCGCCGTCTGTGGGAGCCTCTCGGAGAGGCCTTCGCGGCCCACGACGAAGAGGCCCCGCGACGCCGTGCATGACGTCGCGGGGCCCCGAGTCGCCGTTCTTCTCGCCTAGGCTAGCGCCCGCCGAAGGGGTTCATCTGCTGGTACTGCTCGTAGAGGTTGATGAGGTCCTCGAGCGAGACGTCCTGGCCGTTGACGTTGACGGTCTGGTTCTGCTGCTCCTGCTGCTCCTGGAGCGCCTCGTCGGAGCCCAGCGTCACGTCGAAGGTCATCTCCTCGCTGCCGCGCATGACGGTCACGGGCACGCTCTCGCCCTCGCTGTGGGAGCGCACGGCCAGGATCGCGGTGTCCGCGGAGGTGACCTCGGTGTCGCCGATCTTGGTGATGACGTCGCCCGCCTGGATACCAGCCGCGGCAGCAGGCCCGCCCTCGGCGACCTCGACGACATAGGCGCCCTGGTCGACGGCGAGGTTGTTGCGGAAGGCGTTCTGGGCGTTCACGGTCTGCATCGTGAGGCCGATGTAGGCGTGGGTGACGTCCTCGCCGGCGATGATCTTATCGGCGATCTCGGTTGCGTAGTCGCTCGGGATGGCGTAGCCGATGCCCGCGAAGCTCTCCGTGTCGGAGGAGTAGAGCGTGCAGATGCCCACGAGCTGGCCCTCGTCGTTCACGAGCGCGCCGCCGGAGTTGCCCGGGTTGATCGTGGCGTCGGTCTGGATGAGGTTGGTGTAGAGCGTGTTGCCCGACGAGCTCTCGAGCAGCGTGTTGCGCGAGAGCGCGGAGACGATGCCCTGCGAGACCGAGTTCTCCAGGCCAAAGGGGCTGCCCACGCTCATCACCCAGTCGCCCACCTGCAGGTCGGCGGAGCTGCCCACCTCGATGGGCGTGACCTCGGCGTCGCCGAAGTCGGCGTGGATCACCGCCACGTCGCTCGAGGCGTCGGTGCCCACGAGCGTGGCCTCGTAGCTCTTGCCGTCGAGGGTGACCGAGATCGACTCGGCGCCCTCGATCACGTGGTTGTTGGTGATGATGTTGCCGTTGGTGTCATAGATGACGCCCGAGCCCATGCCCTCGCCCTGCGCCGTGGAGCTGTAGACGGTGACCACGGAGGGCAGCGCCTTGGCGGCCACCGCGTTGGCCACGGTGAGGTCCTCGTCGGCCGGGTCGATGGTGACCTGCTGGCCCGAGCTGCCTCCGGAGACGACGGTCGCGTTGCCGATCACGCCGCCCGCATACAGGGCGCCGGTGAGCGCCCCCGCGCCGATCACGCCCCCGATGAGACCCGCGACCACGGCGCGCAGCAGCGGGCGGGTGCGCTTCTGAGGCCGAGCGTCGGGGGCCTGGGGGGTCACCGGGGGCTGGGGCCCGCGCGCGGCGGGGTCGGAGCCGAGGTCCGCGCCGGGGACGGGAGGCGTCACGCGCACGGGGCGCTGCTGGGTCGGCTGCTGCTGGGCAGCGGGCTGCTGCTGTGTCGGCTGCTGTGCGGCGCCCTGGGGCTGTGCGGGGGTGTGCTGGGTGGGCTGCTGTGCGGTCGCGTCGGCGGAGTCGCCGCCCTGGGGACTGTGCGCGCCAAAAGGATACTCGCTCATGTCTATCCCTTCTCAAGAAAGCGCCGCTCGACTGGGCGCGGCATTACGTGGTGCCATGTGGAATGTACCCTCTTCAGGCCGATAAAACGAGCGTGCCGAGGAAGACCACTTCCCCGGCACGATGCTTTCCGTTTCCTTAAAGGACGGCGAGAAGAACGCGGGCTCGAGGCTCTTCTCGCTAGATGCGGAAGAGGTAGCCGACGCCGCGAATGGTGACGATGTGCGAAGCCACCTGCGGGCCGACCTTGGAACGGACGCGACGGATGTGGACGTCGACGGTGCGCGTGCCGCCGCAGTACTCGAAGCCCCAGACGCGGTGCAGGAGCGTCTCGCGCGAGTAGGCGCGGCTCGGGTGCGTGGCCAAAAACGACAGCAGCGAGTACTCCATGAGCGTGAGGTCGACGGGCTTGTCGTCGATGTAGACCTGGTAGGTCGCCAGGTTGATGGTCATGTTGTCGACGGTCACGAGGTCCGCGGGGGCGCTCTCCTCGCCCGGCCAGAGCAGCAGCGTGCAGCGCAGCTCGAACTCGGCGGAGCCGGCCGTGGAGAGGATGAAGTCGTTTTTGCCCTGGGTGGGCATGCGCAGCGTGGAGAGCTTGTCCGGGTCCTGGACGAGCAGCATCGGGATGAAGCCGTTCTCCTGGACGAAGGAGTCGACGGAGTTGAGGATGTCCTGGCTCATGCCCTCGCCGTCCAAGATCACGAGGTCGAACTCGTGGCCGGAGGAGACGGCCTGCGAGAAGGTCTCCTCGCTCGCTAGCGCGATGGAGACGTCGATCGCGTGGGACAGCTCCCTCATGCGATCGTGCAGCCGCGTGGTGGCAGAAACGAGCAGGATGTTCTTATGGTGCATCCTTATGTCCTCCCGGATAATGCGCACATTATTGAAAAAGTTTAGCACAGCGCCCCCGCGCGAGGCGGGGGCGCAGCCAGAACTTCGTAAACAAACTGCAGCTCGGAAATGGTCCAGAAAGACCGGTTAACAGTCCGGAAACGATATGTTTCAAATCAGCCGCAGGTAAGGAGCCTAGTTGATGCTGCCGAGGAACTCCGCCGTGCGCGGGTTCTCGGGATGGTCGAAGACCTTCTCGGGCAGGCCCTGCTCCACAACCACGCCATCCTCCATGAAGACCACGCGGTCGGCGACGTCGCGGGCAAAGCCCATCTCGTGCGTCACGACGATCATGGTCATGCCCGAGTTCTCCGCGAGGTCGCGCATGACGTCGAGGACGCCGCGCACGAGCTCGGGGTCGAGCGCCGAGGTGGGCTCGTCGAAGAGCAGCACGTTGGGGTGCATGGCCACGGCGCGAGCGATGGCGACGCGCTGCTGCTGGCCGCCGGAGAGCTGGGCGGGCTTGAAGTCGGCGCGGTCCGCCAGGCCGACGGCGGCGAGCTGCTTGAGCGCCTCGGCCTCGGCCTCGGCACGGTCCTTCTTGAGCACCTTGGTCTGGCCGATCATGACGTTTTCCTTGGCCGTAAGGTGCGGGAAGAGGTTGAACTGCTGGAAGACCATGCCCACGTCGCGGCGGAGCTTGTTGACCTCGGCGGCGCTCTTGTTGGTGATCTCGTCGTCCTCGATGAGGATGTGGCCGGCGCTCGGCGTCTCGAGCAGGTTGATGCAGCGCAGCATCGTGGACTTGCCCGAGCCCGACGGGCCCAGGACCACGACGACCTCGCCGGGCCAGACGTTGAGGTTCACGTCCTTGAGCACGAGCGTGTCGTCGAAGCTCTTGTTGAGGTGCTCGATGCGCACGATCGGGTGCTCGCCGGGCGTGAAGTGGTGGCTCGTGAGGCCCTGGTCGGCCTCGTAGGCGATGGCAGCGGCCTCGTCGGCGGGAAGCGCCGGCGGGACCTCGATGACGGGCGCGCGGTGGCGGAGCTTAGCAGGCATCGGCGGCCTCCTTCATCTGGGCGGCAGCGCTGTCGGCCACGTCGGCGCGGCGCTTGGGGCGCGGGCCAGAGCCGCGCTCGGAGCGGGCGATGTTCTCCTCGACGATGCCCACGACCTTGATCAGCGGCAGCGTGACGATGAGGTAGAAGATGCCGGCGGCAACGTAGGGCGTGATGTTGCCCGTGACGGTGGTGAGGTTCTTGGAGAACATCATGAGCTCCATGACGCCCACCGAGGAGAGCAGCGACGTGTCCTTGAAGGCGGTGATGAAGTCGCTCGTCACCGTGGGGATCACGCGGCGGATGGTCTGCGGCAGGATGATGGTGAACATCGTCTGCACGTAGTTCATGCCAAGGGAGCTCGCCGCCTCGTACTGGCCCTGCGGGATGGACTGGATGCCCGCGCGGAAGATCTCTGCCAGGTAGGCCGAGGAGTTGATGGCCATGACGATGATGCCCAGGAGGTTGTTGTCGATGTTGATGTTGAGCATCGGCAACCCGAAAAACATGATGTAGATCTGCAGGAAGAGCGGCGTGCCGCGCAGCACGTTGATGTAGACCACCGCGACGGCGCGCAGGATGCGCCACTTGGAGATCTTGAGCATCGCGAAGAGCAGGCCCAGCGCGATGGCAAACGGGTACGCCGCCACCACGATGCCCAGGCAGAGGATCCAGCCCGGCGCGAGGGACGAGAAGGACGTCACGAGCAGCTGGGGCTTGAGGAACATGCCGAGGAACTGGTTGGAGTTCCAGGCCTCCACCCAGGGCTGCTCGTCGAGCCAGTTGACGATCGACTGCAGCGGGGTGTTGGCGATGGTCTCGATGGGCTTGGAGTCAGCGAGCTCGTGGGTGGCGCCGGCGCTCTCATAGGTGCCGGAGACGACGCACTCCCCGCCCTCGGAGGGGAACTGCATGTTGGTGATCTCGAGGCGCAGCAGCGACCCCTCGGGGATGGCCTGGTCGAAGCTCACCGTGAGGGAGCTGCCGGCGGGCACGGCCTCACCGGTGACGTCCATGCGCTTGAGGCCCTCGAGGGCGGTGATGCGCGTGGTGGAGCCGTCGAAGGTGGAGCCTTCGGGCAGACTCAGCGTGACCGAGGTGACCTCCTCGCCCGGCTCGACCGTTCCCTCCCAGGTGAGGCGCGTGTCCATCCCGCCGATGACGCCGTCGCCGCCGTCCTCGTTGGGGCGGGCGGTGGCCTTCTCGGTGGTGAGCGCCTGGGCGGGACGGGGCGCCGCGAGCGCCGTGGCAAAGACGCCCGTCAGCGCCAGGGCGAGGGCAACGAGAAGCGCCCCCCGTCTGTGCTGCATGCTTCCTCCGTTTCGTGCGGGCGTGTGACAATTAGGACAGGTTGAATTGTCACATCGCGGGCATGTGACAATTCAACCTGTCCTAATTGTCACACGCCCGCAGGTTCTTCTCGGTTAGACCTCGGTGGTGCCGAACCACTTCTGCTTGATCTCGTCCATCGTGCCGTCCTCCTCGATCTGGGCGAGGGCGTCGTTGATGGCGTCCTTGAGGCCCGGGTTGTCGTAGGAGACGGCGATGCCGTACTGCTCGCCGGTCGGGATCTCCTCGACGACCTCGAGGTCGGAGAAGGACTCGGCGATCATGTTCTGGGCGACGGGCAGATCGATGACCATGGCCTTGTAGAGGCCCGTGGAGACGCCCATCATGCCGGCCGTGACGTCGGCCAGCGGCACGCAGGTGGCGTTGGGCAGGTTCTCCTCGATCCAGGAGTTGCCGGTGGTGCCGGTCTGGCAGGCGACCTGCACGCCCTCGGCGTCGAGGGTCTCGGAGGTCTCGCCGGAGCCGGCGAGCGCGACGATGCCCTGGTTGGAGTTGAGGTAGGGGTCGGAGAAGTCGACCTCCTCGAGGCGGGTGTCGTCGATGGTCATGCCGGCGATGGAGATGTCTGCCTTGCCGCCCTGGGCGATGGTGGGAACCAGGGTGTCGAAGGCCTGGTTGGGCAGCCACTCGCAGGTGAGGCCGAGCTTCTCGGCGATGGCGTTGGAGAGGTCCACGTCAAAGCCCACGGTCACGCCGTCCTCGTCGATGTACTCGAACGGGGCGAAGCCGAGCTCGGCCACGTTGGTGAGAACGCCCTCCTTCACGAGGGTGTAGGAGGCCTCCTCGGGGGTCTCGTCGGCGGCCTGGTCGTCGGTCTGGGCGGGCTGCTCGGAGCCGTTGCAGCCGGCGAGCAGCGCGGTGCCGGCGATGCCGAGGGTGGCGACGAAGTTGCGCCTGTTCATGCTGGTCATTTCATTTCCTCCCGTTGTGATGTGCAAAAGTGCCTGTCCCTTTTGCACGCTTACTGCTAGAGCTCGGCGCCGAGCCACTTGACCTCGAGCTCGGAGATGTAGCCCTCCTCCTCGAGCTCGGCCAGGGCGCCGTTGATGGCCTCGGTGAGGCCGGGGTTGTCCTTGTTGACGGCGATGCCGTACTGCTCGCCGGTGGGGATCTCGATGGCCACCGCGCAGTCGGTGAACGAGTTGGAGCAGAGGTAGGTCATCACGGGCAGGTCCGCCACCGCGGCGGCGTAGAGCCCGGTCTGCACGCCCGTCACGGCCACGACGGGGTCGTCGAGCGCGACGATCTCGGCGTTGGGCAGGTTCTCCTCGGCCCAGGACGCGCCGGTCGTGCCGGCCTGGACGGCGATCTTGGTACCCTCGACGTTGAGGTCGTCCTCGGTGACGTCGGCGCTCGCCGCGAGCGTCACGAGGCCCTGGTTGGAGTCCATGTAGGAGTCGGTGAAGTCGACCTGCTCCATGCGGGCGTCGGTGATCGTGATGTTGGAGACGCCCACGTCGGCCTTGCCGCCCTGCTCGATGAGCGGGACGATGGTGTCGAACTTCATCGCGGGCAGGACCTCGCACTCGAGGCCGAGCTTGTCGGCGACGGCGTTGATCAGGTCGATCTCGAAGCCCTGGGCCTCGCCGGTCTTCTCGTCCACGAAGTCGAGCGGGGCGTTGGCCAGGTCGGAGGCAACGGTGATCGTGCCGTCCTCGACGAGGGTGTAGGCCGCCTCGGCGGCATCATCGGAGGTGGTGGGGGCGCTGGTCTGCCCTCCCCCGCTGCATCCCGAAATCGTCAGGGCCAGCGCGCAGGCGACCGCGAGGCCGCCCGCAAAACGGCAGGAGAGCTTCATGTCAGGGTTCCTTCCCCCAGTGCTTCGGCGCGTGGTCACGCCCTTTCCCGACGGAGGGCACGGGGTCTTCCCCGTGTCGAGGCCGCAGCCCCGCCCGTCGCCAAGTGTCCAGTTTCGTCCTTGAGGGGCATGTTTTTCAGGCGCAACGCGTTTCTTTACAGGATTGACACGTATCTGCCGAGAAGAACGGTGGGACCAAGACGCGTTCTTGTCCTCCGGGGAGGACAAGAACGGGGCCCCGGGGCGCGTCTCCGCCGATTTCGCTGGCGTTGCCGTCCTCTCCGGGGGACAAGAACGCCGGCTTGCCGAGAAGAACAAGCCGCCCGAGGCCATGAGACCCCGGGCGGCGCGTCCTTCTCGTCTTGCTCTATCGGCTAGAAGCCCCCGTAGTAGTGCTCGCGCTCCCAGTCGGTGACGGCGGTGCAGTACTCGTACCACTCCGCGCGCTTCTCGCGCACGAGGTAGTCGAAGATGTGATCGCCGAGGACCTCGCGCATGAGCTCGGAGGACTCGAAGCGGTCGACGGCCTCACCGAGCGTGTGCGGCAGGCGCTCGCCGCCCGCGGCCTCCTCCGGCAGGGGCAGGCCCTCCTCGATGCCCTTGAGGCCCGCGGCGATCGTCGCGGCGAGGGCGAGGTAGGGGTTGGCCGTGGGATCGGGGCTGCGCAGCTCGATGCGGGTGGCGATGTGCTTGCCCGGCTTGTGCGCGGGGATGCGCACGAGCGCGGAGCGGTTCTTGCGGCCCCAGGTGGCGTGCGTGGGGACCTCGCCGGTGGAGATGAAGCGCTTGTAGGAGTTCACGGTGGGGTTGGTGACGAGCGTGAACTCGGGCGCGTACTTGAGGATACCGGCGATGTAGTGCCGCGCGAGCTCGGAGAGGTGCGCCTCGTGCTCCTCCTTGGGGGCCCAGAAGAGGTTCTCGCCGTCATGGTCGAGCAGGGACTGGTAGAGGAACATCGCGGAGCCCGGGGCCGTGCTGATGGGCTTGGGCATGAACGAGGCGTACATGCCCTGGGTGGAGGCCTCCTGCTTGATGACCAGGCGCGCCGTCATGATGTTGTCGGCGCAGCTCACGGCCTCGGTGAAGCGCAGCTCGACGCCATTTTGGGACGGGCCGGCGGCGTGATAGGAGTACTGCACCGGGATCGACATCTTCTCGAGCGTGAGCGTGGTCTGGCGGCGCAGGTCGTTGGCCGTGTCCATGGGCGTGAGGTCGAAGTAGCCCGCGTTGTCCAGCGGCACGGGGTCGAGGTCGTTATCGAAGTAGAAGTACTCCATCTTGGGGCCCACGTTGGGAACGAAGCCCTGCTCCTCGGCGCGCGTGAACACGTTCTTGAGGCAGCGGCGCGGGTCGCCCTCGAAGGGCTCGCGCGACGGGGTGTAGACGTCGCAGAAGACGCGCGCCACGCCGGACTCGCTGGGGCGCCACGGCAGCAGGGCGAAGGTGCTGGGGTCCGGGAAGGCGAGCATGTCCGACTCCTCGAGGGAGGCGAAGCCGTCGACGGCCGACCCGTCGAAGCCGATGCCCTCCTCGAAGGCCTCCTCCAGCTCCTCGGGCGAAATCGCGAACGACTTGAGGTTTCCAAGCACGTCAGAGAACCAGAGCCTCACGAAGCGGATGTCGCGCTTCTCGACGGTCCTCAGGACGAAGTCGATGTCCTTCTCGCTGCTCATCTGTGGCATTCCTCCCCGGTCTTCCGGCTTGGGATTACATACGGCAGACAGCGTCTCATATATGTGTTTCGCCGTTGTTTCAGGAGCGACGAGCCGGCACGTGACAATTAGGACAGGTTAAATTGTCACATGCCTGCGATGTGACAATTTAACCTGTCCTAATTGTCACATGCCTACTTCTTGTTGAGGGCGCTCTCGGCGCGGCGCAGCATATCGTCGGCGACCGAGCAGTGGCCCGAGCAGGTTCCCTTGCTGCCGCAGCCCGCGCAGGCGTCCGCCTTGCCGCGTACAACGGAGCGGACCGCCAGGACGAGAAGGACGGCGACGACCGCTATGACTATGACGTCCGTCAGTCCCATGTCATTCCTCCAATTGGCGGGAAACTTCGATGTTAACCGTAGGTAACTATACCCATTGCGTCATACTATACATGTTGGGCGGCGACCGCCGCACAAACTCCGCATCGAGAAGGGACGTGTCTCCAATGAACGACGATCAGACCATGCAGCTCGTCATCGTCCGCCACGGCGAGTCCGAGTGGAACAAGCTCAACCTCTTCACCGGCTGGACCGACGTCGACCTCACCGACACCGGCCGCGAGGAGGCCCACGCCGGCGGCAAGGCCCTCAAGGAGGCCGGCTACGACTTCGACGTCTGCTACACCTCGCTTCTCAAGCGCGCCATCCACACGCTGAACTGCGTGCTCGACGAGCTCGACCGCAACTGGCTGCCCGTCCACAAGGCCTGGCAGCTCAACGAGCGTCACTACGGCGCCCTCCAGGGCCTGAACAAGGCCGACGCCGCCGCCGAGCACGGCGAGGACCAGGTCAAGATCTGGCGCCGCTCCTTTGACGTCCAGCCGCCCGCCCTCGAGCCCGGCGATGAGCGCGATCCCCACGTCCAGGAGATGTTCCGCGACGTGCCCAAGGAGGACCTCCCCTACACCGAGTGCCTCAAGGACACCATCGCCCGCGCCTGGCCGTACTTCGAGCAGGAGATCAAGCCGCAGATGGAGGCCGGCAAGCGCGTGCTGATCGCCGCCCACGGCAACTCCCTGCGCGCCCTCGTCATGCAGTTCGAGAAGCTGACCCCCGAGCAGATCCTCGAGGTCAACATCCCGACCGGCGTGCCGTGCTCCTACACCTTCGACAAGGACTGGAACGTCGTCGACAAGCACTACATCGGCGACCCCGCCACCATCGAGGCCAAGATCAACGCCGTCGCCAACCAGGGCAAGG
>CALUJM010000024.1 GCA_944320975.1 uncultured Atopobiaceae bacterium | reverse complement strand
GGCACGATGCTAAGATTCACTTGCGGGCCTCCTTCTCCTCCGAATCCGAAGCAACTCGAAGGGTAAGGGAGGCCCGCCCCCGACTCAAACCAACAGAAACTTTATGCCGACAATTCACTAGTGGTGACATAGCCGTCTTCCACGTCCTTCTCGGACTATATCTTCATGAGGCGCTTGAAAGCGAAGGGCTTCGGTGTGTGGGTCGCCACCTTCTATTGACAAACAAAGATTGGAATGCGCCAACGGATACGCACTCCGCATACGCGCGAGCCTTGGAGTAGAGCAGAGATACGGTGTTTGCCCCGAGTCATCTCGCTGTATGCGCGGCCTTTATATCGCGGGTAGCCTTTTGGTCGGCGGACGCCCTGTCATCGACGATGGGCTTAATGTCGAGGACCCCATCTGAAGTTCCGCCAACTGAAGCCTTTGCTCTGACGGAGGAGCGATAGTCAAGAACGGCCTGCCTCTGAAGCCCGTTGATGGCGTCTGCCGGTACCTTCGTTGGGTCTGCCGCCTCCGGTCCGCCCTTACGGTGTCGAATAAGAGAGGTCGATTCATTCCATTCCATTCCATTCCATTCCATTTCGTATCGGAGCCCCACATCGAACCTCACCTCGTTGACCGCTGCAATCGTTGACAGCGTCAGGTTCTTCTCGCCTGGCGTTAACGGGGCGTATGTGGGTAGGGCTCTTGAAAGGACTGGGAATCATGGAAGAATCTGCTGGAAGATTCCGGGAGGAAGTACTCCGCGAGTACGGCGAGCTGCGTGCGGAGATGCTGCAGAAGATTGACCTTCACAACAAGCTGCTGCTCTTCACCTATACCTCCACAGCGGCTTTGCTAGGTGTCGCCGCAACGATGGATGACGCCTACGTGTGCCTCGTCCCCATTCCCGTGGTGCTGCTCATCTCCCTCAGGATCGCGTACTACCGCGACGCCACGGCCAAGCTGGCGGCGTATCAGATCGTCTTCATCGAGCCCCTGCTCGAGGGGATCAAGTGGGAGGGGAGGAACGCGTCCCAGGCTTCTGCGGCGCAGGAAGCGGGCCAAGGCACGTCGTGGCTCGTCGGCAAGCTCCGGTACTGGGACTTCCCCTTTATCTGCCTGACGTGTTTCCTGGTCTACCTTTTGATGGGCGGCTGGGATCTTCCCCATCGGCTGCTCGTGCTGCATGGGGCGGTGGCGGCTATCGCCTTCGAGGTTCTCGTCTCGTGGTCCATTCACTCGATTGAGCCTGCCAAGCGTCGGTGGGCAGACCGTTGGGAAGCGGTGAAGCGGGCAGAGCGTGCGGGCAGCGGTGAGGACAAGTAGCGTGCGCGGCAACGAGGGCTTTTGTGCTCGGCTCGGCCGCTACGTAGCGGCCGAGAATGAGGGTGAGCATGCCGCGCGTGAAGGGAGCTATTCGACGAGAAAGTGAATCGCTTTACAGACTGTCACGCCGAAGTCAATCAGGAACTTTTTCTGGTCAGCGGTTAGCTCCCCTCTTTCTTCCAGCGATTCCTTGCTCGAGTGTCTGAAGCACTGGAGCTTCTTCCTGAGACTTCTCACCGTATCGTCGTTGACGAGTCCAAGCGTCACCTTCGAGTAGTCGGGCTGTGTGAACCTCCCGTTCTCCTTCAAAAGGTTTTCGATCAGGTTCGCGATCTCCCTGAGCTTCTCGTTGTCGTCCATCTCCTCGAATCGTGAATTGCCAGCGGAGATGAGCTGAATTCTCTGGTCCAAGGTCTCGCCGATTGCTACCGAAGACGTCTTGCGCGCAAAGGTCATATCGGCAACTATTGCGCGGCGAGTTGCCCAGCGTACTGTGCCGTCATCGTCGAGCCCAAGCGATACGGCCCTGTCTCTGATTGTCCCGTATGTAAAATCGGAAGGCTCTTTCGGGGGCCTGCGAAGCACGTCGGGGAATTGCTCGATGGCGTAGCCGTTAGCTCGCAGATAGTAGGCGACGACATAGAACCAGCATCTGTCTTCGTCACTATTCGGCTCGTTGCCGGGCTGGCACAGTAGCCGAAACTTCTCTATCGCCTCGATTTCGTCGTGGACCAGGAACTCGAACTCCTGCGTCTCTTCCTCCCCATAGAAGATGTTGTACGTTCTGTTCACGCCTTCGATCAGTGAGAAGAAGCGATAGTAATAGTCGTCTTCTACAATGTTGTCGAGATAGTACTTTCTCAGGTCAATCATCTGACTTCGCACCCTCGTTCGTCTTCCGTGAAGGGCTGTGCCCGTATTTGGCGTTGGCCTGTTCTCGACTTGAGATAGCCGGACAACTTATATTTCAACTCCTCGAACAGCATGCGGTTCTGCGGTTTTGCTGCGATGCCTCTCGGTACGCCCCCTGTCTCTACGTCGAATGTGATATTATCACATTCGACGTAGAGACAGGGGGCGCCATGCTGCTGAACTTCACGATTGAAAACTGGATGTCCTTTCGTGACGAGGCGTCTTTGAGCACAATCTCCTCCCTGGAGCGCCGGCACGGGGGGACGCGTGCCAATCTTCCGGGCTTCCGGAGCAAGAAGGTGCTGCCCGTCGTTGCTCTCTACGGCGGAAACGCCTCAGGAAAGACGAGCGTCTTTAAGGCCCTTGCCGCCTTGAGCGAGATGGTGCTGAGGGATTGCGGCGTCGATGGCCTGCTTCCCGTTCGGCCTTTCTCGCTCGATGATGAGTCTCCGCTCAAGCCCACGGTGTTCGACATCACGTTTCTCGCGGGCAAGAACACGTATCGTCTCGTCGTCGAGGCGACGCGCCACGCGGTGAAGTACGAGTCCCTCGAGATTCTCAAGGAAAAGGGTGTCGTGGAGGTCTACGAGCGAGACGCCTCGTCAGACGGATTCTTCAACTATAACGAGGGCTACTTCCGTTCCTCGACGCACGTCTTCTTTGCCGCGGCAAGCACGCGGTCGAATCAGCTCTTTCTTCAGTCTGGCTTCGCGCAGAACGTGACGGAGCTCGAAGAGCCGTACCGGTGGTTCTCGGACACGCTCGAGCTCGTGGGAGTCGAGTCTCAGGCATGGTCGTTCGCGACGGCGCTGAGCAAGAGCGATGACTTTCTCGTCTACGCTGCCGACGCCCTCTCTCGGATGGACACGGGGGTTTGCGGGCTCGCGGGCGAGAGCGCGGACATGGGCTCGCTTCCCCCTGACGCACGCCTTCTCAAGAGAGCGTCCGAGCTCAAGGAGAACGAGACCATGACTGTGGTCATCGATCGGATGCCGGGAGACTATGGCTTCGAGATGTTCCTGGTGAAGGGCGGGTCCAGACCGGACGTTCAGCGCCTGCGCACGGTGCATAGAGGGCCGGACGGCAAGGAGCACACGCTCAGCATTGGGATGGAGTCGTCCGGCACCCAGCGTCTCATGGGTCTCCTCCCCATGCTCTTCGACCTCTCCGGCGCAAGCGGATCTACGGGCTCCAAGGTGTTTGTCGTCGATGAGCTCGACCGCTGCCTGCACACCATGCTCACCTCCAACCTTGTTGAGAGCTTCCTTGCCAAGTGCGGGCCCCAAACGCGCAAGCAGATTCTCTTCACCACCCACGACCTCCTCCTCATGGACCAGTCGCTCCTGCGGCGCGACGAGATGTTCATCGCCCAGCGCGGCTCGGACGGCAGGTCGGAGCTGGTGGGCCTGAGCGAATTCGATGGCATACGCTTTGATAAGGACCTCATCAGGAGCTACCTGGACGGGCGCTTCGGCGGCATTCCCATGCTCGATGAGGTGGCAGCCAATGGGTAGGCGCAAGAACGACACGCTGAGCAGGAAGACCGGTGTTTAGTCAACTCTGACTTTCGGACATGAGCCTGGGTGTCGATTTCAGGGGGTGACTAATGGCGCCGCTCTTCTCGTCAGAGCGCATGCCGGCTCGCAGTGGGACGGCAAGAAACCATCTCAGGGATACCTGTCGCAAACCCCGGTTGACGGGATTCGTCAAAAGAATTGACGAATCCCGTCAATCATCCGTTATTATGGACGCATCACAAGTGCTGCCGTGCGTTGAGCGATGCGAATCGAGGCGGAATCATGCTCTTAAAAATGTCTCTGAAGAACTTCAAGTCGTTCAAGAACGCCGTGACTATTGACCTGGTTTCTTCCACCAAGGTTCGCGCTCTTCCCAGCCACGTGGTCAGGTTTGGGGAGATGAAGGTCCTGCGCAACGCGGTCATTTACGGCGCGAACGCCTCCGGTAAATCCAACCTGCACAAGGCCTTCGCTTTCGTCCAGTCAGCTCTCAAGACGGGGGCCCTTCCCCTCGACGCGTCAAGCTCGTACTGCAAGATTGGTGATGACGGCAGGACCGAGGAGAGTGTCTTCGACCTTTTGTTCGAGGTAGACGGGGAGTTCTTCGACTATGGATTCTCCGCGGTTCTTGCCGAACGAGAGGTATCCTCCGAGTGGCTGTATCGCCTTGAGCCGGGCAGGTGAGGAGCATGGGCTCAGCAGAAGGTCTATGAGCGCAACGGATCCGATGCGCCCGCCTTGGGGGATGGCCTCACGCTTGAGGACAACGAGCGCTATCGCTTCGAGCTCTATGCCAGTGACTTTTCGGGCGCTTCCGACCGACTCTTTCTCTCCGAGCTTAACAGGGGAAAGAAATATGCCGAGAAATCGTTCTTCTCGTTATTTGAGAGGGCCTATTCATTCTTGGTGAGAAGCATCCGCGTCATTGGCGCTGGTGACCACACCCCGCAGACGGAGGTCTATCTGAGGGGCAATCAGCTGGAGATTATCTCGGAGCTTCTTTCGGGCTTTGACACCGGTATCAATGAGGTGAAGCGCGAGAAAATCACGATGGCTGAGCTCAACGAGCTCCTACCACCTCCGCTTGTTGGACAGGTGAAAGTCCTTCTCTCAGATATGCTGGCAAACGGTTCTGAGGTGAACAACATCACGATACGCTCCGACAGCGCATACATCATCGTCACCTCGGTGAAGGGTGACGAGCCCGTGATGGAGAAGATATGCCTCCGCCACGAGGACTCGCTGAGCACCTACGAGTTTGCCGAGGAGTCCGACGGAACCCAGAGGCTCTTCGACTTCATCGACCTCCTCCTGACCAACGACCGCGGCGCTGTGTTCGTCATCGACGAGATCAACCGGAGCCTCCACCCCATGCTCAGCAAGCACCTCGTCGAGCTGTTCAACAGGGTTCATGCTCAAGATAAGGTGCAGCTCATCTGCACGACGCACGAGGATGCCCTCATGGATCGCGAGCTCCTGCGCAAGGACGAGATCTGGTTCGTGGAGCGGAAGACCACCGAGGGCTCGAGGCTCTACTCGCTCGACGCCTTTGGCGACGTGAAGACGGAGACCTCGGTGGAGAAGCGGTATTGGGAGGGGAGATACGGCGGCGTCCCCGTGCTTAACGAGGCGGTCCTTGGAGGAGGCTGCGATGCCCCCGCTGAATAACATCGAGGTCTGGGGGCGCCGCTCGGACTTGGGGGAGCCCATCGAGCCGCGACGCCGTCTCTATCTTCTCTATGAGGGAGAGCATACCGAGCGACTGTACTTCTCTTTTCTTGTTGCACTGTTGAACAGAAAGGGGCTCCCCAAGTATCTGGCGGTTAACAGGTGTGACCGCACCGGTGATTATTTTCGTGCGTATGATGCTGAGGACGGGCGGCACTATAACTAGGTCGCGATGGACGGTCTCCCGGCTCTTTCCGAAGAGGGCAATCCGCTATAGTACTCTGCACAAGAGACCTGACATACGACTTTTGAAGGAGGGCAATTGTCCGCAGGTAGGAAGCCCTGGCTGACCCCGCGCAAACAGGTTGAGCACCTGTTGTCGAAGGGGGTTAGGTTTGAGATATGGTCGGAGGCTGACGCTGAGAGCTATCTGCGTGAGAACAATTCTTACTTCCGCCTGAGGTCGTACAGGTCTAATTTTGCCAAACGGGTTGGGGGAGAGGCGGACGACCAATACATTAACCTCGACTTCGCCATGCTGGTTGACCTCTCTGTCATTGACATGTACCTGAGAAATGAGCTCCTCCCGTTAACGCTTGACATCGAGCACTTCTCAAAGATGGGCCTGCTTGGCACGATTGAGGGACACGACGAGGACGGCTACGGCATAGTCCAGGATTTTCTCGGCAGGTTCTGGAAGTCAGATGGTACCAACTCGGTCATCTCTGAAATAAAACGAGGTCTCTCCAGTCCCTACACCCGCGGCCTCATCGAAAGGCATCCGAGCTCGGACTACCCGGTATGGGAGTTCTTTGAGGTCATTCCCTTCGGCCGCTTCACGCACTTTGTTCGCTTTTGCGCAGAGAGGTTCGATGACAACGATCTTCTCGACAGGTTCTATTTGCTGCAGAGCGTGAAGGGCCTTCGAAATGCTTGCGCACACAACAGCTGCATCATCAACGACATGAAGGCCGGCGGGGCAACCCATCAGGCGCGTGCTGCCGTGACGAGGGGGCTCGGAGAGATTGGCGTTCGCCGGGATGCCAGACGGACCAAGATGAGCAACGAGAGATTCCAGCAGATGGCGACGACTCTCTTCCTCCACAGTCACATTGCCTCCGGAGGCGTCGTTAGGCATAGGGCACTGAGACTTGAGGAACTCGTAAAGCGCATGGCAAAGCATAGTGATTACTACGAGCCGGGCGGTCTTGTGCTCACCGGCTTCGCTTTCATCGAGGCGATGGTGAGCGGATGGTATCTGAGTCCGAATGGTGAAGAGTAGTTTACTCTTGCCTCAAGGCCTCGAAACGGGTACATTACCCTCACTATGAAAAACGGCTTGCCGTTTTAAAGGGGGGCTTCCTTCGGGGAGTGCCCCTATTTTCTTGGCGGTATCCAAGTGCGGAGCCGAGGTTCTTCTCGCCAGGTTTTGATCGCGTCGCGAATTGTGGTGTAAGGGAGACCCGACATAGGAACGGCCTCCGCCCTAGAATCTCTTTCGACCAAGAGAAGGATTCGAGGGAACGGAGACCGCAATGGACACTGTACAGCAAGACGCGTTCGCGACGCTCGGGCTCGCCGAGGTAACGTACAATTTCTTGCGCACTTTGACAGCGGAATGGCGTCCAGATAGGAAGGAGGGCACGGCCCGCCCCGGTATGATTCGAGTTGTCGAGACAAGAAACACGCTGGAGGAGCCATGCCCGAACCCATTGTATCCTTGAACGAGGAGTCGCTGAAGGCGGACCTGCGCGAGCTCGTCAGGAGGACCGTCGAGGAGATGCCGGACGGACTGCTGGACGAGGAGGCAGACGACCTGGTCGGCGCCGAGCGCTACGAGAGGACGGCAGGAAGGGAGGCCTATCGCGCCGGGCACTACGAGCGCAAGCTCACGACGACGTCCGGCGAGGCCGCGATCCGCATGCCCAAGCTCAAGGGCATGCGGTTCACCACGGCGATCATCGAGCGCTACCGGCGCCGGGAGACGAGCGTCGAGGAGGCCATGATCGAGACGTGCCTCGCCGGGGTCTCGACCCGCAGGATAGAGGACGTCTCCGAGATCCTCTGGGGCTCCAGCGTCTCGGCCGCCACCGCCTCGAACCTCGACGAGAAGGCGTTCGCCTCGGTCGAGGAGTGGCGCAACCGCCCCCTCGAGCGCGCCTACCCCTACGCCTGCGTCGACGGCATCTACCTCAGGCGCAGCTGGGGAGGCTCATACGAGAACGTCGCCGTGATGGTGGCGATAGGGGTCAACGACGACGGCTACCGCGAGGTCATAGGCGCCGCGGAGGGCTACACCGAGTCCTCGGAGTGCTGGCGGGAGTTCCTCTCGTGGCTGAGGTCGCGCGGGCTGCGCGGCGTGCGCATGCTCGCCGGCGGCAAGGCGGCCGGGATGGTCGGCTCGATCGCCGAGGTGTTCCCGGGGGCGGCGCACCAGAGGTGCACCGCCCGCTTCTACCGCAACGTGCTGGCCAGGGTGCCCAAGTCCAAGTGGCCGAGGGTCGCCGCGATGCCGAGGGCCATCCATGCGATGGAGTCGCGCGAGGCGGCCGAGGCCAAGGCGCTCGAGGTCGCGTCCGAGCTGGAGGCCTCGAGGCTCAGGGAGGCCGCCAGGGTGGTACGCGAGGGCTTCGCCGAGACCCTGACCTACACGCGCTTCCCCCGCGAGCACTGGCGGCGCATACGCACCAACAACGCCATCGAGCGCCTCAACCGGGAGATCCGACGCAGGACGAGGGTGGTGGGGACGTTCCCCGACGGGAACTCCGCCCTCATGCTCGTGACCGCGCGGCTCAAGTACGTCGCGGAGAGCGAGTGGGGGTCCCGCCGCTACCTGGACGTGACGCTGCTGGAGGAGGCGCACCGGGAGGCGGGCATATAGGGCTGTCCGAAAGTGCGCAAGAATCTTGACGGTACCGACATGACCGCGAATCCGCCAACGCCCGAGAGCCGCCTGACGACGAACTCCTTATGGTGCCGTGTCTGGGCCGGCGCGTGCCGAGGATGGGCGGCCAGGTTATTCTCGGCTCCCTGATGCGGGCCCGTTCTTGTCCCCTGCAGGAGACAAGAACGGGACCGAAATGCGTCTGAATCCGGCATGGGCCGGCGTTGTTGGCCTCCTGAGGGGACAAGAACGATTGACGCCCGCCGCCCCGCGGCGTCTGCCCCGTCATGTAACAACCTCGGGACGCGGCGGCCGGCGCGCGCCCGGGCCACGCTATGATGGGCCCACGAAGGACCGGCGAAAGGACGCCCATGCTCACCAAGAGAGTCATTCCCTGCCTGGACGTGAAGGACGGGCGCGTGGTGAAGGGCGTCAACTTCGTCGGCCTGCGCGACGCGGGCGACCCCGTCGAGCTGGCCCGCCGCTACGACGCCGAGGGTGCCGACGAGGTGGTCTTCCTGGACATCACCGCCACCTCGGACGACCGCGCCACCAAGATCGACCTGGCCAGCCGCGCCTCCGCCGAGCTGCGCATCCCCTACACGGTGGGCGGGGGCTTCCGCGACGTGGCCTCCTGCCGCGAGATGATCGCCGCCGGCGCGGACAAGGTCTCGCTCAACTCCGCAGCGGTCAAGGACCCGAGCCTCATCACGGCTGCAGCCACGGCCTTTGGCTCGCAGGCCGTCATCTGCGCGATCGACGCCAAGCGCGTGGGCGCGGCTGACAAGTGGGAGGTCTACCTCGCGGGCGGCCGCGTGGCTACGGGCATCGACGCCGTGGCCTGGGCGGAGGAGGCCGCGCGTCGCGGTGCCGGCGAGATCTTGCTCACGAGCATGGACCGCGACGGCACCAAGGACGGCTTCGACCTCGCGCTCACCCGCGCGGTGGCGCGCGCCGTGCCCATCCCGGTGATCGCTTCGGGCGGTGTGGGCACGCTCGAGCACTTCGCCGAGGGCATCATCGAGGGCGAGGCGGACGCGGTGCTGGCTGCGAGCGTCTTCCACTTTGGCACGTTCACGATCCGCCAGGTCAAGGAGTACATGGCCAGCCAGGGCATCCCCGTGAGGCTGGACTTCTAGTTTCGGCTGCTCGTTCTTCTCGGCCCGGGGCTCCGGGGGCGCCGGGGGCGCTATCAAAAATGGCGCCGTGGCAGCGGACGGCGTGCCACAGCGCCTGATTTGATAGCAAACGCCCGAAAAACCGTGCGCAAACGTGCCATGGCGGCGCTTTCGATAGCGTACCGCCGGGCTGTCGGGCTGTCGGGGGCAGTCTCATTACAGGTGGATGTGGGAAGTCCATGCTCTCAAGTATAGAACAAATGTACTGATGCTATGGTACACTTGTTCTAGTTTCTTACCCTTCCAGAGTAGAATAGAAAGGGTATATTATGGGGAAGTGGGAGATCGACGTAGGACGCATCCGGCAGTGGCTCGACGGGCAGGACGATCGGACCATTGCCTATGTGTGGGCGGCGCTTTCGGTGCTTTCTGATGAGGGACCGGCATTGGGTAGGCCGCTTGTCGACACAGTCGAGCACTCGAGGTTTCCCAACATGAAGGAACTGCGTCCCGCATCGCCCGGAGGGAGTGAGAAGTGACGGCGCTTTCATTTGAAGACTACGTTGCCAGCCGCGGCATCTCTTCTGAGCTGAAGGAGGAGGCGCTTCGGGCGACAGAGGAGAAAATCAAGACGTATAACCTCATGCAGGCACGGAAGAGCCGTGACGTGACGCAGGCTGAGCTCTCACGGGACATGGGCGTGAGCCAGAGGCGTATCTCGGACATCGAGAACGGGCGGCTTGATCTGCTCAAGATCGATACCTTAAAGCGCTACATTGCCGCTCTGGGTGGAACCCTTGAGATCAGCGCGCATCTTCCCTCTGGGACGTTGCGGCTGCTCTAGGCGAGCGGCTCCGCCACGGGGCGGCCGTCGGCGTCCAGGGGCGGCCGCCGCGGGTTGATTTCCAACCTCAGCGAAACACCTTGAGCCGATAGCGCGTTTCCGCACCTATCGAGACGGAGGGGAGGCCCCGGCAGGGGCCTCCCCTCCGCGTTGTCGCAGGTGTAGGATGCATGGAGAGGCGTCGCGATGGGTCCGAGGCCCATGCGGCACCGTCCCGCCGCGGCTTGCTTCCAGACTCAGCGCGACGGGTGCCGGGACCTTCGATTCCGTTGTCCCCGAGGGGCTAGTCGGCCAGCGGCGCCTCACCTCGCTCCGCCCTCGCGCGCTCCACGCAGCCCGGCGTCAGGTCGAGCTCGGAGGGGTCGAGCATCTCGACCCCGAAGGCGTCCAGGAGCGCCCGTGCGTCGTCGCCGAACGCGGCGAGGAGCATCTCCGCGGGCGTGCGCCAGGCGAGCTTGCCGCGCGGCTCGGAGTCCACCTGCGACATGACGAGCGCCGCGTCGGCGCGCGACAGGCGGTCGAGGCGCAGGCCGCGGCCCTTGGGCAGCAGCTTCCTGATCTCGACGTGGTTCTTCTCGCAGCCGCCCTTCTGGTCGGCGCGCCGGCCCTCGCAGCAGAAGAGCCTCGTCTCGCCCGCGGCCTCGCCGAGCAGGGCCGCGATGGCCGCCTCGTCGGCGAACTCCGAGCCGTTGTCCGTGAGCACGAGCCGGAAGACGCGGCGCACGCCCTCCGCCCCCAGCGCCTCGCGCACGAGGCCGAGCCCGGCGAGGACGGCGCCGCAGGTGCCGTCGGCCACGGGTATCGCCAGCTGGAAGCTCGTGGGCCTGTGGTAGAGCGTGAGCAGCCGCGCGGAGTCGGCGGCCGAGCCCTCCACCGTGTCCATCTCCCAGGCGCCCGCGCGCTCGTCCCCGGCGAGGCGCATGAACTCCTCGTGCGACCTGCGCGCGGAGTGCCTGGCCGCGGCCCGCGGCGCCGAGCGGCGGCGGGGCCTGTAGCCCACCTTCCTCCTCAGGTCCATGTTGGTCATCTCGGCGTAGCCGGCCGCGACCCAGCGGTAGATCGTGCTCGCCGAGAGCCCCAGGTCCGGCCTCGTCGCCGCGATCTGCTCGGGCGACATCCCGCGCCTCAGGCCCCCGCGTATCGCGTCGAGCTTGGACGCCACGGAGAGCTCGGTCTCGTCGATGCCGCGCCTGCTCCCCCTGAGCTCCTCGTCGGCGGCGCGCTGGGCCATCCTCGCGCTGTAGAACACGCGCGGCCTCCTCGAGCAGCCGTAGGCCCTGCGGTGGCCGCAGCCGTTGCGGCACCTCGGCCACGACCCCAGGCGCGGGCACGCGGCCGCCAGCGCCGCCGCCTCAGGCGCGGGCTCCCCGTAGCGGGCGCGCGGCGAGGTCACGAAGCGGTGCCTCTCGACCTCGTTGGCCACGGTCGAGGGGGCCCGGTCGAGCTCGCGGGCGATCTCGCGGCACCCCCTCCCGCGCTCCAGCATCCTCTCGATCGTCTGCCGCTCGTGCCTCGTGAGCCTCGCGTAGGACCTCTCCGACGGCCCCTTCCCGCCCTTTCCTCTCTTCTTCGGCATGTCGCCTCCTCGGTTCGCGGGCCGGCCTCTCCGGCCCCCGAGGGGTGATGGTTCCCGGACTCAGCGAGACATGTTTCGATGAGTCTGGGAGGTGTCTCGCTGAACTTGCAAATCGTCGGGCGGCCGCCGCGCGCCCTCGCTTCCACCCCGCCGGGAATGACCGCCTGGCAACTGGGGTATGCTAACAGCAGCGACGTCCCTGTTGGGCCGCGAGGAGGTGCCACCATGGTTTATTCGCTTGAAGAGATCGCTGGTCTTCTTCGGCCGATCCTGGAGCGCTACCACGCCCGCGGCGCCTCTATTTTTGGCTCGTATGCGCGCGGTGAGGCATCCTCCGATTCAGATCTTGACGTTATCGTCCATGGAGGGCCGGAGTTTCATCGGACGGACGTGTTCTCAATCGCGGAGGACCTGTTTGACGCCTCCGGGAAGCGTGTTGACGTTTACGATGAGAGCGAGCTCACTGGAGACTCTGACTTTGCGAGACAAGCTCTCGGAGAGAGCGTTGTGATCGTATGACTGAATCCGATGCGCGCAACATCAGTCGCATCATCGAGTTTTCCTGTGTTCTAGCGGAGATGATCGCGGAGCGGGGCATTACTCCGGAAGAGATTCGCCGCGACAGATTTACGCAATGGGCGGTCACGACGCCGCTCTACAACATCGGGGAGTTTACCTCCCACGTGTCGCGCGAGCTCAGGATGCTGCATCCCGAGATTCCCTGGTCGAGAGCCGCTGGCCTGCGTCATAGGCTCGTTCACGATTATGAGGGCACAAACTGGGACATCGTCGTTGAGGTCGTCTTCTGCGACATTCCTGCGTATGCGGCTCAGCTCGAGGCGCTCTTGGAAGCCGAAGGTATCTAGGAGGCGCTGTTCTCGGCCGGGACGCCGGGGGCTCCGGGGGCGCTATCAAAAATGGCGCCGTGGCAGCGGACGGCGTGCCACGGTGCCGGATTTGATAGCAAACGACCGAAAAACCGTGCGCAAACGTGCCATGGCGGCGCTTTCGATAGCGCGCATCTCCCTGCCGGGACGGTGCGGCTGCTCTAGGCGAGCGGCTCCGCCACGGGGCGGCCGTCGGCGCCCAGGCGCACCACGAGCGGGCGGGCCTGGGCCGGGTCCTCGTCGGGGAAGTCGGCGCGATGGTGCGCGCCGCGGCTCTCCGTGCGTGCGAGCATCGCGGTCACGAGGGCCCGCGCCGAGAGGGTGGCGTTGGCC
This sequence comes from uncultured Atopobiaceae bacterium, assembly GCA_944320975.1. GTDB lineage: Bacteria > Actinomycetota > Coriobacteriia > Coriobacteriales > Atopobiaceae > Thermophilibacter. The sequence continues at coordinate 20,054 of CALUJM010000024.1, read as the reverse complement.
AGGCGCGGGGACGCGGCCCGTGCGTTCTTCTCGTCCAGCCCGTCGAGCAGGCGGGCCATCGTTCCCAGGCCCTCCGCGGTGCGTCCCAGTAGGCAGTGCTCGTCCATGGCGCGCCGCAGGGCGAGAAGGTCCTCACGCCTGCCCCCGGCCTCTTGGGCGTGGAAAGGTGCCTGTCCCTTTTCCACGCTCTGGGCGGCGGCGCGGCCGGCCGCCCAGCCGAAGACCAGGCCGTTTGCGCTCGAGAGGCCGCCGATGCGGTCGGCGCCGTGCATACCGCCGGTGGCCTCGCCGCAGGCGAAGAGCCCGGGCACGCCGGTCCACCCGCGCTCGTCTACGAGGATGCCGCCGTTGGAGGCGTGCGCGTACGGGGCTATCCGCAGGCCCGCATCCGGGCGCCTCCCGAACGCGCCCTCGAACCAGTCAAAGTACGTCTGCATGAACTCCGGCAGCGTCTCCGGCAGGTCGTATGCCACGGCCGCCCCGTGCGGGCCGGCCGCCGCGATCGCAAAGTCCACCGCGCGGTCGGGCAGGCTCGCCGTGAAGGGGCCGTGCCCGCCGCGCTCGTCGAGCAGCTCGGCGGCGTCCGGCGCGTCGAGGCCCTCCACCCGCGCGTAGCGGAAGGTCCGCTCGTTGAAGACCACGCCCCGCACCGGCTCCACCAGCCCGGGCATGATCTGGATGAATTCCACGTTGATGAGGCGCGCCCCATGGCGCAGCGCCACCGCGGCGGTGGTGCCGAGGACGTCGGGCATCGTCAGCGTGCGCGAGAAGAGTCCGCCGAAGCCGCCCGTCGCCAGGACCACGGCGCCGGCAGCCACGTAAGTGGGACAGTCACCCCGGGCGAAGAGGGCGCCGCGGACGCACCCGTCCTTCTCGACAATGTCGAGCAGCTCGTGGCGGGGGAGCGCCGTCACGCCGGCCCGCCGAAGCGCCGCCTCGGTCGCGGTGCGGTACGAGGCCCGCTCCAGGCCGTGCCAGCTGCGGCGCTTCCGGTCGAAGCAGGGGATGAAGTCGCGCTCCTCGGGCCGCGCGGCGCCACGAAGCTCCACGCCGCGCTCCTCGAGCCGCGCCACCGCCGGCGCGACGCCGCGAACGAGCGCGCGCACGAGCCCGGGCAGCGCCATCCCGCGACCCACCTCGAGGATCGTCTCGACGAAGCCCCCCTCGTCCTTCTCGCTTGCCGGCCCCACCAGGCCCAGTCCCCACGTCCCCGGGAAGAAGCTCGACCCGGAGAACGTCTCGCCCGCGCTCGCCAGCCCCACGCGCGCGCCGGACTCCGCCGCGGCCAGTGCTGACTCGCACCCCGCGATGCCGGCCCCCACCACGAGCACGTCGAACACTTCGTTTCCGTCGTAGCGCGCCATGGCGTCCTCCCTGCGGCCGTGTAGTAAAGTGATGGGGCGAAGCCAGGACCGAGGAGGTCGCATGCCCCAGCAGGAAGTCCAGTATACCTACGCCGGCGAGGCGCTCGAGCCCGTGACGGCCGCAGCCGCCAACGTGCGCTTCGATGAGCGGGGCCTGGTGCCCGCCGTCGTGCAGCAGGCCGGCACCGGCGAGGTGCTCATGGTCGCGTGGATGAGCGCGGAGTCGCTCGCCCTCACCCTGGAGACCGGTACCACCTGGTTCTGGAGCCGCAGCCGCCAGGAGCTCTGGAACAAGGGCGCCACGAGCGGCAACATGCAGCAGGTGCGCCGCGTGCTCGTGGACTGCGACGCCGACACGCTGCTCGTGGAGGTGGACTCCCCGGGCCCGGCGTGCCACACGGGGCATCGCAGCTGCTTCTACCGCGAACTGGTGTGACAATTAGGACAGGTCGGAGTGTGACAATTAGGACAGGTTGAATTGTCACACCATTGCGTGACAATTCAACCTGTCCTAATTGTCACACTCCGACCTGTCCTAATTGTCACACGCCGGGAAGGGGAGACCCATGGGGGAGAGAACCGCAAACGTGCAGGACGGCAACATCGGCGAGACGCTCGCCGGCCTCGCCGCCGTCATCCGCGGCCGCCGAGACGCGTCGCCCGAGGCGTCCTACACCGCGCGCCTGCTGCAGGGCCCCGAGGACACGCTGCTCAAGAAGGTGACCGAGGAGGCCACCGAGGTCGCCCTCGCCTGCAAGGACAACGACCACGACCACATCCGCTACGAGGCTGCCGACCTCGTCTATCATCTTCTCGTCACGCTCGAGCGCTATGGTGTGACCATAGACGAGCTCGCCGGCGAGCTCGACGCGCGCCACCGCTAGAACGCTGGACCGCCAGAACGCAGATAGGAACAACATGGCCTCAAGACCGGAGCACGTTACCGAGAAGGACCTCGCCGCGTCCCTCCAGCCCGTCATCCTGGGGGCGGACTACTCCGCCTACGCCTACGTCCGCGCCTTCCGCGAGGCCTACGGCGCCCGCTCGATCATCTACGGGAGCTCCGACGTCAAGTCCATCTCGCGCACGCGCTTCGCGGAGTACCGCGTCGTCGAGGGCTTCGACGAGCCCGAGGTCCTTCTCGCCACGCTCGCCGCGCTCGGCGAGGAGCTCTGCGCCGCCGGCCGCGTGCCGTTCCTCGTGACCTGCGGCGACTTCTACGCGCGCATCGTCTCCCAGCACAAGTCCGAGCTCGAGCGCTGGTTCTACACGCCGGTCGTGGACTTTGACGTGCTGGACTTTGTCACGCAGAAGGAGAACTTCTACCGCGTGTGCGAGGAGGTGGGCGTGCCCTACCCCAAGACGCGCTTCCTCGACTGCTCCGACCCCTCCGCCCAGGCGGACGACGCCGGCTTCACCTACCCGCTCGTGGCCAAGCCGTCCAACTCCGCCGCCTATCACTATGCGGAGTTCCCCGACAAGAAGAAGATCTTCATCGTCGAGACGCCCGATGAGCTGCGTCGCATCTTCGACGAGCTCAAGCGCTCCTGCTACGACGAGAGCCTCATCATCCAGGAGTTCGTCCCCGGCGGCGACTCCCACATGTACGCCATATACCTCTACGCGGACGCCAACTCCGACGTGGTCTTCTCCGTCTGCGGCCACGTGGGCCTGGAGGACCACCACCCCGGCGCCATCGGCAACGCCGTGGCCATCGTCCCGGAGCCCAACGCCGAGGTCGAAGCCGCGGCGGCCCGCTTCGTCAAGCGCGTGGGCTACCACGGCATGGGCACCTTCGACGCCAAGTGGGACGCGCGCACCGGAGAGTTCAAGTTCCTCGAGATGAACGCCCGCCCCGGGCGCAGCTCCTGGTTCGTCCTCCTGTCCGGCATCAACTTCGCGCGCATCCAGGTGGAAGACGTCGTCCTCGGGCGCGCGCCCGCGCCGGCGACGCCCCGCGACGACTGGGCCTACGTGGCCGTCCCGCGCAAGGTCATCGAGCGCTGCATGCCCGCCGGGCCCCTGCGCGACCGCATCCTGGCGTCGTATCGCAACAAGACCGCGAGCTTCGCGCTGGACTGGCGCGGCGGCCATGACTCCCTCGAGCAGCGCCTCTGGGCCTACATCAACTACTTCCACCAGGTGCAGAAGTTCGAGAAGTACCTGCCCAACGGGGACGCCTCGTGAGCGAGGCCCCGGGCAGCCCCGCGGGCGACGGCCGCGTGGAGCCCACCCTCGCCGAGCAGGTCGCGCGGGTCCCCACCGACCCGGGCTGCTACCTCTGGAAGGACGCCAAGGGCGAGGTCGTCTACGTCGGCAAGGCCAAGAACCTGCGCGCCCGCATGCGCCAGTACGTGACGCTGCAGGACGAGCGCGAGAAGATCCCGCTCATGATGCAGGTGGTCAAGTCCTTCGACTACGTGGTGGTGGGCTCCGAGCACGAGGCGCTCGTCCTGGAGCGCAACCTCATCGCGCAGTACCACCCCTACTTCAACGTGGACTACAAGGACGACAAGTCCTACCCGTTCATCGCCATCACCGAGTCCGACGTCTTCCCCGCGATCAAGTACACGCGCGAGAAGCACCGCAAGGGCACGCGCTACTTCGGCCCCTACACCGACGCCCGCGCCGCCCGCGAGACCATCGACACCCTGCGCAAGGTCGTCCCCATATGCCTTGCCACCTGCGCGGAGTGGAAGCGCGCCAAGCGCCTGCTCGAGAAGGACCCGGATCAGGCGTCCGTCGCCAACATGATGCTGGCCGAGAAGTGCCGCCCGTGCTTCGACTACCACGTGGGGCGCGGGCCGGGCGTCTGCGCCGGCATGATCGGCACCGTGGAGTACGCGCGCCACGTGAGCCAGGTCGAGCGCTTCCTGCGCGGCAACCGCTCCGAGATAGTGGGGGAGCTCACCGACCAGATGCGCGCCGCCGCGGCGGACCTCGACTTCGAGCGCGCCGGCCGCATCAAGGCGCGCCTCGACAACCTCGACGCGCTCGACGACCGCCAGCAGGTGGTCTTCTCGTCGAGCGTGAGCCTGGACCTCATCGGCTTCTACCGCGAGGAGACCATCAGCTGCGCCTGCGTCTTCGTGGTGCGCGAGGGCCGCACGGTCCGCTCGGCGGAGTTCATCCTCGACAAGGGCCTCGACGTGGGCGAGGAGGAGCTCGTGGCGGGCTTTGTCAAGCGCTACTACGACGAGACCGCCGACGTCCCCTCGGAGGTCGACCTGCCCTGCGAGCTGGCCGACGCCGAGCTCATCGCCGGGTGGCTCGCCGAGAAGGGCGGGCGCAGCTGCCACCTGCACCGTCCGCAGCGCGGCGAGAAGCGCCGCCTGCTCGACATGGCCTCCGAGAACGCCCGTCACGCCCTGATGCGCTACATGGTGCGCACGGGCTATGCCGACGACCGCACCAACAAGGCGCTGCTGCAGCTGGAGAGCGCGCTCACCCTCGACGCGCCGCCGATGCGGATCGAGTGCTTCGACATCTCCACGCTGCACGGGCACTTCACCGTGGCGTCGATGGTGGTCTTCACCAACGGCCGGCCCGACAAGTCCCAGTACCGCCGCTTCAAGATCCAGACCCCGCTCACCGAGGCCAACGACTTCGTCTCCATGTCCGAGGTGCTGGGGCGGCGCTACTCCCCGGAGCGCATGGCCGACGAGCGCTTTGGCAGCCGCCCGGACCTGCTCGTGGTCGACGGCGGCAAGCCCCAGCTCACCGCCGCGATGGCGCAGCTGGAGAGCCTGGGGCTGGACATCCCGGTCTGCGGCCTCGCCAAGTCGGACGAGGAGATCTTCGTGCCCTGGGACGAGACCCCGGTGGTCCTGCCGAGCGGCTCGCCCTCGCTCTACCTGATCAAGCAGGTGCGCGACGAGTCCCACCGCTTCGCGATCACCTTCCACCGCGAGCTGCGCGACAAGGCGATGACAACGTCGGTCCTCGACGACGTGCCCGGCGTGGGCCCCAAGCGCAAGCGCGCCCTCATGCGCCGCTTTGGCTCGCTCAAGAAGATGCGCGCCGCGAGCGAGGAGGAGATCGCCGCAACTAAGGGCATACCAGCGGACGTCGCGCGCGCGGTCTATCAGGCCCTTCAGGAACAGAATTAGATACCAGTTGCTGAAAAAGTCAAATATAGTTTTAGTGAGAACGATTTCACACAGTAGGGAACAACTGGTGATTCACAGGTTCTTCTCATCAATTGTAAACACTGAAGCGGGTATGACCACCATACCAGATTTACAGGTTGATTACATGAGCCCAACCGTCTAGGGCACATAACGCTGCCGTTGGTCGGTTCGATGAGTAATGAGGTCCCCGCCCTCCCGTACAGTTAATGCATTAAGGGACGGCCGCTGTCTCGAGGCGGCCGCAGGAGGAGAAAAGGAAGACACCATGAAGAAGCTCATGAACAGCGCCGTGTCTCGTCGTGCGTTCCTTGGTGGGACCGCCGCGGCGTCCGCGCTCGCGCTCGCTGCGTGCAACAACGGCGGCGACACGCCCGCAGACACCACCGGCGACGAGGGCGGCGAGACCACCTCTGGCGGCGGCACCATCACCGCCGGCTCCGCCTACGCCCCGTCCGAGTACAACCCCACGAAGACCTCCTCGGCCTTCTGCCTGGGCTCCAACTGGCACGTCCTCGAGGGCCTCTACGGCACCGACCCGCATGACTACTCCACCTTCCCCGAGCTCGCCACCGGCGACCCGGAGCAGGTCGACGAGACCACCTTCACCGTCACCATCCGCGAGGGCGCCGCGTTCTCCAACGGCAACGCCGTGACCGCCGCCGACGTCGTCGAGGCCTTCGACCGCACCAAGGCCGACGCCACCTACGGCGCGTTCCTCGCCCCGATCGACTCCCTCGAGGCCACCGATGACACCACCGTCACCGTGAAGACCGCCATCGCCAACTTCTCGCTCCTCAAGGAGCGCCTGGCGCTCGTCCGCGTCTTCCCCGCGGGCACCTCTGACGACGAGCTCTCCCAGAAGCCCGTCGGCTCCGGCCCCTGGATGTACGACGCCATCACGGACAACACCGTCGACCTCGTCCCCAACCCCAACTACAACGGCTCCTTCCCGGCCGAGGACGCCGGCCTGCACTACGACATCCTCGTCGACGCCACCGCCCGCATGACCGCCCAGCAGCAGGGCACCACGCTCGTCATGGAGTCCGTCACCGCTGACGCCATCGAGCTCATCGAGTCCGCCGGCTGCAAGGTCGACCAGGTCCAGGGCTTCGGCACCCGCTTCATCATGTTCAACACCGCCAAGGCGCCGTGGGACAACAAGGTCGCCCGCCAGGCCGTGATGTACGCGATCAACACCGACCAGATGATCGACAACATCTTCAACGGCCTCGCCGCCACCGCGTCCTCCTACATCCCCAAGGACTTCCCCAACTTCCAGGAGGCCGCGACGGTCTACACCTACGACCAGGAGAAGGCCAAGAGCCTGCTCGACGAGGCCGGCGTGACCCCGGGCGCCCTCAAGATCCGCTGCACGGACAACACGCAGGCCTCCGGCATGGCCACCCAGGCTAAGCGGGACCTCGACGCCCTCGGCTTCACCTGCGAGATCGCCGAGGAGACCTCCCCTGCCACCTACGCGGCCATCGACGGCGGCACGGATGACTTCGACATCCTGATCGCCCCGGGCGACCCGTCCTGCTGGGGCGCCGACCCCGACCTGCTCCTCAACTGGTGGTACGGCGACAACGTCTGGCAGCAGACCCGCACCGGCTGGGGCGGCTCCGACGAGTTCAAGCAGATTCGCGAGCTCATGACCGCCGCCCTCGGCCAGTCCGGCGACGAGCAGCAGGCCACCTGGAAGCAGGTCTACGACCTCATCGCTGACAACGCGGTCCTCTACCCGCTGATTCACGTCCAGACCGTGACCGCCTCTTGGGATGACGCTTCCAAGAGCCCCACTGGCACCGCCATCGAGGGCTTCAAGGGCATCGGCACCACGGGCATGAACTTCATCGGCTGCAAGACGGTCTCCGCGTAGCCTCTAGCGACGTTTCCGTTCCCCACTGAAAGGCTGGGGATCAACAAGGACGTTCGAGGGGTCCGGGCACAGCTTCGCTCGGGCCCCTCTCTGTACTGCAGGCATTGAGAGAGGAGAGGGTATGAACAACCTCCTGCGCCTCGTCGGCCGGCGCATCATCGCGCTGCCGATCATGGCCCTGGGCGTCACCCTGCTCGTGTTCTTCCTCATGTCCTTCACCGACCCCTCCATCCCCGCGCGCACCGTCCTGGGCGAGGGCGCGTCCCCGGAGGCCGTCGCTGAGTACATGGACGAGCACGGCATGAACGACCCGTGGCCGGTCCGTTACGTCGACTACATCGGCGGCCTCGTCCAGGGCGACCTGGGCACCTACGGCAGCCGCCAGACCCCCGTCGCCACCGCCATCGCGTCGGCCCTGCCGATCACGATGCAGCTCACGTTCTTCGGCCTTTTGATCGCCGCGGTCTTCTCGTTCACGCTCGGCGTCATATCGGCGCTCTACCGTGACAAGTGGCCCGACCAGATCATACGAGTGATATCCATCGCAGGAATCGCGACGCCGTCCTTCTGGCTGGCGGTCCTGCTCATCCTTCTGGTGACCATGGCCGGGCTCACGCGCGTCTTCCCGTCCTCCGGCGCGCTGCCCAACCTCTTCACCAACCCGGGCGGCTACTTCGGCCGCATGATCATGCCCGCCATCGCCCTGGCCTTCCCGGTCATCGGCCAGATGACGCGTATCGTGCGTACCGCCATGGTCGAGGAGCTCGACAAGGACTACGTGCAGACGGCTCGCGGCTCGGGCATCCCCGAGAACGTCGTCATCGCCAAGAACGTCCTGCGCAACGCCCTCATCACGCCCGTCACCACGCTCGGCCTCAAGATCGGCTACCTCATGGGCGGCGCGGTCGTCATCGAGGTCATCTTCGCCCTCCCGGGCATGGGCACCCTCATCCAGCAGGGCATCACCGGCGGCGAGATCATGCTCGTCCAGGGCGTCGTCGTGGTCGTGGCTCTGGCCTTCGTCATCATCAACATCGTGGTTGACATGCTCTACCTGCTGATCAACCCGCGCATTAGGACGGTGTAGGCCCCATGACTAAGATCAGAGAGAACAAGACCGCCCAGCTCGAGAAGGCCGCGTCCAAGGGCGCCAAGTTCCACGGACTCAAGAACATGAGCGTCCCGAGCAAGATCTCGCTCGTCCTTCTCATCCTGGTGGCGCTCTCCGCCATCCTGGCCCCGGTCATCGCCCCGCACGACCCGCTCGAGATCACCAAGGCCTACCAGCCGCCCGACGGGACCTACCTCTTCGGTACGGACAACGCCGGCCGCGACATCCTCTCCCGCATGCTCTACGGCGGCCAGTACTCGCTCGTGATCGGCTTCGGCGCCACCGCGTTCGCGCTCGTCCTCGGCTCCATCATCGGCGCCGTCGCGGCCGTCGCGCGCAAGGCCGTCTCCGAGGTCATCATGCGCGTCCTCGACGTCATCATGTCCATCCCGGGCATCGCCCTCGCGGCCATCCTGGTCCTCATCCTGGGCAACTCCGTCCCGGCCATCATCTTCTCGATCGGCTTCATGTACACGCCGCAGATCGCGCGCATCGTCCGCGCCAACGTGGTGTCCGAGTACGGCGAGGACTACGTCCGCGCGGTCATCGTCTCCGGCGCCCGCGCCCCGTGGATCCTCATGAAGCACGTCCTGCGCAACTGCATCGCGCCGATCATGGTCTTCACGGTCACCCTCGTCGCCGACGCCATCATCTTCGAGGCGTCCCTGACCTTCATCGGCGCCGGCATCGCCGAGCCTACGCCCACGTGGGGCAACATCCTGTCCTCCGCGCGCGACGGCGTCCTTCTTGGCCGCTGGTGGCAGGCCCTGTTCCCGGGTATCGCGATCATGGTCACCTGCCTCGCCCTCAACATCCTGTCCGAGGGCCTGACCGACGCCATGGCCGCCGCCCCGTCCGCGCCCGTCTCCAACGAGAACGCCGACAGCCGCCGCGAGGCCGACCTCCTCGTCGCCGACCCCGTCCGCGCCTACAAGGAACAGGCCGACTCCCTCGCCCGTCGCCTCGGCGCCCTGCGCGAGGTCGAGCTCGCCCGCACCGACCGTCGCGTGCCCGACTACTCCGTCGAGCCGATCCTCCGGGTCAAGAACCTCTCGATCGGCTTCCCGCGCCACGGCGACGTCCACGTGGTCGACAACGTCTCGTTCGACGTCCGTCCCGGCCAGTGCATGGCGCTCGTCGGCGAGTCCGGCTGCGGCAAGTCCATCACCACCAAGACCATCATGAACCTGCTGCCCGACAGCGCCCGCATCGAGGGCCAGATCCTCTACAAGGGCCAGGACCTCCTCAAGCTCTCCAAGGAGGAGCACCGCAAGCTGCTGGGCCACGAGCTCGCGATGGTCTACCAGGACTCCCTGTCCTCGCTGAACCCCTCCATGCTCATCTCCGCCCAGATGAAGCAGCTCACGAGCCGCGGCGGCACCCGCAGCGCCGAGGAGCTCCTCGAGCTCGTCGGCCTCGACCCCAAGCGTACGCTCGAGTCCTACCCGCACGAGCTCTCCGGCGGCCAGTGCCAGCGCGTCATCATCGCCATGGCGCTCACGCGCAACCCGTCGCTGGTGATCTGCGACGAGCCCACCACGGCGCTTGACGTGACGGTCCAGAAGCAGGTCATCAAGCTCCTGAACGACCTTCAGAAGCAGCTCGGCTTCGCCATGATCTTCGTGTCCCACGACCTGGCGCTCGTCGCCGAGGTCGCCTCCGAGATCACCGTCATGTACGCCGGCCAGGTCATCGAGTCCGCCCCCACCAAGGAGCTGCTCACCAACCCGGTCCACGAGTACACGCAGGGCCTGCTCGGCGCCGTCCTCTCCATCGAGGCGCACGACGGCAGCCGTCTGCACCAGGTCCCCGGCTCCGTCCCGAGCCCCGCGGACTTCCCCAAGGGCGACCGCTTCGCCCCGCGCTCGAGCCACCCGACGGTGGGACTCGACGTCCATCCCATCCTCAAGCCCGTTCCCGGCGCCGAGCATCACCTCGTCTCGGAGATCCCCGACGAGGAGCTCGCGAAGAACGGTCTCGTTTCCCGTCTGGAGGTGAGGTAGATGGCGGAGAAGAACACCGAGCAGACGCCCATCATCTTCCTGGACAACATCTCGGTCACGTTCAAGTCCCGCACGGGCTCGCTGTTCCACCCCAACCTCGTGCACGCCGTCAACGGCCTGACGCTCAAGCTCATGCCCGGCGAGACGATCGGCATCGTCGGCGAGTCCGGCTGCGGCAAGTCCACCACGGCCAACGTCATGTGCGGCCTGCAGTCGCCGACCGACGGCCACGTCTACTTCAAGGGCGACGACGTCACCAAGCGCACCGCCGAGCTCCGCAAGAAGATCGGCCGCGTGGTCTCCGTCGTGTTCCAGAACCCGGCCACGGCCCTGAACCCGCGCATGTCCGTGCACGACCAGCTGCTCGACCCGCTGATCGTCCACAAGGTCGGCTCCGAGGACGAGCGCGAGGCCCGCGTCAACGAGCTTCTCGGCATCGTCGGCCTGCCGTCCTCCGCGATGTACGCCCTGCCCGGCCAGCTCTCCGGCGGCCAGCGCCAGCGCGTCGCCATCGCGCGCGCCCTGTCGCTGCAGCCCGACGTCATCATCGCCGACGAGCCCACGTCGGCCCTCGACGTCTCCGTCCGCGCGCAGATCCTGAACCTGCTCACGGACCTCAAGAAGGAGCTCGGCCTCGCCATGGTCTTCATCAGCCACGACATCCAGACGGAGCGCTACATCTCCGACCGCATCGTCGTCATGAACCACGGCCAGATCATGGAGCAGGGCCCCGCGAAGCAGATCTTCGAGGACCCGCAGGACGCCTACACCAAGACGCTCCTCGGCGCTGCCCCGTCGCTGCTCCACCCCAACCTGGGCAAGTAGGCACCACCGCTTCACCTCGGGCGCGCCTCCGGGCGCGCCCGCTTTGCAAATCGGCCGGCGGCATGTCCTTCTCGCCGCCCGTGCCGTAGCATCTGAGTGCTCCATCCAAGGTCTGCGACGAACCCCCCCCGTCGCACACGAGAAAGGATCAGCATGGCAGACTTCAAGATCAGAGGCGTCGTCCCGCCCGTCGTCGTCCCCGACACGCCCGACCACGAGCTCGACGTCCCGTCCTTCGAGCGCCTCATCAACTACATGATCGACGCCGGCGTCGACGGCCTGTTCTTCCTCGGCTCCTCCGGCGAGGTCGTCTTCTCCACCGACGAGCGCCGCCGCCAGATCATCACCGAGGCCATCCGCATCGTCGACCACCGCGTGCCCGTCCTGGTGGGCATCATCGACACCGAGACCGAGCGCGTGCTCGAGCACGGCAAGGTCGCCCAGGAGCTCGGCGCCGACGCCCTCGTGGCCACCGCGCCCTTCTACGCCCTCGGCGGCATGGCCGAGGTCGAGGAGCACTTCCGCATCCTGCACGAGGAGCTCGACCTCCCGATCTTTGCCTACGACATCCCGGTCTGCGTCCACACCAAGCTCCCGTGGCCGCTGCTCGTGAAGCTGGGCCGCGAGGGCGTGCTCGCCGGCGTCAAGGACTCCTCCGGCGACGACATCTCCTTCCGCTACCTCTGCCAGGAGAACGAGAAGGCGGGACATCCGCTGAGCCTGCTCACCGGCCACGAGATCGTGGTCGACGGCGCGTACCTCTCCGGCGCTGACGGCTCGGTCCCGGGCCTCGCCAACGTGGAGCCCGGCGGCTACGTCCGCATGTGGAAGGCCGCCGAGGCCGGCGACTGGGCCACGGTCAAGAAGGAGCAGGACCGCGTCAACGAGATCAGCCACATCTTCGACGTCACGTCCGGCGTACAGGGCTACGCGGGCGGCGTGGGCGCCTTCAAGACCGCTCTCATGCTGCTCGGCATCTTCGACTCCAACACCATGCCGCGCCCGGTCAAGGCCCTCGAGGGCGCCAACGTCGAGGCCATCAAGAAGGTCCTCGTCGACAACGGCCTTCTCTAGGGAGGTTTCCATGGCTGAGACCCAGACCATCGTCGCCGTCGACATCGGCGGCACCAAGATCGCGTGCGGGCTGGTGACCCTCGGCGGCGACGCCCCCGTCATCGAGAAGGTCCAGAAGGTCCCCACCGAGGCCATGGAGGGCGGCGCGCACGTGCTTGCCACCGTGCTTTCGCAGGTCAAGGCCGCCATCGAGCGCGCGGACGAGAAGCCCGTCGGCGTGGGCATCTCCTCTGCCGGCGTGGTCAACCCCAGAAACGGCGACATCACCTTCGCCAACGAGCTCATGCCCGGCTGGGGCGGCACCCACCTGGGCACCGAGGTCACCGCGGCCACGGGCCTGCCCTGCCGCGTTCTCAACGACGTCCACGCCCACGCCCTGGGCGAGGCCCGCTGGGGCGGCGGACGCGACAAGAAGAGCTGCCTCGTGGCGGCCGTGGGCACCGGCATCGGCGGCGCCTTCGTGGAGTACGGCAAGATCATGCTCGGTGCGCACGACGAGGCCGGCCACATCGGCCACGTCTGCTGCCCCGCCGCGGCGGACGTCCCCTGCTCCTGCGGCGCGACCGGCCACCTCGAGCCCATCGCGGCCGGCCCCGGCATCATCCGCGAGTACGTGTGCCTGGGAGGCGACGAGACGCAGCCCGACGGCACGCCGATGGACGGCGCCGAGATCGACCGACGCGCCGCCGCGGGCGACGAGGCCGCCAAAGCCGCCGAGGCCCGCGCGGGCCGCGCCCTGGGCGAGGTCCTGGGCAGCATGTGCAACATGCTCGACCCGGACGTCGTGATCCTCTCCGGCTCCGTGGCCCAGTGCGGCCCCGACTGGTCCGACGCCATGGCCGAGGCCTTCAAGGGCCAGGCCATGCCGCCCGTGGCCACCACGCCCATCGTGGGAGGCGAGCTCGGCGGGGACGCGCCGCTCATCGGCGCCGCCGAGAACTTCGTGAAGTCCGGCTACGCGGAGGTATCCGACTAGACCGTTCTTCTCGCGTGCAAAAGGGACAGTCACTTTTGCACGCCCGACCGCTGACAGGGTGCGTGCAAAAGTGACTGTCCCTTTTGCACGCCCGAAGGAGGCAACCATGCCCATCAGTCCGCTCGTCCAGTCCCTCAAGGGCAAGCTCATCGTCTCCGTCCAGGCCTATCCCGGCGAGCCGCTGCGCCACCCCGAGACCATGGCCCAGATGGCCCGCGCCTGCGAACTCGGCGGTGCCGCCGCGATCCGCTGCCAGGGCCTCTCCGACATCGCCGCCATCAAGGGCCGCGTGGACATCCCCGTCATCGGCCTGTGGAAGGAGGGCCACGAGGGCGTCTACATCACCCCGACCCTGCGCCACGCGATGGCCTGCGTCCACGCCGGCTCCGACGTGGTGGCCCTCGACGCCACCGACCGCCCGCGCCCGGACGGCCGCACCTTCGCGGAGACCGTCAAGGCCATCCGCGAGCAGTCCGACGTGCTCATCATGGCCGACTGCATGACGATCGACGACATCCGCAACGCCGTGGCGTGCGGGTGCGACCTCGTCTCCACCACGCTCTCCCACAACAAGGCCGCCATCGACACCACGATGGACGACGGCCCCGACGTGCCGCTGCTCAAGCAGGCCACCTCGGAGTTCCCCGACTACCCGATCATCTGCGAGGGCCACGTCCACACGCCCGCTGACGGCAAGACCGCCATCGACGCCGGCGCCTGGGCCGTGGTCGTGGGCACGGGCATCACGCACCCCACCTCCCTCACCAAGTGGTTCAAGGCCGCGATCGAGGAGTAGGGGAGTCCTTCTCGCTTGCCGCGGAGCCGCGGGTCTCGTTCTGGGGCCCGCGGCTCTCTTGTTGCGGTGCGGCGACGCGACGGTTTTCTCGGCAGATCTGTCGCGAACCCGCACCCCTCCCGTTGACGTGCGGATTCGAGACGGTTCCAGCCCCGAGACTGTCGCGAACTCGCACCCCTCCCGTTGGCGTGCGGTAGCGCGACGGTTTTCTCGGCAGATCTGTCGCGAACCCGCACCCCTCCGGTTGTCGTGCGGCGACGCGACGTTTTTCTCGGCAGTTCTGTCGCGAATCCGCACCTCAGAGCTACGACGTTGCGTAAACATGCGCGAAACTGCGCAGAAATGACCTTTTACGCGTGATATGCTACCGTTTGCCGGCAGGCTGCGCAAAGATGCGCAAAACTGACTGAAACTGCGCGAAAATGAAATCATCCAAGAGCCTCACAAAGGAGGGAACACATGTCAGACACCGAGAAGAACGCCCCGCTCGACTCCGCCGCCGCGGCGGCCGCCGCCTTTGAGGCCATCGAGAACCGCCCGTTCCCCGACGACGTCTTCACCGCGCCGCAGCTCCGCTGGGCGGTCATCGGCTGCGGCGTCATCGCCAACCAGATGGCCACCTCGCTTGCGCTCGCGGGTCGCCGCCTGCACGGAATTGCCAACCGCACCCGCGAGAAGGCCGTCGCCTTTGCCGAGAAGTACCACGTCGAGAAGGTCTACGACTCCTTCGAGGAGCTCTACGCGGACCCCGAGGTCGACGCCGTCTACATCACCACCCCGCACAACACGCACATCACCTACCTGCGCGCCGCGCTCGCCGCGGGCAAGCACGTGCTCTGCGAGAAGTCCATCACCCTCAACTCCGAGGAGCTCGACGAGGCCCGCGCCCTCGCGGACGCCAACGGCGTCGTGCTCATGGACGCCACCACGATCCTGCACATGCCCCTCTACCGTGAGCTTCTCCGCCGCGCGGACGCGGGCGAGTTCGGCCGCATGAACCTCGCTCAGGTCAACTTTGGCTCCTACAAGGAGTACGGCGACCTCACCAACCGCTTCTACAACATCAACCTCGCCGGCGGCGCGATGCTCGACATCGGCGTCTATGCGCTCAGCATCATGCGCCTGTTCATGGAGAGCCAGCCCGCCGAGGTGCTCTCGCTCGGCAACCTCTGCGAGACGGGCGTGGACGTGGCGGGCGGCATCGTCTGCCGGAACGACCAGGGCCAGATCGGCGTGGTCTCGCTCACGCTCCACTCCAAGCAGCCCAAGCGCGCCGTGCTCAGCTTCGACAGATGCTACATCGAGATCATGGAGTACCCGCGCTCCGACACCGCCCAGATCGTGTGGACCGCCGACGGCCGCCGAGAGACCGTGTCCGCCGGCGTCGAGGGCTACGCGCTCTGCTACGAGATGGCCGACCTCGAGCGCGCCGTCGCCGGCGACGCCCGGGCCGCGGGCCTCATCGACACAGCCGCCGACGTCATGCGCCTCATGACCGACGTGCGCCGCTCCTGGGGCGTCACCTATCCCGAGGAGGCGTAGCCGCCATGCTGACCGCAGAGCGCCACGCGCACATCGTCGAGATGGTCCGCGGACAGGGGACCGTCACCGTGGCCGAACTGGCCTCGGCCCTGGACATCTCCGAGTCCACCATCCGTCGCGACCTCGACAAGCTCGATCAGGCCCACCGCCTGGTGAAGGTCCACGGCGGCGCCACCACGCTCGAGTCCGCCCACCTCACGCGCGACCTCACGCTCGAGGAACGCCACGGCCTGCACGCCGAGGAGAAGCGCGCCATCTGCGCCTACGCCGCCACGCTCGTGGGCCCCGACGACCTCGTCTACCTGGACGCCGGCTCCACGGTGGAGGAGCTCATCAACCACCTTGCCGAGCGCGGCGCACGCTACGTCACCGACTCGGTCTCGCACGCCATGAAGCTCGCCGCGCGAGGCTTTCACGTCACGGTGCTCGGCGGTGAGCTCAAGAGCGCCACGGAGTCCCTCGTGGGGCCGGACACCATCGCCGCGATCTCGCGCTACCACTTCACGATCGGCTTCTGGGGCGTGAACGGAATCACCCCCGAGAACGGATTCACCTCGCCGGAGAGCAACGAGGCGCTGATCAAGCAGCTCACGATGGAGCACACGGCGCGCCGCTACGTACTCGCGGACGCCACCAAGTTCGACAACACGAGCCTGGTGAGATTTGGCGCCTTCGACTCCGCCACGATCGTCACCTGCGGGGACGTTCCCGAGAAGTACAAGGCTTACAACAACGTCGTGGAGGTGGCCCGATGATCAGCACCGTCACGTTCAACCCGTCGCTCGACTACATCGTCCGCGTGGACGACATGCGCCTGGGCGCGATCAACCGCACGGCCTATGAGCAGGTGCTCCCGGGCGGCAAGGGCGTGAACGTCTCCATCGTGCTCGGCAACCTCGGGCACAAGAGCCGCGCCCTCGGCTTTGTCGCCGGCTTCACGGGCGACGAGCTGTGCCGCCTCTGCGCGGAGGCCGGCGTCGAGGCCGACTTCATCCGCGTCGCCGAGGGCATGACGCGCATCAACGTCAAGGTGAAGTCCGCCGAGGAGACCGAGCTCAACGGCATGGGGCCAAAGATCGCCGATAAGGACCTCGAGGTTCTTCTCGCCAAGCTGGACGCGCTGGGCGACGGCGACACGCTCGTCATCTCCGGCTCGGTTCCGGCCACGCTCCCGCACGACATGTACGAGCGCATCATGGCGCGCCTCGAGGGCCGCGGCGTCTGCATCGTCGTGGATGCCGAGAAGGACCTGCTCACGCGCGTCCTGCGGTACCGCCCCTTCCTCGTGAAGCCCAACAACCACGAGCTCGGGGACATCTTCGGGGTCACGCTGCGCACGCGCGACGAGGTGGTGCCGTACGCCAAGAGGCTCCAGGGGCTGGGCGCCGCCAACGTTCTGGTCTCCATGGCGGGGGAGGGCGGCGTGCTCGTGGACGAGACGGGCGCCGTGCACCAGAGCCCCGCCGCGCGCGGCACCGTGGTCAACTCCGTTGGCGCCGGCGACTCCTCAGTGGCGGGGTTCCTCGCGGGCCTCATAGAGACCGGCAGCTACGAGGACGCCTTCCGCATGGCGCTCGCGGCCGGCTCTGCCAGCGCGTTCTCCGACCACCTGGCCACGAGGCCCGAGGTCGAGGCGCTGCTCGCGTCATAGCCGTCCGCCCCCGCCCGGGCCGGGCCCCGCCTTCCCGAGGGGACAACAGCCTCAGGCAGACCGGGCCGCGTGCCTCCCCGGCCTCCGCCGCCCGCCTGCCGTATACTGGCGAGAAGGACGACGGAGGGAGGACCCATGTCAGACGCGGGCCAGCAGATGCGGGCGGCCGAGAGCGCGGCTCGCGTGCCGGACGTCGTGGTGATCACGGGCATGTCCGGCTCGGGGCGCACCCAGGCGCTGCACGCCTTCGAGGACATGGGCTACTTCTGCATCGACAACCTGCCGCCGCGCCTGCTGCTGCAGCTCGCCGAGCTCGTGGGCATCAACTCGGGCGTGGGCCGTCACCTCGCGGTGACCTGCGACCTGCGCTCCCAGGGGCTCTTCGACGAGTTCTCCGACTCGATCAAGCAGCTGCGCGAGCACGAGCTCACGGTCAGCGTGGTGTTTCTCGACACCACCGACGACGTCCTCATGCGCCGCTACGACGAGAACCGCCGCCGCCACCCCCTTGCGGGCCCCGGCGAGACCGTCGCCTCCGCCATCGCGCGCGAGCGCGTGCAGCTGCGCAGCGTCCGCGACGCCGCCGACCTCGTCATCGACACGAGCCACCTGCGCACGAGCGCGCTGCGCACCCGCCTGCGCCGCGCCTACTCCGAGCTCTCCGACCAGCAGCTCATGGAGGTCTCGGTCTTCTCCTTTGGCTTCAAGCACGGCATGCCGGTCGAGGCCGACCTCATGATCGACGTGCGCTTTTTGCCCAACCCCTTCTACGACCCCCAGATGCGCACCCTCACGGGCAACGACCGCCTGGTCGCCGACTTCGTCCTGGGCAACCCCACCACCGAGAAGTTCCTCGAGGCGTGGTACCGCCTGCTCGACGTCGCGATGCCGGGCTACGTCGCCGAGGGAAAGAGCCACCTGTCCATCGCGGTGGGCTGCACGGGCGGCCAGCACCGCAGCGTGGCCATCGCGTCGGCGACGGCCGCCTACCTCGAGAAGGGCGGCTACCACGTGAGCCTCTCGCACCGCGACCTGGCGCTCGCCAACGTGAGGACGAGCTAGCATGTCGTTCACCGCCGAGGTCAAAGACGAGCTCTCCCGCGTGGAGGCCCCCACGGCCGCCTGCGAGCTGGCGCAGCTCTCGGCGCTGATCCGGGTGTGCGGGACGCTCTCGTTCAGGGGTTCGGGCCGCTACTCGATCCGCATCGCCACCGAGACCGGCGCGGTCGCGCGCACCGTCATCAAGCTCACGCACAAGATCTTCGACCTGGAGACCTCGCTCACGGTGCGCCGGTCCGTGCTGCACAAGACGCGCAACTACCTCATCGAGATGCCCGAGCAGGACCAGCTCGCCGCGGACCTCGTGAGGCTCGGGATCTTGGTGCCCGGGCGCGGGCTTGCGACCGGCGCGCCCGCGGCGCTTCTCGGCACCCGCCCCGCCCGCGAGGCCTTCGTCCGCGGCGCCTTCATGGCGGGCGGCTTCATCGCCGACCCGCGCGGTGACTTCCACCTGGAGATCGCGGTGACCGGCGAGGACTTCGCCCGCGACCTCGTGGCGCTGATCGACTCCTTCGGCGTGTCGGCGCGCCTCAACCGCCGCCGCGGCGCCTACGCGATCTACCTCAAGAGCTTCGACGACGTCATCGCGCTGTTGCGCGCGATGGGGGCGCGGCGCATGGCGCGCGTGGTCGAGGTGGCGCGCGCCAAGAAGTCGGTGAAAAACGACGTCAACCGGCGCGTCAACGCGGAGATGGCCAACCAGGCCCGCTCCACGGGCGCGGCGGCTTCCCAGCTCGACCTCATCGACCGGGCCGAGCGCTCCGTCGGGCTCGCGGCGCTGCCGCCCGCCCTGCGCGCCTTCTGCGTGGCGCGCCGCGCGCACCCCGAGCTCTCGCTCGCGGCGCTGGGGGAGGAGCTCGACCCGCCGGCCTCGAAGTCGGCCATGTACCACCGCGTGCTCCGGCTCCAGGAGATCGTCGAGGGTGTCGAGAAGGACCAGGCCGCACCTGAGGGCGCGCCGTCCGACTAGGGCGCGTCGCCCTTCTCGCCGGATGCAGGCGCCTTTCTGAGCGCCCGTCGGCCGGCCCGCCTACTCACTCCACATTTGTTAAGCTCCCCGTCCCAGCTCACGAGCCGAGAAGGACGCCCCGTCGTGCCCCGAGAACATTCCCACGTCGGCGGCGCAAATCTGAGCGCCCGCCGCTTAAATTGGCCCGCGGCTCAGTTTTGGGGATACGACCCGTCGCGTGTGGGGTACACTATCGGGTGGCAAGGGCGTCACGCCCATGTGTGCTTTGGTCCGCCGGGGAGAAGCCCCGTCGGCCCCGTGAAAGGAGAAAGCATGGCAGTAAAGGTTGCTATCAACGGCTTTGGTCGCATCGGCCGTCTGGCGTTCCGTCAGATGTTCGGTCACGAGGGCTCCGAGATCGTCGCCATCAACGACCTCACCTCCCCCGACATGCTCGCGTACCTCCTGAAGTACGACACCACGCAGGGCAACTACGCCCGCGACCACGAGGTCGTGGCCGGCGAGGACTCCATCACCGTCGACGGCAAGCAGATCACCATCTACAAGGAGGCCGACGCCTCCAAGCTCCCCTGGGGCGAGCTCGGCGTCGACGTCGTCCTCGAGTGCACCGGCTTCTACACCTCCAAGGCCAAGGCCCAGGCCCACATCGACGCCGGCGCCAAGAAGGTCGTCAT
>CALUJM010000023.1 GCA_944320975.1 uncultured Atopobiaceae bacterium | reverse complement strand
GTGCTATGTCAGCATGGGATTATAGGCGCCGGGAGCCGCGAGGGCGGCGACATCACCACTGTGCAAAAGAGCATTGTCTCGGAAATCAGGCACGTGCGCAGATGACGGAAATCAGGCACCAGCAAAGAACCAATAGTTGCCGCCCGCGCCTCCGCGAATAATTGCCGAGAAGTACCGCTGAGCGGTGCATAATTCCCGCTCCCCGTTCGCCGTCGACTTGGGCAACCTATCATCCAATACCTCTGACCAGCGGAAATACCATCCGGTGCCCGTTGGAAAGTAATTATTCCGCGAAATAGTTGCTACCGTTAACCGACGAATAGTTACCGCTGACAACTATCTGATTGTGCCGTTAATAGCTAGTAACGACAATCATTTCAGTGAGAGTCAAGCTACGGCACATCAGCGACGAAAGGACACCCAATATGCGATACCTGCTCCTGGTCAGCCACGGAACCTTTGCCCCGGGCCTGCACAGCGTGCTCGACATGCTGGTGGGGAAGCGCGACGACATCCTGAGCTGCAGCCTGCGCGACGGCGAGGGCGCCGATCAGTACGTGAGCGAGCTCGAGGGCGTCATCGCGCCCATCACCGCAGAGGACTGCATCATCGTCCTCGGCGACCTCATCGGCGGCTCGCCGCTCACCAACGCGCTCAACACCCTCTCCGCCCACGGTCTTCTCGCCCAGGCGCGCGCCTTTGGCGGCATGAACCTGCCCATGGCGCTCACGGCGGCCTTCGACCTCCAGTCCGACGACGAGGACGCCCTCTGCGCCTCGATGCTCTCCGAGGGCCAGGCGGCCATGAGCGAGATGGAGCTCGACCTCGGCTCCGACGAGGAGGACGAGGACCTCTAGTCCGCACGACGCAAGCACGGCGGGTGCGCCCGCCATTGGATAAGAACACGCGTAAGGAGAAGAACATGGCAGTTTCGTTTGTCCGCATCGACGACCGCATGATCCACGGCCAGACCGTCACCCGCTGGGCCCTCGAGTACCCCTGCGACGGCATCATCGCCGTCAACGACGCCGCGGCGTCCAACCCCGTCCTCAAGAGCGCCTACAAGAGCGCCGCTCCCGACAAGAAGACCTTCGTGTGGACGATGGAGCACTTCAAGGAGAAGGCCCAGACCGTCCGCGACTCCAAGACCCGCTACTTCCTCATCACCAAGAACCCCGTCGACATGGCCGAGATCCTCGTGAACTTTGGGTTTGTGCCCGACGACGTCAAGACCGTCATCGTGGGGCCGTGCAACGACCGTCCCGGCACCACCAAGATCGGCAACAACCAGTCGATCACCCAGGAGGAGGCCGAGGCGCTCGAGGCCATCTCCAAGAAGGGCTACACCGTCGACTTCCGCCTGATCCCCGACAAGGAGACCGGCACCTGGGACAAGTTCCGCGGACAGTTCGGCTTCTAGCCCAGCCCCGCGTGCAAAAGTGACAGGCACTTTTGCACACCGAAAGCACGTTGCTTCGCGGCGGCACGTCCCGGGATGCCGCCGCTCCGGCAAGCATAATGTCCCTAGGGACACCACTCACGGAAAGGTGGTAAGCAATGGTTATTAACGTGTTCCAGGCGGCGCTGCTGGGACTGTTCGCCTGCCTGGCGTCGATGCCCGGCCTCGGCGGCACGTCCATCGGCAACTACACGCTCGGGCGCCCGCTCGTCGCCGGCCTGATCGTCGGCCTCATCCTGGGCGACATGACCCTCGGCATCATCGTGGGCATGGCCATCCAGGTCGTCTACATCGCTCTCGTCACCCCCGGCGGCACCGTCTCCGCCGACGTCCGCGCGGCCTGCTACATCGGCATCCCGCTGGCCATGATGGCCGTCAAGGCCCAGGGCCTCGACCCCAACAGCGCCGACGCGGCCGCTCTCGCCACGACCCTGGGCGCCACCTGCGGCACCCTCGGCGCCATCCTCTTCTACGGCACCGCCACCATCAACCTCGCCTGGCAGGGCATGGGCTGGAAGTGGCTCGAGAAGGGTGACACCCACAAGCTCTACCTCGTGGACATGGTCCTGCCCTGGATCTCCCACATCGTCTGCTCCTTCATCCCCACGTTCGTCATCGTGTACTTTGGCCAGGACATGGTGAGCTTCATCATGAACAGCCTGCCCATGGACGGCCTGCCCATGAAGACGCTGTTCGCCCTCGGCTCCCTGCTTCCCTGCGTCGGTATCGCCATCCTGCTCAAGCAGGTCATCGCCAAGCCCACCGACTTCCTGACCTTCTTCTTCGGCTTCACGCTCGCCGCGGTCATGGGCTGCAACCTCATCGCCGCCTCCGCGATCGCCTGCTTCTTCGCGCTCATCAACTTCCAGATCTCCACGCTCAAGAACCGTCCCGTGGTGGCTGCCGCGTCCGGCGAGCTCACCGCAGCTGACGACGAGGAAGAGGAGGACATCTAATGGCTGACACCACCGCCGCCAAGGGAGGCAGGAAGGTCTCCAAGAAGGCCCTCGCCAAGTCCTTCCGCAACTGGTACTACGGCAACCTCACGTGCTTCTCGCAGGAGCACATGCAGACCTTCGGCTACCTGGTCTCCATGCTGCCGATCGTCGAGGACCTCTACGACAAGAAGGAGGACCAGCAGAAGGCCCTCACCACCTACTCCGCGTTCTTCAACACCGAGCCGCAGATCGGCTCCATGATCGTCGGCGTCACCGTGGGCCTCGAGGAGGCGCGCGCCAACGGCGAGGCCATCGACGACGAGACCATCAACGGCATCCGCGCCGGCCTCATGGGCCCGCTCGCCGGCATCGGCGACTCCCTGATCGTCGGCACGCTCATCCCGATCCTGCTCGGCATCGCGATGGGCCTCTCCGAGGGCGGCAGCCCGCTCGGCGCCATCTTCTACATCGTGGTGTGGAACCTGCTCGCCTACTTCGGCATGCGCCTCGCGTACTATCGCGGCTATGACCTCGGCGGCGCCGCGGTCGAGGCCCTCGTCGGCCCCAACGCCACTGCCCTGCGCGACGCCATCGTGATGGTCGGCACCATGGTCATCGGCGCCGTCTGCGCCACCTGGGTCTCCATCTCCACGTCGCTGCAGCTTCCCGGCGGCGGCACGCTCCAGGGCACGCTCGACGGCATCTACCCCAAGCTGCTTCCGCTCGGCTTCACCATCCTGTGCTGGTGGCTCATGACCAAGAAGAAGGTCAGCCCCATCGTCACGATGCTGATCCTGCTCGTCATCGCCTTCGTCGGCGCTGCCGTGGGCTTCTTCGGCGCCGCCACGATCGCCGCGCCGACCGCGTAAGCCCCGCTCGACGCACCGCACCTTTAGGTTCGCATACCTCCTTCTGCCCGGGCCGCCGTCTCCCCCTGTGCGGCCCGGGCACACCACTACCAAGAGGAAGACCATGGCACTCGACACCTCCAACTGGACTCGCGAGGACCTCGTCCGCGAGGCCAAGCTCCAGACCGACGCCATCCAGCGGCTGAACGTGTGGCTGCGCATAGGCTACTCGCTGCTGGCCGTCGGGTTTCTCGTGGGGTACTGGGGCTTCTACGGCGGGGGGTCGACGGGCTTCGGCGTGCTCGGCGTGATTGTGCTGGTGGTCGGCGCGGTCATGTCCGTCGTCCTCAAGGTGGGCACCGCCAACGCCAAGAAGAACGTGCGCGCGATCCTCGACGCAGCGGGCGTTGACCTTGATGCCGGTGCCAAGAAGGGAGGGAAGTGACGTGAGCGAGAAGAACGAGGGCTCGCGAGGGCTGCCGTCCGTCGTCTTCACGGACGTCGACGGCACGCTGCTCGACGGGGCGCATCGCGTGAGCCCGCGGACCGCCGCCGCTGCCCGGGCGCTCGCCGAGCACGGCGTGCCGCTCGTGCTGGTCTCGGCGCGCATGCCGGAGGCGCTGGAGGAGATACGCCGCGAGCTGGGCTGCTCCGGTCCCACGGTGTGCTACAGCGGCGCCTACGTGATAGACGCCGCGGGCGCGGAGCTGCTGAGCCGTCCCATCGCGCTCGGGTGCGCGCTCGAGGTGCATGACTACGTCGCCTGCGCGTTCCCGGAGCTTTGCTGCATGGCTTACGGCTATCACGCGTGGGTGACGTCGGACCGCCGCGACCCGCGCGTCGCACGCGAGGAGCGCATCGTGGGCGTGGAGTCGGTCGAGGGGTCGCTCGAGGAGCACTTCTCGGAGCGCGGGCTCCACAAGTTCCTGCTCGCAGGCGAGCCCGCCGCCATCGAGCGCGCAGAGCGCGAGCTGGGCGCGGCGTTCCCGCAGCTCTCCGTCGTTCGGTCCTCGTCCATTCTCTGCGAGGTCATGGACGGGCGCGCGAGCAAGACGGAGGGCATCGGCGCCGTGTGCGAGCACCTCGGCGTGTCCCTCGAGCGCGCCGCGGCGTTCGGCGACGGCCGCAACGACATCGACATGCTGCGTGCGGTGCCGCAGAGCTGGGCCATGGCCAACGCGCCCGTAGAGGTGCGCGCCGCGGCCGCGCGCGTGACCGCGCTCGACAACGACCACGACGGCCTCGCTGAGACGATCTTCTCGCGTCTCGAGGACTGATGATGGTCTAATCGGACGTTCTTCTCGCTTTCACGGGGGGTGTTCTTCATGCAAACTCAGGAAAAAGTTGCTACCATTAACCAACTTGAGTTTGGTGGGGCGACGGGCTCCGTGTGCTCGCTGGAAGGGACGAGTAGCGCGAGGATGGACTACGAGGACGCAGCAAAGAAGCTCATCATGTACTCCCGAGGCGTCGCCAAGGGCTCCATCGGCACGGCGTACGGCATGTCGATGGGGGAGGACCCGGTCCTGGAGTACCTCTCTCGCCAGGACGAGGGGATGAACCCGTCCGACCTCGCCAGCAAGCTCGGCTACACTCGCCCCCGCATGACGCGTATCCTGGACTCGCTGGAGGCCAAGGGCTACGTGGAGCGCGTCCCGGACGAGAAGGACCGTCGCCGCGTGATTGTGTACTGCACGGACGAGGGCCGCGAGCACGCCCATGACAACAGCTCGGGCGGGGTCTCGGGCCTCGCCGCCACGCTGAGCAAGATGGGCGAGCACGATGCGCGCGAGCTGCTGCGCGGCCTCGAGATCGCCTACAGCCTCACGTACGACAAGGACATCTCGATCGGGGAGTCCGACAAGAAGCGCAAGTAGCGCGCTGACCGCGTCCCTGTGTTCTTCTCGCTCGCCGGCAATTAATGTCCGGTCGTGCCGCTACACTCGTAGGGCAAGAAAAACGGCGAGAGGAACCACGCAGCATGGCGATCGAGCAGACCACACTGTTTCCCCAGGCACAGGCCCCGGCCCCGACTATCGACCTGTCGACCCTCAATCCCGCCCAGCGGGAGGCGGCCGAGTGCACGCGCGGGCCGCTGCTCGTGCTCGCGGGCGCAGGCTCGGGCAAGACGCGCGTGCTCACGTACCGCATCGCGCACATGATCGCCGACGAGGGTGTGCGCCCGTGGCAGGTCCTGGCCATCACGTTCACCAACAAGGCCGCCGCCGAGATGCGCGAGCGCCTGGACGCCCTGCTTCCTGCCGGCACGCGCGGCATGTGGGTCTGCACCTTCCACGCCATGTGCGTGCGCATGCTGCGCGAGGACCCTGAGCTCGTGGGCTACCGACCCAACTTCACCATCTACGATGACGACGACTCGCGCCGCCTGGTCAAGTCCATCATGGCCGACCTCGACATCGACCAGAAGCAGTTCCCGCTCAACGCGATCCGCTCCAAGATCTCCTCGGCCAAGAACGCGATGGTGGGCCCGGATGAGATGGCGAGCTCGCCCAATCCGGCCGACCGCGCCGCCGCCCGCGTCTACCGCGAGCTCGACCGCCGCCTGGCCAAGGCCAACGCCATGGACTTCGATGACCTGCTCGTCAAGACCTTCGAGCTGCTGAGCCGCCGCCCCGAGGTGCTCGAGCGCTACCAGGACCGCTTCCGCCAGATCAGCGTGGACGAGTACCAGGACACCAACCACGTCCAGTACGCAATCACCAACCTTCTGGCCGCGCGCCACCGCAACCTCATGGTCGTGGGCGACGACGACCAGTCCATCTACAGCTGGCGCGGCGCGGACATCCAGAACATCCTGGACTTCGAGAAGGACTACCCGGACGCCCACGTGGTGCGCCTGGAGCAGAACTACCGCTCCACGGGCCACATCCTCGCCGCGGCCAACGCGGTGGTGGCCAACAATGCCCGGCGCAAGCCCAAGCGCCTGTTCACCGAAGCAGGGGATGGCGAGAAGATCCACGTGTTCCAGGCCTCCGACGAGCGCGACGAGGGCCGCTGGATCGGCTCGGAGATCGAGAAGCTCCATGACGGCGGCACGAGCTACGACGACATGGCCGTCTTCTACCGCACCAACGCGCAGTCGCGCATCCTCGAGGACATGTTCCTGCGCGCGGGCGTCCCCTACAAGATCGTGGGCGGCACGCGCTTCTTCGACCGCGCCGAGGTCCGCGACGTCATGGCATACCTCAAGCTCGTCGTGAACCCGGACGACGACGTGGCGGCGCTGCGCGTGGTCAACACGCCGCGCCGCGGCATCGGCACCACCTCCATCGCCAAGATTCGCGAGCTCGCGGCCGACGAGGGCATCTCGTTCTTCTCCGCGTGCGAGCTGGCGATCGCGGAGACGGGCCTGCTCGGCGCCAAGGTGCGCCAGGCGCTCGCGGAGTTCACGGGCGTGATCGAGGCCGGGCGCCACTTCACCGGCGAGCTGGCCGACGTGGTCGACGCCATCGTGGACCGCTCCGGCCTTATCCGCGCCCTCGAGGCCGAGCACTCCGTGGAGGCGGACGGCCGCATCGAGAACATCAAGGAGTTCATGGGCGTCGCCGCCGAGTTCGACGAGACCCACGACGCCGTGGAGACCCTCGAGTCCCTGGAGCAGCTCCGTGCCGCGGGGGCGATCGAGCCGTCCGGCGCCGAGGCGGCGTCCCCGACGGGCTCAGCGCTCGCTTCGCTCGCTCGCCAAGGCGATTCGCCCGCTGGGGACGCCGCCTCGGCGCCTGCTCAGCTCAGGCCGCCCGTCGCCTCGGAGAAGCTGCCGGCACTCATCGAGTGGCTGGCGCTGCGCTCCGACCTCGACTCTCTCGCCGGGCAGACGCACGCCGTCACCATGATGACGATTCACTCGGCCAAGGGCCTGGAGTTTCCGGTGGTGTTCGTCGCCGGCATGGAGGAGGGGATCTTCCCGCACGCCTCCTACGACGGCGACCCGGCGGCGGTGGAGGAGGAGCGGCGCCTGGCGTATGTGGCCATCACGCGCGCCCGCAAGAAGCTCTACCTCACGCATGCCGTGACCAGGCGCACCTTTGGCTCGACTCAGGCCAACCCGCCGAGCCGCTTCCTGAACGAGATCCCTGCCGCGGACG
The DNA here is from genome assembly GCA_944320975.1 of uncultured Atopobiaceae bacterium. Classification (GTDB taxonomy): domain Bacteria; phylum Actinomycetota; class Coriobacteriia; order Coriobacteriales; family Atopobiaceae; genus Thermophilibacter. The sequence goes on along the minus strand of CALUJM010000023.1, from coordinate 27,129 downwards.
TGGAGCGCGTGGGCGTGGGCTCGTCGGGCTTTGCCGGCGTGGGCTGGGAGAAGCGCGGCGACCGCCACGGCACCTTCGGGAGCGGCCGCGGGTCCGCGGTCTACGGCGGCAACGTCTTCGGGTCGCGCACGCGCTCGACCGGCGGGGGAGCGCGGCCTGCCGCGGCGCCCACGGCCGCCGCGCCGGCACGGCCTGCGGCGAGCGCGTCCTTCTCGCCCGGCGACGCGGTCTCCCACAAGACCTTCGGTCCCGGCAAGGTGCTCTCCGTCTCTGGCGACACCATCGAGGTCAAGTTCACGCGCACGGGCAAGACCAAGAAGCTCCTCAAGGGCTTTGCCCCGCTCGTCAAGATCGAGGGGTGACGAAGGGACAGTCACTTCGTAACATTTATGCGTTCGCATAAGCTTCGAGCACGAGGCCGTTGATTTATGCGAACGCATAAATTACGATGGTCGCATCGTGGATTTATGCGTTCGCATAAAGGAGCGTCATGGCACATTTGAGAAGCGCCAAGGACTTGGGGAGGATCATCCGCGACGAGCGCCGGCGGCAGGGGATGACCCAGGCAGATCTCGCCGGTCTCGCGGACGTGGGAGTCACCTTCCTCTCGCAGCTCGAGAACGGCAAGGACTCGGCGGAGATCGGAAAGGCCATTCAGGTCATGACCATGCTCGGAATCGACATCGATGCAAGCCCAAGGAGCTGAGATGTCGGTGCACTACGTCTACAGGCTCGAGCGCTCGTCCGCAGATCTCGTGGGGAGCCTCGACGAGCGCGGGACGTCCTTCTCGTATGACGCCGAGTACCTTGAGACGCCCGGAGTCACCCCGCTGTCCCTCTCGCTGCCCCTGAGGCCCGAGGGATTCGACGGGGAGGAGATTCGCCCTTATTTCGAGGGGCTTCTCGCCGAGGGCAGCGCCCGGACGGCGCTGGCTTCCGAGCTCGGCATTGCCGAGGAGGACTGGGTCGGGATACTGGCTGCGTGCGGGAGGGAGTGCGTCGGGGACGTGCTGGTGGTCAATCGCCGCCTTCCCGAAAGTCCGTTGGACGTCGGCGGGTACGAGCCGCTCGACGACGATGCCCTCCGCAGGATGTTCCTCAACGAGCCGAGCGTCGCACGTGAGAACGTCGCAACGCGGCTCTCGCTTGCGGGCACGCAGTCAAAGACCGCTCTTGCGTTCGACGACGAGCTGTCGGAGCGCGGGCGCTGGCTGCGCCCCGTCGGTCTGTCCGCGAGCACGCACGTCCTCAAGACGAGCCACCTTCGCGACCTTCCGGAAGTCGAGTACCTCTGCATGTCCGCCGCCAGGACGTGTGGGATGAACGTGGCAGACGTAAGGCTCCTGGGTCTTGGAAATCCGGTCCTGGCCGTCGAGAGGTTCGACCGCGAGGTGTCTCACGTTGACGGGCGCCTGGTGGTCTCTAGGTGCCATCAGGAGGATATGGCCCAGGCTCTGGGGGTCAACGGAGGATCGAAGTACGCCGAGCTCGACGGCGGGAGCATCCATGTGATGGCGGAGCTCCTGAAGAGGCACGGCGCGAGGCCGGCGAACGACGTGGCGGGGCTGGCTCAGACGGCTTGTCTGAACTACCTTGTGGGAAACTGCGACGCCCACCTCAAGAACTTCTCGATACTTCACGAGGGGCGGGACCGTGACGGGGGAGCGCTCGTCTCCCTTGCTCCGGCGTACGACGTAGTGAGCACGACCTACTTCCCCAATCACCCGCGACGGCTTGCCATGCGGCTCGGGGACGCGCGGACGATCGACGAGGTGACGCCCGACAGCCTCCATGCGCTCGCTGCAGATCTGGGCATCAGGGGCTCTGCGCTCAGGCGTCTTGCGCGCCCGCTTGTCGAGGGGATGGTCGACGGTGTGCGGCGTGCGAGCGAGGGTGAGCTCGGGCCCGTGCTCGAGTCGACCCCCTACATTGCCGATGACCTCATCGAGGACATGATGCCGCGCGTGAGAGTTCTTTCCGAGTACTGCGCCGGCTAGGCGCATGACAAACGAGGGGTGTTGTGATGGAGCATCTTCTGGGCATCGACGCGGGCGGCTGGCTCGACAAGTGCGTGACGCTCGCCGTGGCGGTGGTGATCGCCGCGATGGTCGAGCGCGTGGTCGTGCGGCTCATGCACAAGCTGCTCGACGCCTCGGACCTGCCGAGCGCGTCGCTGTTCATCAACATCGGGCGCGCCGTCATCTGGGTGCTCGCGCTGCTCAGCGTGCTGCAGCCGGTTTTCGGCGTGGACCCGGCGGGCTTCGTCGCCGCCCTCGGCGTGGTCTCGATCGCCGTGTCCCTGGGCATGCAGGACACGATCTCCAACATCATCGGCGGCATCAGCCTGATGCTGAGCAAGGCCGTCCAGCCCGGCGACTACATCTCCGTGGGCGACGTCACGGGCGAGGTCACCGACGTCACGTGGCGCAGCACCACCGTCCTCATGCGCGGCGGCGCCCAGGAGGTCATCCCCAACTCGGTGCTCTCCAAGACCGCGCTCACGCGGATTACGGACTGGAGCGTGGGTTACTGCGGCGTGCCCATCGCCGTGGTGCCGGGGGCGGACCTCGACGCCGTGTCGGACGAGTGCTGCCGCGTGGCGGCGCGCGAGCTCGCGGACCTGCTCGACCCTGCGTTCGAGACCGACGTCATCTTCACCGCGTTCACCGCTTACGGCACGCAGGGCGAGGTCCGCCTGCACGTGCGCCGCGACGTGGTCTGCTCCACGGCGCAGGACCGCCTGGCGCGGGCCCTCTCCGGCATGCCCTGGCTCGCGAGCTGCGTGTAGAGGGCACGAGACCAGGGCACGGGACCAGGGCGCGGGGCGAGAAGAACCTCGCTACGCCTCCGTCACGTCCTCGATTCGGAAGATCGGCGCGGCGAGGCGCGGGTCCGCCGCGATCTCCTCCTCCGTGGGCGTGGGGTAGCGGTGCCAGGGGAGCTCGTCCTCAAGGCACTGGGAGAAGTCGTCGTCCAGGGCGAGCAGCGCGTCGAAGCGCTCGGAGAGCACCTGCTCGTAGCCGTTGACGAACGAGATGCGGTAGAGGCGCGTCTGCGTGCCGCCGTCCGAGAACGTGGCCGTGGCCTCGAGTCTGGCCTCGCCGAGGGCGTCCGCGGCGCAGGTGAACGCGCTCACGTAGAGCGTGCGCTGCCACTCCTCGAAGGACTCCTGCGTGGCGGCGTGTGCGCGGAAACCCTTGAGGTAGGCCTCGCGCGCGGCCTGGATCTGGGGCTGCAGCGCGTCGTACTCCGCCCACGCCTCCTCGGTGAGGCGCTCCACGCGCTCGATGTGCTCCTCGGCTGTCTCTCCCTCCCGCCCGGCGTACTCGCTCGTGTTGCTCCACGGACGTGACTCCAGGTCCAGCCAGTCGCGCAGCAGCTGAAGCGTCTCGTCGCTCGCCCAGAAGGTGTCGCGGTTGTCGACCGTGAGGTAGGGCACGTTGCCGTTGACGTCGAGGCATGGGGCGTCCGAAGAGGCAGAGGGGTCGATGGTGACCGACTCGGGAAGCTCCCCCGGGGGCATGGTGCCGCCGTAGTCGCCCGGCGCCTCGGTGAGGAGGAGCACGAGGGGCTCCTCGATCATCTCGCTCTGGAAGTTGGCCCCTCGCCGCTCAACGAACGTCGTCGGGCTGTCTGTCACCCGGTATGTGACCGACTCCACGCCGCTGCCGGAGACGCTGAGGTTGAGCGAGAGCCGGATGTAGCTTCCGTACGTGCCGTCGCAGGGCATGAGTCCCTCGGGCCCCGCGCTCACGGCCACGGCATTGCCCTTCTCCGCGGCCTGGGCGATGACGAGTCCAAAGGCGCCCTTGTCGCCAGGGCCCAGAAGGACGGGCAGCCCCAGGGCGAGCCCCGCCACGACGGCGCATCCCGCCGCCCCCACGAGCACAGCCCGGCGCGTGACGGGTGCGCGCGCGACCGTCGTCTCCCGCTCGTGGCGCCGCAGCTCGTGCACGCGCTCGATCACGGCGTCGTCGAGCTCCGCGTTGGGTCTGACCTCCTCGTAGAGATGGTGCAGGTTCTTCTCCACAGGGCTCTTCTCGCTCATGACATGCCTCCCAGATAGACTCGCAGCTTGTTCGTGGCGCGCGACAGACGCGTGCGCACGGCGGACTCGGAGATGCCGCATGTGGCGGCGATGGCGTCGACAGGCAGTTGCTCCACGTAGCGCAGGTGGATGACGGCGCGGTAGCGCTCCGGCAGGCGCTGGACGGCCGACCAGAGCTCGGCGGGGTCCCGGGCGCCCTCGTTCTTCTCGCCCTGCGCCACCTCGATGCCCAGCGCGTCGAACGACTGCGCGTGCCGGCGCCACCACGAGCGCGCGAGGTCCCGACAGCGGTTGAGCGTGGCGCGCAGCAGCCACGCGCGCAGGTGGTCGGCGTCGGCGAACTCTGTGTCGCTGCAGGCCAGCGCCACAAAGACGTCCTGGTAGACGTCCTCGGCGTCGGCGCGCGATCCGGTCTGCGCGAGTGCCAGGCGCAGCACGCTGGCGCCGTGGTCGCGCATCGCCCGCCGCAGGAACGCGTCGTCTCTCACCACCCGTTGGGGCATCGTGTCTCCTTCTCTCGGGGCCTCTGTCTATAACACGAGGCTGCGTCCCGTCTGTCCCAAAATAGTCGGGGCGCCCGACTCGCTACACTTGGGTGAATGAAGAACCGTCGAGAAGAACCCGCCACACCGGAGGCCCCCATGGAGAAGATCGCCAGCTTCACCGTTAACCACCTCACGCTCGAGCCGGGCGTCTACGTGTCCCGCGTGGATGCCGACCCGGCGACCGGCGCCGTGGTAACCACCTTTGACCTGCGGATCACGGCGCCCAACCGCGAGCCCGTGATGGACACCGCGGCTGTGCACGCCATCGAGCACCTAGGTGCCACCTACCTGCGCAACTGTCCCGAGTGGCGCGACCGCGTGGTCTACTTTGGACCGATGGGCTGCCGCACGGGCTTCTACCTCATCCTCTTTGGCGAGCACACCTCCGCCGAGGTGGCGCCACTCGTGCGCGCGACCTTCGAGTTCGTGCGCGACTTTGAGGGCGAGATTCCCGGCGCGCGCCCGGAGGAGTGCGGCAACTGGCACGACGCCGACCTCGCGCAGGCCCAGTGGTGGGCCCGCCGCTACCTGGAGAACACGCTCGAGCACATCGACGAGGCGCACCTCGTCTACCCGCAGGGCTGAGATTATGTGGCCGACGTGCGACATGTGCGGCAGTACGACGTTTTTCCTGCCGATAGTGTCGCGTACTCGCACCTTTCCTGTTGGTGTGCGGAGAAGCGACACTTTCGGCGCGGAAAATGTCGGACATTTGCACCTCTTCGGCTGAGGTGCGGCAGTCGGACGCTTTTGATTCACAAGATGTCGCGCCCGCGCACCTGAGCGAGAGCGCGACAGCTTCGAAGTGAGGAGACAGACATGAAGATCGGGATCATCGGCGCCATGGACGTCGAGGTGGAGCACCTCAAGGCGGAGCTTGCGGACGCGCGCGTTGAGCGCGTGGCCGGCACGGACTTCTGCTCCGGGCGTCTGGACGAGAAGGACGTGGTCGTGGCCAAGTGCGGCGTCGGCAAGGTGAACGCCGGCATCTGCGCCCAGACCCTGGCCGACCACTTCGGCTGCACGCACCTCATCAACACGGGCATCGCCGGGTCGCTCGACGCCGCCCGCCTCGACATCGGCGACCTCGTCGTGGCCACGGACTGCGTCCAGCACGATTTCACGGTGGAGGAGCTCGGCTACGAGCCCGGCCTCATCCCGGGACGCGAGCAGGTGGAGTTCGTCGCGGACGCGGGCCTGCGCGAGGCGGCGCTTTCCGCGGCGGCCGCGGCGGCGCCCGAGGTGCACGTGCTCGCCGGCCGCGTTGCGTCGGGCGACCAGTTCGTGTGCTACGAGTCCACCCGCGCGCGCATCGTGGAGCAGTTCGGGGCCCTGTGCTGCGAGATGGAGGGCGCCGCGATCGCCCAGGCGGCCGAGGCCAACGGCGTGCCCTTCGCCATCGTGCGCGCGATCTCCGACAAGCCCGGCACCGAGGGCCAGGCCATGGACTACGCCACCTTCGAGCGCGCCTCCGCCGAGCGCTGCGCCAAGATCGTCGAGCACATGGTCGCCGCCCTCTAGCCAACCTGACCGCCGACCCGAGCGCGCCGGATGTTACCGCCGGCCCGCGCCGGACAGGTCCGAAAGGAAGGCCTACAGCCCCATCACGCCCATGCCGACCAGCGTGGGGCCGGTGTGGACCAGCAGGTCGGCGGAGAGCCCGGTCTGCAGGATCTCGACCGCGTTGCCGATGCGCTCGCGCAGGCGCGGAACAAGCTCCTCGCGCAGCGCGGGGTCATACGTGCACACCGCCAGGCGCACCTGCTGCCAGCGCGCCGCCTGCTCGGCCACCAGCGCGATCTGCGTGTCGAGCGCGCGCTGCCACCCGCGGGCCTTCTTCTCGATGACGTACTTTCCCTCGGGGCTGCAGGTGAGGACCGGCTTGATGTTGAGGACGGAGCCCACGCGGTAGACGGCCTCGCTGATGCGGCCGCCCTTGCGCAGGAAGTCGAGCTTCTGGACCGAGAAGAACACGCGCACGCGCTCGCTCACCGCTGCAAGCACGCTGCCCAGGCGCTCGAGCGGCATGCCCGCCTCGATCTGGCGTACGGCCTCCATCACGACGAAGCCCGCCGCGATGCCGATGCTCTTGGTATCCACCATGACCACCGGGAAGTCATCCATCTGGCGCGCCACCATGCCGATGGTCTCAAAGGTGGCAGAGAGCCCCGACGAGATGGTCACCACGACGGCGCCCACGTAGCCGTCGCGCCGCGCCTGCTCGAGCGTGTCGCGGATCTTCATCGGGGAGGGGAGCGACGTGGTGGGGATCTCCTCGGCAAAGCGCTCGACGACCTCCTGCGCGGTGATGTCGACGCCGTTCTCGTACGTGGAGCCGTCCGAGTAGTTGATGCGCAGCGGCACCACGCGCACGTCGTGGGCGGCGACGAAGTCCGCCGGGGTGTCGGTCCCGGAGTCGGTGATGATGGCGATGCGCTGCTCGTTCATGGCTCGGCTCTCCCTCGCGACGTGACGCTCGGCGCCACGGTGGGTATCATGTTGGACAGACTATAGCCCTTTCACATGGTTTTGAATACTAGATAATCCGCTTTTGAAGAAATATCGGAGGTGGACGGCATGGCGGACAAGTCTAAGGCCCTGGTTCCGGTGCGCGTCACCGACGAGCGCCGCCGCGAGCTCGCGCAGCGCCTGGGGTCGGTGCATATCTCGCGCATCCGCGAGATGCCCCGCATCGAGCTCTACCTCGACCAGCTGCTCACGCTCGTCTCCCAGGAGCTCGAGTTCATGCAGCTCCCCGACGAGACGCTCGTGACGGGGTCGATGGTCAACAACTACGTCAAGCAGGGGGTCATCCCCGCGCCGCGCAAGAAGCGCTACACGCGCCGGCACGTCGCGGCGCTGCTGTTCGTCTGCGCGCTCAAGCGGGTGTTCTCGATCGCGCAGGTGAGTCAGCTCGCGGCGCTCATCTGGGCCTCGGACCTCGACCTCGAGGCGCTCTACGACAGCTCCTGCGAGGCGCTCGAGCGCGCCCTCTCCGCGCGCTTCTCGCCCGCCGCCCAAGATGCCGAGAAGGACGCGGGTGCCGAGAAGGACGCGGGTGCCGAGAAGGACGCGCGCCCCGGGCTCGTGCTGCGCGACCAGGCGGGCAACCCCGCCGCCCCCGAGCTCGCGTGGCTGCTCGGCTCCGCGACCGAGGCGCTGGCGGCAAAGGTCGTCGTAGAGCAGACGCTGCTGCTCTGCGGGAAGGGGGAGTGAGGGCCGTGTCGCGCCCCGGAGCCATCTTCGACGAGCCTGCGGTCGTGCGGAGGCTGGAGCGCAGGAGCGCCCTCGCGTCCGTTACCGGGAGCTCCACCGTCGCCGCGGCGGTCATGGTGGCCGCCGCCCTTCTCGCCCTGGTCGTCGCCAACACCCCGCTCTACGAGGGGGTCGAGCACATCCTGGAGCTGCCGCTGATCGTGGGAGCGGGACGGCTCGAGGTCTCGCTCACCGTGGAGCAGTTCGTGAACGACTTCCTCATGGCGGTCTTCTTCCTGCTGGTGGGCATCGAGCTCAAGTACGAGACCACGGTGGGCCAGCTCCGGCGCCCGCGCCAGGCGGCGCTCCCCATGCTCGCGGCAGTGGGCGGCGTCTGCATGCCGGCCCTCATCTACGTGGTCCTCAACCTGGGCGGGACGGCGCGCGGCTGGGCGGTGCCCATCGCCACCGACATCGCCTTCGCGCTGGGCGTGGTGTCGCTGCTGGGGGACCGTATCTCACCTGCGACCAAGGTCTTCTTCCAGACGCTCGCCATCGCGGACGACATCCTCGCGATCGTGGTCATAGCCCTGTTCTACGGGCAGGTCCCGCAGCTCGGATGGTGCCTCGCGTCGCTCGCCCTCGTGGGCGTGCTCGCCGCGCTCAACCGCGCCCGCGTCTACTCCGTGGCGCCCTATGTGGCCGTCGGCCTGGTGCTCTGGGCGTGCATGTTCAACTCGGGCATCCACGCCACGCTCGCCGGCGTCATCCTCGCCTTCGCCCTGCCGAGCCGCTCCGACGTGCGCCTCTCCGAGCTCGGCGGCTGGCTCGAGCGACGCGCCCACGACCTCGACGACACCTACGACGACGAGCACCACGTCCTCGGCCAGCACGACTTCACCGAGGGCGCCTGGCGCACCGAGCGCGTGATGCACCACGTGACCCCGCCGCTGCAGCGCATGGAGCGCTACGTCTCCGTCTTCGTGAACTTCCTCGTGCTGCCGCTCTTTGCCTTCGTCAACGCGGAGCTGCACCTCGTGGGGGAGAACTTCGGCGCGCTGCTCGCGAGCCCCGTCGCCCACGGCGTCTACCTCGGCGCGGTGCTGGGCAAGCCGTTGGGCATCATCGGCGTGACCTGGCTGCTCGTGCGCCTGGGCTTCGCGCGCCTGCCGCGCGGCATGGACTGGCCGCAGGTCGTGACCGTCGGCATCATGGGCGGCGTGGGCTTCACGATGTCGATCCTCATCACGGGGCTCGCCTTCTCCTCGCCCGAGGAGGCCATCGCCGCCAAGTGCGCCATCCTGCTGGGATCTGTGAGCTCGGCGCTTCTCGGCGTGCTCTTTGCCCGCCTCGCGCTGCGCGCCGACCGGCGGCGCCGGCGCCCTTCTCGGCCTCAGCGCAATTAATGTCCGGTCCAAGGGGTATCCTATGACACATGACCCGTTGGGGACGCCGCCCGATTGGAGACTCGCATGAGTGGACTCAAGCGCCTGTGCATGGTCGTCTTCGTGCTGGCCTGCGCCTTCGCGCTCGCCGCCTTCGCGCTCACGTGGTTTGGCCCGTGGACGGCCGAGGTCTCGGCGCTGTTCAACCTCGAGCCGTTCGCCCTGGCCGTGCTCGCGTGCCTCGCGGCGAGCGCGGCGGGCCTGCTCGTGCTGCTGGCGCGCGCCCTGTTCTCCCGCCGCACCGTGCGCACCGTGGAGATCGCCACGGTCGACGGCGGCGTGATCTCCGTCACGCGCGACGCCATCGCCGCCCAGGCCTCCCACATCGTGGAGGCGGACGGGACCTGCGACGCCGCGCGCGTTCGCGTCGACGCCAAGGCGCGCGGCCACATTCGCGTCCACGTCCGCGTGCTCCCGCACGAGACCGTCGACGTCGTGGCCAAGGGGGCCGAGCTCCACGAGGAGCTCATGGACGGCCTCGCCGCCGTGTGCGGGGACAAGGTCGAGGACGTGAGCCTGGAGTTCGTTGAGCCCGAGTCGGTGACGCTCGCCGGCGGCGAGGACGACGGCGGCGAGGTCGTCGAGAAGTCGGCGGCCAAGGCGCCCGCGACCGACACCACGAGCGAGATCACGGTGTCCATGGGAAGCTCGCGCGACGTCGAGAAGGAGGCGTGAGAGCATGGCGGACGAGAAGACCCACAAGCCCAAGATCAACGTGGGCGAGAAGGAGGAGGCTCCCAAGGAGGCCGCGCCCGCGGCGCCTGCCGAGGACGGCCCCGCCTCCGGTGAAGAGCGCTATACCGTGGGAAACGCCCTGCGCGACGGCGTGGGCCGCATCTCCGCGTGGGTGCGCCGTGCCTTCCCGGGGCAGGAGCGGGCCTTTTGGGGCGCCATCCTGGGCCTTGTCGCGGCGATCGTGTTTCTCGCCGTGGGGCCGTGGCCGCTCATCGTGATCGCGGTCTTCGTCTTCGTGGGCGTCGCCGCGGGGCAGGTCCTCGATGGAGACCCCAAGATCGTGAACACCCTGAGGCACCTCTTCAACAGGAACAGCCAGTAGCCGTCGACGTCGGCCGGGCATACCGGCAGCGAGGAGCATGACATGATCAAGGACACGAGCGAGAAGGTCGAGCAGATCATCCAGGTGGACGAGGCCGAGGAGGCCGGTATCGTCGAGGCCGTGGAGACGGGGACGGACATCGAGGCCCTCACCGACGACGAGGATTTTGACTCCGAGGACTCCCTCACCTTCTCCAACGGCGTCATCGAGAAGATCGTGGCCATCGCCATGCGTGAGGTTCCCGGCGTGGTGGGCATGAAGGGGACCTGGTTCAACCGCGTCCAGGACGCCTTCGGTGCGAGCGACTCCACCAAGGGCGTGACCGTCGAGGTCACCCCCGAGAGCGCGGTGCGCGTGAACATCTCCGTGCTCATCGAGTACGGCGCCTATGCCCCGCAGGTTTTCGAGGACGTGAAGAAGGCCGTGGTCAAGCAGGTCACGGGCATGACGGGGCTCGAGGTCGCGGGCGTCAACCTGCGCATCGAGGACGTCCTCACTGCCGAGGAGGTCGAGCAGCGCAGCCGTCGCGCCGCCGCTGCCTCCAAGAAGGACGAGAAGGACGTCGCCGACGACGCCGAGTAGCGTCCGAGCAAGAGAGGCGGACACCAGGAGGCCTCCGTCCCAGGAGCGGGACGGAGGCCTCCTGGTGTCCGCCTCGGTGTGCCCACTCAAGCCGGGGGGCGGCTAGGGGCGGCAGGGGGTGTCGGGGGCGGCGAGCCCGTCGGGAGGGACCGCGCCTATCGCACCTCGAAGGGGGTGTCCGCGCCTGCGGCGAATGCGAGAAGCGCCTCGACGTTGCTGCGCACCATGCCCTCGACGTCCTCGGCGGTGTAGAACGCCATGTGCGGCGTCACGACGACGTTGGGCAGCGCCATGAGCGCGGCGCGGTCGCGGCCCGCGAGCACGTCGCGGCTGCGATCGAGGTAGTAGAGCCCCGCCTCGTCCTCGATGGTGTCGAGCGCGGCGCCGCCCAGGTGCCCGGACTCGAGCGCGTCGAGCAGCGCCGCCGTGTCCACGAGGCTGCCGCGCGCCGCGTTCACGAGCACCGCGCCCTCGCGCATGCGCGCGAGCTCGCCCGCGCCGATCATGTGGCGGTTCTCGGGCAGGCCCGGCGCGTGCAGCGTCACCACGTCGGACGCGGCGAGCAGCTCGGGCAGGTCTACGTAGGTGGCGAGCCCGGAGAGCTCGTCCTTCTCGACCGGGTCGTACGCGAGGACGCGACAGCCGAAGCCCTGCAGCTCGCGCACCACGCACGAGCCGATGGCGCCGGTTCCCACCACGCCGACCGTGCAGCTCCCGAGCGACCGGCCGATCTTGCCCTCGAGCGAGAAGTCCTGCGCGGCGGCGCACCGCTGGACGAACTTGACCTTGCGCAGCGCCATGAGCATCAGCATGATTGCGTAGTCGGCCACGCCCTCGGGCGGGTAGGCGGCGTGCGCGATGCGAATCCCCAGTTTGCGGGCGTGCGCGACGTCGATGTGGTCGTAGCCGATCGAGCGGGTGGCGATGCCGCGGATCCCGAGCTCGTGGTAGCGGTCCAGCAGCTCCGGTGTCATGGGGTTGGTGATGATGCAGAGGGCGTCGGCGCCTTCAGCGAGGGCCACGTTCTCGAGCGTGGGGTAGTCGGGCGTCCAGTCGTACTCGAAGCCGAGCTCTCGGCTCAGCGCATCGAGACAGCCCAGCTCGTCGTAGGGCCGAAGCGCGTAGGCGAAGATCCTCATGTCCCTCTCCCTTGTCTGTGAATTGGGGACAGTCCCCAATTCACAGACCCAGTGTAGCAGGCCGCGCGTTGCGGAAAGAGAGAGCCAATTGGCTGCTAGAATCGACGTGACTTCGACCAGAGGGGGAGCAATGCGCGACAGTGTGAGCATCGAGACGGTGCAGGCGGCCGCCCGCGCCAACAACAGGCCCGGACCGGACCACATGAACTGCGGGGAGTCCGTGATCGCGGCGCTCTGGGACGCCTTCGAGCCCGATTTCCCGCGCTCGGTCGTGGCGATGGGCGCCGGCATGGGCGCGGGCATCGGCGGCTCGGGCTGCATCTGCGGCGCGCTCGCCGGCGCCGTGGCGTTTCTCGGCCTCATGGTGGGCACCAAGGAGCGCGCCAAGCCGCTCGCGGCCGAGCTGCACGACGCCTTCCGCGACGGCACGGCAAAGCACGTGACCTGCTGCCGCGTGCTCACGCGCGGGATGGACTGGTGGGGCGAGGAGCGCGTCTCCCAGTGCCAGGACCACTGCGCGCTCGCAGCCGGCGCCGCGGCCCAGATCCTCTGCCGCGAGCTCGGCGTACGCGCGGAGGCGTAAGGCCCCGGCTGCTGGCATCCCTGTCGTGTTCTTGTCCCCTGGGGAGGACAAGAACAGCCGTCTCCGGGCGCGTTTTGGCCCCCTTGCCCGCGTTCTTGTCCCCTGGGGAGGACAAGAACGCGCGGCGGCGGGCTTCTTCATGCCATGGGGGCGGGTTCTTCTCGGCCCGCCCGTCACTCCTCGACGCGCAGGAACTCGTCGAGAAACACATCCAGCAGCTCGTTCTTGCGCCGCGCCAGCCACGCGCAGCAGACGGTCATCTCCTGCTCCTTGCCCCTGATGGGCAGGGCCATGACCTTGCTGTCCGGGTAGAAGCTGCTCGTGAAGTAGCCCGGCAGCAGGGCGTAGCCCATCCCGCTCGCCACGGCAAGGATGCTCGTCTCCACGTCCTCCGAGACGTAGGAGACGCGCACCTCCGCGCCCGTCTCCGCGAGGTTTCTCGAGATGACCTCGCCCTCCCCGTAGTCGCCCGACCCCTTGTGGATGTCCACGAGCGGGTAGGGTGCGAGGTCGGCCATCGAGATCGTCCCCTTCCACGTGAGCGGGCTCGACGCCGGGACCACCGCCAGCAGCGGGTAGTGCCGCAGGACCTGGTACTGGATCTCGCCGAGGTTGGCCCCGTCGTAGAGCAGGTTGATGACGAGGTCCACCTCCTCGGCGCGCAGGGCGTCGTAGAGCTCGGCCACGTTCTCGCACAGAAACGACAGGCGCACGCCGGGGTAGCGCTCGTGGAAGTCGAAGAGCATCTCCGTGAGGTCCGTGCGCTCGTAGCCCTTCACGTAGCCCACCCGCAGCTCGCCCTCCGGCCCGTTGTCCGCGGCCCGCGTGCGCACGAGCGCGTCCTGGACGTGCGTGAGGATGGAGCGCGCCTCGTCGAGGAAGACCGCGCCCGACCCCGTGAGCCGAACATGCCGGCTGTCCCGCTCCAGCAGCTCGACGCCCACCTCGCGCTCGAGCGCGCGCACCTGCTGGCTGAGCGTCGCCTGGGAGACGAAGAGCCGCTTCGCCGCACGCGTGAACGAGAGCTCCTCCGCCACTGCCACAAAGTACTCGAGCTGCCTGAAGTTCACGGTTCCTCCCGCTGACGCTGGGACTATAGACAGATCCTATCGCTCAATCACTATAACGAAAGCCGCCGGCCGCGCGCCGCGCCCTACGATGGGCGGCAGCAGACGCCCCGGCGGTCGTGCGCCGGGAGCAAAACCGGAGAGAAAGGCACCGCCATGACCGACAGAAGAAAGATCAAGCTCGTCCAGGCGCTGACCGGCGCCGTCGTCCTCACGATCCTCATGCAGGGGATGACGCTGCTGGGCATGCCCCAGTACACCTGGATGCTCTTCCTGCCGCTGCTGATGTTCTTCGCTCTGGGCGCCGACTTCAAGAACATCCCCGCCATGCTCATCGGCTACGCGGTGGGCGAGCTGTGGTGCGTCGTCAACTCGCTCGTGACCGCCGGCTTCACCGCGGTCTTCGGCGCGGGCAACATGGTCATGAGCAACATCGTGCCCACCATCGTCGTGATCTTCCTCATCCTCACGGTCCACGAGAACCTCTTCGAGGGCAAGGTCTTCTCGAACATCCCGTGCATCTTCATGGGCATGGCCACGTCATTCTTCACGCTGTTCATGCAGCAGCCCATCGGCTACTTCCACCTCTTTGGCTTCTGGTGCTACGGCACCGTGCTCGCCGTGTGCCTCGTGGCCGGCGGCATGGCGGTGTGCAGCGCGATCTTCGGCAAGGAGCGCGCGATGGCGGCCATGATGCCGCTGCCGCAGGACGGCTCTGACAACCACTAAGGAGAAGAGACCATGACCGAGAAGAACGAGGCCGCCCAGGCCGTCCCCGCAACCGTCGACGAGGCGCGCGCCGCCTACGCAGGCCGCCCGGGGGCCGAGAAGTACCCGCACGTGTTCGATCCCATCGAGGTGCGCGGCAACGTGTTCCGCAACCGCCTGATCGCCGCGCCGACGATGTTCTTCCACGCGCCGTACTTCATCCCCGAGATCCGCGAGAACATCTACCGCATGGTCGAGGTGCGCGCCAAGGGCGGCTTCGGCTGCGTCGCCACCGGCGAGCTGCCGCTCAACTTCGAGGAGGGCCGCGGCGCCTTCATGGACCGCGCGATCGACGTCCGCCACTATTACGGGTCGGACTTCGACACCGCCAAGGAGTACGCCGACCGCATCCACGCCGGTGGGGCGCTCGCCTACATGGAGATCTCCCACGAGGGCCTCGAGGCCGACGACGCGGCGGAGCCCTGGGGCCCGTGCGACTTCGTGCGCGAGGAGGACGGACGCCACGTCTTTGGCATGGACCGCCAGATGATGGAGAAGGTCTGCCGCGACTTCTTCGAGGTGGGCCGCTTCGCCACCGCCTGCGGCTTCGACGGCGTCCTGCTCCACGGCGGCCACGGATTCCTGCTCCAGCAGTTCGTCTCGCCGCTGTTCAACCACCGCACCGACGAGTTCGGCGGCTCAATCGAGAACCGCTCCCGCTTCCCCAAGATGATCTTGCGCGCCCTGCGCGCCGGCATGGGCGAGGACAAGGTCCTCGAGCTGCGCATGAGCGCGGAGGACGGCGAGGAGGGCGGCATGACGCTCGAGGACTCCTGCGGCTTTGCCGAGCAGATCGACGGCCTGGTGGACATCTTCCACGTCTCCAACGGCATCAAGAAGCTCGGCAACCGCGGCGACACCTTCAGCGACATCTTCGACGTCCACGGCGTCAACCTCGAGCGCGCCGCGGCCATCAAGGCCCACCTGAAGAAGAGCCTCGTCTCGGTGGTGGGCGGCTTCAACAGCGTTGCCCAGGCCGAGGAGGCCATCGCCACCGGCAAGGTCGACTTCGTCGAGTACGCGCGCCAGTGCTTCGCCGACCCCGACTTCATCAACAAGACGCTCGACGGCCGAGAGGACATGGTGCATCGCTGCCTGCGCTGCTTCCACTGCTACCCCGGCTTCTGCGAGCACCCCACGGACATCCCGCTGTGGTACCAGCTCCCGCCCGAGGAGTTCATGAAGGTCTACAGCCCCGCCGTCATGGGCGACTGCTCGATCAACCCCAACTCCGGCCTGGGCTACTACCCGGACCGCCTTCCCGAGCCCGAGGGTCGGCGCCGCGTGCTCGTGGTGGGCGGCGGCGTGGGCGGCATGCAGGCCGCCATCACCGCGGCGCGGCGCGGTCACGACGTCACGCTCGCGGAGGCGTCCGATAGGCTGGGCGGCGTGCTGCTCTTCGCCGAGCATGACCACGACAAGCGCGAGTGGATCGACTTCGTCGAGGTCCTCAGGCGCGAGCTCGCCGAGACCGACGCCACGGTCGAGCTGAACACGGTCGTGGACGAGGCCTACCTCGAGCGCATGCGCCCCGAGCACGTGATCATCGCCGTGGGCGCGCACAACCGCGGCTGCAGCCTGCCGGGCGCCGAGCGCGCGATGGACGCGTCGGACTCCTACTACCACATGGACGAGCTCGGCCACTCCATCGTGATCGCCGGCGGCGGCCTCACCGCCTGCGAGACCGCGCTCAACCTCGCGGCCGCCGGGCACGAGGTCACGATGGTCGTGCGCAAGCCGCGCATCACGCCCACGACCTTCGGCTACTACCGCAACGCCCTTCTCGACGAGATGGACCGACGCGGCGTGCGCCAGATGCTCTCCACCTGCCCGCTCGAGTTCACCGACGAGGGCCTCGTCTGCGCGCCCGCCGTGGACGACCAGGGAGCGCCGGGCGACGAGCGCGTGGTCGTGAAGGCCGACACCTATATGTACTCGTTCGGCATGGACCCCAACTCCGAGCTGGTCGAGCGCCTCGCGGCCGCCGCAGAGAAGGTCGGCGCGAAGGTGGCCAACGTGGGCAACTCCCGCGCCGCGCGCATCGTGCGCGACGCCGTCCACGAGGGCGACCAGGCCGCGATGGCCATCCTCTAGGCAACGACGCGCCCCGCGGGACCTCTCCGCCCGCGGGGCGCGCGTTCTTGTCCCCGGCAGGGGACAAGAACCTGGCATCGCGAGGTTCTTCTCGGTCTCCAACCCGTGTTCTTGTCCCCTCAAGAGGTCAGTGACAGACACCCCTGAGGTATCTGTCACATAAGGACGACGTAGGCCGCCACGGCCAGGCCCGCCACGAGGCAGCACGCCTCGACGACGCCGTCGGTCTTGCAGAGGCCCAGGCACACGCCGCGGCGGACGGGCCACGCCAGCCGCACCGGGCGGCGCCCCAGCGCATCGAGTGCCAGGTGGGAGGCCATGCCGGCCGCGACGCACGGGGCGAGCGGCGGGCAGACGAGCCACGCCGCCGCGGCGAACCCGGCGAGCGCCGCGAGCGAGTGCGAGAAGCCGCGGTGCGGCGAGAGCCGCGCGGCGCAGCAGAGCACCGCGAGCGCCGCCGCCCCGAGCGCGACCGCGTCGAGCCCCGCCTCCGCCGCCCGGTGGGCGAGCGGCCATCCGGCGGCGGCCTCCAGGGCCAGGGCCGCGACGAGCAGGACGGCGCACCCGCCGCGCGCGAGCCGCTCCTGCAGCGGGTGCGCGGTGTTTCTGACGTCGAGGTCGGGAAGCATGCCGCCGAGCGCCCCGCCCGCGGCGGCGCAGGCGAGCGCCGCCGGCGACGCCAGGCCCGGCACGAGCGCCGACGCCGCGGCCAGCCCCGCCGCCGTCCCCACGATGACGTGCGTCTTCCCGGTCACGCGCCCTCCGTTCTTCTCGGCCTCCCCTCCACATCCGATCATGATACCCGCCGCCGGGCCCGCCCGACCGTGCTACACTACCAACCGACAACGGGGGGCTGGCGCACGCCGGCTGAGATTGGGCCCAGGATTGCGGCCCTGACCCAGGAACCTGATCCGGGTAATGCCGGCGTAGGGAAGAGCTTCGCGCGCAACGAGGCACCTACGAGAGACGGGGTGCCTTGGGGCACCCGGAAGGGAGGGCGCGTGAACTGCTCGGTTGCGATTCAGTTCCTGCCCATGGACGCCACCAGCGACGACGCCACGTGCGACGCGGTGGACGCGGTCATCGCCTACATCGACTCCACGGGGATCGACTACTTCGTCGGCCCCTTCGAGACGGCGATCGAGGGCGACTACGAGACCTGCATGGAGATCCTCAAGAACTGCCAGCTCGTGGGCGCGAAGGCCGGCTGCAAGCACATGATGTGCTATGCCAAGATCAATTTCCGTCCCGACGGCGACGTCATGTCCACGGACCGCAAGATCGGTAAGTACCACCCCGGCGACCCCGAGTTCGCCCCCAAGAGCGCGGACGCGGCGGCCTAGCATGGCGCGCCCCGTCGACCGCACCGAGCCCAGCCGCGCGCGGCGCGTCCTCACGCCGCTCCTGACCATCGTGGCCCTTCTCGCCCTGTGGCAGGCCGTGGTGGTCGTGGGCATCGTGCCCAACTTCCTGCTGCCCACGCCGGTGCAGGTGGTCCAGGCCCTGGTTGAGGACGCGGCGCTGCTCGCGAGCCACTGCGTGACCACGCTCGCCGAGGCCGCGGCCGGCCTTGCCGCAGGCGTTGCCCTGGGCTTTGTCTTCGCGGTGCTCATGGACCGCTTCGAGGGCTTCTACCTGGCCTTCGAGCCGCTCATGACCATCTCGCAGACC
Organism: uncultured Atopobiaceae bacterium; assembly: GCA_944320975.1. GTDB lineage: Bacteria > Actinomycetota > Coriobacteriia > Coriobacteriales > Atopobiaceae > Thermophilibacter. The sequence goes on along the minus strand of CALUJM010000023.1, from coordinate 8,935 downwards.
ATCCCGACCGTCGCCATCGCGCCGCTTCTGGTGCTGTGGCTCGGCTACGGCGCGCTGCCCAAGGTCGTGCTCGTGATCATCTCGACGTTCTTCCCGATCACGGTCTCGCTGGCCTCGGGCTTCCGCTCGGTCGACCCGGACGTCATCGACCTCATGCGCACCATGAACGCCTCGCGCTGGCAGATCTTCTGGTACGCCAAGCTGCCCGCCGCGGCGGACCAGTTCTTCAGCGGCCTCAAGATCTCCGCCACCTACGCCATCGTCGGCGCCGTCATCGCCGAGTGGCTCGGCGGCAACGAGGGGCTGGGCGTCTACATGACGCGCGTGCGCAAGTCCTTCTCGTATGACCGCATGTTTGCCTCGATCATCGTCATCTCCGCGCTCTCGCTGGGACTCATGAAGCTCGTGGAGCTCGCCCAGCGCGCGTGCATGCCCTGGAAGAGGGCAGAAAGGAACAACAATGAGCGATAAGAACCTCAGCCCCAGCCTCAACCGCCGCCAGTTCGTCGCCGCCGCCGGTGCCGCCGCGACCGCTGCGCTCGCCGCCTGCGACAACGGCTCCGGGACCGTCGAGGGCCCGGACGGCACGGCTACCTCGAACGACAACGCCTCAGACGCCGAGAAGACCAAGGTCTCCTTCGTCCTGGACTACACGCCCAACACCAACCACACCGGCATCTACGTCGCGCTCGCTGAGGGCTACTTCGCCGAAGAGGGCCTGGAGGTGGAGATCGTCCAGCCGCCCGCGGACGGCGCGGACGCCCTCATCGGCGCCGGCGGGGCGCAGATGGGCGTCTCCTACCAGGACTACATCGCCAACAACCTGGCCTCCGACCAGCCGATGCCCTACTCGGCGGTGGCCGCGATCATCCAGCACAACACCTCCGGCATCATGAGCCGCGAGGAGGACGGCGTCACGCACCCGGCCGCCATGGAGGGACACACCTACGCCACGTGGGACATGCCCGTCGAGCAGGCCACCGTCAAGCGCTGCGTGGAGGCCGACGGCGGCGACTGGTCCAAGGTCGAGCTCGTGCCGTATGAGGTCGACGACGAGGTCAGCGGCCTGCGCGCCAACATGTTCGACACCGTGTGGGTCTACGAGGCGTGGGCCGTCCAGAACGCCGTGGTCCAGGACTTCCCGTACAACTACTTCAGCTTCATCTCGGTGGACCCGGTCTTCGACTACTACACGCCGGTCATCGCCGCCAACGACGACTTCGCCGCCCAGAACCCCGAGGCTGTGAAGGCGTTCCTGCGCGCCGCCAAGCGCGGCTACGAGTACGCCATCGAGAACCCCGACGCCGCCGCGGACATCCTCTGCGAGCAGGTGCCCGAGCTCGACTCCGCGCTCGTCCACCAGAGCCAGACCTACCTCGCCGACCAGTACGTGGCCGACGCCGAGAGCTGGGGCGTCATCGACCCCGAGCGCTGGGCCGCCTTCTACCAGTGGCTCAACGACAACGACCTCGTGGCCAACAAGCTCGACGTCAACGCCGGCTACGACCTCTCCTTCCTGGAGTAGCGCATGGCACAGGCTGGCGAGAAGAACGTGGCCCCTGCGCTCGAGGCGCGCGACCTGACGCTTTCCTGGGACGGCGAGCACATCGTCGTCCAGGGCGTCTCCGTTGACGTTGCGCCGGGCGAGGTCTGCTGCCTCGTGGGCCGCTCCGGCTGCGGCAAGACCACGATCCTGCACGCCCTCGCCGGCCTCACGACTCCTGTGTCCGGTCGCGTCCTCCTGCACGGGGAGGACGTGACCGGACGTCCCGGTCGCGTGAGCTACATGCTCCAGAAGGACCTGCTGCTGCCGAGCCGCCGCATCATCGACAACGTGTGCCTGCCGCTCGTGCTCGCGGGCGCGCGGCGCGACGAGGCGCGCGCGAAGGCGGCGCCGCTGTTCGAGCGCTTCGGCCTCGCGGGCTGCGAGCGCAAGTGGCCGAGCGAGCTCTCCGGCGGCATGCGGCAGCGCGCGGCGTTCCTGCGCACCTACCTCATGGGCGCGGACGTGACGCTGCTCGACGAGCCCTTCTCGGCGCTCGACGCCCTCACGCGCACGGACGTGCGCCGCTGGTTCGTGGACGTGGCGGCCGAGCTGGGGCTCTCCGCCCTGGTGATCACGCACGACGTGGACGAGGCGGTCTCGATGGCGAGCCGCATCTACGTGCTCGCGGGCGCGCCGTCGGCGGGGGAGCCCAGCCACGTGGCGGGCGTCGTCGAGGTGGACCGCGTGGAGAGCGAGAGCTTCGAGCTCACCGACGAGTACCTCGCCGCCAAGCGCCAGGTCATGGCCCTGCTGGGCTAGGCCTCTCAAAAGGGGGCCGGTGCCGGAAACCGGGCATATGCGCGCCGGCCCCGGCGGTGCCAAAATCCCGCCGTATGCGCGTATCGGTGCCGGAATCCGGGCATATGCGTGTCCGCCGCACGCATTTCTCGGAAATCAGGCACCAAAACACGCATTTCTCGGAAATCAGGCACGCGCGCAGATGCCGGATATTAGGCACCGGTCAAAACGGGCGCAGGCCTCCGAGACCCGCCCCGCCACACGGCATCAGCTTTGATACCGTAAGCGCTTCGTAAGCCCGGCCCACACAGGTGGGGGAACGACCCCTCTGAGACGTATCGTTACTGCATGCGATGCGTTCGAAGGGAGTCAGGTGGGCTCGAGAGCCAAGACGTTGGTTGCCGGTGTGGTCCTCATCCTCGCTGCGGTCGTGGTGGCCGGCGCCATCGCGCTCGGTCCGCAGGCGCTCGGCTCGGCCGAGCCGCCGACCGACGACGCTCCCACCGTCCAGCAACAGGAGCTCACGACGGTCCGCGGCATCATCGGCTCAGAGAAGGAGTCGCTTTTCGCCGACCCCGAGGCCAAGGAGATCTTCGCGCGCCACGGCCTCGACGTGCAGGTCACGACCTCGGGCTCCTGGGCCATGGCAGAGCGTGCGGACATCGAGGAGTCCGACTTTGCCTCGCCCTCCTCCGAGATCGCCGCCGCGCACATCGAGGACGTCCACGGAGCCGCGGTGCTCTCCACATCTCGTCCGTTCTACTCGCCGCTCGCCATCGCCACGGGCGACACGGTTCTTGCGGTTCTCGAACAAAACGGCCTCGCCGAGAAGCGCGACGGTGTCTGGTACCTCGACATGGCCGCCTACCTTGACGCCGTGGCAAACGGCAGACGCTGGACGGACCTTGCGGGATCCGACGCCTACCCCTCGAGCCGCAACGTCATGATCACCACGACCGACGTGCGCTCGTCCAACTCCGCGCTCATGTACCTGAGTCTTGCGAGCTACGTGCTCAACGGCAACGCCGTGGTCACGAGCGAGGACGCCGCCCGCGAGCAGGCCTCGACCTCCCTCGCCCGGCTCTTCCTCGATCAGGGCTACTCGCAGTCATCCTCCTCGGGCCCGTGGGAGTCCTTCCTCTCCAAGGGGCCCCTCAACCAGCCGCTCACCCTCATCTACGAGAGCCAGTACCTCGAGGCGCAGATGAACGAGCCCTCGCGCGTGACCGACGCGATGCGCATCTGCTATCCCGCGCCCACGATCTTCTCTGACCATGTGGTCGTTGCCTTTTCCGAGGCCGGGCAGCGGGTCCAGGACGTGCTCGAGAACGACCCCGACATGGCCCGCGTCATAGCTCGGCACGGCTTCCGCGTGAACGGCGCGAACTCCGCCGCCTTCTCCGAGCAGGTGGGCTCCGCCGGTCTCACCGGCTACGCCGCCGACGGCACCTTCATCGACGCCGCGCAGGCGCCCAGCTACGAAGTGGCCGACGTGATGCTTCAGACCATCGAGGCGCTGTACTAGCGCAGGAGGGGAGAACCGCCATGCCAGCTGCCGCCGCGCGTCCGCGAACACGCCTGCTCACCGTCCTTCTCGCCCTGGTCTGCGCGCTCGTCTGCGCCGCGGCGCTGCCCGCGTGCTCGCGCGAGGACGCCGCCGATCCCGCGCCCGACGACGCGCAGGAGCAGCCCGCTGCCGACCCTGAGCCCAGCCCCGACCCCGAGGCTAACCCTGACGTTGCCGGCACGACCCTGCGGGTCCTCGCCGGCTCCGAGATCAAGGACATGCTGCCCATCCTCGAGGACGCGCAGACCGAGCTCGGCATCACCGTGGAGCTCACCTACCAGGGCACGCTCGACGGCACCGAGGCGGTCATGTCCGGCGAGGGCGACTTCGACGCAACGTGGTTCCCCTCCAACGCCTACATGACGCTTTTTGACGAGAAGAGCGCGCTGGTCTCGGAGGAGGCCTCGATCATGCGCACGCCGGTGGTCCTCGGCGTCAAGCGCGACCGTGCGGCGGAGCTCGGCTGGGACGAGAAGAGCCCCACCTGGGCGGAGGTCGTCGACGCAGCGGCCTCCGGGGAGTTTGCCTACGGCATGTCGAGCCCGGTCTCGTCCAACAGCGGCTTCTCCGCGCTCGTGGAGCTTGCGACCGCGCTCTCCGGCACGGGATCTGCCATCACGGCCGACGACGTCGCGCTGGTGGCGGCCGACCTCACGCGCTTCGCGCAGGGGCAGGCTCTCGCGAGCGGCTCGTCGGGCTGGCTCATGGAGGCCTACGACAAGGACTCCTCAGCCGTCGACGGCGTCTTCAACTACGAGTCGCTCATCCTGCAGGACGACGAGCTCGTCGAGGTTATTCCGCAGGACGGCGTCATCACGGCCGACTACCCGCTCACGCTGCTCTCCGGCAGGGGCGAGAAGGTCGAGGCTGCCTACGGCGCGCTGGTGGACTACCTGCGTCGCGACGACGTCCAGCAGCGCATCGCCGACGAGACGCACCGCCGCACGGACGCCACCACGCCCGATGACGAGCGGATGGTCTTCGAGATTCCCTTCCCCAACCGGCTTGCGACGGTGCGCGCCCTGCTCTCCAGCTGGGTCTCTGAGGTGCGCAAGCCCGCAAACATGGTCTTCCAGATCGACACCTCGGGCTCCATGGGCGGCGAGCGCCTCGATGCCCTCAAGGCGGCCCTGCTCTCGCTCACCGAGACGGGTGCGGACGGCACCGCGGCGCTGCTCACCTTCCAGCCGCGCGAGACGATTCGCTTTGTGGAGTTTGCCTCCGGAATAAAAAGCGAGAAGGACCTCGTGGTGGGGGAGGACGGAAACCTCGCCGACGTGAGCTCCTACGTGAACGACCTCTCCGCGCTCGGCGGCACGGCGCTCTACGGCACGCTCCAGCACGCGCTCGAGCTGGCGGCGCAGACCCGCGCGGACGACAACGTGACCTCCGTCGTGCTCTTCTCGGACGGCGAGAACACCGACGCCCCGGGCATTGACGGCTTTGCGCAGTGGTACGAGGCCAACGAGGCGGTGCAGGGCATCCCCGTCTACGCGATTCTGTTTGGCGAGGCGAGCGCCGACGAGATGGGCCGCCTCGCCGAGCTCACGGGCGGCCGCGTCTTCGACGCCGTGGGCGGCGACCTCACCTCCGCCTTCAAGGAGATACGCGGCTATCTGTAAAAACGGGACAGGTTTTCTGCACATTGGGGACGTGTTTTTTCGTTCAGACAAAAAGGGACAGGCCATCAGGCTCGAGAGGGGGGCGAATGCAAGGAGACAAGGCACTGGTGACGGGCGTCGCGGTGACGGTCTTTGTTGTCTTTGCTGCCTCCGCGGTCCTTCTCGCCTCGAGCCTTGTCGCGCAGCTTGCGCTCGTCGTGGCAGGCGCTGCCATGTCCGCGGGCTCCTGGATGCTGCTGACCTCGCTCAACATGCCAAAGCACGTGGCCGCCATCGACCTCGACGCGCTCGTGGGAGCCGACCCCACGCTCAAGGAATCCGCGCAGGCCGTGAACGACATGGCGGCGCGCATCGAGGCAGCGTGCGAGGCAGACGAGCCGCGCGGCATTTCCGCCGAGGCCGAGCGTCTGCGTACCGTGGTGGGCTCGATGGCCGAGCTCGTGGAGCTGCCCGAGTTCACGACCGCAGGCGCCGAGGAGGACCGCCACCTCGTGCTCTCGCTCGCGACGTCCTGGCTGCCCGGAGCGTGGGAGCAGCTTGTGACCAACGTACGATACCTCGGCTTTGGCGGGCGAGCCAGCAATCGCGCGCGCAGAAACGTCACGGCTCTCGACGAGCAATGCGCTGACGTCGCCGGAGCGCTCGACCGCATGCGCACGGGCATCGTCGAGGGTGCCTCGACGCAGATAGAGACGGGCTCCGACTACCTGCGGCAGCGCCTGGGGCACCGCCCGAGCGAGCTCTCCCTGGGCGAGCCGACCGATGAACTGTCGTAATCGAAGGAACGATCCGACACAAGGATAGGAGACCACCATGGCACACGATCTTCTCGACGCGCCCGATGACAGCTTCGACCTGGAGGTGACGCCGGCGCCGGAGCCCGTCAAGACCGAGGGCGCCCTCGCGCAGGTGCCCGCGCCGAGCTCCGAGGAGCTGCTGCGCCTGAGCGGCAACGCCAGTTCCTGGGTCTCCCGCGTGGCTGCCCTGCCGCCTCAGAGCCTGGAGTTCAAGCAGGAGGTCGACGCGATCTTTGAGGTGGGGTCCGACGCCTTCCGAGAGACCGCCAGCACCTCAAGCCGCTTCCTCGAGCAGTCCCTTGCAACGTCCAAGACCGGCGGCGCGCAGGAGCAGGTCTCCAAGAGCCTCGTGGACCTGCGCAACGAGGTCGACGAGCTCGCGCCAGGCGAGGACACCTTCGCCGAGCGCCTGCTGGGTGCGCTGCCCTTTGCCAGTCGCGTGAAGCGCTACTTCAAGCGCTACGAGTCCAACCAGCAGCAGCTCAACTCCATTCTGCTGTCGCTCGGCAAGGGCCAGGACCTGCTGCGCAAGGACAACGCCGCCCTCAACGTGGAGCGCCGCAGCCTCTGGGGCAACCTGGGCACCCTCAAGCGCGCCAACGAGTTGCTCACGAGCATCGACGACGAGCTCGTGGCGTGCATCGACCGAGAGCGCGCGGCGGGCAACGTCGAGCTGGCGTCCTCGCTCGAGAAAGACGCCCTGTTCGCCGTGCGGCAGCGCCGCCAGGACGTGCAGACGCAGGCGGCCGTGACCATCCAGGCTTACCTCTCGATGGGCATTATCCAGCAGAACAACGACCAGCTCGTCCGCGGCGTGGAGCGTGCCAAGACCACCACGGTGACCGCGCTGCGAACGGCGGTGATCGTGGCGCAGTCGCTCGAGAACCAGAAGCTCGTGCTCGACCAGATCGACGCGGTCAACAAGACCACGGATGCCATGATCGACCGCACGAGCAAGCTTCTGCAGGACAACTCCCTGCGCACGCAGCAGCAGGCGGTCTCGAGCGGCGTCTCTCCGGAGACCCTGCGACGTGCCTATGATGCGGTCTTCTCCACGCTCGACAGCATCGATAAGTTCCGCGAGCAGGCCAACGAGTCCTTTTCCAAGACGATCGACGTGCTCAACGACCAGCTCGAGCGCGCCCGTACCTATGCCGAGCGCATGAACCGCGACGGCGAGGGTGGCGCAACGGAATAGGTCAGGCCCGGCGGTGCCAAAAACCGGGCATATGCGCGCCGGCCCCGGCGGTGCCGGAATCCCGCCGTATGCGCGTATCGGTGCCGGAATCCGGGCATATGCGTGCCCGCCGCACGCTTTTCTCGGAAATCCGGCACGCGCGCAGATGCCGGAAATCCGGCACCGGCCAAAACGGGCGCGACGCCCGGCGCGGCCGCCTACCCCGCGCAGATGAGCTCGACGCCGGCGGCCTCGAGCTCGGCGCGCGCCTCGGCGCTCACGTGCGTGTCCGTGATCACGGCGAGGTCCTTCTCGTCCAGGGCGAGCGGGACGGTGCCGTGGCGGCTGAACTTCTCGCTCTCCGTGAGCACCACGACGCGCTCGGCGTGCGATGCCATGTCACGCACGGCTTGGGCGCGCATCTGGTCGCTGTTGGTGAAGCCTGTGCGGGGCGAGAAGCCGTCCGTGCCGGCGAAGAGCAGGTCCACGTAGAACCCCTCGACGCAGGTGCGCACCATCGGACCCACCATGACCTGCGAGTCCTTCTGGTAGATGCCGCCGAGAAGGACCGTCTGCACGCTCGCGGCGTCGCGCGCGTAGCCCGCGATGAAGGCGCTGTTGGTGACCACGGTCACGTCCCGTCCCGCGGCGGCGAGCTCGGCCACGAGCAGCGCGCAGCAGCTTCCGCTCTCGACCATGATGGTGTCGCCGTCGTGCACGAGATCGGCGGCGCGCCGGGCGATTGTGCGCTTCTCCTCGTAGTGATAGGCGAGTCGCCCCTCGACGTTGTCCGCACTGCGCAGCACCGCGAAGCCGTGCTCGCGGCGGATGAGGCCGCGCCGTTCGAGCTCGGTTAGGTCCTTGCGCATGGTGACCTGCGAGACGTCGAGCTCCTCGGCCAGCGCCGAGACCTCCACGCGCTCGCGCTCGGTCAGGATCTCCAGGATGCGGTTGGTGCGTGCGGGCATGACGGCTCCTTCGATTGGCTGTTCGTAAGTATAGCCATCTTTTGCGCTTTCGAATGAAAATCATGATGCGTGACTAATTCTGCCAACCATGGGGACCCCGGACGTTTTTCCGGACTATTCCGGCTACGCCGCCTCCGCGAGCCCCTCTCGGGCCTGCCGGATCGTCTTCCATCCTAGCGCCTTCTTGAGCTTCCCGCTGCGGTACCACTCGATGTAGCGGTCGAGCGCGGCGGCGAACTCCTCGAAGCCCACGCCCGCCCAGTCCCTGCCCTCGAAGAAGTCGCACTTGAGCGTGCCGAAGAACCCCTCGGCGCGGGCGTTGTCGGGGCTCCTCGCCCTGCGCGACATCGAGCGCACGACGTGCCCCTCCTCGCACGCCGACGCCCAGTCGCCGGTCATGTAGACCGAGCCGCCGTCGGTGTGGAGCACCAGCGGCCTCTCCTCGGTGGGCCCGACCTCGTCGACGAGGTCGGAGAGCATGCCGACCATGAGCTCCTTGTCCGGGTGCAGGGACACCCTC
>CALUJM010000022.1 GCA_944320975.1 uncultured Atopobiaceae bacterium | reverse complement strand
CTGATCCCGCCTGTCCCGCTCGGGCGACGACGGCCCCGCGCCCGACCCGCCGCCCCCGAGCCCGCGGCGCCGCCGGCTCACGAGAGGAGCCCCTCCCTCCCGCGGCTTCTGCGAGGCAGTGAGCGGGGAGGGAGGGGCTCCTCTCGTGAGCCGGCTCTACGGCGCGCTACTCCGCCGGCGCAGGCATCTTGGGCGCGAACCCGTCGTCGCGCGTGAGGATGTTCATGAACTCGTCGCCGGTGATGGTCTCCTTCTTCTGGAGGTAGTGCGCGATCTCATGCAGCTTGAAGCGGTTCTCGCGCAGGGTGCGCAGGGCCGTCTGGTGGCCCTCCTCCACGAGCGCCTGGACCTCGGCGTCGATCTCCTGGGCCGTGCCCTCCGAGCAGGTGAGCTGCTGGCCGCCGCCCAGGTAGCGGCTCGCGGGCTGGCCGAGCTGCACCATGCCGAACTTGTCGGACATGCCGTACTGCGTGACCATGGCGCGGGCGAGCTGCGTGGCCTTCTCGATGTCGTTGGAGGCACCGGTGGTCATCTCGTTGAAGATGAGCTCCTCGGCGGCGCGGCCGCCGCAGAGCACGGCGATCTTGTCCTTGGCCTCCTGGCGCGTGGTCAGGAAGTGCTCGTCCTCCTCGACCTGCATCGTGAAGCCCAGGGCGCCCGAGGTGCGCGGGACGATGGTGATCTTGGAGACGGGGGCCGCGCCCTTCTGCATGGCCGCGACGATGGCGTGACCGGTCTCGTGGTAGGAGACGACCTCCTTCTCGTGCGGCGAGAGGACCGTCGACTTCTTCTTCTCGCCGGCGATGACCACGTCGACGGACTCGAGCAGGTCCTCCTGCGTCACGCGGCGCCGCCCGAAGCGCACGGCGCGCAGCGCGGCCTCGTTGATGATGTTGGCGAGGTCGGCGCCCGACGCGCCCGGCGTGGAGCGCGCGACGACGCCCAGGTCGATACCCGACTCCATCTTGACGTCGTCGGCGTGGATCTTGAGGATGGCCTCGCGGCCGGCGAGGTCGGGCAGCTCCACCGGGATGCGGCGGTCGAAGCGGCCCGGGCGCAGCAGCGCCTGGTCGAGGGTCTCCGGGCGGTTGGTTGCCGCCAGCACCACGATGCCCTTGTGGTTGTCGAAGCCGTCCATCTCGGAGAGGAGCTGGTTCAGGGTCTGCTCGCGCTCGTCGTTGGAGGAGAGCGAGCTGTCGCGGCGCTTGCCCACGGCGTCGATCTCGTCGATGAAGATGATGCAGGGCGCCTTCTCGTTGGCCTGCTTGAAGAGGTCGCGCACCTTGGCGGCGCCGCGGCCGACGAACATCTCCACGAAGGCGGAGCCGGCGATCTGGAAAAACGTCACGCCCGCCTCGCCGGCGACGGCCTTGGCGAGCAGCGTCTTGCCCGTGCCCGGGGGGCCCACCAGAAGCGCGCCGCGCGGGCAGCGCGCGCCGATCTCGTTGTACTTCTCGGGGTTCTTGAGGAAGCTCACGATCTCCTGCAGGGACTCCTTGGCCTCGTCCTGGCCGGCCACGTCCTTGAAGGTGACGCCGGTGTCCTCGCCCTTGATCTCCTTGGCGTTGGACTTGCCGAGGCCCCCGCCCATGCCGAAGCCGCCCCCGCCGAAGTTCATCGAGGGGCCGTCGTCGCCCATGGCCTTCTTCATACGGCGGTTGAGCCACCAGCCGATGCCGAGGAAGATGAGGATCGGCAGGCCGTAGGAGACGAGCAGCATGAGCCACAGGTCGCTCGAGGTGTCCTGGATCTCGGAGACCATCGTGACGCCGTGGTCGTCCAGCAGCTGGGCGGTCGACTCCTCCGTGCCGTTCCACAGCACCGTGGTGTAGAGCTTCTGGGAGTCGCCCTCGCCGGTCGTGAACGTGATCTCGGGGTTGCCGTAGACGGACTCCGCCTGGGTGACCTCGTTCTTCTCGACCATGTCGACGAACTGGCTGTACTCGACGTGGGTCACGCGGCTGGCCGTGAGGTTGGTGCCGAGCGCCTGGCTGATGGCGAGGTACGCGATGATCGCGATCAGCACGTAGAGCAGCATCGAGCGGCGCCGCTTGTTCTCGTTCATGTCCATCTGTCGTGTTAACCCTTCATGCGTTGCGGTACTTGGGTTCAGTGATACCCAAATTATGAGGGTTCATCCGCGCGGGCGCGCGCGACCAAAGAATCTCCCGCCTGGCCGCGCCCCGGCACCCCGTCCCGACGCCGAGTAAGAGTTATTGGCGAGAAGAACCTCGAAATCGGGGCTCTTCTCGCATATTTCTCTTACTCGGCGAATTCGGGGCTGCGTGCCGGGCCGCGCGCCGCACGCCGCCCGCGCCGCGCGTCAGCGGGCGGTGCGCTCGGGGAGCTCGCCGGAGCGGTAGGCCGCCAGCAGCGCCCGCAGGTCGGCGATCTGCTCGCGGATGTCGGCGCCGGTGTCGGTGTCGTCGATCGTGAGCGGTCGCGGTTCGAGCTCGAAGCGGTCGTCGTCGCTCATGATGTCCGCGTTGAGGTCGAGCACGTCGGCGATCGAGCCGAAGGGGCGGTGCGCCTTGATGCGCATGCCGCGCGGGTCGGAGATCAGCGTGTAGCCCGCGATGCCCGTCGCCTTGTGGTAGGCCTGGCAGAAGCCGCCGTCGATCACGACGAGCCGGCCCCCGGCGCGCACGGGCTTCTCGCCCTCCGAGGCGTGGACCGGCGTGTGCCCGTTGATGATGTGGCCGCGCACGGGGTCGGCACCGAACTCCTCGAGGATGCGGCGGCAGACCTCCGGGTTGTCCGTGAGCGCGTAGTAGGGGTCGCGCGGCTCGGCCCAGGTTGAGCGGTCCGAGAAGTACGTGCGCTCGAAGGTCTTCATGACGCGGCCGGAGAGCGGCGAGTAGCGCCCGCACCACAGGTACCACATCCAGTCGAGCGAGACCTCGTCGTGCTCGTGCCAGGCGCGACGGGCAAGGCGGTCGGCGTAGTCGTAGTAGGCCTTGCCGGCGAGGAGTTGCCCCTGGTGGTTCACGGGGTGGAAGGTTCCGTCCTCGTTCATGGGGACGCAGGCGTGGAAGAGCACGTCGTCGTTGTGGACGAGGTAGGCGCTGCCGTTCTCGTAGAGGAAGTTCACGTGGGCGTTGAGCTTGTAGGAGCCGCGCACCGCCGCGAGGAGGTTGTCCATCACGCGCAGCTCGTCGTCCGTGAGCGCGTAGGGGTCGCGCGGGTCGAGGGTGGGGAAGTCGTCCGTGACGAGCTCGTAGTCCTTCTCGCCCACGCGTGCGGCGCCGCGGGCCGGGTCGACGGCGCCCAGCAGCAGGCGGTCCTCCATGTGCCAGTTGGGGTGCCGGGCGATGGTCTGTCCCTCGAGCTTGAACAGGATGACCGAGATCGCCTTCTCCATCGGGCTCATGGCGTCGTCGGCCCGGTAGGTGGCCTCGGCGAACAGGGCCAGCTCGCGCAGGGAGATGCCGTACGCGCCCTCGAGGATCTTGAGCGAGTCGTAGCGGATGTTGTTGCGGATGACCGCCGCCAGGCACGTGGCCGAGCCCGCGGCCGCGCCCATCCAGACGATGTCGTGGTTGCCCCACTGCAGGTCGACGGAGTGGTACTCCATCAGGCGGTCGAGGATCTTGTCGGCGTGGTCGCCGCGGTCGAAGACGTCGCCCACCAGGTGCAGGTGGTCCACGGCCAGGCGCTTGACGAGCGAGGCCAGGGAGACGATGAAGTCGTCGGCCGAGCCCGTGTCCACGATGGAGTCGATGATGCGCCGGTGGTAGCGCTGGCGCTGCTCGCCCTCGCCGGGGGAGGCGTGGAGCAGCTCGTCGATGATGTAGGCGTACTCCTGCGGCATGGCCTTGCGCACCTTGGAGCGGGTGTAGGAGTCCGAGAGGTAGCGCGCCAGGCGCACGAGGCGCATGAGCGTGATCGCGTACCACTCCGCCGTGACGATGCCGGCGGACTTGAGCCGGCGGAGCTTGCGATGCGGGTAGTAGATGAGCGTGCAGAGGTCGGCCTGCTCGTCGCGGGTGAGCTCGAAGCGGAAGATGTCCGCGACGCGCTCGCGGATGACGCCGGAGCAGTTGTTGAGGATGTGCTTGAAGGCGTCGTACTCGCCGTGCACGTCGGAGACGAAGTGCTCGGTGCCCTTGGGCAGGTTGAGGATGGCCTCGAGGTTGATGACCTCGGAGAACGCCGAGCGCGCGGTGGGGAACTTCTCCGACAGGAGCTCGAGGTACTTGCGGTCTGTCATGGGGTTCCCTTCTCGCGGCTTTTCTTCACTGTGGCGGGGCGGGCCGCCCTCCGTAAGCACTTTTCGGCGAGAGGCGCGCGTGCGGTCAGCTGGTAGTAACAAGTGGGGTCGGCACGTCCGTCCAAAGCCGGCTTGCCGAGCGGCATCTCGCTCTTTGGGGACCGCATTCATTTGTAGGGTACTTTTTCGGCGGAAGGCAAAGTACCCTACAAATGCATCAGGCTGTCTAGCTGGGATTATCTTGCTCCGAGAAGTGTCTGCTACTTTGGGTTCCGTCAAAAAAGTACCCTACAAATGAAAGGTGGCCCGCAGGCGCTCTTTGTGGGCGTCTTTGCACCTCGTGAAGTTCGGGTCCGCGGCCTCGCTAGGCGCGCGTCCGTGCTACCATGCTGACTCGAGGCGTTGACGGGGAGAGTACCCGGGGGCGCGCGGCCACAAGAGAGCGGGGACGGTGGGAGCCCGCGGTCGCGTCCCGGCGAAGATCACCCCCGAGCCGCGGCCCCAAAGCGTGCCGAGAAGAGCGCTCTTCTCGCCCGCGAGTAGGCGTCGCCGGAGTGGCCGCCGACACAGGCCAGCCGAGTACGGCGGATATCCGCTCGCTGGGTGGTTCACAAGCGAAGTCGCGTGCGCGCTTCGTCCCAGCAGGAGGGACGGGCGCGTTTTTTCGTGTCCGAGGAGAGCGTGCAAAAGTGCCTGTCACTTTTGCACACAGAAGGAGGAGAGCGTGGCGAAGAACGAGTACAAGAAGACGACCAACCTGCCGAGCACGGGCTTTCCCATGCGCGCCAGCCTGGCCACCAACGAGCCCAAGCGCCTGGCCATGTGGGAGGAGAACCACGTCTACGAGCAGATGATCGAGAAGAACGAGGGGCACGACAAGTTCGTCCTGCACGACGGCCCCCCGTACGCCAACGGCCCGATCCACCTCGGCCACGCGCAGAACAAGATCTCCAAGGACATCATCAACCGCTACTGGTCCATGCGCGGCTACCAGACTCCGTACGTCCCCGGCTGGGACTGCCACGGCCAGCCCATCGAGCACAAGGTCGAGACCATGCTCGGCACGGAGAAGTTCAACCAGCTTCCCACCGAGAAGATCCGCGAGCTCTGCCGCAAGATGGCCGTCGAGCAGGTGGACACCCAGCGCCAGGGCTTCAAGCGCCTGGGCGTGCTGGGCGAGTGGGACAACCCCTACCTCACCTATGTGAACGACTACGACGCCACCGACGTGGAGATCTTCAAGGCGATCTTCGACGCGGGCGCCATCACGCAGGGCTCCAAGCCCGTGCACTGGTGCTCCCACTGCCACACGGCCCTCGCCGAGGCCGAGATCGAGTACGGCGACGAGGTCAGCCCCGCCATCTTCGTGCGCTTTGAGATGACCACGGTGCCGGAGGGCCTGGAGGAGTGGGCCGGAAAGCTCTTCGTGGACATCTGGACCACCACGCCCTGGACGCTTCCCGCCGACGATGCCGTCATCTGCCACCCCGAGGCCACCTACGTGGCGCTCGTGCACGACGGCCGCGCCGAGATTGTGGCAGAGGCGCTCGCCGGGCGCTGCTGCGAGAAGTTCGGCTACGGCGAGGTCGAGCTCGTGCGCGGCGCGGACGGCGAGCCCTGGCGCGCCACCGGCGAGCAGCTCGCGCACAACCGCTACAAGCAGCCGATCTTTGGCGACCAGGGCGAGACGGGCGAGTTCATCTACGCCGACTACGTCACCCTGGACGACGGCACCGGCATCGTCCACTGCGCGCCCGGCCACGGCGTCGACGACTACCTCGCCGGCCAGAAGTTCGGCATCCCCACGGTCATGCCGGTCGACGACGACGGCCGCTTCTTCGTGGGCGACGGCATGGGCACGGGCGGCCCGTGGTCCGGCATGGAGGTCAACGAGGCCAACCCCAAGATCATCGCGTGGCTCGAGGAGCGCGGCACGCTGATCCTCCACGAGGACATCAACCACAGCTACCCGCACTGCTGGCGCTGCAAGGAGCCGGTCATCTTCCGCGCCACGAGCCAGTGGTTCGTCTCGATGGACAAGCCCCTGCGCGGCGGCAAGAGCCTCCGCGAGCAGGCGCTCGAGGAGCTCTCCAAGGTCGCGTTCTACCCCGGCCACGCCATCAAGCGCATCGGATCGATGGTCGAGGGGCGCCCTGACTGGTGCATCTCCCGTCAGCGCAACTGGGGCGTGCCCATCCCGGCGTTCACCTGCCAGGACTGCGGCGAGACCGTCATGAACGACGACACCCTCGACGCCGTCATCGAGCTCTTCCGCACCAAGGGCTCCGACTGCTGGTTCACGGACGATCCCGCGAGCTACCTTGGGCAGTCGTGCGTCTGCCCCAAGTGCGGCGGGCACCACCTCAAGGCCAACCGCGACATCCTCGACGTGTGGTGGGACTCCGGCGTCTCCCACACCGCCGTCTGCCGCCACCGCGACAACCTCAAGTTCCCGGCGGACATGTACCTCGAGGGCTCCGACCAGCACCGCGGCTGGTTCATGAGCTCGCTGATGACCTCCGTGGGCGCCTACGGCGTCGCGCCGTACAAGTCCGTGGTCTCCCAGGGCTTCACGCTCGACGGCCAGGGCCGCAAGATGTCCAAGTCGCTCGGCAACGTCATCGACCCCAACGCCGAGTGCGACACCCGCGGCGCCGACATCCTGCGCCTGTGGGTCACCTCGGTCGACACCTCCAACGACATCCCCTGCGACGACTCGATTCTCGACCACGTGGGCGAGGCCTACCGCCGCTTCCGCAACACGCTGCGCTTCCTGCTCGGCGAGATCGAGGGCCAGTTCGACCCGGCGACCGACGCCGTGGCCTTCGACGAGCTGCTCCCGTACGACAAGCTCACCCTGGCGCGCCTGTGCCAGGTCCACGACCAGGTGAGCGCCGCCTACGAGTCCTACCGCTTCAACGTGGTCTACCGCACGCTCTACGACTACGTGATCACCGAGCTCTCCAACGGCTACCTCAACGCCACCAAGGACCGCGTCTACTGCGGCGAGAAGAACGGCTTCGAGCGCCGCTCCGCGCTCACCGTCTGGGCGCAGATCCTCTCGATGCTGGTGCACGACCTGCAGCCGATCCTCGTCTACACCACCGACGAGGTCATGGCCTATCTGCCCGCGTCCCTGCGCGACGGCCAGGAGTTCGCCGCCCTTCTCGACTGGTACCAGGCGCCCTGGACCGCCGAGGAGTACGAGCGCTACCTGCCCGCCTACGACGCCGTCGTGGAGGCCCGCGCGGCGTTCACCAAGGCCTACGAGGCCGCGGTGGCCGACGGCGTGCTCGCCGAGAAGACCACGCAGGCCGCCCGCGCCACGCTCGCGGCGCCCGCCGAGACCCACGAGCTGCTGGCGGGCGAGCTGGGCTGCGACCTGGCCGAGCCCTTCGTGTGCTCCGAGGTCGAGCTTGCGGCCGGCGACGAGCTGACCTGCTCCGTCGAGCCCGCCCATGGCGAGAAGTGCCCGCGCTGCTGGAACTTCCGCGAGCTCGGCGAGGACGGCCTGTGCCCGCGCTGCCACGACGCCGTGGCGGTGCTCGGGGACGCGGAGTAGGCGTGCCCGCATCCGGCAAAGATAACGTGCGCGTTCCGGACGGTTCTGGGTCCCAGACCGTCCGGAACGCGCCCGATAACCGCGCCGGCTCGCGCCGGCTCGCCCTGTTTGTCCTGGTCGCCGCGGCCGTCGTGGCGCTCGACCAGGCGAGCAAGGCGGCAGCGCGCGCCGCGCTCGTCCCCGGCGAGCCCGTCGCGTTTATCCCGGGCGTGATGGACCTGTCGCTCGTGTACAACACCGGCGCCGCCTTCTCGCTCGGCGAGGGGGCGGGCCCCTTCTTCGTGCTCGTGGCCGCCGCGATTGCGCTCTTCGGCGCGTGGGTCGCGTGGCGGCGCGTCGACATGCCGACGTCGCTCGCGCTCGTGCTCGCCGCCGTGGCCGGCGGGGGCATCGGCAACGCGATCGACCGCGTGGCCCTGGGCGCCGTCACGGACTTCTTCGCCACCACGTTCGTGGACTTCGCGATCTTCAACGTGGCGGACATCTTCGTGACCTGCGGCGTGTTCATGGCGCTTGTGCTCTGGTGGCGCTGGGACGCCGCCCGCGAGCGCGCCGCGGCGGGGGAGTGACGATCCGCCGGTCCTTCTCGCCCGCCGGCTCGATTAACGCGCACCATTTGTTTTGATTTCATATATCCGCAGTTGGGTTTTTCGCAGAACGCATTCTGTGCGCGTTATTCCCATCTCGCGCCCGCCGACCACCCCCGAAAGGAGGCCCGCCCATGCCCCAGCGCATCGTGAACCTGCTCGTCGGTCCCGAGTCCGACGGCATGCGGCTCGACGCCTTCCTCGCCACGGGCGACGGCATGCCGAGCCGCTCGGCGTGCGCCCGCCTCGTGGAAGACGGTGCGGTCACCATCAACGAGACCCCTGCCACGTCCAAATCCGAGAGGGTCCTTCTCGGCGACCGCGTCCGCGCGACCGTGGACGAGCCGGAGCCCGCCGGCGGCCTGCTCGCGCCCAACCCCTACATCCCGCTGGACATCCGCTTTGAGGACGAGTACCTCATCGTGCTCTCCAAGCAGGCGGGGCTGGTCTGCCACCCGAGCCCCGGGCACGTCGACGACACGCTGGCCAACGCGCTCGTCGCGCATTGCGGCTACGACCACCTGGGCATGCTCCAGGGCGAGGAGCGCCCCGGCATCGTGCACCGGCTGGACATGGACACCACCGGCCTCATGCTCGCCGCCAAAGACGACGCCACCCAGAAGGCGCTGCAGGACCTCATCCGCCTGCGCGTGCTCGACCGCCGCTACGTCACGCTCACGCACGGCTACGTGGCCCACGATGAGGGGACCATCGAGACGGGCATCGCGCGCTCAACGCGCGACCGCATCCGCATGGCGGTCTCCGACGCCCCCGGCGCGCGCGAGGCCATCACCACGTTCCGTGTGCTCGAACGCTTCGAGGCCGGCCGGCGCGACGAGGGCTACACCCTCATGGAGTGCCACCTCTACACCGGTCGCACGCACCAGATCCGCGTGCACATGCGCCACATCGGCCACGCGCTGGTGGGCGACCCGCTCTACGGCCGAGGCGACGACCGGCTGAACCTGGGCCTGAGGCGGCAGTTCCTCCACTCGTGGCACGTGCACTTCGACCACCCCGCGACGGGGGAGGCCGTGGAGCTTGCCGACCGGCTGCCGGACGACCTGCTCGATGTACTAGAATCTCTGAAAGGCCGCTCGATGGGGCGCACGGCGGCGGGCGAGAAGATCTGCCCGCAGCTCGGCGCCTGAGCGGCGACCGCCCGTCCTTCTCGCCCGACCTCCCGACCGACCCTAAGGGGTGCGCTGACATGCCCATGATGGAGCTCAACCGGCTCGGCCTCACGCCGATCGTCGTCTTCAACCTGATCATCTGGCTGTTCTTCACGCTGGCGTACTTCTACCAGATCGTCTACATCATCCGCGTGATGTTCAAGGGCACCGTGCGCCTGCCCGAGGCAAAGAAGCAGCACCGCTACGCGTTCTTCATCTCGGCGCACAATGAGGAGCTCGTGATCGGCAACCTCGTGCGCTCGATCTTTGCCCAGGACTACCCGCGCGAGCTCATGGACGTCTTCGTGGTCTGCGACGCCTGCACGGACAACACGCACGCCGCCGCCGAGGAGGCGGGCGCCATCGTCTGGGACCGCAACGACCTCGCGCGCCGCGGCAAGAGCTGGGCGATGGACTACGGCTTCGACCGCATCCTCAACGAGTATGGCGACAAGTACGAGGCCTTCATCGTCATGGACGCCGACAACCTCGTCTCGCGCGACTACATCAAGGTCATGAACCAGGCCTTCGACGCGGGCTACCTCGTCTGCACGGGCTATCGCAACTCCAAGAACTTCGACTCCAGCTGGATCAGCGCCGCCTACGCCCTGTGGTTTTTGCGCGAGGCGAAGTTCCTCAACAACGCGCGCATGATGATGGGCACGAGCTGCGCCATCTCCGGCTCGGGCTGGATGGTTTCCGAGCGCATCGTCCGCGGCATGCACGGCTGGGGTTTCCACACCTTGACCGAGGACATCCAGTTCTCCACGTTCTGCTGCGCCAACAACGTGCAGATCGGCTACGCGCCGGCGGAGTTCTTCGATGAGCAGCCGGTGACCCTCAAGGCGTCCTGGGTTCAGCGCATGCGTTGGACCAAGGGCTTCTACCAGGTGTTCTTCAGCTACGGGCGCGACCTGGTGAAGGGCATCTCCAAGGGCCGCTTCGCGAGCTACGACATGCTGATGACCGTGGCGCCGGGCATGATCTTGACGCTGCTGTCGTTTTTCGTGAACGCCACCTACCTCATCGTGGGCTCGCTCTCCCACGGCTTCATCGCCACCCAGGGCGAGCTCGACATGTGCGTGGGCTCGCTGATCATGACGTTTGCCTCGATGTACGTGGTCTTCTTCATCCTGGCGATCATCACCACGATCTCCGAGCGCAGCCACATCCACGCCAAGAAGAAGTGGCGCGTCTTCACCAACCTCTTCACGTTCCCGCTGTTCATGATGACCTACATCCCCATCACCGTGGTCGCCCTGTTCAAGAAGGTCGAATGGGTCCCCACCAAGCACGACGTCGTGGTCAACGTCGACGACGTCGTCGGCGGCAGCGTGTAACTGCGGGGGCGTGACAATTAGGACAGGTTGGATTGTCACACCGTAAGCGTGTGACAATCCAACCTGTCCTAATTGTCACAGCCCCCGCAGTCACGCCCGCAGAGTGCGCCGGATCTTCGGATGCCGCATGACGCGGCTTCGGGCGTGGCACGGTCCTGAGCTGCGCCGTTCTTCTCGCTTCTACGATGGTCCCAGCATCGTGGAAGGAGAAGGACATGGCGAGAAGAGCCTCTGCACCAAACTCTGACGGGAAAACCTATCCGCTCTTCAGGCCGAGCGCGCGCAACCTCGCGCTGGCGCTCGGCGTGGCGTCCGGCACCGTGCTCTCGGCGGGCGCCGCGTACCTGCTGGGGGCGATCGTGGACGGGCTGGCGTCGGGCGGGCTCGCGCCCGGCGAGATCGCGGCGCGCCTGGCGGCGTTTCTGGTCGTGTCGCTCGCGGCAGCGCTCGCGAAGTTTTCACTTAATGACTGGCTCCCGCTCAAGGCCAATCTCCGCGCGGAGGTGGATGCCTCTGACGAGGCGATCGACCAGCTGCTCGCCATGCCGCAGCGCGCCTTCGAGCGCCACGACGCCGGCCACTACCTCAACGTGGTGAACGCGGCGGCGTTTGGCTACGGCTCGATGTCGGTCTACCTGAACGTGAACGTCGTGGGGTGCGCGATTGCGGTCGTCGCGCTGCTGGGCTGTGCCGCGGCGGTCGACGTCCTGCTCGTGCCGGTCTTTCTCCTCGGGCTGGTCGTGTACTTTGCTGTCAACTGGGGTCCCATGCACTCAGCCGGGCGCCTGCTCATGGAGATGATGCCCGCGCGCGAGGCCTGGCAGGAGGAGGTCCGCCGGCTCGTCGAGGAGAAGCGCGTTGCCAACGCCGGCGGTGCCGAGGGGTTCTATGAGCGCCGATTTGAGAAGAGCACGAACGCGTACCGCGCGTTTCTCCGCCGGCACCGCCTTGCCGATGCCACGCAGACGACGCTTCCCGCGGCCGTCTCTCTGGCGCTCCAGGTTGCGGCTCTTGCCGTGTGCGTTGCGCTGTGGACGTCGGGCGGCATGACGCTCGGGGCCGTCGTCGCGGCGTGGCAGCTCTTCTCGCTGCTCCAGTCGCCCATGGCGGACATCTGCTCGCTCGTGAGCTTCTACGTTTCCTATCGGCCGAACCTCGCGCTGCTGCGCGATCACGCGGGGGAAGCCGCGGAGCCCTCCGGGTTCGAGGCGCTCATGGCGGGCGAGAAGGACCTGGCGGCGCGCGTGGACGGCACGCTCTGGGCGACGCCGGAGCGCGGCGAGGACGGTAAGCGGCTCTGGACGGGGGAGTTCGAGGTCCGTCCCGGCGAGCTCGTGGTGGTGAAGGGAGCCAACGGCTCGGGCAAGTCCCGCCTGCTCGACTTCCTGCGCGGGCTCTCCGATCCCGCCGACCTCGACGGCGATGCCGCGCTCGCGCCGGAGGCGCTCCACGCTGCCTATCTCACCTATCCCGTACCCGTCTTCACGGGGGACCTCGCCTATAACCTCCTCGGCGCTGCAGCGGACCCGGAGGTCGCGCGCCTGCTCGAACTGGGGGACCTTCCCGAGCGCGCCATCACCGACCAGCCGCTCAACCTCTCGCTCGGGGAGCGCCAGAAGCTGGGTCTCTTGCGCGCGCTCTCGCGCCCGGAGCCCGCGGTCCTTCTCGACGAGCCGCTCGCCAACCTGGACGCGGCCACGTCCGCGCGCCTGTGCGCCCACCTCGCCGGCCTGCGCGGGCGGCGCACCGTCGTCGCCGTCATGCACTCCGGCGACCTCGACGCCGCGGCGGACGCAATCTACGAGATTCGCGCCGGCAGCCTGGCCCGCGTCAAGTAGGGGAGGTCTCCGACCATCCCAAGAAATTAGTTCGCATTGGGTTCCTGAAAAATTTGTCGCAACAGGGAAAACGTGGCAAGCGCCCGCTATTTCAGGTTCCCAATGCGAACTAATTTCCGGTGCCCGCCCGCCACTCGGCCGGGCCGCAGCCATACTGCGCCCGGAACGCGCGGTAGAAGTTGCTCGTCCCCGAGTAGCCCACCTGCCGCGCCACCTCGCGCACCGGAAGCTGCGTCGCGCGCAGCAGCATCGCCGCGCGCTCCATGCGCTGTTTGGCCACGAGCTCGGTGAACGTCATGCCGCAGCGCTCGTGGATGAGCTCGGAGAGGTAGGTCGTGCTGTAGGAGTAGCGCCGCGCCAGCCCGGAGAGGCTCGCGCGCTCCGGGCGCGCGGCGATGTCCTGCAAGATCACGGCGAGAACCTCGTCCGCACCCCTCGACGCCTCTTCGGGGATGACGGGGGAGACCAGGGCAATAATCGCGACGCCGAGCGCCTCCACCAGCTGCTCCCAGCCGTCGTGCCGCTCCACGTAGGCAACCGCCGCGGCGCCAAAGAGGTCGATCATGAGCTCCTTGTTGGGGTCGGGCGTGTCGACGCGGCGCACGGGGTGGCGCTTCGCAGCGGTGGTCGTGAGCATGCGAAAGAGCGGCGAGTCCTCGTCCGCGATGGGCATGAGGCTCTGAACGAACCGCTCGGTCATGAAGTACAGCGCCAGAAACACCTTTCGGCCGGCGTCCGGGCACGCGTCGTCCCCGGAGAAGGCGCCGAGCGGCGCCGTCATCGAGATGATGTCGTAGTCACCGGGGTTGCGCGGCAGCGCGCCCATCTCGTCCTCAAACCACGCCAGCATGAGGACGTTTCGTCCGGGCCGCAGCTCGCGCCGCGCGGTCTCGTCCATGATCTGCCGCACCGCCGCGGCAACGCGTGCACCGTCCACGGGACCCCCTCTCGTCGCCTCAAGTATAGGGTGCGCTCTCGCGGCCGCCCCTCAGTAGTACGCACAGTTCGAGAAACGCGAAAATCTGACCTGCGGATATATGAAAGTTAATCGAACTGTGCATGCTACGGTCGTGCCGACCCGGGGCGACCCGCGTCGCCGTGCCTCACGGGACCCGTCCTGTCGTGTCCTTATCGTGAGCTGGTACTTCTCGGCAAACGGTCGCTGAAAAACCCGTGAGCGGATGCTACAATGGCTCAAATTAAGTTACGGGGTTGTTTCCGCCGCGCGCGGGGAGAGGAGCCAGCACATGGCCACGTTCTTCGAGGGGGAGTCCCACACCTTTTCCGAGTACCTGCTCGTCCCCGGATACTCCTCGGCGGAGAACATCCCCGCCAACGTCTCGCTCAAGACCCCGCTCGTGAAGTTCCGTCGCGGCGAGGAGCCGGCCCTTTCCCTCAACATCCCCATGGTCTCGGCCATCATGCAGTCCGTCTCCGGCGTCGACATGGGCGTCGCCCTGGCCATCGAGGGCGGCCTCGCCTTCATCTACGGCAACCAGACGCCCGAGCAGGAGGCGGCCATGGTCAAGGCCGTCAAGGACCACAAGGCCGGCTTCGTGGAGTCCGACTCCACCCTCACACCGGACATGACGATGGAGCAGGTCATGGAGCTTAAACAGCGCACCGGCCACTCCACCATGCCCGTCACCGACGACGGCTCGTCCCGCGGCAGGCTCCTCGGCATCGTGACCAGCCGCGACTACCGCCCCAGCCGCGACGACCACCAGAAGAAGGTCGCCGAGTTCATGACCCCGCGCGAGAAGCTCATCGTGGGCGACAAGGACATCTCGCTCAAGCGCGCCAACGACGTCATCTGGGAGAACAAGCTCAACGCCCTGCCCGTCGTGGACGAGAACGACCACCTCGTGGGCATCGTCTTCCGCAAGGACTACGACCAGCACAAGTCCAACCCCAACGAGCTGCTCGACGCCAACAAGCGCTACATGGTCGGCGCCGGCATCAACACCCGCGACTACGCCGAGCGCGTGCCGCTGCTCGTCGAGGCGGGCGCCGACGTGCTGTGCATCGACTCCTCCGAGGGCTTCTCCGAGTGGCAGAAGCGCACCCTCGAGTGGATCCGCGCCAACTACGGCGATTCCGTCAAGGTCGGCGCCGGCAACGTCGTCGACGAGGACGGCTTCCGCTTCCTCGCGGACTGCGGCGCGGACTTCGTGAAGGTGGGCATCGGCGGCGGCTCGATCTGCATCACGCGCGAGACCAAGGGCATCGGCCGCGGCCAGGCCTCCGCGGTCATCGACGTGTGCCGCGCGCGCGACAAGTACTACGAGGAGACCGGCGTCTACGTGCCCGTGTGCTCCGACGGCGGCATCGTCTACGACTACCACATGACGCTCGCCCTGGCCATGGGCGCCGACTTCATGATGCTCGGCCGCTACTTCGCCCGCTTCGACGAGAGCCCCACCGAGCGCGTCAACGTCAACGGCCAGTACATGAAGGAGTACTGGGGCGAGGGCTCCGCGCGCGCCCGCAACTGGCAGCGCTACGACCAGGGCGGCGCCACCAAGCTGGGCTTTGTCGAGGGTGTCGACTCCTACGTGCCCTACGCGGGCTCGCTCAAGGAGGGCGTGGGACAGACCATCTACAAGATCAAGTCCACGATGTGCAACTGCGGCGCGCTCACGATCAAGGAGCTCCAGGAGAAGGCGCGCCTCACGCTCGTGAGCTCGACCTCCATCGTCGAGGGCGGCGCGCACGACGTCGTGGTCAAGGACTCCCAGCACAGCGTGAGCTACCGCTAGCGTCTGGCGAGAAGGACTGGCGAGTTGCCGGCCTCCCGGACGTCTCTTCGAGAAGCGCGCCGCGCGGAGCTTCTCTACGAGACATCCGGGAGGCCTTCCGTTGCCGGAGCCTCCTCGCGGCGGTCGGACGTTCCGTAGAGAAGTTCCGCGCAGCGCGCTTCTTGGAGGAACGTTCGACCGCCCGAGCTGAGGTGCTGCTACAATCAAGCGGTTGACCATCGCACACAAAGGAGTCACGCAGATGAGCGACGCCGAGAAGAACTTCGAGGTCCCGGCCTACGACGCCGAGGCCATCGAGACCAAGTGGCAGGCGGCCTGGGAGGCCGACGAGCTCTACAAGACCGAAGAGGACCCGAGCAAGCCCAAGAAGTACGTGCTCGAGATGTTCCCGTACCCCTCCGGCGACCTGCACATGGGCCACGCCCGCAACTACACCATCGGCGACGCCATGGCCCGCCAGGCCCGCATGCGCGGCTTCGACGTGCTGCACCCCATGGGCTACGACGCCTTCGGCCTGCCCGCGGAGAACGCCGCCATCAAGCACAACACGCAGGCGAGCGTCTGGACGCACCAGAACATCGACCAGGCCACCAAGACCATGCGCCGCATGGGCTTCTCCTATGACTACGACCGCATGTTCAACACCTGCGACCCCGAGTACTACAAGTGGGGCCAGTGGATCTTCCTCAAGATGTGGGAGAAGGGCCTGGTCTACCGCGACACCTCGCCGGTGAACTGGTGCCCGGGCTGCCAGACGGTCCTCGCCAACGAGCAGGTCGTCGACGGCAAGTGCTGGCGCTGCGGCTCCATCCCCGAGAAGCGCCCGCTCTCCCAGTGGTACTTCAAGATCACCGATTACGCCCAGGAGCTCCTCGACGACCTCAAGCTCCTCGAGGGCAAGTGGCCCGAGCGCGTACGCGCGATGCAGGCCAACTGGATCGGCCGCTCGGAGGGCGCCGAGATCGACTTCGCGCTGGCGGACGTCGACGGCATCACGCCCACCGACACCAAGATCACCGTCTTCACCACGCGCCCGGACACGCTCTTCGGCGTGAGCTTCTTCCTGCTGCCGCCCGAGAGCCCGCTCGCCGCGGAGCTCGTGGCCGGCACCGAGCACGAGGCCGCCTTCCTCGAGCTCAAGGCCGCCGCGGAGAAGGTCTCCTCGGTCGACCGCCAGGGCTCTGAGCGCGAGAAGCACGGCGTCTTCACCGGCCGCTACGTCATCAACCCGGTCAACGGCCGCCCGGCCCCCATCTGGGTCGCCGACTACGTCCTGATGGACTACGGCACCGGCGCCGTCATGGGCGTGCCCTGCGGCGACCAGCGCGACTTCGACTTCGCCAAGAAGTACGGCCTGGAGATCGCCCCGATCATCTGCGAGAAGGACGACCCGCTCTACGACGATCTCAAGGACGAGCGCGAGCTCCGCGTGACCTCCGTCGACTGGGACCACGCGATGGAGGCCGAGGGCTACCTCGTGCAGTCCGGC
The DNA here is from genome assembly GCA_944320975.1 of uncultured Atopobiaceae bacterium. Taxonomy (GTDB): domain Bacteria; phylum Actinomycetota; class Coriobacteriia; order Coriobacteriales; family Atopobiaceae; genus Thermophilibacter. The sequence continues at coordinate 20,058 of CALUJM010000022.1, read as the reverse complement.
CGGTTCACCGGCATGAAGGGCGGCAAGCACTCCGAGGCCGTCGACGCCATCATCGAGTGGCTCGGCGAGCAGGGCCTCGGCCGCAAGACCGTGCAGTTCCGCCTGCGCGACTGGCTCATCAGCCGCCAGCGCTACTGGGGCAACCCCATCCCGATGATCCACTGCGACTGCTGCGGCGACGTGCCCGTGCCCTACGACCAGCTGCCCGTCACGCTGCCCGACAACCTCGACCTGGGCGCCGGCGAGACGCTCGCCGAGTACGCGCCGTTCTACGAGACCACCTGCCCCAAGTGCGGCAAGCCGGCCAAGCGCATCACGGACACGATGGACACCTTCACGTGCTCGAGCTGGTACTACCTGCGCTACTGCGACCCCCACAACGAGGAGCTGCCCTTCTCCAAGGAGGCCGTTGACCGCTGGATGCCGGTCGACAACTACATCGGCGGCATCGAGCACGCCATCCTGCACCTGCTCTACAGCCGCTTCTTCACCAAGGTCCTGCGCGACCTCGGCATGATCGACTGCGACGAGCCCTTCGAGAACCTGCTCTGCCAGGGCATGGTCAAGGACGCCAACGGCGACACCATGTCCAAGTCCAAGGGCAACGTCGTGCCGCCGTCCTCGGTGATCGAGCCGTTCGGCGCGGACACCATGCGCCTGGCCATCCTCTTCATCGCCCCGCCCGAGAAGGACTTCAACTGGGACGAGGAGGCCGTCGCGGGCGCCAACCGCTTCATCAAGCGCGCGTGGCGCGTCGTGTGGATGCTCTCCCAGGGCGCCGCCGCGGGCGCGGTCGACGCCGGCGCGCTCGACGCCGCGGGCAAGGAGCTCTGGCGCACCGTCAACGCCATGGGCCTCAAGTGCACGGCAGACTTCGACCGCTGCCAGTTCAACACCGCCATCTCCGCCGTCATGGAGATCACCAACGCCGCGTCCAAGTACGTGAACGACGTGGCCGCCGAGAAGCGCGACGCGGCCCTCAGCTTCGCCGCCGCCGACACGATCGTGACCATGCTCGCCCCGATCTGCCCGCACTGGGCCGAGGAGCTCTGGCACGAGGCCCTGCGTCAGGAGGGCTCCGTCTACAACGCCGCGTGGCCCGAGTTCGACGAGGCCGCGGCCAAGGCCGACGAGGTCGAGATCGCGGTCCAGATCAAGGGCAAGGTCCGCGGCCGCGTGACCGTGGCCGCCGACGCCTCGGACGAGGAGGTCGAGGTCGCCGCCAAGGCCGCCGTCGCCGACCAGCTCGCCGGCAAGGAGATCAAGAAGGTCATCGTCATCAAGGGCCGCCTGGTCAACATCGTGGCGGTGTAGGTCCTCGCACGTGAGACGAACCCCGCCGACCTTCCTGCGAGAAGTGCGCTGCGCGAAACTTCTCTCCGGAAGGCCGGCGGGGTTCTCGTGACTTGACCCTCACGCGCCTGGTCCAGGTTTAGATGAAGTCCATCTCGTAGGCCATGCGGACGTCGTCCTCGGTGTAATAGCTCAGGAGGTCGCGCTTCTCGCGCTCGGACATGTGGGCCGCCGACCCCAGGCCAAACACGGCGTTGATGAAGCGGTCGCGCAAAATGGGCATGTGGCTCATCTTGTCGTAGAGGTTGCCCCCGTTCTTGCGGTCCCGCTCCTCCCGGAGCTCCTTCTCCACCTTCGCGGTGAGGAGGTCCCACTCGTGGCCCGGCTTGGCGTCCGGGTCGTAGTACACGGAGCTGTCGACCTGCTCGTCGATCTCTACGCCCTCGGGCGTCACGTGGTCGACCTTCCGGTGAATCACGCTGGGGAGCGCGTCGAGGATCTTGTCGAGCTCCTCGGGCTTCATCTTGTTGATGTCCATCTCTGTCTGCCTCCTGGCATGACCTCGTCGTTATTCTCGGATCTAGCTCGTGCGGGTGAGCGTGATGTTGCCGTCCTCGAGCTCGGCTACGCCTCCCGAAGAGCTGTAGGAGTAGTACCCCGTGCCGTCCACGTCAAAATAGAGATATCCCGGGTAGGACCACTGGGTGAACCCAACCGCCGGCTCGCCGATGGAAGGCTGGAGAGTTAGGGTGATCTTGTCGGGGTCATCCGGATGGAAGAGGATCTGGCTATAGAATGACGCGCTCGTGACAACGACGTTGTCGGGGACATCTCCGGGATCTGCGAGCTCAATTTGTTCGGAGGGGCAGTAGAAGTTTCCGTCAAATCCGTAATAGCCATGGTCAAGCTGCTCGATGGTCGCGTCCTCCATGGTCATCGACCAGGTGTCGCCCGCGGTGAAGCTCTCGCATCCCCTTCCACCCGCCTCGAACGACGTCTGCGTCGTCAGGGAGGCGACGCAGTCTCCCGTCTTCTTGTCCAGGTCCGAGATGGTCAGGCTGATGCCGTCGGCGACGTAGGTGCCCTCGAGGTCGCCGTACTCGGTCGTCTCTTCCCCCCGGTCCGCCCCGTCAAAGCGCCAGGCATTTCCGTCGAACTCGTACCGGTAGCTCGTGGTCGTCCCAGAGGACAGGAGCCATGAGCCCGAGGTGTTCTCGACCACGGTTGCCCTGCAGTAGGTGTCTCCCGCCTCGTAGTCGGTGACGTCCTCGGCGCTGACGCCGTGCTCGGGGTCGCCCGAGATGCCGGAAAGGGGAGTCGTGGCGACGTCAACGAGGCTTATCTCGACACCCTCATGTCCCTCGCCCCCCGTCCGGGTGGCGCTGAAGCGCGCGGTCACCTCGGAGGAGAAGCTGTCGTTTGCGATGGTCGCGTTGACGTTGGCGTTGATCTTCTCGCCGTCCTCGCTGATGGAGGCCAGGGAGACGTCGGAGACGTGATAGGGCGAGGGGTTGACGTAGTCGTTTGCGGCGAGGCCGTCGATGGCGTCCTTGCCGTCAAACTGAGCGACGAGGGCGTCCGTGATGACCGGGGTGTAGGTGTTGACGAGCTGGTTGTGCCGGTAGCCCTGATAGCCAAAGAACGCGGTCGCCGCCAGGACGGCGGCCACGGCGCATCCTCCCGCCACGAACAGTCCCTTTCTCGAGCGCTTCGTGCCCCCGAGGCCGCTTGGGTCGTGCTGCTGGTTCAACATGGGTTCCTCCTGTATTTCTAGACCGCCTTTGCTGGCATTTACGGTACGAGGGTTTTTCTCGGCATCTTTGCGCAAAGATCTTGCGCGCCCCCTACCTAAGCTGAGGGCCATGGAAAGACCGACGGGCACGCGCTATCTGGATACAGGAGGGCATATGAGAAGAACAGAGACATCGCGGGGCCTGACGCTCACGAGGCGCCAGATGATCGGGGTCGCGGGGGCGTTGGCGGCAACGTGTCTTTTCAGCGGGACGAGGGCCGCACGCGCGGAGGGCGCGGACGAGAAGCCGGCGGGCTCCCCGAGCGACTCCGAGGGAGCGCTCTTTGCCGCGCGGGCGCGTGACGACAGCGGCAACCCCAACCTGTGGGGCTTCATCGACGCGACGGGCGCCTGGGTGATAGAGCCGCAGTTCGAGGACGTTGCCAGCGAGCCGGGGCCCAGCTACGACGTCGGTGCGGGCGTAAGCCCCCTCGAGACGGTGTACGATGCCCTGTACACCGAGTGCATGGGGCTCACGCCCGGGGTGTTCGACGGCAGGCTCGCGGCGGTGAAGGACGAGGAGTCCGGCCTCTGGGGATACATCGACCGCACGGGGGCCTGGGCGATCGAGCCAACCTACGAGAAGGCGGGCACGTTCTCCCCTGACGGCTTTGCCGTGGTCGTCTCTGACGGCGACATCCACTTCATCCGCGAGGACGGCTCCGACGCCTTTGGGGCGCTCGCGGCGAGAAGCGCGACGCCGTTCTGCGGCGGCGTGGCGTTCGTGCAGGACGGAGGCACCGAGCAGTGGGCCTGCATTGACGTGGACGGGGAGTGGGCCCTCGAGTCGGGCGAGGACAAGGCCCACCCCTACGTGTACGACGCCCCGGTCTTCTTCAGCGAGGGCGTCGGCCTCACGCGCGGGTCGGACGGCCTGGCCTATGTCGACAACACCGGCGCCGTGCAGCTCGACTTCCCGGCCCGCGCCAGGGACGGCTACAGCACCAGGATGTGCGTCTTCCACCAGGGCTACATGTTCTACATGGGCTTCTTCTACGACAAGACGGGCAAGCTGGTCAAGGGGTCAGCGCGCGTCGAGCACAACTCCGAGCTTGGCGACTCGGTGCATGGCACGGTGGACGCCCCGCCGTTCGAGCGTGAGGACGCCCCCTACTTTGCCTCGAACGGCCTCGCGGGCGTCAAGGACTACGACCTTACGCTGGCCGGCTATATCGACGAGACGGGCGAATGGGCGATCCGCCCCCAGTTCCTGGAGGCTGAGCCCTTCGGCGAGGGGCTGGCCGCAGTGAGGGACTGGGCCACGGATGAGTACGGATTCATCAACGAGGCCGGCGAGTGGGTCATCACCCCGCGCCTCTCCGTCGTCGGCTGGCCGTTCAAGGGCGGCCTGGTCTACGGGGAGACGCTGTCGGAGACCGACCACAGCGGCTGGATAGACCAGACGGGCTCTTGGGTCTGTGACTGGGGAAGCGACGCCGAGGCCAGCGGGAGCGAGGGCTCGGAAGACGAGGAGATGAGCGAGAATGACTAGGATCGGCGTATCTGTTTCCCGGCGCGGGATCTGCGCGCTTCTCGCTCCCGCGGCGGCGCTTCTCGGCATCGTCTGCGCCCTGGGAGGCTGCTCGGCGCCTGGGGAGTCGGGGGTGACCGAGGACCAGCTGATCTCCGACCTCTCCGCGGTCGCGGAGCTGACGGACGTCCCCGTGTCCGACGCCCTCTACGAGTACGTGGACCCGAGCGCGTGGGAGGCGGGCGAGGCCACCTTCGAGCAGAGCGGCTCCGATGACGGCACGGTGAGCGTGCGCGCAACCGTCCCCGTCTCCAACGACTCGTACGCCGCCGAGGAGCGCCTGTCGGCCACCTACGTCAAAGACGACGACGGCACCTGGACGGGATCGTGGCAGGTGGAGTCGGTCGACGGGCTTCGCGCCGTCTCGGGGGTCCAGCATGACGAGAGGCGCTGGGACAGCGGGAGCGCCCGCATTGAGTTTGACGAGGAGTCCCAGACGTGCACGGTCTACGCCCCGTACGAGGACCCCGCGTGGTTTGAGACGGCGGAGGGCGACCTGGCATACGACTACGCCTTCGACGGCAGCGCCTGGGTCTTCGAGGGCGTGGACGAGTCCTCCTCCAGCGTGACGTATGAGAACCTGGTCGGGGTGTACGACATCGAGGACGAGGGAGGGGAGTGCGTGACCTCGCTGGAGATCACCGACGTCGCCGCTGACGGAACGATCACCGCGCGGGTCTCCTGGCGCCTGGACCAGCCGCGCCTCATCTATCTCACGCTCTTTGCCCCCGAGGACGCGGCAACGCTCACCGGCAAGCTCGTGAGCGCCCCCAGCGAGGAGGGGAGGCACCGCGTGATCGCCAACCTCTCCGGCACCACGGACACGGAGGGCCTGCCCGCGGCCATGAGCATCCTCGCGGACTCCGACCCCGTCGGGCTCTCGGGCGGGGACACCGAGATCGAGTACAACCTGATCGTCGAGGCGCAGACCAAGAACCGCAACCGCGGAACGGTCGATGACCTGTACTCGTACCAGTTCGGGGACTACGCGTCTCTCCTGACGGACGAGAAGCTCTCCAAGGACGCCGCCTCGGGCGAGTAGACCGCGCTGGGCCTCGCGACCCTCTCGATAAAGCCCGGCACTCTCGCTAATGCCCGGCCCGCTCGGTTAATTACAGACGTACGCGACTTCCTTCTCAGCCAACAGGCAAAATGCCAGAAGAAGTCGCGTACGTCTGTATTTTAATCTGGTTCGCCTGGTCCGCCGCACCCGCCGGCGGCGGGCCTACACGCAGAAGCCAAACATGACGCCGGAGAAGTCCGTGGAAGCGGTGGCAAAGTGGAACGGGTCGCCGTTGGGACCCGTGCGGTTGAAGTACGCCATGCCCTCGCTCTCGGACACGTCCGGGCTCGCGGTGCGCAGCCACCAGTAGGCGGCCTCGCCCTCGCGGTTGCGCACGAGCTCCTGGCGCGTCTCCATCGGGTAGATCACCTGGTCGCGGAAGAGTTTGTACTGGCTGCCCTCGGCGTTGAGGACCTCGGCGAGGTACTGGAAGCCGTCGCTGAAGCTGGCGCGGGGCCGCTCGCCCACGATCTCCACGTAGGAGGGGAGCCAGAGGGAGTCCTCGGTGAGCGTCACGTCGTCCGCGGTCTTTGCGGCGCCGGCGTTGTTCGACAGCTTGCCGGCGGCAACGATGTTGCGCGCGAGCTCCTCCGGAAGATCGGCGAGAAGGACCTCGTTCAGCCAGGAGCGCAGGTCGGAGTCCTCCCAGCCGCCCATGTACGCCTCCTCGCTCATGCGCCGCTCCTCGGGGAGCACCTCGGTGAGCAGGAAGCTCAGCCCGATGGGCGATCCGTCGGCGCGAACGTCGTGCGCGATGCCAGCGAGCTGCACCGACATCTCGCGTCCCGCGACTGTTATCGCCTTGGACTGCGTAAGGTCGATGGCGCCCTCGTCGGTGAGGAGGCCGTAGCCGCGCGCCGCCTCGATGGCGGCGTCCTCGCTCCCCGCGCCCGCGATCTCCGCAGAGACCGCGGAGAGGTCGTCCCAGGTGAGCGCGGCGAGTCCGCGCGGCCTGCGCAGGGCGCCAAAGCCTCCGGTCGCCCACGCCGCGATGCCGACCCCCGCCGCTGCCGCCACACCCGCCGCCGCGCCGATCACGAGCCCGCGCCGCGACACGGACCTCTCCCTCGGCGGCGCCGCGCCCTGCCCGGCAGGCTCGACCCTGCGGGGCTCGTAGGGGACGAGAAGGACCGATGGGTCGCTGCCCCCGTTGAGCCAGCCCTGGAGCGCCGCGCGCAGGCTGGCGACCGTGGGCCTGTCCCCGGGCTCGGTGGCGAGGCCCGCCATGATGAGCCTGCAGAGCCCCTCGTCGCCCTTCTCGCGCGCGTGGAGCGAGGCGGGGGAGGAGTCCATCTTGAGCCGGTAGGGCGAGCTCTCCGGATGCTGCGAGACACAGAAGGGAGGGTCGCCGGCATAGAGCTCGTAGAGCACGCTGCAGAGGGCGTAGACGTCGATGGCGCTCGAGTGGCGCAGCGCGTCGATGCCGGGGACGTCGCGGGTGAGCATCTCGGGCGGCGCGTAGTCCGGAGTGGCGTTGCGCCAGACGTCGGCGAGCATCGTGAAGGAGCCGTCGGTGGGGGAGATGCTCACGGCGCTGCCCATGTCGACCAGGCAGACGTTGAACGAGCCGTCGACGAGCTGCTGCTCGACCGGCTTGTCGCCGGCCCTGAGCACGATGTTTCTGGAGGAGATGTCCCGGTGGACGAAGCCCCGCTCGAGCGCCCTCGTGCTGTCGAGGATCGTGAGGACAGCGAGGCCGAGCCGGGCGGTCAGACGCCCCGACCAGGGGACCCTTCCGCCCGCCGCGAACGCGTCGTGCAGCGAGGTGCCCTCGACCCACTCCATGACGATCGCGGGGCGCCCCTCCACCGTGCCGTAGCCGTAGACCTCCGGAAAGCCGCGGAGGCCGGAGACGGAGAGCTGGTTGAGGTACTCCTCGTGGAAGGCGCGCTCCCGGGCGAGGGCCAGGGCGTCTCCGGCGGCGGCGACGCGCGTCGGGCGCATGACCTTGAGCGCAAGGGTCTCCCCGTCGGGGTTGGCGGCCTTGAGGACCTCGCTCGTGGCGCCCTCGCTCGCGCCGTCCCCCGAGACGATGAGGCGGGCGTAGCGCCTGAGCGACTCCTCGGCGGACATCGTCGGCGCAGCCGCCACGAAGTCCGCGACCTCGATGACCTTGAGCTGGCTATCTGCGTTGCTCAACGTTCCCCCTCCCATGGACTGCTTTCAGCTTATCGCGTGGGGGGCGATATTATTTGCGCAAAATAGTGAACGGCGGGGAGGGGCCGGACGACAAGAACACGGCGTTGAGGACGAGGAAGCGCGTCGACTCGCCCAGGATCAGCACGTCTCCGGGGCCGACGGGCGCCGAGTACGCCGCGCCATGCGGCCCGCCCGCACTTCTCGGTATCCGCCGGGTGGCCGCCCGCACTCGTGAGTGTGGGCATCGAGTGCGGGCAGGCCCGCACCCCTGGAGCGCACTTCTCGGCGTCTGCCGGGTGCCCGCCCGCACCCGACGTCCTTGTCGGCCGAATCCGCCCGCACTTCTCGCCCGCACTCATGAGTGCGGGCTCCCGGACCGTGGAGGGTGCCAGGGCGTCACGGCTCCCCGGGCGCGCGCTCTCCGTTCCTGTCCACCACGCGGCGGCGGACGAACCACCGCCCGCGCTCCCAGAAGACCTCGCGGTGCGCGTGGCGCCCGAGCTCGACGTCCCAGCAGCGGATGAGCGTGCCCGTCTCCCAGCGGCCCACGGTGCGCCTGAGCGTGCTCGCGACGACTGCGAAGCGCCTGCCGTCGGCCCAGGCGATCTCGAGGGGCAGCACGCGACCGTCCGCCAGGGTCACCGAGCTGACCTGCACGTAGGTGCGCTCGTCGTAGTCGGGGACCCCGTTGGTCCCGCCGAGCCGCCTGGCCATGCCGCCTCCTCCCCATAACAAAACTCTTGTTCGATTATAGGGCATGGGCGCGGCAAGGGACACCCGCGGCGAGCGGGTCCGGCGCCGGGGCGGCGTCCTTCTCGGCAGCCCGGCGACGACAATGCCATATGGGACAGATTCGGCGCTGCGCGGGCCGGATTCCGTCCCATATGGCATGCTCGCGGGTGACGCTGCGTCGGCGGTTCGGGCCCGGGCACAGCACCGGCACCGAGTAAGAGTTTCTTGCCGAACCGACCCCGTTTTAAGCCCCGATATCGCATTTTTCTCTTACTCGGCGAGGTTGCGGCAAGGCGAGAAGAACGTGGAGTCCGGAGTTGGCGTCACCCCGGGGTGGATAGCATTCGGTCGGAGCAGCTACCGTTCGGTTCCAGGGCGTTGCGCCGTGCTGCGGATTCCTGCGAAAATACGGGCAGCATATGTCTTTTGACTGCGGGGGGGGGTTCTCATTCCCCGCGTGGGTTGGGAGGTCTCATGGGACGGACTTCGCGGAGGATCGGCTGGTTTCTCGCGTGCCTGCTGGCGTGCGTCGTCGCGCTGGGCGCGGCGCCGGGAGTGGCGTGGGCGGAGACGGTGCCGACGAAATACATCGACACTAATGACACCGAAAGGACCGTCGAAGCCACGGTCATCGAGTCGGGCGAGTATTATTGGTACGGCTCAATCACACATGGCTGGTACGTCGCAACCGGCGAGGTCAACATTTCGTCCCGCGTTACGGTCTCTGGCAACGTGAACCTCATCCTCGCCGACGGCGCAAATCTCACGGTAACCGGCGGCATCGAGGTCAACGGGAACAACTCGCTCACGGTGTACGCCCAGAATGAGGGCACAGGCAAGCTCGAGGCGGACGCGAGCGAGAAATCCGGTGTTGCCGGAATCGGAGGCGACGGCTCCAACGCTTCCGGCTCCATTACGATTCACCGCGGCAACATCACAGCAAAGGGTGGCTATTATGCCGCGGGCATCGGCGGCGGATACACCGAAGACGGCTCGAGCATCACCATTACAGGCGGCACCGTCATCGCGACGGGTGGCGCTGGCTCCGCCGGAATCGGCGGCGGAAAATATGGCAACGGATCAAATATCACCATCTCTGGCGGTGACGTCATTGCGACGGGCGGAGATAGCGACGGCTATTTAGGCGGTTCCGGCATCGGCGGCGGCGACGGGGGCACCGGCTCGGATGTCAATATCGATGGCGGGACCGTGAATGCCTATGGGGACGGTGATGGAGCCGGCATCGGCGGCGGCAGCGATGCCGACGGGTCGAACATCACCATCTCAAACGGAACCGTCACCGCTTCCAGCGAGGATGGCGGCGCCGGCATCGGCGGAGGAATTGAAGGTCACGGCTCGGGCATCGTCATTACAGGCGGCACCGTCAACGCTAACGGCGGCGAGGGCGCCGCCGGCATCGGCGGCGGCAAGGATGGTTCTGGGACGGAAATCAAAATTACCGGCGGCTGCTTCGCGTCGAACTCGGGCGGGAGCGCCGGGACTATCTACGGCATAGCGCCGGATGCGGGCTATGCCGTGATGACTAACGAGAACACGACAACGTCCACGGACTATCCTTGGAAGGTCGCTGAGTACAAAACCGGCGACCTCGTCGTGACCGGCGGCGTCGCGGATGTGGACTACACGTACACGACCGGCAATAACGGCGTCCTTACCATCAAGGGGTCCACGCCAATCACGGTTTCCATGGCCGAGGATAAGGCGTCGACCGAAAATCACATCATAGTCGACGCCGGCAACAGCACCGCACGCGTTACCCTCAAGGACGTGAATATAAAAGCAGGAGGCTTAGAAACCTCAGTGCTGTTGGTGCAAAACGGCTCCCTCGAGCTCACGCTCGAGGGCGAGAACAGCCTTGTGTCAGGGCGTAAATGTGCCGGCTTGCAGAACGGCGAGAACCCGCTCACCATTGACGGTGGGGGATCGCTCGAGGCGACGGGTGGCTATGACGCCGCCGGCATCGGCGGGGGCAACGGGGGCGACGGCTCGAACATCGCCATCGAGGGCGGCGTCGTCACCGCCAAAGGCGGCCACGGCGCCGCCGGCATCGGCAGGGGCAGTCAAGGATCCGGAACTGGCATCAAGATCGCCGGTGGACTGGTGAGCTCCACCATCGAGTTGCTTGGAGACGCCATCGGCAACGGCGGTGGCACGTCCGGAACTGCGGACGTCACCATCACCGGCGGCGCGTTTGCTGATGTCGAGAAGAACCTCGTGAATCCCTCGGACTCGAATATTCGCGGCACGGTGTACGGCATTGCGGTGCCAGCGACCTCTGAGGGCGGCGACGGGTACGCGGTGATCGAGAACCCCGACGAGAAGACAAAAGACAGCTATCCCGTCGCCGTTGTTTCGGCCAAGAAGCAGTCGGATGCCTCTCTCGTGCTCAAGGAGGGGTCCAAGTTCACCTACGACGGCCAGACGATCGATGAGGACTCCTTCACGGTTACGGGCGGCGACGCGACGTTCGATCACCGGGCTGCTGGCGCCAGCGGGGAAGACTCCTGGACGCCGGGGCTGCCCACCGACGCAGGCAAATGGTCCATCCGTGCGACCGTGAAGCTACACGACCCTGGCTACGACGCTAATGACAAGATGTTCTACTTCGGGGCGAACGACGCGAGCGACGTGATTGACGTCACCATCGATAAGGCGCCGCTCACCGTAGAGGCGACCGACGTTCAGGTTGCTTTTGCGGGCACTCCGTCCTTCTCGGCTACTGTGTCCGGCTGGGTAAACGGCGAGGACGCCGAGCTCGAGGAGGGCCTGCTCGAAGCGCTCGAGTACACCGTAGAGGACGACGAGGGCACCGCGTACTCCGCGACCGCCCCGGCGGGCAGCGAGTTCACCATCACGCCTTCCCTCAAGCAAGGCGCCCAGCTCGACGCGGGCATGGGCAACTACGAGCTGTCGTTCAAGACAGGCACGTTGACGGTGGTTCAGTCCGCATCCGAGATCGCTATCAATGAGAGCGGCGCCGCGCAGACGGTCACCTACGGTGACGTCGTCACTGTCTCCGGCAAGGTTTCCGCCACCGGTAAGCCCGTCACGCTCGCAGCAAACGCGCTAGCCGACGACCAGGTCGCGCTCTACTACAACAACACCCAGGTGAGCGACGCCGCGACGGTTACTGCTGACGGGTCCTTCTCGCTCACCTACGAAACTACGGACAAGATCGTCCCCGCCGGCTCCGAGCAGACCCTCGAGGTCCGCTATGACGGGACCGACAACCAGGCCGACGCCTCGGCCGAGGTGAAGCTCACCATCAACAAAAAGCAGGTTACCCCTGTGCTCGAGGGCGACGCGAGCAAGGTCTACGACGCCACGACCGACTACACGGCGGGCGAGGGCAACATCCTGTCCGTAACCGCCGAGAGCGTGGGCGAGGACGGCACGATCATCGCCAACGGCTACAAGATCGCCTGGGACGCCGCGAAGGCGGGCACGAAGTCCCTCACCGCCACAGGCATCGAGCTCACCGACGAGGCGGCGAACTGGTACGAGCTGGCCTCGGACACGGCGACGGCGACCGTCCAGAGCGGCATCACCAAGGCCGAGCTCACCGTGGCAGCCGACAACAAGACAGTCGCCTTCAACGGGGTGCTGCCGGAGCTCACCTATCGGATCACCGACTTCGTGGGCTCCGACGACGAGTCCGTCATCACTGGCAAGCCCGCGCTCGCGTGCCTCGACTACAAGCAGGGCGTGACCTCGGCGGGCGCCGCGTGCGATATCGAGGTCGATGTGACCGAGATGTCCGCGGACAACTACACGTTCAAGGCCGAGAAGGGCGCGCTGACGGTGGTTCAGTCCGCATCCGAGATCACGATTGATGAGGGCGGCGCCGCGCAGACGGTCACCTACGGCGACGTCGTCACCGTCTCCGGTAGGGTCTCCGCCACCGGCGAGCCCGCCACGCGCGCCCTCGCTGCGGGCGAGGTCGCGCTCTACTACGGCGACAGCCAGGTAAGCGACGCCGTGACGGTTACTGCTGACGGGTCCTTCTCGCTCTCCTACGACACCACGGCTAAGGTCATCCCTGTCGGCTCCGCGCAGACGCTCGAAGTCCGCTATGCCGGGACCGACGACCAGGCCGACGCCTCGGCACAGCTCACGCTGACCATCAGCCCGAGGCAGCTCACGGCCACGGTGGCCGGCTCCGCCAGCAAGACCTACGACGGCATGGTCACCGCGCCCGCCGACGGGCTCTCGATCGAGCTGGAAGGCGTCATCGCGGACGACGACGTCTCCGCGACCGCGTCGTCCTTCTCGTTTACCACCCCTGACGCCGGCGAGGGCAAGGACGTCGCCGCGTTCGGAGTGACGCTCACGGGCAACGACGCCGACTGGTACTCGCTCGCGTCGGACACGGCCGTCGGCGAGGGCATCGGAACCATCGCCAAGGCCACGCAGGAGGCGCCCTCCGGCGTCAAGGCCACCGACCAGAGCACCGCGGGCGCGGCCGACGGCTCCATCTCGGGCGTCAAGCCCGGCCCGTACGGAGCCGAGTGGCGCCCCGCAGACGGAAGCTGGTCCGACGTGCCCGCGGACGGCACCGTCACCGGCCTCATGCCCGGCAGCTACGAGGTGCGCCAGAAGGGCGACAACAACCATGAGCCTTCGCCGTGCGTGACCGTGACCGTGAGGTCCTTCTCGGAGACGCACGGCGGCATCACGTACCCCGACGGCACCGCGGAGGGCGCGGACGGCAAGCCCGTCCTGCCCGAGGGCGGCGGCACCGTCACGTACCCGGGCGGCACCGAGGTGACGCTTCCCGGCGGCACGACGGTCGACCCGGAGACGGGGACCGCGACGACGCCCGACGGCACCACCGTCACCCCCGGCGCCGACGGCTCGCTTGACGTGACGTTCCCCGACGGCACCGAGGTCAACGTGGACGGCGGCTCGACGGTGGGGGACGGCTCCGTCACCGCGCCCGACGGCACCGTGGTCGCACCCGACGGCGAGGGCGGCCTGGAGGTCACCCTGCCGGACGGCGACGAGCTCGACGCCCCGAGCGGCTCGACGGTCTCGGGCGGCACGGTGACCGACCCCGACGGCGAGGAGATCCTCCCGGAGCCCGACTACGTCCCGCCCTCGCGCCCGACCTACCGGCCCGAGGTCGAAGATACCGATAACGGCACCGTGGCCGTGACGCCGAGCTACCCGCACGAGGGCGACGTCGTGACCGTCACTCCCGAGCCCGACGAGGGCCAGGAGGTGCGCGACGTCGTCGTGACCGACAAGGACGGCGAGCCCGTGGAGGTCACGCCCAACGAGGACGGCACGTACACCTTCGTGCAGCCTGCGGGCAGGGTGACCGTCACCGTCACCTTCGCGTGCGACGGCGGCGCGCTCTGCCCGAGCGCGGGGCTCGCCGACGTCGACCGGACCCAGTGGTACCACGGCGCCGTGGACTGGGCCGTCTCGACGGGCGTGCTCGTGGGCTACGGCGACGGGGCCTTCGGGCCGGGGGAGGCGCTCACCCGCGCAGAGATGGCGACGGTCCTCTGGCGCCTGGCGGGCAGGCCCGCCGGGGGCGCCGGGCTCCCGGGCGACTGCGACGCCTCCGGCTTCTACGCCCCGGCCGTCTCCTGGGCGCTCTCCGCGGGCGTCTTCGGCGGGTACGCGGACGGGACGTTCGGCCCGGACGACGAGCTCTCCCGCGAGCAGGTGGCGTGCGTGCTCTACAACCGCGCGGAGGCAGCCGGCGAGGACGTCTCCGCCCGCGCCGACCTCTCCGGCTTCTCCGACGCCGGGGAGCTCTCCGGGTGGGCGCGCGAGGCGATGTCCTGGGCCGTCGCCGAGGGCGTCTTCCGCGGCACCGGCCAGGGAACGCTCGACCCTGCGCGCGCCCTCACGCGCGCCGAGGCCGCCGCGGTCCTCATGAACTGGGAGACGCGCGCGGAGTAGCGTAGAGTAACGATGCCTGTCGAGGTGCGGCCCGGGAGAGATCCCGGGCCGCTTGTTCTTCTCGGCAGCTCGTTCTTCTCGCCTGACCGCGGCCGAGAATGCCATATGGGGCACTTTCCGGCCTGCGCGGCGCGGATTCCGTCCCATATGGCATGCTCGGGAAACCCACATCGAAAACGCCGGAAAATCGACAATGAGACTTCTGGAAAATCTACAATCTAATGTCCGGGAAATCCATATCACCCCTGCATGCGCGACCTGCAGGTGTACGCGCACGAGCTTGAGAACGCCGCCGACATACCCGTCCGGTACTACCGCGACGACTCCGGCTTAGAGGCGGACGCCATCATCGAGCTTGCCGACGGGCGCTGGGCGGCGCTCGAGATCAAGACGAGCGAGCGCAAGGCCGACGCCGCCATCGAGCGCCTGCGCGCGCTGCGCGACAAGCTCACGGCGCGCGGCGCCGCCCGCGTGCGCCCGCCCGAGTTCATGGCGGTCATCACCGGTGTCTCCGAGTACGCGCGCCGGGTGGAGGAGGGGCTCTACGTCATCCCCATCACCTGCCCGGGCGCGTAGCCTCGGCCGCTTGTTCTTCTCGGCAGCTCGTTCTTCTCGCCTGACCGCGGCCGAGAATGCCATATGGGACACTTTCCGGCCTGCGCGGCGCGGATTCCGTCCCATATGGCATGCTCGTCGGCGAATTCCGAGGCTGCCCTTCCCGGCGGGCGTCCCGCCCCTGCCCGCGACCGCCCCCATCGGGAGGCCGCCCTGCTCCGTGCAAAATCGCCCTTCAGTCCATATTGTCCGCCCGTTACATGCAGAATCGCCCTTCAGTCCATGGGAATTCGGCCCCGCCCTCCCGGTCCCGGTACCAGTGGATATAGAAAAAGACAATACCGCTTTATCCCATGAGACACGGTCCCGCCCGGAGGCCGGTTTCTCCATGGACTGAAGGGCGATTCTGCATGCGGCCGGCGCGAAATATGGACTGAAGGCAGATTTTGCATCCTGCCGGCGTCCTCAAGGCGCCGATGCGGGCGTTGCCCCGTCCGGGCGGGCCTCGGTGCCGGGGTCATGCCCTGGAGGCCCGCCCGCACCCATGAGTGCGGGCATCGAGTGCGGGCGGATTTCGGGCGGGGAGGGCCCGGGTGCGCGGCCCTTCTCGGCGGATGCCGTCGAGCGCGCGCATCCGGTGCGCGCCTGCCCGCACTGGATGAGGGGTGCCGAGAAGTGCGGGCTCGCGCCCGGCGCATGCCGAGAAGTGCGGGCTCGCTCCCGACGCATGCCGAGAAGTGCGGGCGGTGTCGAGAAGTGCGGGCGGGCTCGCGGGCGGTGCCGAGAAGTGCGCCGCGCTCCGCGCCGCCGGCGCTACCGGCCCGTCACCGCGATCACGAAGAACTGCGTGCGCGACCCGAGCTGCAGCACGTCGGCGGGGAGGACCTCGCGTGGCCGCAGCTCCGCCCCGTGCGCGCCGGCGACGGGCGGCTCGAGCCGCCGCCTCGACCCGTCGGCGCCGGAGATGAGCCACGACCCGTTGGTCGACCCGAGGTCGGCGCACAGCCACCGCCCGCCCTCGCGCCACAGGCGCAGGTGGCGGCGGGTGACGTCGGCCTCGACGTCGGGCACGTCGGCCAGGGTGCCCACCTCGGTCCCGGCGGGGTCCAGGACGTAGATCGAGGGGCTCACGGCCCCGCCCTTCACGCGCTCGAGGCCGAGCATGACGTCCTCGTCCCCCTCGCCCTCCTCCGGCAGCCCCTCGCCGGCCTCGGTGGCCTGGGTCCTGAACGAGCTCCCCAGCTTGTCGCGGGCGAAGTCCTCCACGATCTGTGCCGCCTGCCGCGGGTCGCCCAGGCAGCCGGTCGCGATGAACAGCAGGACGTGGAGCGAGCACCGGTCGCGCTCCTCAAGAAGCGGCATCCCGCACACGTGCTCGACGGCGTTGGCGTAGAGCCGGCCGCTCCGCCCGCAGGCGTCGAGCGCCTCGGACATGCCGGGCGCGACCTCGCGGTAGTGGGCGCAGACCCGCTCGCGCGCGTCCGGCCCCGTGACGCGGCCGAGGATCTTGGACGTGATGGTGAGGGCGCACGCGGGGAGGTCGGCGAAGAAGCGAAGCGAGTGCGCGCCCGGCTCGGCCCCCACGACGTCGCGCGAGAGCGACGTGGGCTTGAGGGCGCGGTCGCGCGGCGCCGCCCCGCCGGCGAAGGGCCGGTCGGAGAGCAGGATCTGCGCCGCCTCGATGTTGCTCAGGTGCGCGAAGGACTTGAGGTCCCGGTACATGTACTCGCTTGGCCTTGCGCTTCCCATCCCCGCACGCACCTCCGCCGTCTCCCGTGGAATAACGTGAGTATATCAGCGAGGAAAGGGGAGGGCGGGGCGAGGGGCGCTCCCGGGCCGGCGAGCTCGCCGCGCGTCCCCGCGCCCTTCGCTAGTACGCACAGTTCGATTAACTTCCATATATCCGCAGGTCAGTTTTTCGAGTTTCTAGAACTGTGCGTACTAGCGCGCGGGGGCGGCTGAGAAGGGCGGGCTGCCGAGAAGGACGCGCGCCCCGGCGCCGCTCGCCGACCGACGTTGTGGTGGTCTCGTGGAGCCGCGGTTGACGTTTTCGCACGAACACCGTAGAATACCAGCGTATTCGAAGCTGTAATCGTAGGAAGTGGGGTGGATCTTCTCGCCCCGCTTCCTTTCTGTATGCAGGTGAGGAGGGTTCATGCCAAAGCAAGGCCTCGAGCAGCAGATCATCGACGCGCTGGAGCCGATCGCCGCCGGGCGCGGCATAGACGTCGTCGACGTCGAGGTCGTCGGCGCGAGCAAGGCGCCCTGCGTCCGCGTGCGCATCGACCACGCCGACGAGGACGCGCCCACGATCTCGCTCGACGAGGTGACCGCGGAGACCGCCTGGATCTCCGACGCCCTCGACGAGCTCGACCCCATCCCCTCGAGCTTCACGCTCGAGGTCTCGTCCCCCGGCATGGCCCGCCCGCTGCGCAAGCCGCGCGACTTCGCGCGCTTTGCCGGGCAGACCGTCCAGGTCTCGCTGATCCCGGGGGAGGGCAGGCGCCGCTACACCGGCACCCTGCTCGGCATCGAGGGCGCCACGGTGGCCCTCGAGTGCGACGGCGAGCGCGTGGAGCTCGCCCTCGATGACATCAGGAAGTGCACGATCAAGCCCGACTTCTCCGCGTCGGGCGCGTCGAAGTAAGCGAAAGGATAACCATGGCCTCTGAGATGATGGAAGCCCTCGAGCTCCTGTGCCAGGAGAAGCACATCGACCAGCTCTACCTGATCGACCGCCTCGAGCAGTCGCTCGCCAAGAGCTACACCGACGTGCTGCACCTCCCGTTTGGCGCCCGCGTCACCATCGACCGCCAGACCGGCCGCGTCTACGTCTACGAGCTCGTCCCGCGCGGCGAGGAGGACCCGGAGACCGGTGAGTACTCCGAGTTCGACGAGGTCGACGTGACCCCGCCCGGCACCAGCCGCATCGCCGCCCAGCACGCCAAGGCCGAGATCAAGGCCATCGTGCGCAACGCCGCCCGCGTCCAGATCTACGAGGAGTTCTCGCAGCGCGTGGGCGACATCATCACCGGCACGGTGCTGCAGACCACGCCCGACTTCACGATCATCAAGATCCGCGAGGGCGTCGAGGCGGAGCTGCCCCACTTCGACCAGCGCCGCTACCCCGAGGAGCGCAACGAGCGCCCCGCCGGCGAGCGCTACAGCCACAACCAGCGCATCCGCGCGATCATCATCGACGTGCGCGACCCCAACGCCACCCAGCCCGCGGTGCGCGGCGAGCGCCAGCGTCCGCCGATCGTGGTCTCCCGCACCCACCCGGACCTGCTGCGCCGCCTCTTCGAGCTCGAGGTCCCCGAGGTCTACGACGGCATCGTCGAGGTCCGCAGCATCGCCCGCGAGCCGGGCGTGCGCTCCAAGGTGGCCGTCTCGTCCAACGACCCGCACCTCGACCCCGTGGGCGCCTGCGTCGGCCCCAAGGGCAGCCGCGTGCGCACCGTGGTCTCCGAGCTGCGCGGCGAGCGCGTCGACGTGGTCCTGTGGAGCGACGACCCCGCCCGCCGCGTGGCCGCCGCCCTCTCGCCGGCCCGCGTGAGCCGCGTCATCATCGACGACGAGAACAGCTACGCCACCGTCATCGTGCCGGACGACCAGCTGTCGCTGGCCATCGGCAAGGAGGGCCAGAACGCCCGCCTCGCCGCCCGCCTCACGGGCCTGCACATCGACATCAAGAACGAGTCCCTCGCCGCCGGCGTCCTGCGCGACCTCTCCCACGTGGTCGCCGAGGACGACCTCATCGACGACGGCGAGTCCCACCGCTGCGAGTACGTGGGCGAGAACGGCATCCAGTGCCGCAACATGGCGCGCCCCGGCTCTCGCTTCTGCGGCGTCCACGAGCAGATGGCGGGCCTCGAGGTCTCCGACGACCCCGACTCGCTCATCTAAGGGAACGGCCGAGGGCCGAGCAGCAAGATTCGATCCCGGGCGCCGCGCCCGACGTGGAAGGTAGGTCACATGGCAAAGACGCGCGTACATGACCTCGCGAAGGAATACGGCATGTCGAGCAAGGAGATGCTCGACCACCTCAAGGACATGAAGATCCCGGCCAAGTCGGCATCCTCCACGCTCGAGGACGCCTACGTGTCGATGGTCCGCAAGAAGCTCAAGCCCATCCTCGAGGCCCGTGCGGCCGAGATCGAGGCCGCCAAGGCCGCCGAGGAGGCCGCCAAGGCCGAGAAGGAGCGCATCGCCGCCGAGGAGGCCGAGAAGGAGCGCATCGCCGCCGAGCAGCGCCGCGAGCGCGAGCGCGCCGAGGAGGAGCGCCGCCGCGCCGCCGCCGAGGCCGAGCGCAAGGCCAAGGAGGAGGCCCGCGCCGAGGCCGAGCGCAAGGCCAGGGAGGAGGCCGAGAAGAACCGCGTGCGCGACAACGCGCCGAAGTCCGTCCCGTCCTTTACCTCCCTTCTCGACCAGATCGCCCAGCAGGAGAAGGTCCTGAAGCAGCAGGCCGATGAGGCCGCCCAGAAGAAGGCGGCCGCCCAGGGCAAGCCGCGCCGCGCAGACGCCCCCGCCCGCCGCGGCGCCCCCGCGCCCGCGGCCGGCGCCCCGTCCTCCCAGCCCTCCGGTGACGGCGACGGCCGCCGCCGCGGCAAGAAGGGCCGCCGCGGCGCCGACGGCGGCGAGGACCGCTACAGCCGCATGGCCCGCGAGGCCGAGGCCTACAACAGGAGCCGCGTCCTCGAGGAGGCGCGCGTCGCCGTCGAGGAGGCCTCCCGCGAGTCCACCGGCCGCCGCAAGCGCCGCAAGGAGCGCCGCCAGAAGCAGGCGGCCGAGGCGGCGATGGAGCAGCGCATCGAGGAGGCGATTGCCAACGACCAGGACCTCTCGCAGCTCGACACCGTGAGGGTCCCGCAGGGCTCGACGGTCCAGGAGCTCGCCGAGCTTCTCGGCGTGCCCGCCAACGACATCATCAAGCGCCTGTTTTTGCTGGGCACCCCGCTCACGCTCACCGAGTCCATGTCCGACGAGCTCATCGAGCTCGTGGCCGACGACCTCGGCCGC
>CALUJM010000021.1 GCA_944320975.1 uncultured Atopobiaceae bacterium | reverse complement strand
ATGTTGTTGAACAGGTTGAAGCCCTGGAACACCATGCCGATCTTCTCGCGCAGGCGGTTCACGTCCACGTGCTCGGCCGCGAGGTCGGCGCCGTGGAACCACACATGGCCCGCGTCGGGCGTCTCGAGCAGGTTGATGCAGCGCAGAAGCGTCGACTTGCCGGAGCCGGAGGCTCCGATGATCGTGACCACCTGGCCGGGCATGACGTCGAGGTTGATGTCGCGCAGGACCTCCAGGTCGCCGAAGCTCTTCTGCAGGCCCTCGATGCGGACCATGGGCTCGGCGGCGGAGGCGTCAGTGGCGCCGGCAGAGGCCGCGACATTCAGGTTCTTCTCGCTCATGGCTTACTCCTCCACCTTCACCGGCTGGTCGGACGTGCTGCCCATGGTCTCGGTCTTCACGTTGAAGCGCTTGGCGAACTTGCCGAGCAGCCACGACGCGATCGCCGTCATGATGAGGTAGAACACGGCGGCCACGAGGTAGGCGTTGAGCTGCCTGTAGTAGATGCCGGCCACCGTGGACGCGGCAAAGGCTAGGTCGAACACGCCGATGACGGAGAGGACTGACGAGTCCTTGATGTTGATGACGAGCTCGTTGGAGAGGCCGGGGATGGCGAACTTGATGCCCTGCGGGAAGACGACCCGCACCATGGCCTGCCACTGCGAGAGGCCGAGCGAGCGAGCGGCCTCCATCTGCCCCTTGTCCACGGACTCGATGCCGCCGCGCAGCACCTCCATCATGTAGGCGGTGGAGTTGAGCGACACCACCACGAGGCCGGCGATAAAGCGCGACCAGATGGCGTTGGTCTCGCTGACGCTGAGGCCGAAGCCGCTCACCACGGCAAATCCCGCGTAGTAGATGATGACGCCCTGGACGAGCATCGGCGTACCGCGCACCACGGTGCTGTAGATTTTGGCAAACCACACGCCGATCTTCTTGAAGAAGCGCACGCAGTCGTTGTCGGAGCGGTCGATCTGCATGATGCGCGCAAAGACCAGCAGCAGCGCCAGGAAAAACGCGATCAGGGTGCCAAAGACTGCCAGCTCGATGGTCGTGATGATGCCGGTGATATAGGTGTCGCGACCCTGCTGGAACATGTAGAGCACCTGGGCGAGCATGTCCTCGGGCATCTTCTCCGCGGCGGCGGCCACCTGCCAGGCGCTCGCCAGGCCCATGGCCCAGCGGTCGACGAGAAGAACCGCGACTATCGCCCAGATCACGTAGGAGCCCACGCGCAGCGCGCGGGCCACGGCAGGCTTGGTGAACGGCGCCGACTCGGCGTAGTTGTGCCAGTGGGTCAGCTTGAACAGCAGCGCCACGGCAGAGAGCACGAGCCACGCCACCAGGACGTAGTACATCACGAGCTCGACGGTGAAGGCGCTCGCTAGGAAGGAGAGCTCGGGGCGCGGCGAGCTCGACAGCAGCATGCCGAGAAACGCCACGACGCTCGTGCCCAGCAGCACGTAGCGGTGGTCGCGCGTCACGAAGTCACGCAGTTTTGACATTCAGGGCTCCTCGAAGTTCTTGTCGGCATTTCGCCGTGAACGGGACGAGGGCCAAGGCCCCCGCCCCGCTCGGATCGAAAATGATTCAAAAGGGGACTGTCCCCTTTTGAATTACGCAGGCTGGCGATCCATGCAATCCTGCCACATCTCGAGGCGCTCCTCCTCGGTGATGCCGGCGATGATCTCGTTGAGACGGTCGAGCATCTCGTCCTGGCCCTTGGCGATGGCCGCGTTGTCCGGGTTGCTCGGGTCGGAGAAGCCCTCGCCCTCCTCGAGCTCGACCTTCATGAGGTCGGGGTAGTTCTCGAGCAGGTTGGGCAGCGACATCGAGGAGAACGTGATGGCGTCGCAGGTGCCGTTCTCGATGGCGTCGACGACGAGCGGCACCGTGGCGACGGGCGTCATGTGGTTGACGTCGGGGATCTCCTCGATGAGGTCGTCATAGAAGGTGTCCTTCTGGCCGAGGACGGAGGCGCCGGAGAAGTCGGAGAGCTTGGTGGCGTCGGCGTAGTCGCTGTCCTTCTTGACGACGATGATGACCTCGTCGTCGATGTAGGAGTCGGTGAAGTCCGCAGACTCGGCGCGCTCCGGGGTGACGGACATGCCGGCGCAGATGATGTCGATGGTGCCGTTGTTGAGGGAGTCGACGAGCGCGCCGAACTCCATCTTCACCGCGACGGGCTCCATGCCCAGCTCCTCGGCGATGCGCTTGGCGATCTGCACGTCATAGCCGTCGGCGAAGGCGCCCTCGACGTTCTCGATGGGGATGGTGGTGTCGGACTCCTCGGTCGCCTGCCAGTTGTAGGGGGCGTAGGCGGCCTCCATGCCAACACGGAGGGTCTTGCCGTCGCCGAGGGTCGTGGCGGCGGTGTCGGCAGCGTCATCTGCCGCGTCGCTGGCGTCATCCGTGGTGGGCTCCTGCGCGGCGGGGCCGCAGCCGGAAAGGACCATCACGCCTCCCATACCCGCCACGAGGCTCGAGAGCTTGAGGAAGTCGCGGCGAGAGACTCTGTCAGATACGTACACGTGCGGGGTGGCCTTCATGGTGGTTCCTTTCCCTTTTTGAGTAATCCCCTTCCGCGCGACGCAACCGGAGGGGACCCATTCCCCTCCCCCTTGCAACTTAATGCGAGAAAGTTACGCGCACGTCGGCAGGATACCGCGGGACGATAAGAACCACAAGCTGCTACCATTCTGGAAACACCGCCGTAACGGGTTGCCGTGCAAAGGGGACAGGCACTTTTGCACGGCCACGGGGCGTGCAAAAGTGCCTGTCCCCTTTGCACGGCAATTGAATCACCCGCATCATCTGGAGGATGCCATGGACCGGGAGACCTACGACACCTACGTCGCCATTCTCGAGGAGGAGCTCGTCTGCGCGATGGGCTGCACCGAGCCCATCGCTGTTGCCTACTGCGCCGCGCTCGCGCGCCAGACGCTCGGTGCGCTGCCCGAGCGCGTAGACGTGGCCGCCTCCGCCAACATCATCAAGAACGTGAAGAGCGTCGTCGTGCCCAACACGGGCGGCGCGCGCGGCATCGAGGCCGCCGCGGCGGCAGGCGTGGTCGCGGGGGACGCCGAGGCCAAGCTCGAGGTCCTGGCCGGCGTTACCGGCGAAGAAATCGCCGAGACGCACGACTATCTCGCCGCGCACGACGTCACCGTGACACCCTCCGAGCGCCCGTGGATCTTCGACATCCAGGTGCGCGTGACGGCGGGCACCCACACGGCGTTCTGCGAGATCGCCGGCGCGCACACCAACGTCATCCGCATCGAGCGCGACGGCGAGGTTCTTCTCGACACGCCCTTCGAGGAGGGTGCGGGCGAGAAGGACGCGGGCACGGACCGCAGCTGCCTCTCCATCGAGAAGATCGTCCAGTTTGCGGGCGGGGTGAACCTCGAGGACGTCAAGCAGGTCCTCGGGCGTCAGATCGCTTGCAACTCCGCCATCGCGCAGGAGGGCCTCCACGGCAGCTGGGGCGCGGGCATCGGCAAGGTTCTGCTCGAGGCCTACGGCGACGGCGTGGCCAACCGCGCCAAGGCGTGGGCGGCCGCCGGCTCCGACGCCCGCATGGGCGGCTGCGAGCTGCCCGTGGTCATCAACTCCGGCAGCGGCAACCAGGGCCTCACGGCGAGCGTGCCCGTGATCGTCTACGCCCAGGAGCTTGGCGTCTCCCATGAGGAGCTGCTGCGCGCGCTCGTGGTGTCTAACCTCGTGACCATTCACCTCAAGACCGGCATCGGCCGGCTCTCCGCCTACTGCGGCGCCACAAGCGCGGGAGCGGGCGCGGCGGCCGGCATCACCTACCTCTACGGCGGGCGCGCGCACGAGATCGCACACACGGTGGTCAACGCCATCGCAATCGACTCCGGCATGGTCTGTGATGGCGCCAAGGCGAGCTGCGCCGCCAAGATCGCGAGCGCCGTGGAGGCAGGCCTTCTGGGCATGCAGATGCAGCGCCAGGGCAAGCAGTTCTACGGCGGCGACGGCATCGTGGTCAAGGGCGTGGAGAACACGATTCGCAACGTGGGCGTGCTCGCGGCCCAGGGCATGCGCGAGACCGATCGGACGATCATCGAGCTCATGTGCGGGACCGGCGCGTGCTAACGTCCCCTCCGGCGCGGGCGCGGCGATAAGAACCCGGCGCTCGGACAATCCTCGCCGCTAAGGGCGCGACTGCGGAACTCGCGGCGGGTTCTTATCGCCGCGCCCGCGCAGTGCCGTTATCGGCGCCTTGCGGTTAGGTGCGGATTGTGGACGGTTTCTCGTCTCAAAACGTCCAGAAGTCGCACATCTTTCTGATTGGTGCGGATTGTGGACGGTTTCTCGTCCCAAAACGTCCAGAAGTCGCACGTCAACGGGCAAGGGCGGTGCGCTCCAGCTCCAGCAGCACGCGCTTGCGGTCGAGGCCGCCGGCGTACCCGGTGAGAGAGCCGTCCGCGCCCAGGACGCGGTGGCACGGGATAATCACGCTGATGGGGTTCCTGCCCACGGCGGTCCCGACGGCGCGGGGCGACGACCCCAGCTCAGCCGCGAGCTCGCCGTACGTGCGTGTCTCCCCGTACGGGATGGTCAGAAGCGCATCCCATACGCGGCGCTGGAACGCGGTGCCGCGTGGCGTCAGCGGGACGTCGGCCACGCCCGGGCGCTCCCCCGCGAAATACGCGTCCAGCCAGCGGCGCGCAGCGACCAGCGCGGGCGCCTCAGGCTCCACGTTCTTCTCGACATCGCCCAACCCGCGCGCAAAGTAGCGCTGCCCGTAGAACCACGCGCCGACCAGACCGGCATCGTCCACCGCAAGCAGCATCCTCCCGAGCGGGGACTCGTAGTCGCGTGCAAAAGTGCCTGTCACTTTTGCACGGTCCAGGTGGGAGGGACGGGGGCGTCGGGGGTGGCCCAGGTGCCGAGAGCTGCATTGGGGTCGGCGTCCAGCGTGAGCGGCGAGAAGGACCCGGCGTTGTAGCTCCTCAGGGCAGCGATGCCGATCATCGCCGCGTTGTCGCCGCAGGCGCGCATGGGCGGCACGGTCACGCGCACGCCGCGCTTCTCGAGCGCCTTCTTGTACGCCGCGCGTAGGCCCGGGTTGGCCGCCACGCCGCCGCCGACGCAGAAGTCGGAGACGCCGGTCTCCTCCACGGCGGTCACCGCCTTGGCCACCTGCACGTCAATCACGGCCGCCTCGAAGCTCGCCGCCAGGTCGGGCAGGTTGATCGCGCGACCGGCGCGGTTCTCGCCCTCGATGTAGGTGATGACGGCGGTCTTGAGGCCGGAGAGGCTGAAAGAGTAGTCCCCGCTGTGCATCATCGCGCGCGGGAAGTGGATGGCCTTGGGGTTGCCCTGCGCGGAGAGCTTGGAGATCACCGGACCGCCGGGGTATCCCAGGCCGAGCGCCTTGGCCACCTTGTCGAAGGCCTCGCCCACCGCGTCGTCGATCGTGGCGCCCAGAAGCACGTAGTCGCCCCAGGCGCGCACGTGGACGAGCATGGTGTTGCCTCCGGAGACGATGCTCGCCACAAAGGGCGGCTCGAGATCCGGCGTCTCGAAGAGGTTGGCCATGAGGTGGCCCTCGAGGTGATGCACGGCAATGAGCGGCAGGTCGGCGGCTGCGCAGAGGCCCTTGGCAAAGGCCACGCCCACCACGAGCGCGCCCACCAGGCCCGGCCCCGCCGTGACGCCCACAGCCGCAAGGTCCGCGGGCGTGAGCGTGTCCACGCCGAAATGCTCGCCGGCGCGCGCAAGCGTCTCCTCGAAGACGCCCACGATGGCCTCGGTGTGCTTGCGGGAGGCGATCTCCGGCACCACGCCGCCAAAGCGCGCGTGGAAGTCGATCTGCGTGGCAACGACGCTCGCGCAGACCACGCCATGGCTATCCGTTACGGCCATGGCGGTCTCGTCGCAGGAGGACTCGATCGTGAGGATGAGCGGGCCGGCGGCAGCGAGCGCGGCAACAGCCTCGGGCGTGCGCTCACCGGCGACGATGGGCCACGGACGGATAGAGGGCGCCGGCTCCGGGCGCCCGGTCGCGATCACGGCGTCCGCTGCCAGCGGCAGCGGGGCGCGCAGGATGAGGGCGTCGTGACCAGCCCCGTAGTAGCCCGGGCGACGACCCTCCTCAACGAGACCGAGGCGTCCGTAGAGCGCGCGGGCCGGCTCGTTCTTCTCGTCCACCTCGAGCGAGATCGTCTGCGCCCCGAGCATCTGCGCATCGTAGGCAACGCGAGCCACGAGACGCGTTGCGATGCCCGCGCGCCGGCGCGCCGCGTTCACGACGACCTCCTCGACCTCGAAGTCCGCCCCCGCGAGCACGCCGCCCGCAAAGCCGATGACGGTCCCCTGGTCGTGCGCGACCCACCAGCTGCGACCAGGCTGGGAGAGCTCCTCGTAGAACATCTTCTCCGTCCACGGAGTGTGAGCGGACGCCTCGTAGGTGGCCGCCTCGAGCGCGGCCACGGCGGCGGTATCGTTCAGCGTCATCGGCCGAAGCTGCAGGTGGATGCCCGCGAGCGCGTCATCGACGCCCGTGAGCTCGACGGTCGCCGGCTTCTTGAGCCCCAGGCGGGTGCGCTCGGCCTCCTCGGCGTCGGAGAGGCGCGTGTAGATGGGAAGGACCAGCGCCGGGTCGCCGGGCTGCGCGGACGCGCCGTCAAACACGCCGGCCTCGACCGCCGCGCGCAGGAGGCCTTCGCCCGTGGGGTACCACGCCTCCTCGGGCGAGAAGGACGCGAAGCCCGCCGCCTCGAAGCGCGCGCGATACTTGGCGAGGCCGTTGCCCGTGAGCGTGAGCTCGGCCGCATCCGCGCGCTCCGCCCACGCCGTCACGCAGGCATCGGCCTTGAGCACGGTCTCGGCCGGGAAGGTGCGGTGCGCCCCCGCCTCGTCGAGTTCGTAGATGCCGGGGTAGACCTCGCCGCGCATGGCATCGCCCGCCACGGCGAGCGTGCCGCGCGCGCCTGCGGCCTGCGCCGACCACGCCATCGCGTCGAGCGCGGAGGTGCCAAAGAGCGGCAGGCCCAGGCCGCACGCGAGGCCCTTTGCCGTGGCGATGCCGATGCGCACGCCCGTGAACGAGCCCGGGCCGCGCCCCACGAGCACGGCGTCGAGGTCGCCCATCGAAAGGCCCGCCCCGGCAAGCGCGTCCTGCGCCGTGGTCACGAGCTCGACGTTGGCCTGGCGCCGGCACAGGTGGTCGCGCGCGGCCAGCACCGTCACGGCACCGTCCGCGCCCACGCGCCCGACGGCGCAGGCCAGCATGTCCGTGGACGTATCCAGCGCAAGGACGATCTTCTCGGCAGGGATTGCGGATCCGAGGTTCTTCTCGCTCATTCACATCTCTTCTCGCTCAGGGTTTCAACCTGCTTAGTGTAGCGCGCAGCGATGCCCACGGGGAATGTTTCAAAACGATAAACCCCACACGTAGCGTTTCTTTTTCAAAGCTTTCCTGCGGAAATACCGAGAAGAACCTCGAAAAGAGTCGCTACGTGTGAGGTTAGATGGCGCTAACTTACAACCGAGAAGAACGCCGGAGACGTTACGCGTTCGCCGCGTGCTCGGCGGCGACGGCATCGATGAGCTGCGCGAGCGGCCAGGCGCGGTTGACCTTGTTGAGCAGGGCCTTGGGCCCCACCACGCAGCCCGCTTCTCGCGATCGGGCGAGAAACTCGTTGACCTGCGCGTCGCTCAGGCCGCACAGCAGCACGAACTCCGTGCACTCCGGCTCGGGACCGACGTACGGCACCGGCGCGGGGCGAAATCCCGGCAGCCGCGCGAACGCCCCCGCGGCGTCCCCCAGACGCTCCGGCAGCGCCGTGCGCGCCACCACGCCCATCTCGCGCAGCACGCCGCGCACCGCCGCGCCCTTCTCGGAAGAGGGGTCAAGCCCCCAGAGCACCGCGCACGGCGCGGGCCCCGAGGGCTTGACCTTCTTGCGGGCAGCCTTTTTCTGAGGCTTGCCGGCCATTAGCCGAAGTAACGCTCGAGCAGGCCCTTGAGAGCCTTGCCGTGACGGGCCTCGTCACGAGCCATCTCGTGGACGGTGTCGTGGATGGCGTCGAGGTTGTTCTTCTTGGCGCAGGTGGCGAGCTCCGTCTTGCCCTGCGTGGCGCCGAACTCGCAGTCGACGCGCCAGGCGAGGTTGGCCTTCGTGGAGGCCTTCATGTTGGGCTCGAGCTCCTCGCCGAGCAGCTCGGCGAACTTGGAGGCGTGCTCGGCCTCCTCGTAGGCGGCCTTCTCCCAGTACAGGCCGATCTCGGGATAGCCCTCGCGGTGAGCGATGCGGGCCATGCAGAGGTACATGCCGACCTCGGAGCACTCGCCGTTGAAGTTGGCCTTGAGCTGCTCGAGGATGTAGGCCTTGTCCTCGTCGGAGATGTCGGGGTTGTCCTTGACGGTCTTGCCGTAGATGCCGTACTCGTGCTCGGCCGCGAGCTTCAGCTCACCCTCGACCTTCTCGAACTGGCTGGCGGGAGCCTTGCAGACCGGGCACTCCGCCGGCGGCTCCTCGCCCTCGTAGATGTAACCGCAGACCTTGCAGACCCACTTCATGGTGACCTCCTCGTTTGAGTGTGTGCGACGGGGCCCTCGGCCACGCCGCCCTCTCCTATGCACACGGCCTAAGCCGTAGTTGCCGCACGTTCCCGGCACATGGGGCAGACGCCGTCGAACTGAAGCGAATGACTGGTTATCTGATACCCAGACGCCCGCGCCGCCGCCTCGTCGACCCCGTCCAGCACCGGAATCATCACGTCGTCCACACGCCCGCAGATCGTGCAGCGGACATGATAGTGGGCAAACGCCTGATGATCGAAGCGATCGGCCCCGTTGTTGATTCTCACGCGGCCTATCGCGCCCTCGTCGGAGAGCCTGCCGAGCGTACGATAGACCGTCGCGCGGCCGATGCTCGGATGCGCGGCGTGGACGGCCTCGTACACCTCGTCAGCGGTGGGATGGTTTGCCAGGCGGCGCAGCTCATCCTCGATGATCGTGCGCTGGACGGTGTTTCTGCCGGTCATGCCTCGCCTCCTCTCGACAAGAAGACTATAGCATATTGATACTCAATCTCAACTGAGATTTTCTCTCATTTTGAATAACGCGCACAGCCTGTTTTCACTTCATATATCCGCAGGTGCGAAAAATGCAAAACGTAGGCCGTGCGCGTTATTTCGCGAGCGTCGTCACAGCGCTGCCAGCAGCTCCTCGCCGCGGGCGTCGTGCGCGACCAGACGAACCTCGCGCGGCGGCTCCTCGCCGGGGGCCGCCTCGCCATCGAGGCGCGTCAGGAACACGTCGACGCGCGCATCGCCGATCTCGTCGGCAAACTGCTCGCCCCACTCGATCGAGCAGACGCCGTCGGCGCCCAGTACGTCGAAGATGCCCGTGTCCTCCAGCTGGTCGGGGTCCTCGAGACGATAGAGGTCGAAGTGGTAGAGCGGCAGCTCGGAGCCCTCGTAGACCATCTCGATGGTGAAGGTTGGGCTCGTGACGTCATCGGTCACACCCATGCCGGCGGCGATGCCCTTGGTGAGCTGGGTCTTTCCCGCCCCGAGGTCGCCCGTCAAGATCAGCACGTCCCCCGCGCGCAGAAGGCGCCCCAGACGCTCGCCGAGCGCTATGGTCTGGTCGCGGGACGCGGTGCGGAAGCTCTTCTCGCTCACTGCTCTCCCCCTTCCCCGGAGGCGGGGTGCTCCGCGAGCCAAGCGCCGACCATGCGCAAGTCGGCCTCCAGCAGCGGCTGCCAGTCGGAGTGGTAGATGCAGGCAGCCGGATGGAAGGTCGGGCACACCACGAAGTGGCCCGTCTGATAGAGCTGGCCGCGCAGCGACGTCACGCCCTTGTTGGTGCGCAGGACGAACTGCGACGCGAAGTTGCCCAGGCACACGATCACGTCCGGCCAGATGGAGCGAATCTGTTCGCGAAGAAACGGCGAGCACGCCTCGATCTCCTCGGGCCGGGGGTTGCGGTTTCCGGGCGGGCGGCACTTGACCACGTTGGCGATGTAGATCTCGTCACGGGTGAGGCCCGCGCAGCCGAGAAGCGCATCGAGCTTGTGGCCGGCGGCCCCCACGAAGGGCTCGCCCTGGAGGTCCTCGTTGCGCCCGGGACCCTCGCCCACGAACATCACGCGGGCACGGGGGTTGCCCACGCCGAAGACGAGGTTGTTGCGCGTGGCGCCCAGCGGGCACAGCTGACAGTCGCCCATGAGGTCGCGGATCTCCTGAAGGGAGACCTCGCGCGGGCGCTGGCGCTCGTGGCCGGGGATGTGCATGACGGACATGAGGTCGAGCCCCCTTCTCTCCGCTGCGGAGACCCTAGGTGTAGATCTTCTCAAGGCGCATTCCAAAGTCGCAGACCACCTCGTAGTTGATCGTGTTGCGCTGGGCGGCCATCTCTTCGGCGCTGATGCACTCGTTGCCGTCAGAGCCCACCAGCGTGACCACGTCCCCGTACTCGATCGGGCGCGAGGGTCGATAGGCGCGGACGCTGTTGACGTCCACCGCGAACATGAACTGGTCCATGCAGATGTTGCCCACCTGCCGGCAGCGGATGCCGTCGACGAGCACGTCCATCTTGTTCGAGAGCTCGCGAGCGAGGCCGTCGGCGTAGCCGATGGGCACCGTCGCGATCTGGATGTTCTGCTTGGGCACCCGATAGGTGAGGCCGTAGCCCACGCCGTCCCCGACGTTGGGGTAGAGCACGCGGACCACGCGGCCGCGCACGCTCATGACCGGCTCGAGCTCGATCCTGGTTCGCGTCGCGTCGGCGGGGTGCAGGCCATAGAGGCCGATCCCGACTCGGCACATATCGAAGCGGCACTCCGGGTGGAGCACCGTCCCGGGGGTGTTGTCGCAGTGGACCAGACCGGTCTCCAGACCGGCTCCGCGCAGGGCCTCGACCGCCTCGCGGAATCGGTTGAGCTGCAGGGCGAAGTCCCAGTCGTCCAGGACGTCGGCGGTCGCGAAGTGCGTGAAGGTGCCCGCGCACTCGAGCCCGCGATGGAAGTCGATCGTGCGGCGGAGCTCGACGACGTCCTGGCGGCGAACCCCGATGCGCGTCATGCCGGTGTCGACCGCAAGATGGTAGCGGGCGACGCGGTTGCGCGTCGCCGCCGCCTCTCCGAGCGCGAGGGCGAAGTCCGCGGTGTAGACGGCAGGCATGAGATCGTAGTCGACGAGCGTTCCCACGCAGTCGACCGGCGGCTCGGAAAGCACGAGGATGGGCCACTCGATGCCCGCCTCGCGCAGGGAGATTCCCTCGCGCACCGTGGCGACGGCGAACTGGTTCGCTCCTGCGGCGTGCATCGTCTTGACGCACGGAACGGCTCCGTGGCCATAGGCGTCCGCCTTGACGACGCACATCATCTGGGGGCCGCGCCCGATCTGGCGGCGGAACTCCGCCGTGTTCCTCCTCAGCGCGGCGAGGTTCACCTCGACCCACGACCAGCGCGTTGCGGGACTCGCAACCTTGTCCATCACAGCCTCCTCGATTCCCCGTCGCGGCTACTCGCCGGAGGCGGGGTACATCACGTGCTCCTCGACGGCGTCCTGGGCAAGCCCGATGACGTCGATGACGTCCGTGGCCACCACGGCGTGCGCGCCGACGCGCTCCGCCGCGAGCGAGCCCGCGTAGCCGTGGATCTCGCAGACGTAGGCGGCGAGAAGGGCGAGGTCGCGCTCCTCCCCCTTGCGCTGGGCGAGCGCGGAGACCATCATTCCGGCGAGCACGTCCCCCGAACCGGCGGTCGCGAGGGCGGCGGGGCCGGGCTTGGGAAGCACGGCGCGCTCGACGCTCACGCAGCCGGTCGCCGTCCCCTTTGCCACGACGACGAGCTCCGACCCTCCGTCCGACCAGACGACCTTGCGGGCGGCCTCGAGCTGGGCGACCAGGGAGTCGGGCGGGTTGTCGGCGGCGCCCACGAGCCGCCCGAGCTCGGCCCGGTGCGGCGTCAGGATGAGCGGAGAGGGGCGACGCGTGACCTCGGGGAACTCCGGGAGGGAATCGTCGGTGATGCGGGCGAGGCAGTTGAGGCCGTCCGCATCGATGACGAGGGGGACGTCGGTCTCGAGCAGCGCCGAGACGATCGACGAGGTCCCGCTCGTCACGCGCATCCCGGGGCCCACGAGCACGGCGGACGAGCGCTCCGCGAGCTTGACGACCACGTCGCGAGCGTCGGCGGAGATCGTACCGTCCTCATCCTCGGGAAGAGGCACCACAGGGGTCTCGAGCAGGTGCGTCTGGGCGACGAAGGCCTGCGAGGCGGGGACCGCGAGCGTCACGTACCCCGCCCCCATACGGGCTGCCGCGCGCGCCGCCATGATCGCGGCGCCGGGGTAGCGCCTCGAGCCGCCGACCACGAGCACCGATCCGCGCGCGTACTTGTCGACAGCCATGGACGAGGGCGCCACGACGTCGAGGTAGTCGATGAGGTCCGTACGCCAGGCGACCGGGTCGGCGTCGATGACGAGACGCTCGGTCTGCTCCGCGAGCGGGGCGACGACGATGGCGCCGCAGACGTCGCGGCCGTCATCGGCAAGCAGCCCGGGCTTGAGCGCGAGCATGGTCACGGTCATGTCTGCGACCACGCACTCCGCCGAGGCGCGGCCGGTCTGCGCCGAGAGCCCGCTCGGGACGTCGACGGAGACGACCCGTGCCTGGCACGCGTTCACGCACTCGATCCAGATGTCAAAGGGGGAGCGGACGTCGCCGTGAAACCCCGTGCCGAGCATGCAGTCGAGGACGACGTCGGCCGCGGCCAGCAGGTTCTCCAGCTCGTCGCGCGAGGGGCCCACCATGGGCTGGATGCCCGCGCGCACGGCGCTCTGCGCCACCTGACGGGCGAGGTCGCCCGCAAGCTCGTCGGGGTCGACCGGCGTCACCACGGTGACGTTCGCCCCGTGCGCGTGGAGCGCCTCGGCGGCGACCCAGCCGTCCCCGCCGTTGTTCCCGAGGCCGGCGAGAACGACGACGTTGTCGACATCGCCCAGCTCCAGGACTTCCTGCGCCGCCGCGCAGCCCGCGCGGTGCATGAGCTCGGAGACGCTCACGCCCTCACGGGTGAGCGCGACCTCGACGCACTTGACGTCCTCGATGTTGAGCACTGGCTGCATACCCTCACTCCTTCACAGTGTCCTTGTCGCCGGCGCGTCCCTCGAGCCCCTCGAGCGCGGCCTCCTGGACGCGTTCGAGCTCGTCGAGCACCGAGCGCGCCTCCTTGAACGAGGTCGCGAGCGCCCGCGCCGCCTCGTCTCGGGCGGGGGGAGTCGGTCGCACGTCATCGGTCACGGCGATGGCGTTTGCGACCGCGACGTCGCGCGTATGTGAGATCGAGAGGGCGATCTCCCGGACGCCCCGCCCGCGGGCCACCTCGGCGGCCCGGCCCGCGAGAACGACGCGCGGCCTGCCCGACTCGTCGCGGGAGACCGAGACGTCCCTGAGCCCGATCCCCCCGGAAAAGCCCGTGCCCAGCGCCTTGAGCACCGCCTCCCGTGCGGCGAAGCGCGCGGCGTAGTGCTCCGCCGGCCGCGCGCTCTTCTCGCAGTAGGCGCGCTCCTCCTCCGTGAAGACGCGCTGGGCGAAGCGCGGCCGCCTCCTGAGGACGCGCTCCATGCGCTCGATCTCGAGCATGTCGACGCCTATCCCTGCCGTTGCCATACCTACTCCACCGTAACCGATTTCGCGAGGTTGCGCGGCTTGTCCACGTCGCAGCCCCGCAGGCGCGCCACGTGGCGGGCGAGCATCTGCAGGTGAACGACGGCGACGATGGGCACGAGCAGCTCGTCGGGCACGCGGGGAATCCACAGGACGTGCTCGACGAGCGACGCCACCGCCTCGTCGCCGTCGGTGGCGACGGCGACGCATACGGCGCCGCGGGCGATGACCTCTTGGATGTTGGAGACCGTCTTATCGTGGACGCGGTCCTCGGGAACGATGGCGACCACGGGGAAGCCCGGCTCGAGAAGGGCGATCGGCCCGTGCTTCATCTCGCCGGCAGGATACGCCTCGGCATGGAGGTAGCTGATCTCCTTGAGCTTGAGCGCCCCCTCGAGGGCCGTGGTCGCGTTGACGCCCCGGCCGAGGAACAGCGCCGAGTGCGCGCGCCGGAAGAGCTGGGCGGCGCGCTTGTCCTGCCACGATCGCGAGATGACCTCGCGGATGAGGTCGGGGATCTCGCAGAGGTCCCCGTAGTGGCGCTCCACCTCCAGGCGGTCCATCTCGCCCCTCGCCTCGGCGAGACGCAGCGCGAGCAGCGCGCTCGCGACCATCTGGGCGGTATAGGCCTTCGTGGACGCCACGCACACCTCGGGGCCCGCCTGGACGTAGAGGACGCCGTCCGACTCGCGCGCCGCGGTCGACCCCAGGACGTTGGTGATGGCGAACACCTTGCAGCCCATCCCCTTGAGGCGTCGCGCCGCGGTGAGCGTGTCGGCGGTCTCTCCGGACTGGGTGATGATGACCCCCAGCGTGCGAGGCGTGACGAGCACGTCCTGCTCGTAGTTGAACTCCGACGCGTAGTCGCAGACGACGGGGACCTTGGCCCACGTCTGGATGAGCGTCCGGGCGATGAGGCTCACATGGTAGGAGGTGCCGCATGCGATCAGGTAGACCCGGTCGACCGAGGCGAGCTCCTCGCCCGTCATGGTGAGCTCGTCGAGGGTGACGCCGTGCGGGCCCATTCGCCCGTCGAGCAGGCGCTCGATCGCCTCGGGCTGCTCGGCGATCTCCTTGGCCATAAAGTCTGCGTAGCCGCCGAGCGTCGCTGCAGACGCATCCCAGTCGATATCGATCGTGGAGGGCACTGCGACCTCCGCGCCCTCAGAGTCGAAGACGCTCACGCGGCCCGACTCCTCGAGGCGGGCCAGCTGGCCGTTCTCGAGCTGGATGACGTGCGAGCTCACGTTGGCGAGCGGCGTGACGTCCGAGGCGGCGTAGGCGCCGTCCGGCGTCGAAGCCACCACGAGGGGCGAGCCGTTTCGAGCGCACACGATCTCGCCCGGGGCGTCCGCGCAGACGACCGCCAGCGCCCAGGACCCCTCGAGACGCCTCACCGCGTTGCGCACGGCACCCACGAGGTTGCCGGCGGATGGCCCCGCCCAGGCGTCCTCGATCAGGTGGGCGATGACCTCGGAGTCCGTGTCCGAGACGAGCGTGTGGCCGTTCCGCTGCAGGTAGGAGCGCAGCTCGCGGTAGTTCTCGATGATGCCATTGTGGACGATGGCGATGCGGCCAGTGCAGTCGCGGTGGGGATGGGAGTTCCGGTCGGTCGGGGCGCCGTGCGTCGCCCAGCGCGTGTGGGCGATCCCCGTCGTCCCGACGAGGTTGGCGGTCTCGCAGCGCTCGACCAGCGTCGCGACGCGACCTGCGCACTTGACGCCGTGCAGGGCGCCGTCGCGGCCCACGACCTCGACGCCGGCGGAGTCATATCCCCGGTACTCGAGGGTCTTGAGGCCCTCGAGCAGATAGCCGACCGCCTGACCCCTGCCGGTGTACCCTACGATCCCGCACATGCGGAGCCTCCTCGCGTCTGCGTCTGAGCTACGTTTACGATTCTACCAGCCCGCACCGCGGAGCGACGCGCCCGCGGAGCTAGGCCCGGTGAGGCTCCAGCGCCTCGAGGACGATGGCGTTGGCCTCGCGGCACAGCTCCTCCGTGGGCGCCTCGGCGAGCGTGCGCACCAGCGGCTCGGTACCGGACGCGCGAACGAGCACGCGTCCCTGGCCGGCAAGGAACTCCTCGGCCTTTTTGACCGCAGCGAGAACCGCATCGTCGCCCATGGCGGCGTCCTTGTCGGCCACGCGGACGTTGACGAGCTCCTGCGGATAGAGCTTCACGGGCGCGCAGAGCTGCGAGAGCGTCTCGCGCTCGGCACGGAGGACCTCCATGATGCGCAGGGAGGTCATGATGCCGTCCCCGGTGCACTCGATGTCGCCGAAGATGATGTGGCCGGACTGCTCGCCGCCCAGGCTGTAGCCGTTCTCGCGCATGCAGGCATAGACGTTCTTGTCGCCCACCGCGGTGGTCTCGTAGGAGAGGCTCGCCTCGTCGAGGGCCTTGAAGAGGCCGTAGTTGCTCATGACGGTGGGCACCACGGTGCCGGCCGTGAGGCGGCCGTGCTTGTTGAGGTAGACGCCGCAGATATAGAGGATGAGGTCGCCGTCGACCACGTTGCCGCGCTCGTCCACGGCCAGGCAGCGGTCGGCGTCGCCGTCGTAGGCGAAGCCCACGTCAAGGCCCTGTTCCACCACGTGCCGGCGCAGGCGGTCGATGTGGGTGGAGCCGCAGTCGACGTTGATGTTGAAGCCGTCCGGGCTGTTGTTGATCACGCGGACGTCGGCGCCCAGGGCGTCGAAAACGGGCTTGGCGACGGAGGACGCGGCACCGTTCGCGCAGTCGAGCCCCACCTTGACGCCCTGGAGTGAGAAGTTGGCGCTCGCGATGAGGTGGGCGATGTAGCGGTTGCGCCCCTGCATGTAGTCGACCGTGCAGCCGATGGCGTCGCCGGTCGCCAGCGGCACCTCGGACTTGCCGTCGATGTAGTCCTCGATGAGCTCGAGGACGTCCTCGTCCATCTTGTAGCCCTCGGCATTGACGAGCTTGATGCCGTTGTCGGTGTAGGGGTTGTGGGACGCGGTGATCATGACGCCGCAGTCAAACGCGCCGTCGACGACCTCGTAGGAGACGCCGGGCGTGGGAATGACGTGCAGCATGTAGGCGTCCGCGCCCGAGGCGACGAGGCCCGAGACGAGGGCGGACTCGAACATGTAGCTCGAACGGCGCGTGTCCTTGCCCAGGATGATGCGGGCCTTCTTGCCCTGGCGCGCCCCGTAGTACCAGCCCACGAAGCGACCGATCTTGTAGGCATGCTCGACGTCGAGCCCCTCGTTGGCGACTCCACGGAATCCGTCGGTGCCGAAATACTTCATTCCCGTCCCCTTTCACACGAAGGTCAGGATCGATTCTGCCCGTCCCATCGTACTCTCGCGGCCGGCCTCGGGCTACGGTAACGGCCCATTTACAGAAAAAGGGCCCCCGGTCACCCGGGAGCCCTGAACAGGCAGATGAGCCAGATGCTAGCGCTTGGAGAACTGCGGGCGCTTGCGGGCCTTCTTGAGGCCGTACTTCTTGCGCTCGACCGCACGCGGGTCGCGCGTGAGGTAGCCGGCCTTCTTGAGGTCCTCGCGGTACTCGCCGGCGTCGAGAAGGGCGCGGGAGATGCCGAGGCGCAGGGCGCCGGCCTGGCCGGTGATGCCGCCGCCGTCGCACTTGGCGAGGACGTCAAAGCGCTCGGCGGTCTCGGTCAGGCGCAGGGGGGCAACGGCGTTGTCCACGAGCTGCTGACGGCCGAAGTACTCGATGGCCTCGCGGCCGTTCACGACGACCTTACCGGTGCCAGGGACGAGACGAACGCGGGCGACGGCCTCCTTGCGGCGACCGGTGCCGGTGTAAACAACGGTGTTCTCAGCCATCGGTTAGGCCCTCCAATCGATCTGGACGGGGTTCTGGGCCGTGTGCGGGTGCTCGGGGCCGGCGTAGACCTTGAGCTTGGTGCCCTGCTTGCGGCCGAGGGTGGTCTTGGGGAGCATGCCCTTGATGGCGTGCTCGACGACGCGCTCGGGGTGCTTCTCCATAGCCTCGCGGAAGCTCTCGAGCTTGAGGCCTCCGAGGTAGCCGGAGTAGCGCCAGTACTGCTTGTGATCGGCCTTCACGCCCGTGAGGACGACCTTGTCGGCGTTGATGACGACGACGAAGTCACCGGTGTCGGCGTTGGGGGTGTACTGGGGCTTGTTCTTGCCACGAAGAATCATGGCAGCCGTGGTGGCAAGACGACCGAGCGTGGCGCCCTCAGCGTCGATGAGCACCCACTTGCGCTCGACTTCGCCGTTCTTGGCGAACTGAGTCGACTTCTTCACTTGACTCCTCCTACGTACCTACGTGATGGCGGCTTCTGGACAAACCGCCGTGCTTTTGTATCAGAGATTACGGGGCTCTGTGGAAAAGCTGTACGAGTATACAGCATTGCGCGGGCGCTGAGCTGGAAATTATAACGTCCACAAGCCGCACAAACC
This sequence comes from uncultured Atopobiaceae bacterium, assembly GCA_944320975.1. GTDB lineage: Bacteria > Actinomycetota > Coriobacteriia > Coriobacteriales > Atopobiaceae > Thermophilibacter. The sequence goes on along the minus strand of CALUJM010000021.1, from coordinate 21,576 downwards.
CGGGTGGGGCAGTGGGGGCAGGCGCGTGACAATTAGGACAGGTTAAATTGTCACGCGCCTGCGGTGTGACAATTTAACCTGTCCTAATTGTCACGCGCCTGCCCCCACTGCCTCAATCAGCCGAGAAGGACCACCCGTCGCGGCCCCTCGCGCACGTCCCCGCGCGCAAAGCGCACGCTCACGCGTGGCGCGCCATGGGCCCCGGCGACCATGCCTGCGAGCAGGCCCTCTTCCTCCGGGGCATAGGTCTCGACCGCCGGCGCCTCCTCGTAGAGCCACGCCGCCGTCCCCGGGGCGAGCTCGACGGCCTCCAGCGCCTCGCGGCTCGCCACCTCGACGAGCTCGAGGTCCTTCTCGCCAAGCCGGGCGATCACGCCTGCAGGGCGGCGGCCGACCCTCGCCCGGAGCGTGACGGAGCGCATCGGCTCAAAGCCCCCGTAGCCCCCGCGCGAAGGCCCGGCGACAAGGACGGTCTCGTCGCCCGCCGCCCGGCACGCGTAGTCGGTCGCGACGCACCCGCCAAAGCCTCGACCGTCGTCCTCGCACGCGACGAAGCGGCTCTCGCCCTCCACGGGCCAGAAGTCCACGGTAGGGTGCGCCCGGTCGATGCCGCCCGGGTTGAGCCCGCTTTTTTGACGCGGGTTGTTGTGCGCCGCCCAGCGCGGCACGATCGCGCCACCGCGCACGAAGAGCGGCAGCTTCCAGAGGGGCGCATCGAAGCCGTCGAGCACCTGCCCGCCGCGGTACCGCTCCCCCGAGAAGAAGTCGAACCAGACGTCATCCGGGCCGCCGGGAAGCCAGATGCCGTCGCGCACGTCGTTGCCCGCCTCGTCGGCGCTCCCGTTGCGGTAGACGGGCGCCACAAGCAGCGCGTCGCCCAGCAGGAACTCGTACTTCTCGGCGCTCTTCTCGCCCGGTTCGCCTCCAGCGAGAAGGACCGAGCGCACCATGGGCAGGCCCAGGTCGTCGTTTCCCTCCCAGCCCTCGACGCACGAGGCCGACGCCGCGCACGTGCGTAGGTAGGGCATGAGGGTGCTCTTGAGCTTGAGGTACATGCGGCAGATGCCCGTGTGCGGGTCGCCGTTCGCGTACGGGAGCTTGGGCAGCGAGCCCCAGCCGTCCATGTCGAGCATGATGGGCGTGAGGGCCTTCCACTGGAAGTCCCGCGTCGCCACGATGGCGTCGCCGCCGAAGATCCCGTCCAGATCCGAGCCGACGTTGGGGTTGCCCGAGAGGCCCTGCCCTATGTAGGTGGGCACGTGCATGCGGATGTACTCCCAGTCGCTGCCGTCCTGGTCCCCGGACCACACCGCGGCGTAGCGCTGCGTGCCCGCCCAGCCGTCCAGCGTGAGGACGAAGGGCCGCTCGCCCGTGCGCCCGGCGAGCATCTCGTAGCCCTGGCGCGTGGCGTTGAGGCCGAAGGAGTAGCCCTCGCCGACCCACTCCTCGTCCGTCTTGAGCGCGCGGACGCCCGCGCGGGACACCTCCGCGTCAAAGTCGCGGAGGTTCTGCCAGGTGACGGAGGGGTCCGGCGAGGGCGTGATCTGGGACTGCGCCCAGAGGCCGACCTCCACGCCCCGCTCGTTGGCGTAGGCCGAGAAGGACGCGAGGTTGTCGACGTTGGCCGCGATGGCGGCGAGCCGCTCGGGCGAGCTCCCCCCGTCCGCGTCGACGCCGCCGGTCATCTCGTAGCCGTTGTGGCCGTAGCCCGCTCCGTAGCCGTCGTTGGGCAAGATCCAGCCGAGGGGCATGTCGTGCGCCGCGTGAGCGTCGATGACGGCGCGCGCGGAGAACTCGTAGGGGGTCTGCCCGCGGTATTTCTCGGCCGAGGCGGCGAGGACCTCGTCGGGACCGTTGAGCGACTCGGCGAGATGCCCCTCGGGCACCACATAGCCGCGGCGGCGCCCCAGCTCGTAGCGCGTCTCGCCCGGCCCGTCCGCCGGCCCCGAGCCGCGCACGACCCACTCCTGCGCCCCGTCCTCGGGCTCGCGCGACCAGGCGTCGCGGTTGTAGGCGTTGAGGTGCCCGAGGTAGAAGGCGAAGTCAGGGAGCAGTGCGGGCGCGCCCGTCACCTTGTAGTAGGCGCGCAGGATCGACCGGGCGGTCACGCGCAGGTCGCCCGGGTCGGCCAGCAGGACGTAGGTGTCGCAGACGGGGTCCTCGTGGGTCAGGACGGCCGTCCGGCCATCGCCCGTGAAATCGTACGAGCCCGGGGAGAACGTGCTTCTCAGCATGCCGTATCCCGCGCTCGACCAGAAGAACGGACTTGGGGACGCGACGCCCCCGTCGCCCCACTGGTTGCTGTTCATGGGGGTGCTCACGATGCGCACGACCTCGCCCGCGTGGTTCACGCGACCGTTTTGCGTTCCGCCGCCGAAGAAGCGCTCGCCGGGCGCCGTCGCCAGCCTCTGCGTGGAGCGGCAGGGCCCCAGCTCGAGCGGGGCCGCCTCCCGCACGACGACGCGCCCCCGGCGCCGGAAGGTCAGCCGCCCATCGTTCTTGTCGACAAGAACCTCTGTGCCGCCGGCGCACACGGCGACCTTCGCGTTCTCGTCCCGCACGCTCACGGCGGGATGGGTGTAGACGTCGGATTCGTCGGGCTGGGCCTGAATGCGCGCGACGTGCTCCGGCGAGCGCGGGGTCGCGTACTGTGCAAAGGCGCCTGTGGGGTCCACCGTCACGCGGACGATCGTCTCATCGAGAAAGGAGATGCGGCACGGCAGGTCCTTCTCGCCGGCGCACAGGGCGACGAGCGCTTGATAGGGCCGCTCGGAATCCACACGAACATCTATCACGTACCGCTCCTCTGTTAGTTGGGGACAGTCCCCAATTTACATAAATCTTTTCTGTTAGTTGGGGACTGTCCCCAACTAACAGGCGCAGAGAAAGGCATCGATCTCGGCGAGGCGCGCCTCGGCCTGGCGGCGCCCCGCGATGTAGAGCGAGAGCAGCGACTCGCCGTCGCGCGTGGAGGAGCCCACCTCCACCGGCTCCTCGGGGGCGATGACGAGGCAGCAGCCCTCGCGCTCGAGCTCCCAGAGCCGCTCGCGCTGGGCGTTGTAGCGCTCGCCGCGCGTGCGCAGCGCCTCGAGATAGTAGGGATAGCGGTCGTAGCGGTGGGACTTGAGGGCAATAGCTTCCGATCCGGCGCCGCGCACGTAGCCGCGGTCGCGCGTGAGCACCACGAGGGCGCGCTCTGCCGGAACGTGCCCTTCGACCTCGCGCGCTCCGGGAAGGCCCATCGCCGTCTCGTACGGGATCGAGTCCGTGGTTCCGCCATCGAGGTAGCGATGCCCGTCGATCTCCACGATGCGGGAGACCGTGGGCAGCGACGCCGAGGCGCGCACCTTGACGAGGTCCTCGGGGTAGCGGCGCACGGGCAGGTAGTCCGGCGCGCCGAAGGTGACGTCAGAGACGACCGCAAAGAAGGGCGTCTCCGACGAGTTGAACGCGTCGACGTCGCAAGGGTCGAGCCGGTCCTGCACCTCGCCGTACATGAAGTCCGCGCCGGCGATGTCGCCCGTCCTGGCGAACGACCAGAGCGACATGAAGCGCTTGTCGTCGCGGAAGGCCAGGATGTCGCGCATCGTGCGGCCGATCTGGCGCGAGCGGAAGTTGGAGCCGTTGATGGCGCCGGCGGAAACGCCCCAGATGCTCGAGAAGCCCGTGAGCCCGCGCTCCTGGAGCACGTCGAGCACGCCGGCGGTGAACATCCCCCTGAAGCCGCCGCCCTCGAGCACGAGAGCCGGCACGCTGGTCTTTCCGGCTGACATGCAATCTCCCCTCTTCGTCCCGCGAGGCGACGCCCGCCTCGCACAGAAAGCGCCGGGGCCCATCGAGAACCCCGGCGCGAAGCGTGCATGGTGGAGGTGCGGAGAATCGAACTCCGGTCCAAAGCAGACCCCTGACAGGTGTCTCCAGGCTCAGTTACCGGTTAGGTCTCGGACGCCGCGCACCCGGTGACCCGCGCTTGGCGTCCCAGCTGGTTCAATCTTTTCGGTCGGCATACCAGCCACGTCCGACCGAGCATCTCCCTTAGATGACACCGCACCGGAGACGGGAGCGATCCCCGGATTGGCGCGCCGCTATTTAATTAAGCAGCGAGAGCCAGCTGAGGCTCAAAAGAGTTGTTGTCGTCAATTCAATTTGACGGTACCCCTGTTTAACGTGGCGAGGAGACCACGGCCTGCTGCCCATCTCAGACCCACCCTGTCGAAACCAGTCACCCCCACGGATGGAATGGAAGGACCGCCACCATGCGGCTGTCAACGTACGGGCCGTGTTCGGCCGTGGGGGTATTCTACCCTGTTTGGCCTCGACCCAACGCGAGGTTCTTCTCGGCCGCGTCCGCACGCAAAAAGGCGGCCCCCGCAGGAGGCCGCCCCTATGGCGCGAGAATCGCGGAGCGAGGGCCCGTCAGAGCGCGTTCATGACGCGCAGGAGCTTGGAGGCGTAGGTCTTGTCGGTGGCCCACTTGCCGCTTCCCAGGTTCTCCACCATGGGCGCGACGCCGCGGGTGACCAGCGAGAAACGCGGGTCGACGCAGATGCCGTTGAGGGCGTCCTTGGAGGCGTACGCCTTGAGGTGCTGGGACTGGGCGCGCAGGCCCATCCTCACGCCGTCGGCGCCATAGCCGCTGAAGTCCGCGCCCGACGCGCCGCCGTCCGTGGCGCCCAAGCCGCCGAAGTTGCACTGCCCCACCTTCACCTGGCCGCCAAAGCGCAGGTTGCCGGTCTCGACGGACACCTGGGCGAAAAGGACCTCCGCTCGCACGCCCTCGCCGTTTGCCTCCTCGACGAGGATCCGGCAGAAGTCGTCGATGGTCGGCGCGCCGTACTGGGCGTAGACGTCGGACGGGTACGCAGCGCCCGTCCCCCTGTAGTAGGCAACCATGCGCTCGGAGGAGATCGTCGTCGCCCCCATGATCGGGGTGCGGGAGGAGAGCCCGTGATACTCGTTGTTGAGGTCAACGGAATCGGAGGAACCGTCAAGGGCGTACCAGGCGGTACCCTCGTCGCGCCAGCCCACCTTGATGAGCGTGTCGCGCTCCGAGGCGCTGGTGGTGAAGTTGTGCGCGCCCGCCACGGCGTTGGGGTTGTACTGGCGATAGACGGGCTTGGCCTTGGCGTCATCGGAGTACCAGCCGATTCCCTCGTAGACCCATCCGAGGCCCTTCAGCTGGTCGCGCTCCGAGGCGCTGGTGGTGTAGTGGTGGTCTCCCGCGTTGGGGTTGTAGAGGCGATACACCGGGGTCTGGGACGTCTTGGGCGAGACCCAGCCGACGCACTCGTAGCGCCAGCCCACCGCGGTCAGGTTGTCGCGCTCGGAGGAGCTGCCCGTGTAGAAGTGCTCGCCCGAGTTGGGGTTGTAGAGGCGATACATTTTCACTTCGTTCGACGGCTCGTTGGTGAGGCCGAAGTACGCGATGATGCCCCTGGCATCCGCCTGGCCGAGCTGCCTGAGCTTGGCATCGCTGCTGAGGAAGCGGTCGTAGTCGCTCTGGTTGTCCAAGAAGGCGTGCTCGACGATGATGGCGGGCAGGTTCTGCTGGCGAGCGTAGCGGATGACGCCGTAGTAGTCGCCGTCGTCGCCGTTCTCGTAGCTGTAGTCAGGGTCGTTGTTGATCGTGCGGATCTTCACGCCGCGGTTGTAGAGGCCCAGCCCCTCGAGCTCGGCGATGATGCGCTTGGCGAGCGCCTCCCCCACCGCATGGGTCGAGCTGTTGTAGGAGGCGTCGTAGGGGACGTAGACCTCGGCGCCGTATGCGTAGTTGTTCGGCTTTTTTCCAGCGGCGTTGAGGTGCAGGCTCACAAGCACGTCCGCCCCCTGCGCGACGGCGTTGTTCACGCGGAGCTGGAGCTCGTTTCCGCTGACGGCGCTATTCGGGGTGAGCGTGTAGACCACGGAGACGCCCTGGTAGCGCTCGAGCTCCTCACGGCAGTACTGGGCGATCTTCCAGGTGCAGTCCTGCTCGCGGGTCCCATTTACCCCGGATGCGCCGTAGAGGCCCTTGCCCACGTGGCCCGGGTCGAGCGCGACCACGACCTCGTCGGCCGCCATGAGGTCGACCGATCGGCCCTCCGGCCGTTCGTCATCGGCGGGCGCGAGGTCGTCGGAGCCCGCCCCGGCCTCGAACTCGCCGGAGAGCGCCATGCCGCCGCTCTTGTCGTCCGAGTAGACGCGCAGCACGGGGGCGTCCGCGCCGGCGGTCTCGGACATGAGGGAGACGCCGGCCTCGTCGAACGCCGCGGTGAACGAGCGGTAGGAGGCGTCGCAGTCCGTGAAGTCCACGGCCCCGGCGCCGCCGGCACGGACATAGTCAAGCCGCGTGACCTCGTAGGTCCCCTCATCGGCCACCGCAAACGAGAAGAGCATCGAGCCGTTCGCCGCTGCGCTCATGGCGCAGGAGAGCGTCTCCGCCGTGCACGCGTTGGTCAGCGAGAGCGTCGCGGACTCGACGTCGGACACGCCCTGGAGGCACACCACGACGTGCTGGGCATCACCGACATACGCATTTGCGCTATCGATGTAGAGGAAGTCGAGGACCCCGGAGGACGCGGCCGAACCGTCCCTCTCGTCCGCAAGCGCGACTCGCGGGGCGAGCAGCGAGCACCCGGCCACCGCTGTCGAGGCGGCGAGCGCGGTCCTGCGAGTGATGGAGCGGCTACGTGTCATATGTGTACCTCCTGGCTGCGCGGGACGCCGAAATCCCATTCGGCTCGTTCGTGCCCATCCGTGAAAAGGTACTCTATCTCAGGCCGATCGCACAGAAAGACTATCAAACAAACAGGGAACCAAACTCAAAAAGGCGGCCCCCCGCAGGAGGCCGCCTCGCCGATCCGATGTGACAATCGAACCTGTCCTAATTGTCACGCTACTCCTCGACGAGCTCGAACATGTCGGGACCGACGCCGCAGAGCTCGCAGACGAAGTCCTCGGGCAGCTCGGGGGTGTCGACGGTGACCTCCCAGCCGCAGACGGTGCAGCGGAACGTGTACTTCTTCTCGTCGGACATTCGAATCTCCTCTCACGTTATGTGCTTCCAATATGTTACCACAGCAGCGCCATTTTAGGCGCTGCCGCCGTGCGCCAGCTAGGCCTCCACGTACGACGACGCCTTCGGGGGCGTCTTGCCCTTGAGCGTCCCGTGATAATAGGCATAGGTCATCGGGGCGACCGCCGACAGGTTCCCAGCGTCCACGACCTCGCCCACGAAGACGACGTGCGTGCCCACGTCGAGAGTCTGCACCACGTTGCATGCCACGTACGAGCACACATGCTCGGTGGGATAGGGGTCGCCCGTCGCCGCCACGGCGTGCGCGACCCCGTCGTACTTGTCCTCCTCCGCCGAGGTCCTGAAGCCGAAGCGGCCCACGAAGAGCATGTCCGCCGACTCGTCGACCACGGCGAGCGAGAAGTGCCCCGCGCGCCCGATCGCCCCGCACGTGAAGTTGTCCTTGTTCACGGTCACCGAGACCTGGTAGGGCTTGGAGGTCACCTGGAGGCCGGTGTTGACGATGCAGGCACCGGGCCGCTCCCCGTCATCCGCCGAGACCACGTAGAGCCCGGACGAGAACTTGTACAGCGCGCTTGCGTCCATGTCCCTCTCCTTTCCGATGGGCAAAATGGGTCCGTCCCCTTCTGACTCGCTTACCGGTTGAGCTCCTTCAGGGCGCGGGCGATCTCGCGGTCGGAGTCGCGGCGCGCCATGTCCGCCCGCTTGTCGTAGAGCTTCTTGCCGCGGGCCAGGCCGATGGCAAGCTTGACGCGGTTGTGCTCGTCGAAGTAGATCTCCAGCGGCACGAGCGCGAGGCCGCGCTGACGGAGCTTGGCATCGAGGTAGTCGATCTGGCGACGATGGAGCAGGAGGCGGCGCTTGCGGTCCGGGTCTACGTTCCAGACCCCGCCGTTGGAGTACGGGTGCATGTGCACGCCGTGCAGCCACGCCTCTCGCCCGCGGATGAGGCAGAAGGCGTCGGTGAGCTGGCACGCCCGCTCGCGGAGGCTCTTGACCTCGGTCCCCGTCAGCTCGATGCCGGCCTCGAACGTCTCGTCGATGAAGTACTCGTGATGAGCCGAGCGGTTCTTCGCGATGGTCCTCTTCCCGCCGTCCTTCCCCTGCTTGGCGGCGGCCGCCGCCTGGCGCAGCACCTTACTCTTCGCCATGGGGGACCCCCTCGGCAGGCTCGGCGTCGCTCTCGTGGATGAGCTCGAGAAGCGCCTTTGCGGCAGGCTCGCCGACCAGGTCGCGCGCCCTGAGGGCGAGGTCGGCAGCAAGGTCCCGCTCGCCCGCGCCCGCGGCGTCGCCGGCGCACATGAGCAGGCAGACTGCGATGTCGGCGTTGGCCCCGTCGGGCAGCCCCTCCGCGGCGAGCAGCTCGCGCATCTCGGCATCGTCGATGAGGTCCGGGTCGCGATCGGTTCCGGCCGCCTGGTCGAGGGCGGCCTCGAGGGCGGAGTCGGGGACGTCGAGGGCGCGAGCCGCGCGCAGGGAGGCGGCCGCGGCGCGCGGCTTCCCGGTCGAGGCGAACCAGCCCGAGAAGTTCACGAATGCTCGCACGAGGTGCCGGGCGTCGCTCGCCCGCTCGAAGACGCCGTAGGTGAGGGCGAGGTACTCCTGCACGTCGCCCGCGACGCGGAAGAGGTCTGCGAGGTTGAGCCGATAGCTGCAGTCCATGGGGTTCCAGCGGACGGCGCGCTTGAGCGCCTCCATGGCCGCCTCGTAGTCCCCGGAGTGCACGCATGCCAGGGCGAGGTCGCTGTAGAGGCGGTCGAGCGGCTCGCCGACGTCTCTGAGCTCGCGCGGGTCCTTCTCGACACGTCGATAGGCAAGTCGCTCGAACAGCGTGGGGAAGCTGAACCACTGCACCTCGTCGGTCGTGGGGCAGTTCCGGTCCACATACTCCTCGGCGTCCTCGGCGAGGCGGGCGAGAAGATCGCGGGCCTGCTCAGGCTGTCCCTGGAGCATGAGGCCCTCGGCGCGCTCCAACTCGTCGGTCATCGTCGTCTGGCTCATCTACCCTCCCAGCGGCCCATGCCGCGCATCATGCCTAAAACCTAAGTGTTCCCATTATCACGCAGGGATATCGGCTCAGCGGGCGGCAGATCGCGGGCGGTCCTCGTCGGCAAGGCGAAAATCGATGCGCCCGCGGGCGACGTCCGTGCCCGTCACCTCCACCACGACCCGGCGCCCGAGCCTCCAGACCTCCCCGGACTCCTCTCCGGTGAGCGTCATGCGCGCCTCGTCGTAGGCAAACCACTCGTCGCCGAGCGATCGCGTCGGGACAAGGCCCTCCGCGCACGTCTCGTCCAGGGTCACGAACACGCCGTAGCGCTCGCATCCCGAGACCACACCAGAGAACCGCTCGCCCAGGCGCCGAGAGAAGAGCTCGGCCATCTTGATGCGCTGGGATGCCCGGGAAGCCCCGTCGGCGGCGCGCTCCAGCTCCGAGCAGGTCCGGCACAGCTGGGGGAGCTCGGATGCCTGCTCGCGCATCTCCCGACCGTCGATCCGGCCCTGCAGCAGCGCCTTGAGGGCGCGGTGGACCAAGACGTCGGGATAGCGCCGAATCGGCGAGGTGAAGTGGCAGTACGCCGCGGCGCCCAGGGCATAGTGCCCCTCGTTGACGGGAAGGTAGACCGCGCGCCGCTGGGCGCGCAGCAGAAGCGCGCTCGCCGGGTACTCGGCCGGAGTCCCCTGCGCGCGGCCGAGCACGGACGCGATGGCCCGGGAGTCCCCCGCCAGCAGCCCCGGCTCCAGGGTCGCATCGAGAAGGCCCAGCTCGCGAAGCGGCTGAAGGCACGCCCCCAGGTCGTCGGGGGAGGGCGGCTCGTGGACTCGGTACGCCGCAGGCGCCTCCACGTCGGCGAGGCGTCGCGCGACGCACTCGTTCGCGACCAGCATCGCCTCCTCGATGAGCCCCGTCGCCCGCGTCCGGGCCCGGACGTTCACGCCGACGGGATTCCCGGCTTCGTCAAGCTCGACCTTTGCCTCGGCAGTTTGGAAGTCGATGGCTCCCCGCTCGCGGCGGACGCGCTCGCGCAGGGCGCGAATCTCGTCGAGGGTCTCGAGAAGCTCCCGGACCGGCGCGGCGAGCGCGGCGTCGCCGACGAGGTCCTCCCCTTTCGCCCTCCCCTCGAGCAGCCCGTCGACGGAGCCGTAGTCAAGCCGCGCCGCGGAGCGTATCGCCGAGCAGAACATCCTCGCGCCCGTGACGCGGCCAGTCGCATCCAGGCGCGCGACCACACTCATCGTCAGCCGGTCCTCGCCGGGACGCAGCGAGCACACGTCGTTGGAGAGCCTCTCGGGAAGCATCGGGATGACGCGGTCGACGAGATACGCCGAGCAGGTCCTTCTCCTCGCCTCGTTGTCTATCGGGGAGCCGGGGGCGACGTAGTGGGTGACGTCGGCGATATGGACTCCGAGCTCGTAGCCACCGCCCTCGAGGCGACGGGCGCTCACGGCATCGTCGAAGTCGCGGGCATCCACCGGGTCGACCGTCACGCAGAGCGTCCCCCTCAGGTCCCGCCTGTGCTCGTCCCCGGAGAGCGCCGAGGCGACGTTCGCGTCTATCGAGGACGCCTGCTCGAGCACGCGGGGAGGAAAGTCCCCTGCAAGCCCGAATGAGGCGATGACAGACTCGATGTTCAGGTCGAGGTCGTCGGGCGCCCCGACGCGGCGCTCCACGGTGACGACCGCAGAGCTCCTCCTCGTGGGGTACTCCGTGATCCGCGCAAACACGACGTCGCCCTCGCGGATTCCCAGGCGCTCGACGCAGGGGTCCTCGGGGACGACGAAGAAGTCATGACCCAGGCGGACGTCGAGGGGCGTCACGACGCCCAGGGGCCCAGCGATGGAGAACGTCCCCAGGAGAGTGGTGACGGCGCGGACGAGGACGGAGCGGACGACGGCGCGCGGCGCGCGGCCCCGCTGCTCGACGATGGCGACCTCGACCTCGTCGCCGTTCATCGCCTCCCTCTGGCCGTGGCGGACGAGCTCGAACTCCCCCTCCGGGGTCTCCACGTGCGCCGAGCCGGGCCGGGAGACCACGAGCGTCCCCACGAGCGTGCGCGCACGGGGGCGGGGTCCCCCCGCTCTTCCGCGCCTCCTGCTTCCATGGTGCGGGCGCCCGCGTCCCATCGCAACATCCCCGTTCTTCTCGCCCATGCGTGTTCTTAGGATTGTAGTGTGGGCGACGGGGGACGCGCCACCAAAACGCGAGAGGCCCCGGCCGCGGACGGGACAGAAACCTCCGGGGTATCTGTCCCGCGCGCAGAGCGGGGGCCTCCTCGATCGGACGGCGGCGGCCTAGACCTTGAGGTAGCGCCTCATGGCGATGGCCGAGCCGAACAGGCCGATGATGATGCCGATGGCCAGCAGGGCGGCGAAGGTGACGTAGAGCGTCGCCGGGGAGATCTCGAACGCGAGGAACGAGAGGTTCTGCTGGAGCTCGGGAAGGAGCGTGTAGTACCCGGCGGCAAGCGCGGCGATGGCGAGCAGGGCGCCGATGATCGCCTCGACCGTGCCCTCCGTGATGAAGGGCCCGCGGATGAAGCCGTTGGAGGCGCCGACCAGGCGCATGATGCCGATCTCGCGACGGCGAGCCGTGATGGCGAGCCTGATCGTGTTGTTGATGAACACGAACGCGACGAACGTGAGCAGGATGACGAGCGCGACGGCGGCGATGCGGATGTAGCCCGCGACGCTCAGGAGGCGCTCGACGGTGCCCTGGCCGTACTGGACGTCGCCGGCGGGATTGTCCGGGTCGTCGCAGATGTCGGCGAAGGCGGGGTCGTCCATGATGCGCTGGGCGGTCGCGTCGACCTCCTGCGCGTCAACGACCCTGATGACCAGCGACGCGGGAAGCGGGTTCTCGCCGTCGAGGGCGGTGACCGCATCCGCGGCGTTGCGGTTGGACATCGAGGTGCGGAACTCCTCGAGCGCCTCGTCCTTGCTCTTGTAGCTCACGGACTCGACGTTGTCCCAGCTCTCGATCGTGGCCTGGTAGTCCTCGACGTCATCCTGGCCCGCCTCGTCGGAGAGGAAGGCCTGGATCGTCACCTGGTCCTCGACGCCGCCGATCATGCTGTTGAGCATGGCGGAGCCCAGGACGAAGATGCCGATGATGAACAGGGACAGGAAGATGGTGACCACGGCACCGAGCACCGTCGTCCAGTTGCGGCGGAAGTGATGGCCGCACTCGCGAAGGGAATAGCCGATGTTAGAGGGCGCCATAGTATCCGTAGCCTCCCCTCTCCTGGTCGCGCACGATGTGACCGGCCTCGAGGGCGATGACGCGCCTGCGCATGGAATCGACCATCTCGCGGTCGTGCGTCGCCATGATGACCGTGGTGCCCGCGCGGTTGATTCGGTCGAGCAGCTTCATGATGCCCAGGGAGATCGCCGGGTCGAGGTTACCCGTGGGCTCGTCGCAGACGAGCAGCGGGGGACGGTTGACCATGGCTCGGGCAACGGAGACGCGCTGCTGCTCTCCGCCGGAGAGCTGGTCGGGGAAGTGCTTCATCCTCTCGCCGAGGCCGACGAGTCGGAGCACCTCGGGGACCTGGGCGTTGATGACCGACTTGGGCTTGCCGATGCACTCGAGGGCAAAGGCGACGTTCTCGTAGACCGTCTTGTCGGGCAGCAGTTTGAAGTCCTGGTAGACCGTGCCGATCTGGCGGCGGAGATACGGGACCTTGCGGTTGCGCATCTTCGTGAGGTCCTGACCGGCGACGATGACCTTGCCGGAGGAGGCGCGCAGCTCGCGCGTGATGAGCCTCAGAAGAGACGACTTGCCCGATCCCGAGTGACCGACGACAAAGACGAACTCCCCGGGGTAGATGTCGAGGCTCACGTCATCGAGGGCGGGCTTGTTGGGCTGGGCCGGGTAGATGAGTGTGACGTTTTTGAACGAGACGGTCGGGGTGCCGGTGCGCGGGACCTCAGGGACGTCCTGGCCGCCCAGAGGGGCGAAGACGCTCGTGAAGCCGGGTCGCTGCTCGGCGGTTTCAGCGGTGTCGCCTGCGGTGACGACGTGAACCTCCTCGAGCGCGACGTCCTCCGGCATCTCCGGCGCCACGGGCGCCTCGGACGTCATCGGGGCCGCGGGCTCCTCGGGCTCCTCGGGCGCCTCGGGCGCCGGGGACGGCTCGGGAGTCTCGGGAAGGACCTCGACGGTCTCGGGCAAGGGCTCGTCCGAGACGGTCACCTCCTGCGAAGCCGCGTCGGAGACGACGTCAAGCTGCTCGTCGACCTCCGACCCCTCTCGCTCAGTGCCGCGAAAGTGATTGGCCACAGAAGCTCCTTTTCTTGTGCTCACGATGGGCAGATACGGCCCACAGTCTAGCAAAAGCCCAGCTTCTCTCCCTCGCTGCAGGGAAAAGTCTCATCTAATTGCAGAAGCTCCCCACACGAAGAACACGCTTCGAGCCCGGCGCTAGGCGCCGATTTGCCTGAAGCCCTCGCCAAAGACCTCGTGGACCTCGGAGATGATCACGATGGCCTCGGGGTCGATCTCCGCCACGATCTGCTTGAGGCGCATGCTCTCGGAGCGCCCCAGCACGCAGAGAAGGACGGGGCGCTCGTTGCCGCTCCAGACGCCGCGCGCCTGAAGCTCGGTGCAGCCCCTGTTGAGGGTATAGAGGATCTCGTTCGCGATGCGTTCGTGCTCGGTCGAGATGACGTAGGCCGCCCGCGCGGCGCGCGGGCCGTCGACGACGGCGTCGATGACCTTGCCGCAGATGAACATCGCGACGGCCGCGTAAAGGGCCTGTTCGACCGAGAAGACCGTGGCGGAGAACGCGATGATCACGCCGTCGACGATGATGACGGCGGTTCCGACGGGCATGCCGGCCTTTCTCGCCAGAATCTGCGAGACGATGTCGGTGCCGCCCGTGTTCCCGCCCGACCTGAAGACCAGGCCCAGGCCCACGCCGGTGACCACGCCGCCCCACAGGGCGCACAGCAGAAGGTCGCTCTCTCCCCCGAGCACGGGCACCACCGGCGCGAGAAGGTCCGTCAGCAGGCCGCACGCTATGATGCCGCCCACGGTTCGCACGATGTAGCCCTTGTCGCCGGAGCGCACCACCAGGGCGAGAAGGACCACGTTCATCGCAATGGTCTGGAGGCCGACGGGAAGATAGAACCCCAGGTTGTCGGCAATCGCATAGAAGACCGTGGCGAGGCCGGTCACGCCGCCCGCGGCGAGGCCGTTGGGGATCTCGAACATGTCCACGCCCACGGCGAAGATGAGCGAGCCGGCGACTATCAGGAAGGCGTCGTGAAGCACCGTCCTCCATGAGATGGCGCTCACGACGACAGCCCCTCCCCCACCGCCCAGCGATGGTACCCGATGACAAAGCGGTCGAGGTCGCCGTCTTTGAGCACCGAGTCGACGTTGCTCGTCTCGACGCCCGTGCGCAGGTCCTTGACGAGCTGGTAGGGGTAGAGCACGTAGCTTCTGATCTGGTTGCCGAAGCCGATGTCGCGCTTGGGCCCGCGCAGCTCGTCGAGCTCCTCCTCGCGGCGCGCGAGCTCCATCTCGTAGAGGCGGCTCCTGAGGACGCTCATGGCGAAGGCCTTGTTCTGGAGCTGGCTGCGCTCGTTTTGGCAGGTGACCACGATGCCCGTGGGAAGGTGCGTGATGCGCACGGCGGAGTCGGTCGTGTTGACGCCCTGGCCGCCGTGGCCCGACGCATGGTACACGTCGATGCGCAGGTCGTTGGGGTCGATCTCCACCTCGACGTCGTCGGGCAGGACGGGAAGGACCTCCACGCCGGCGAAGGTGGTCTGACGTCGCTTCTTCGCGTCGGTGGGCGAGATGCGGACGAGGCGGTGGACGCCCTGCTCGGCGCGGAGCATCCCGTAGGCGTTCTTCCCGCTCACGGTGAACGTGGCGCGGTCGAGCCCGATGGCCTCCCCGGGCACGGCGTCGTTGACGGTGACCTTCCACCCCCTGCGCTCGCAGTAGCGAACGTACATGCGGAAGAGCATCTCGCACCAGTCCTGCGCCTCGAGCCCGCCCTGTCCGGGCGTCACCGTGACGATGGCGTCCCCGTGGTCGAGCTCGTCGGCGAACCAGCTCGAGAGCTCGAGCTCCGAGAGGTCCCCCTCGAGCGAGGCGACGAGGGCGTCGGCTTCGCGCAGAAGGTCATCGTCGCCCGTCTCGACCCCCAGCTCCATCGCGGTGCGCGCATCCTCGAGGCTCGCCCTGGCGCGGTCGAGTCCCTCCACGTCCTCGCGGGCGGCGGAGAGCTGCGCCATCGTGGAGCGCGCGGCGTCGGCGTCGTTCCAGAAGGCGGGGTCGGCGCTGAGGGCCTCGAGCTCCGCGACCCTGCGCCTCTTCTCCTCGATGTGCAGATACCCGGCCACCTCGTCGAGACGCGCGGCGATGGCGTCGAGGGACTGCGGCGAGACGTCCGCCATCTACTGGTTCCTGCCGTGGCAGTTCTTGAACTTCTTTCCGCTGCCGCACGGACAGGGGTCGTTGCGCCCCACTCCGACGTAGGGGTCGGGATCGTCCGACTTGCGATAGGTGAGCGGCTTGCCCGCACCGGGGTTCTGACCCTGGGGCGAGCTCGGGACGCGCGCCGAGGCGCCGGCGATGCGGGCGCCCTGCGTGCCATCGGTCTCGGCCGGGCCGGAATAGCGGGCGCCGCGGAGCTGGTCGGGGATCTCCTCGCCCGAGCCGGCCTCCGGCGCGGAGGGCTGCTTCACGACGATCTCGAGCCTGAGAATCGTCCTCAGGAAGTCCTCGTACATGGTGGAGACGAGCTCGGAGAAGGCCGCGTACGCCTCGCCCTTGTACTCGACGAGCGGGTCGCGCTGGCCGAAGCCGCGCAGGCCGATGCCGGTCTTCAGATAGTCCATCTCCTGGAGGTAGGCCATCCATCTCGTGTCGATCACGCGAAGCATGACCTGGGAGGCCAGGGCGTTCATCGCCTCGTCGCCAAGGCTTGCCGCCTTGTCGGAGAAGCACTTCTTCACGAACTCCAGAACGGTCTGCTCGACCTCCTCCGGCTCCGGATCCTCCTCGGGGTCGACCTCGGGGAGGTCCTTGCGGCCAGTGAGCTCGCCCAGCCACAGGGACAGGCCGCGGGAGTCCCACTTCTCGCCGCGGTCCTGGGGGGCGAAGCCGCGAACCTCGCGCTGGACCGTGTCGTGGGTGACCTCGTCGATGTGGGCCATCAGGTCCTTGCCGTCGAGGATCTTGTTGCGCTCCTCGTAAATCACCTGTCGCTGGGTGTTCATGACGTTGTCGTAGTCGAGGACGTTCTTGCGCATCGCGAAGTTGATCTCCTCGATCTTGCGCTGGGCGCTCTCGACCGCCTTGGTGACCATCTTTGCCTGGATGGGCATGTCGTCGGGCATGTCGTACTTCTGCATCATCGCCGAGATGCGATCCATGCGATCGCCGCCGAACAGGCGCATGAGGTCGTCCTCGAGGGAGAGGTAGAACTGGGTCTCGCCGGGATCGCCCTGACGGCCGGAGCGGCCGCGGAGCTGGTTGTCGATGCGGCGGCTCTCATGGCGCTCCGTGCCGATGACGCACAGGCCGCCGGCGGCGAGGACGTGCTCCTTCTCGACCTCGCAGATCGCGTTTGCGCGCCCGAGCGCCTCGTCGCGCTGCTCGGCGGTGGCATCCTCGGGGTCGACCCCCTCCTCGCGCAGGAAGTCCTGGGCGATGAGCTCGGCGTTTCCGCCGAGCAGGATGTCGGTGCCACGGCCGGCCATGTTGGTCGCGATGGTCACAGCGCCCTCGCGACCCGCCTGCGCGACAATCTGGGCCTCGCGCTCGTGGAACTTGGCGTTGAGGACGTTGTGCTTGATGCCCCGCTTGTCGAGGATGCGGGAGAGGCGCTCGGAGTTCTCGATGGAGACCGTGCCGACAAGGACGGGCTGGCCCTTGGAGTGACGCTCCACGACGTCATCCGCCACCGCCTTGAACTTGGCGTCCACGGTGCGGTAGACGAGGTCGTCATGGTCGATTCGGGCGACCGGCTTGTTGGGCGGGATGACCTGGACGGGGATGTGGTACACCTCGCGGAACTCCGCGTCCTCCGTCATTGCGGTGCCCGTCATGCCGGAGAGCTTGTCGTACATGAGGAAGTAGTTCTGCAGCGTGATGGTCGCGAGCGTCTGGTTCTCCTCGCGGACGCTCACGCCCTCTTTCGCCTCGATCGCCTGGTGGAGGCCCTCGGAGTAGCGCCTGCCCTCCATGATGCGGCCCGTGAACTCGTCGACGATCTTGACCTCGCCGTCAAGGACGACGTACTGCTGGTCGCGATGGAACATGTACTCGGCCTTCAGCGCCTGCTGCAGGTGGTTGACCAGCTGCCCGGACACGTCCGCGTAGATGTCCTCGATGCCGAGGGCCCGCTCGACCTTCTCGAGGCCCTCGTCGGTGGTGGCGATCGTGTGCTTAGCCTCGTCCATGGTGAAGTCGACCTCGGGGGTGAGCCCGCGAACGGCGCGCGCGAAGTCCTTGTAGGTGCTCGCGGACTTGGTACCGGCGCCGGAGATGATGAGCGGGGTGCGCGCCTCGTCGATCAAGATCGAGTCGGCCTCGTCGACGATGGCGTAGAAGTGGCCGCGCTGGACGCGCATGCTCGGGCGCGTGACCATGTTGTCGCGCAGGTAGTCGAAGCCGAACTCGGAGTTCGTGCCATAGGTGATGTCCGCCTCATATGCCGGCTTCTTGAGCGGGAGCCTCATGCCGTTCTGGATGAGGCCCACCGACATCCCGAGGTAGCGGTAGATCCGGCCCATCCACTCGCTGTCTCGCTTGGCGAGATAGTCGTTGACGGTGACGACGTGGACGCCCTTGCCCGGGATGGCGTTGAGGTAGGCGGCGAGGGTGCAGACGAGCGTCTTGCCCTCGCCGGTCTTCATCTCCGCGATGGTCCCGCGATGAAGCGCGATCGCGCCGATGATCTGGACGTCGAAGTGACGCATGCCGGTCGTGCGCTTCGAAGCCTCGCGGACGGCGGCGAACGCCTCGGGAAGCAGGTCGTCCAGGGTCTCGCCCTGGGCATATCGCTCACGGAATGCGGCCGTGCAACCCCGCAGCTCCTCCTCGCTCATGGAGGCAAATTTCGGCTCGAGCTCGTTCACGTGCGCCGTGATGCGCTCAAACTCCTTGAGGTCTCTGTCGGAACCGATGGACAGAAGCTTGGAGAGAAAGTTAGGCATGCGACTCCCCTGTAAACAATCCGAACGTGCCCCCATGGCACACTCATGTCCACCACTTTACTCATAGATGACCGCACGGGCACCCGCACGGGGAGCCTCTCACCAAAAGCGCACTCTCGCCCCAGGCCCGCTCACTCCGACGCCTCTTCCAGCGCGTCCGCGCCGCGCATGACCTGCCGAAGCCTCCAAGACGGCAGCCTGCCCATCGTCAGCGAGAGCCGACGGGCGTATCGTTTGTAGCGGCGGTCCGCCTCCGCGTCTCTTCCGCTCGCCCTCAGGGCGCTCACAAGGGCTATGACGGCATCCTCGCGCATGTCGTCAACGGATAGCGCGTTCGCGGCGAGCCTCGCCGCGGTGCGCACCCTCTTGAGGCGCAGCGCGGCGTCGGCACCGGACACCATCGCATCGGCATACAGCATCTTGAACTCCTCGCGCTTCAGGGCGACGAGGCCCGTGCAATCGGCCGACGGGACATAGAGGTCCCCCGCGTAGATCTTCTCGACCCTTCTGGCCTTCTCCAGCACCTCTCCGTCGTCGGCGCCGTCCGCCGCCTCCTTCGCGCAGGAGCAGAACTCCTCGACGTCGCAGCTCATGATTGAAGTGTCGACCGCGATCGACCTCGTCGACCTTCCGAGGATGAACGGATCGAGATCGGGGTCGAGATCGGCGATCGCGGCCCTCAGCGCGCTGGTGGCCTGATAGACGCGGTTGGCTCCCATCACGTAATCGCACTCCGGCCACAGCTGGTCGACCACCTGAGAGCGCAGCGCGGTGGCGTTGTGCTGCAGCATCAGATACGTCAGCATCGCCTTCGCGCTCCTGTGCCCGATTCTTCCGTCCACGATCTGCGTCCCCCGCACCGAGATGCGAAAGCCTCCGAGCAGCGAGACCCTGATCGGCGCCCCGTCCGCCGGCTCCCCTCCCGCTTCCCGGGAGGCTCCCCGCGCATCGCCCGCGGTCGCCGCCGGGCGCCTTCCGGACCGCGCCGCGCTGAGGCGTGCGGCGGAGAGCGCCGTCGCCCAGCTGTGCGGAAGTGCCCTTTCGACGAGCTCCGAAAACGCCCCCATCCCCTCGCACAGCACGCAGATCAGCCACATCGCGTCGCGGGGCACCCGCTCCCCCAGCTCGTCCTCCACCACAGTCGGGCCCAGGCCCTCGATGGCCACGCAGTCGACGAACCTCTGGACTGCGCCGAGGTCATCCCGGCACGTACCCCGCCTCTCGGGCCCGGAGAGGTCTCCGGCAAGGAACCTGGCGACGCCTCCCAGCAGGGACGAGACCCTCGAGAGGTACGTCAGCCCCGCGCTTCCGGCAAGTGCCGACGCCAACATGGACCTGACGCTCGCGCGCACGTACGAGCCCGACCTCAAATCCAGAACGCATCCCGATATCAGGGCGACGACCCTCGTTAGGGCGTCGCTTGACCGCTCCGCCCTGAGGACGCATCCCTCGGCGTCGGCCTCCCCCGTCCCGGGGCGCAGCATGGCCCTGAGGGCTGCGGCGCATTCCGCGTAGCCCGCGAACCCCCGCGAGGCATCCGACCTCAGCAGGCGTTCGGCCCGCTCCAGACGCCCGGGGTCATCGCCCTGCCCGTCGCAGAGAAGCAGGCGGGCAATCTCCAGGTCTAGTGTGAGCAGCGCTTCGGACACGGTTGACACCCGCTCGTCGCAGGGGTTGGCGACGAGCAGCCGCATTGCGGGGCCAAGCTCCCCTCGCACGAGATGTCGCCACACCTCGCAGTGCACAAGCAGGCGCCTACCGAGATCGGACCACTCGCCGTCATCACGAAACGCCGATTCGGACTGCCCCGCCCTCAGAATAGCCCGCGCCCGGACGAACAGAAGAGCCTCCCGCTGCGCGGCTCCTCCAGCAAGCAACCGCAGGTTCGGGGCGTCATCAGGCAGCTCTCCCCTGAACGCCGAGACGGCGGCGGAAAGGACGCCGGACTGCGCGTCGGCACGCGGATATGACTCGAGTGCGTCGACAACCAGCGCAGACCCGCCCGTGTCGAGAAGCGAGGGCCCGAACCTGACAATGTGATCGGTCGCCCCCGAAACGCCGGGGAGCCCCGCCAGGCAGGTCACCCGATCAAAAGAGTCGCGCTCGAGAAGGACGCGGATTGCACCGCTGACGACGTTCGGGAAGAGCTCGCATGCGCTGGAGAGGACGCGGAGGGCAGCGGGGCCGATCTCGACAATGTCACTCATAAGAGAGCTGAAGGACTGCAGGGACGCATCGAGGCCGAACTGGGGCGCATAGACGCGCATCCTCTCGAGCAACTCATCCGAAACAGGTCCTATCGCCTTCTCTACCTCGCTTACCGAACCGGAGCCAAGGAGCAGCATGCACAGGCGGATTCTAAGGTCTTCGTCGGACAGCGTGAGGCGAAGCGAGCGAACCATGATGCGAATCAGCTCGGTCTGGTACGAGCTGGGCAGCCGACCCTCAAGAAGATCCTCGGTCGACGCAGCCGCCAGGGCGCGCACCAGATCGAACATCCCCAAAGTGCGCCTCTTCACCTCAAGGCCGACCTGCTCATCACGACATCGGACGACGTCTTTTATCAAAAGGTTCGCCGAGGTGAGAACGCGGCACTCCGGAATGAGCTCCAGCAGCTGAGAGGCCTCCGGCTCGAGAGAGAGGCACACCGTGATTCCGGCATCCCTGATCCTCTGGAAGGCGCGCGCCTGGCGCAGCGTACAGGATTCGTCCGAGGCGGGAATGTTCTCAAAGGCGACGACGAGCTCCTCATGGCGCTTTGTCAACGATCGGGCTGTTCTCACGATGAACTTAGTCGCGACCTCGGGGTCAAGATGCGCGAGATCATGGCGCACGGACCGCGCTCCGCTTGAGGACGATCTGCGCAGAAACTCGGCGACGACCTCGCGCGAGCCGCATCCGGGCTCGCTACACAAGGCAAGCATGCGGGTCTTCGGGCGATCGCTGAACGGCGGAAGAGGCGTCTCGGGACAGATAATGGGAAGATAGGTGGAGCCATCGGGAACCGACGGCTCCCCCATCATCGCTTGCATAGGGTCGAGATCAGACATGGCAACCACTTGCTCTCTCTGTGCGACGGATAGGTACCCCGGGGGATACTAAGGTATCACAATTTGAAAGCAATTAAATCTCTGCTTTGTTCTGTTTTTGTGTTGCTAAATTTGCTTGATGCTCGAGTAGTGCAAGCTAAGTGACGGCTAAGGTAACGCGGGGCCGATGCTCCGTGCAACCAGTACAAAACAAGGGATCATGGCGAGAAGAACGCCAAAAAGAAGGGCCCTCGCGGGCCCCGAAGTCGTGAAGATCAAACGCAAAATGCCCCTTGTTGGTCAGCGACGTCCTGCTCTCCCACGGACTGACTCCGCAGTACCATCGGCGCTCGGGGG
>CALUJM010000020.1 GCA_944320975.1 uncultured Atopobiaceae bacterium | reverse complement strand
CCGAGCGCACACCCGGAGCGTGGGCGGCCGGGCTGCGGACAACTCGAGGTTGGTAGCGCACGGCCAGGCCAGCAGCCAGGGATGGCGGCAAAACAAATTCTGCGACGTGAGACATGCGGTGGAGTAATCGAGCTAGCTAAAGTGGCGTACGGAAGGAATTCATCTCCTGTCAACGCTTCTTTCTTGCAAGGCGGCGATCGCGCAGCATGAGCCATCCATTGTGAAGTAGGGTGATGTCATGGCTCGCTAGGCCGAGATATTCTCCCAGGACAACAGAATCGACGTATGAGATTAGCTCGTCGGTTTTGCCAGCTCTAACAAGCTCGTCAGCTCTTTCGAAATCAAATGTGATTCCACTTCCGAACGGTATCGGCAGGCTTCGCGCCTCACTCGGCTCGAACGTCAAGACTCCTCCGCCATAGCTTCTGCCAGTTAGCTCGCTCATGAGGAACGTGAGTGAGTTGTTGAACGCAACAGCCACACTTTTGCCATCAACGCCATCAACGAAGCGCAGCTTGTGGAGCGTATCCGTCGTATGCGCCCGCTTTTCGTTGATCACAATTCTCGGGTATGCTCCGACCTGGCGATAGAAGAACGCATCGGGCTTCCATGATGTGGGCACCCTATACCACGGGTTACGGATGCGGCACTTGAAGTTGCCGTCGAAGCCCTCCGCCTCACCAAGCTTCACGTAATTGGCTTCATCCTTCGTCAACTCACCATCAGGTAGAAACAGGAGCACTTTTCGTTGCATCACGAGTTGCTGCTCGAAATCCTTGTCAGTCAAGGCGAGCCCGCTTAACTGGAATGACCTGCTAATAATCGGCGTACAGGCCTCTTCGATGTGATTTCTAGTTGCAGTCTCGCGATCGATGACAAAGAACGAGTTTTGGCCGCTCACTACACCGACGTTGACTTCGAAGAGCTCCGCGGAGGTTTTCACGCCCCTATGGCCGTCCAAATCGGCAAGCAAGTCAAGTACCGCATTATCAAGGTAGTACGCTTGCCATTTCATAGATTCGGGTAGTTTACGCTTAGACCTGGTTGATTCGATTGCCTTACGGTCAAGCTGCGCAAGTGACCTAGCGTTGACCTCCTCGATTATTCGCACGCCAGCACCGCTGTCTGACGCACGCCGCTCGATCAACAACAGTACGACTTCCTGCTGAGCATCATCGAAAAGCAGCTCGGAGAATGTCACGACAGTCACGCTGTCGAATTGCTTCATGAGAAACCGTCGCGTCTCCGCCGCGTATTTGACCTGGAACAACTCTGCTGGAATGACCATCCCGAGCCTGCCCCCATCGGAAAGCAGATGGCAGCAAACGACAAGGAACGGCAGCCAGATGTTGGTGAGCCTGTTGGGCGCGAATCCGTATCCTCGCATCAGATCGAAAGCGACGCTGCGATACTCCTCTTCGAAGTCTTGGTACCTGATGAAGGGCGGGTTACCTATGATGGCGTCGTATCGCTTCGACCCAATGTCGTCTCGACACTGAGTGAAGAAGTCGCCGCACACGATGTGCCCGCCCTTCTCGGCCGCCTTCCGTGCCTCCTCTTCATAGAGTTCGACACCAGTGACCAAGCATGACGCGTCGTGGGCCCCCAATTCCTCAAGGCGATTTACCGCCGCCTCGACAAAGGAGCCATCACCACAGCTCGGCTCGAGAACCGTGGCGTCTCCTGATCTTATGGCCCAATCGCAAATGAAGCGCGCGACCTCACCTGGGGTGTAGTAGCCTCCGCGTAGTTTGTTGACGAGGTCCGTCATGACATGACCGCCCCTTCAAGTCCGGTCGGGACGCCATACAGCATGTCCATGTCAGACTTGAGATTCCTCTCTGCTGCGGCGATTGATCTTGTGTAGAGTTCGGCATCCGATTTGCTGCTCGAGGAGGCTCGTTTCGAAACGAGATCGTTCAGTGTTCGAACGGTTGCAACAATTCGTGCATGGAGTGCGACATCTGCGTTATTGGAGAAGTCGATACGCCGAATGGGCAGCTCGGTAACGAATTGCTTGCCGTGGGCGTAGTAATCGCCCCGGAAGACGCTCGTTTTGCTGCGAACGAGAGCCTCGGTCAACCAGTAGCTGAGTGCTGCCTGGACATACTCGATGGCCTCGGGAGTCTCTTCCTTGAGTTCCATGCCATAGTACGGTCCGTTCCCGCCGCCAGTGAACATGACTTTGCCGCTCTGGTCGTTTACATATTTCGGGCCGAGTGAGAGCACGGGCCAGATAAGGTGCGGGTTGCCCGAGAACTTTCCGAGGCTCTGTGAACGACCGAACCGATACCAGTCGTCACCCCTGCTCCTGTTCGAGAAGGCGCGGCTCTCCAATTTCTCTTTGATGGAGAGGAGGTATTCGCAGGCATTTGGGTATTCCACCTGAAGCCTGTCAAACGGTATTAGCTTCGCTCTCCCGCAAGAGAAATAATACGGGAATATAATCTGCTTGTTCGGCGTGGGTGTGCCATAGGGCTCGAACGACACGTCTAGCAGGCATGGCCGGCAGAGAGCCTTTTCGACCTTCGAGTGATGGCCATTCATGTCTTCGAACGAATAGACGCCATCCGTCTCTGCAGTCGGCTCTATGATGTACGCGGCATCATTGCTCGTCTGTAGGCCAACGAAGACGTTTGCCATGTCAGACAGTTTCGTGCACTTATCGGCTATCTTTGCCAAATGCTCACTCAACGCTTCAGGTGGAAACGACCAAGCCTCTCTTGTCAGGTCAGTCGAAGGGTATGTAGCGCCGCCCTCAGTGGGGGAACCGACAAAATCAGATATGGATGCGACTTGCAAGCGGGTGAAGTCGGACACGTCTTCGGGCGTAGCGATGAGGATGCACGTGTATGTACTGCGGCCCGGGAATACCTGCAGAGTTCCGAAATCCACGATACGCGACACGTGATAGCGACTGGTTAAGAGACCCCGCAACTGCTTACCTGTTGCAATTGTCATGAACTTGTTCGGGATGATCATGCCGAGCCTGCCGCTAGCTGACAAAAGACTCAGTCCACGCTCCACGAAGAGCATGTATTTGTCGAGCAGCTGGGCTGACGCTATTTTGAGATCGCAGTGGCGGCTCCTGTAGAACTCATACTCCTGCGGGATATAGCGGGCGAGATTCTGAACGCGGATGTACGGCGGATTGCCCACGATGGCGTCAAAGCCTCCAAACGGAAACTCGCTTGCCCAATCGAACGGCCGCACGGCGCGCAGCGAGTCGATGTTATTGGTCGCCGATGGATCGAAATCGAAATAAGAGTAGCCTACGAGGCTGTTGCCACATTTGATGTTGTCCGAAAGGTTTGGCAGGAGCTTGCAGCCCGTATTGGAGCGAAAAGCATCGAGCTCCTCCCCCGAGCATCCCTCAAGCAGTCTCAGAACTAGGCTCAGTTGTGCGACTTCCACTGCAAGCGGATTGATGTCCACGCCGTAGATGGCCTCGGTGAGGATTTGCCGCTTTCGCCAGAAGGGTAGGTCGAGTCCCGACGGTCGCTCGATGAGCTCTACGCTCGCATCGCCCTCCGAGATGACCCGCGTAAGCTCCTTTGAGACCAGGTATTCGTATGACGAGAGCAGGAAGTTGCCCGAGCCGCAGCAAACGTCCGCGACCTTGCAGGGGTAAGAAACCTCCCGTAGCGTATTTGCAACGATGGCGTCGGTGATGTCCTTAGGCGTGGGCACGACGCCATTCGACTCGACGGCTTCGGGCGTGGACTCAAACCTTACACGGCCGTCTTCGATATAGACCCGTTCGCTCAGAAACTCCTCGTAAATATGCCCGATAACGTGCGGCTGGACCACATTGAAGTCGTACGAGCTCTCGGGGTAGTAAAGGTCCTGGAAGATGCTGATCAACAGATAATCGGAAACCTTCCATGGCGCGTCGTCCAAATAGTTGAATAGACCAGAGTCGTATTTGGCGTCCGCAGCAGCAAAGACTTCGCGCAACTCTTCGAAGCTCGCGATTCGTAGGAGCTCTTCCTCGTCCTCGAAACTTCTGTCCTCGCACACGCGTAGGAAGATGATACGGTTGAGCAGGGTCTGGGTGAACTGGTTTAGACGATCCTGTTCGGAAACCTTGTAGTGGTTGTAGACGTCTAGGGCAATATCGCCGCGCCAGCTTGATATCTGGCCCAGGAAGAGGTCGTCGAACGGGACCTTGACGGCTTGCTCCCGCGCGTCCACGTTATCCAACGAGCCGTTGGCCACGGCTTCTTTCGAAAGGAGGCTGTAAATCTCGTCGAAGTGCTCAACGAGCTCGTCGAAGTGATAGCACGCGATACGAGCAAACGATGCACCCTGGTCATCGGTTGGACGATAACCGCAGTCGTAGATTGAGAGGTCTTCGAAATTAGACAGCGCAGCTATGGCATGGTTGCCGTTCCATCCGTATCGCCGTGCCTGGAAGGCGGGTTCACGCCGCTCCACAATATTGACGCTGGGCTTCTTAGCCTCAAGGAAGAACTTCGTCTCTCCTCCGAGCCGGAAGGCATAGTCAGGCTTCTTGTTGGCGTGAGCGGAGTCCTCGTCATCAACTGTGACGTTGGCCTCATGGATGACCTCGCGAGTATAGATGGAATGGCCCGCCTCGTTGTTGACGTCCCAACCCAGAATGCAGAAGAGTGGGTCGAGGAACTCAACCCTGAGAGAAGTTTCGCCATAAGTCGACTTGATGTACTCTGTGCGGTTTGCAGCATACCGTTCCACAAGGGCGACGAGGTCGCTACGTCTTGTTTCGAGATCGTGTTGCATACCCGTCGCCTCCTGCTCAACCGATACCAATCCGCAGGCAGGACGTTGTGGATATGTGCCGTTGCTACATGCGCCAGTTCATCCTCGCGGTCGTCTTTTGACGTAGGTGTCATTATACGCGCCGAGGAGGACAAGAAACAGCTTGGCGTACCTGACGGCATGGGAGTTCCGTACGTATGGACTTCAGCCGTATAATGCTCCGATGCGGACCGATGGAAAGGTGTGCAAGATGGCACGACTGAAGACGATGACGACTCAGTTTATTGACGGCGAACCCAACGGGGTACGCATCTGCCGCTGCACGCTTTCCACCATGACCACGGTCTTCGTGCCAAGGCCGTTGCTCTCGCGCGCCAAGCAGATAGCCGATTTGCCTATGCGCGGCATCTACTACCTCATCAACGACGAGGACGGGGCCATCTCTCGTTTGTACGTTGGGCAGACCAAGCAGGGCATCGCCCGGCTCGACGACCACAACGCCAAGAAGGATTTCTGGAACAAGGCGATACTGTTCCTCTCAGATGACATCCAGTCGTTCTCGCTCGATAACGTAAGCGCGCTTGAGAAGTATGCCATCGAGCAAGCGACCGCATCGAAGCGGTACACCGTAGAGAACAAAGTGGACCCGCGCTACGTGATCGACCAGTACCAGAAGCCCACCGTCGAGCAGATCTACGAGGAGATCGCTTTCGTGATGGGTACGTTCGGCTACCAGATCGAGGATAGCGACGACGCGTTGGCGGACGTGAAGCTGTTCTACACTTCGCGGCGCGGCGTGCGTGCGCGTGGTGTGTACACGGGCGACACGTTCGATGTGCTTGAGGGCTCTCCTGTTGACCTTAAAGTGAAGCCGAAGCTCGACCGCTACGAGAAGCTGCGGCAGGAGTTGCTGGCGTCCGGTGACCTAGTCCAGGATGGCGATGGCGGACGGCTGGTGAAGACGGTTTCCTTCTCGACGCCCAGCGGCGCAGCCGACTTCGTGTTGGGTGGGTCCAACAACGGATGGATTGAGTGGAAAGATGGCGACAAGCAGACGCTGGATGCGCTGTATAGGAAGTAGGAAGGTCGTGGACGAAGCGGGTTTCTACAGACTGCGCAGCTAATATGTGACCTTTACCTACTATGCGAGTTGAGAGTGCTAACTGCCGGGCAGATGCTTACAGTTACCCAAAAGTCCAGTAACGTGAAGCCTTCGGTGACGTCAGGGGGTATATACTTTCTAATTCAAACTTCGGCAGTTTGAAACCAAGCGAAAGGAGGAGCCTTGATTCCTGAATTGCAAGAAATCGGTGCAGTTCGCAGGGTTCTTCCGCTTGGCCGATATCAGACGACCATGGATGAGCTACGCAATAAATACGTACCCGAAGACAATGCAAATCGCCGTGAGATATGGGATGCATTCCAAGAAGTAACCGCCGTCGTGCAGCAAGCTTATGGAAGGCTCTCGGCTGTATGGATTGGCGGCAGCTTTATCACCTCAGAGGAAGTGCCGCACGATATCGACGTCGTCTATCTGGTTGATGGCGATGCGTATAACAAAGCTGCCAGTGACCCGAGGGGCCAGTTCGTTACACAGGTCCTTCTGCACAAGAACCCGCTCGTCAAGCGCCTGAACGACCGTGTTGACTCCTACTTGCTGCCAGTGCCGCCAACCGAGTACGGGTACGACTACAACTACATGGTGACACGTGGTTATTGGGACCAGTTCTGGTCGAAGGCACGTTTTGCTGAAGGAAACGATCGCTGGCATTATCCGGCTGCAGGGTACTTGGAGGTGATTATCGATGGCTACGACGCCTAACCTCGATGACTATTTGTCCTCCCTGGGCTTTGACCCCGATGTCACCTATACGGTGCCAGAGAACCCTGCTGATGCGGCCCTGATGGGTGTGAACGCCTTTGTCCGCGAACACTCTCCAGAGGACGACCCCGCGTCTATTGGTGTGATTCACATCACCGGACCTTCCGTAAAGGGTCACACCGCACCGCTCAAAGCCGTCGGCACGTTCCTCTCGGCCCTGCAAGACGGTGTTGATGCAATTGGGGCTTCCATTCAGGGAATTATGACTTCTGCAGGCGCATTGCCATTCAGCGTTACCGGTAGGACACAGCTTTCCATGGTGGCATCGCCAATGCCCGGCTCTGTGGTCATACAGGTCGCTCCAACGCTTGACAGGATGTCGGACCTCTATCCCGAGGGGAAGGACCAGTCGCTCTTCGATCTCGAGGACGAAATCGGCGCGCGGCCTCTTGCCGACCTGGCGTTTGACGAGTTCACGTCTCTGATTAAGGATCTCAACGTCGATGGGCCAGACAAGACGGATTTTCTCGACCGACTTACGGACCATGGCCCACGCGTGGCCTCTACCATGAAAGCCTTCTGTGATTCTGTCGACAAAGGCGCGCTTGACGTTGACTTCGAATGGGAGGAACCTGGTAGGCCGCCCGAGACGTCTAGATTGACGCATGAGACAGCTAAACACGCTTCCGTCGTCATTCAGAACGCAAATATCGATAGCGAGACGATTCACATCGTTGGCAAAATTCTGACTGTAACCATGTCGCAGAAAGATAAGCTCCGTGTCCTCACGGACAGCGAGCAAGAGATAACGCTCTCTATAGGAACGATTTCAGCTGCCGATGTAGTGACCCTGCATCCTGGCGATCAGGTTGACATCGAGGCAGAGCGGCGGGTCAGCCGTCGTCCAGGTGGTCGGAGCTACGAAAAGTTAATCGGAATCTCGCTTCAAAAGCTCCCTGGTCTTCAGGAATGAGATTGTGACAGAGTAGTTGGCTCAGCTACGAATCTAGATGAGCTTGTGACAGCCCCTTAGCCTACATACAGGTTAAGGGGCCGAATTCTTTGTCGGCCACGACACGAAAGGTGACTGACATGGCCGGCGATAACCATGGCGACAAGACGCAGGAGGAGCCGCAAGCCCAGGAAGACCTCGGGCAGCAGCAGGCGGCGCAAGACCAGCCGCAGGTGAGCGGCACCGATTGGGAGAAGGCCGTCGCGGAGCGTGACGAGAAGATCGCGGCGCTGGAAGCCCAAGTGGCAGAGGCCGCCAGGAACGCAGAGACGGCCGAACAACTGCGCAACCAGATCGCGGAGCTCAAGGCCCAGGGCGAGTCCGACCGGATCGACTTCAAGCTGCAGCTGGCAGGCGTGCGAAACGTGAAGGCCGCGCGTGCTGTCCTGGGCGACCACGCCGGTGACGTCGACGCGCTCAAGGAGGCCGAGCCGTGGCTGTTCGCCGACACCCCCGCAAAGCAACAGGGTGGCAAGACCGGCCTTCCCAACGCGGGGGCCGCATCAGACGAGGGCAAGACGATGAAGCGGTGGCGCGAGATCGCGGGCATCGCGGACGAGGAGTAGCGGATGGCCAACAGCATCGCATCCACCAAGAACTACACGACCATTCTCGACGAGGTGTACCAGCGCGCGGCGGTCTCCGCGTGCCTGAACAGCCCGCGACGCATGGTGCGCGCCGGCCGCAACGCCAAGGAGATCATGGTGCCGAAGATCCAAGTCTCCGGCCTCGGCGACTACACACGTAACGTGGGCTACAAGACCGGCAGCATCACCTACGAGTTCGAGACGAAGACGTTCAACTACGACCGAGGTATCCGCCTTCTAGCCGACGTCATGGACGTGGAGGAGGCTGGTGTGCTCGACTGCTTCGTCGAGGCCGGTTCTGAGCTACAGCGCACGCAGGTGGCGCCGGAGGCGGACGCCTTCACCTTTGCCGAGATTGCCGGCCACGAGGGAGTCTCCACCGCCACGAACGACTATTCTGACGCAGAGGCGGAGGACGTGCTAGCCGACCTGCGCGCCGCGACGAACGCTATGGACGAGGCACAGGTGACCACGGGCTCGCGCTACCTCTTTATCACGCCGACGCTCAAGGGCGTGCTGGATGACTTCAGCCTGGCGAACCCGACGCGCTCGAACCGCGTGCTCGAGCGGTTCTCCCGCATCGTCGAGGTTCCGCAGGTGCGCTTCTACTCGCACATCGACCTGCTCTCCGGTGACGAGGACCAGTTTGGCTACGCTCCCGCCGAGGGCTCCTACGAGCTCACCTCCGACACCGAGGTCGTGAGCGGCAAGACCTACTACACCGAGAGCTCCGGCACCTACTCCAAGGTGGCGAGCCCGCAGAAGAGCGGCCTCTCCACGTACTACGAGCTCGTGGGCGCGGGCGCGCCGATCAACTTCCTCGTGGTGGAGAAGAGCGCCGTGGTCAAGTTCGACAAGCACGTGGCGAGCCGCGTGTTCAGCCCCGACGAGCTGGAGACGCTCGACTCCTACATGATGAAGTACCGCAAGTACGGCATCGTGGAGCTGCTCGACAACAAGCTCGACGGCGTGCGCGCGTCTTTGGCTCCGCTGGAGTAGGGGCTCGTTGTGGGCTGCGCGGGCGCGACGTCGGTTGACTTTGGCTTCTATCGCGACACGTACGGCGGCGGGATGGGCGTGGAGGCGTTCACGAGCGCGCTTCCCGCCGCCGAGCGTCACGTGCGGTGGCTCTGCGGCGGCCGCGTGCCCGCGTGCGAGGCGGACAAGCTTGCGTACCGGCGCGCGGTGTGCGCAGCCGCCGAGGCGTTCGCGGAGTTTGGCGAGGGCCAGGTGGGCGGATTCCAGCTCGGGTCCTTCTCGGTGACGCACTATGACAACCGCGGCACCACTGGCGAGGAGCAGGCGACCTACGCCTGTGAGAAGGAGCTCTCTGGTACGGGGCTCCTGTTCTGCGGGGCGCGCTGATGGCATGGCTGCGTCCGATACCTGCGAGGCTGCTGTCGGGCTCGTGCCTGGTGCGCGAGTCGGCGGTCGATGGCGGCTTTGGCGAGCCGCGCGCCATCTCGCACGTGAGGTTCGAGCGGGCACAGTCGGTGGTCGCCGATGCGCACCGCAGCGCGGACGCAGGGGCGGGCACGCTCTTCGTGGATGCCGTCACGAGTGCGGGGGCGTTCGAGATCCCTGCGGGCTCTCGCGTCGAGGTGCATGGGAGGTCGTACGTGGCTGCTAAGGTTTCGCGCTTCGAGGGGTTCAACGGACGCGTGCACCACTGGGAAGTGGAGCTGCGATGAGGGCGGTCGTGGATGCCGTGGCGGGGATGCTGCGCGCGGCGGGAGTGGCTGGCGTATTCGACTTCGCGCCGAGCGCCATGCTGTGCGCGGAGCCGGCAGTGGTGCGCTGGTCGGGCTTCTCTCGCGAGAGCCGACAGGACGGCGAGGAGCGCGGCACCGCCTCGGTCGAGATGCTGGTCGTGCGCGAGAAGGACGCTGAAGCACGCGACGCTGCGTTTGCGTGCGAGGCTGCCGTGCGCTCGTCTGGGCGCTCCGAGTGGAACGCAGAGGGCTCCGGGGTGCGCATTCTGGGCATCGACACGGACGCGCCGACCTTCAGGGAACGCGACTCGAGCGGACGCTCCGTATGGGCGTTCACGGCGAGGCTGACGGTTGCGAGGGAGATATGACTGTCAGGAAGGAAGCAAAAGGCGGGGCGGACGGTGGCCGGGGAGCTTGGCGCGATCGGCGCGACCCTCTTGCCGACGTTCGTCTGAGCCGCTCAAGCGACCGGTTCCAAGACGAGGAGCTCTCGGCGCGCGAGCAGCGTCGGGCGGTGTCCTACGGTCGCGCGAGGGGACGGCTCTGAAGGCCCGGTCCATCAAGTTTGGAGGGCACGACTTCTCGTCCTTCTCTACCGCCGAGGTGGTGCTGACCGCGGCTCATGGCATCGTCGTGGATGCTGCGGAGGTGCCCGGCCGCGCCGGAGCGGTCCTGCTCTCTGCGCGCATTCCGCCCAAGACGTTGCGCGTACGGCTCTTCCTCGACCTTGCGGATGACGAGGATGCGGAGGGGCTCTCTGCCGTGCGCCACGAGGCCGCGTCGTGGCTCGCCCCGGATGCCGGGAGTGACCTGGAGCTTCCCGGTGAGCCGGGGCTTGTCTACCGCGACGCCGTGTGCGCGGACGCTGGGGCATGGGACGGTCTCTTCGAGGATGGCTCCTGCGAGCTGGTGTTTACGGCGTTTGACCCCGTGGCCTGGGGGCAGGAGCAGGAAGCTTCGGCTGCGGCTGGCAGCGCGGAGCTTTCGCTGCTCGTTGGCGGCACGTATCGGACGTGGCCGACGTTCGTGATGGAGGCGTTGGCTGGCGGCGGCGTGGTTGTCGAGGATGTTGGGACGGGCGCGTGCGTTGAAGTGGAACGGGCGTTTCTTGGCGGCGAGGAGGTAGTTGTCGACTGCGCTGCAGGCCGCGCGTGGGTGGACGGCGAGGCGGCCGACGCCGACGTGACGCTTGATAGCGACTTCTTCTGGCTGGAGCCTGGTTCGCACGAGCTCTCCTTCACGGGTTGCGCGGACTTCACAGCGAACTTCACAGAAAGATGGCTCTGATGAGCGGCGCGACCCCGACGCTCTTCTGGTTCGACCGTGCCGACGGGCGCATCGGGATTCTGCACCCGGCTGGCGCGGTGGAGCATCGCGAGGAGCTTGGCGGCGAGGATGTGCTCTCGTTCTCCTGCCTGGAGACGCCCGAGAAGTACGACCGCATCCTGTGGCGCGACCCCGGTGACGGGCGCTGGCGTGAGCACGTGGTGGTGCGCACGGACGAGGTGCTGGGTTCTGCGTGCGAAGTGTACGCGGAATCGAGCCTGTGCGATCTTCTCGGCAGCTATGTCGAGGAGGAGCGGGTGTCTGACCTGGGGCTCTACGGTGCTTTGGGCGTCGTGCTTGAGGGGACGCGCTGGCAGGCGTCCACACTGGGCTGGTTTGACACCCATGACTGCTACCTCTACCACGTGAACCGGCTCGCTGCGCTTCGCCGCGTGTGCGAGGTGTGGGGATGCGAGGTCGAGCCAGCGATCGCGGTGTCTGGAGGTCACGTGTCGTCGCGTACCGTGCGTGCGGTGGCGGCTTTGGGCTCGTGGCGCGGGGCTCGGCTCGAGTACGGGCGGAACATGACGGGCTGCACGCGCACGGTAGCAGAGGACGAGGTCTTCACGGCGCTCTACGGCTACGGTGCCGGGTTGCCCGTGGTGGACGAGACGGGCGCCTTCACGGGCGGATATCGGCGCAAGCTCACGTTCGGCGAGGTGAATGGCGGCGTCGACTGGGTTGGCGATGACGGTGCGAGGCTGCTGTGGGGCCTGCCGGACGGCTCGGGCGGGCGTGCGCACCGCTTTGGAGATGTGACGTTTGCGGACGTCGAGGACCCTGAGGTCCTTCTCGCCCGCACGCAGGCGGCGCTCGCGGAGACGTGCGCTCCACGGGTGAGCTATGAGGTGGACGCCGCCGCGCTCTTGGGTTCTGTCGATGTGGGATTGGGTGACGAGGTTGCGGTGGTGGACTCGTCGCGCGATCCCGCGTGGCGCCTTCGGGCGCGGGTGGTGCGGCGCGTGCGGCTCTTCGGGGATGCGGTGGAGGCGCGCTACTCGATCGGCGCCGTCCCGCGCACGGCGTTTGCGGAGCGCAGCTCCGTCGAGGCTCGGGTGGCGGCGGTTGAGGACGTGGCGGGTGCTGCGGGCGATACCGCTGCCGCCGTGGGCGCGAGCGTGGCCGCCATCGAACAGGCGGCGGGCGTGGCTGCCGGCGGCGAGGTGCCCGCGCTGGCAACAAAGGAGTACGTTGCGCAGCAGATAGCCGCGCTCGATGACCTCTCGGGGGTGGAGTTCTGATGGCTGGTCTTGATGGTTTCGGCCTGCATGAGCTGGTCTGGGAGTCCTGCGATGACGTTTTCGCGGGTGCCTTGGTGGCGTCTCCTGCCGATGCGGAGGGGCGCGGCATTGCTCTTTCGGTGCGGCGGGACGGTGAGGCGGTCGACCTTTCGGGTGCGAGCGTGTATCTGCTGTGGCGTCATCGCGTGACGCGCAAGCGAGGGTGCGAGCCGTTCGAAGAGGTTGATACGGAGACTGGTGCATTCTCCGTGTTCTATCCGGCCGCCATGGCGTGTGCCGAGGGTTCGGTCGACTGCCAGGTGATGGTG
Organism: uncultured Atopobiaceae bacterium; assembly: GCA_944320975.1. Taxonomy (GTDB): domain Bacteria; phylum Actinomycetota; class Coriobacteriia; order Coriobacteriales; family Atopobiaceae; genus Thermophilibacter. Next base: position 27,033 of record CALUJM010000020.1, on the reverse strand, counting down.
TCGCTTCCCGGAGGGAGCTCAATCTCGACGCGTGCGTTCGAGGTGCGCGTGGAGAAGGTGCTCGTGGGCGGCACTGAGTCTGAGGACGGGTTCTCGCTTTTTCTTGACGCTATCCAGAAGTACGAGAACGCCGATGCGCTCATTGCCGAGGCTGTCACCAAGGCGCAGGAGGCGGTTACGACGGCCGAGGGCGCGGTGGCAACGGCAGGGTGGGCGGTCGAGGCGGCTGCGGGGGCTTCGGGTGCAGTTGCCGCGGCGAATGCCGCTGCAGCTGCTGCTACTCAGGCAAGGGAGGAGCTGCTGGCGGCTGCCCAGCGGGGTGACTTTGATGGGGTGGATGGAATGCCTGGCCCTGCGGGTGCCGACGGGAAGGACGGGGCTCCGGGCGTCGACGGCAAGGACGGTGCCGATGGCGCTCCTGGTGCTGACGGGAAGGACGGCGTCGACGGAGTGAGCCCGACCGCCACGGTGACGCAGACCGAGGCGGGCGCGGTGGTAACCGTGACCGACGCCAGCGGCACGACCACGGCCACGCTCCTCCATGGCGCGAAAGGGGACAAGGGCGATGCCGGCGAGCACGGCGAGAAGGGCGATGCCTTTACGTACGCTGACTTCACCTCAGAGCAGCTGGCGGCGCTCAAGGGGCCGAAGGGTGACAAGATGACGCTCGATGATCTCACCGAGGAGGAGATCGAGGAGCTGCGTGGCGAGAAGGGCGAAAAGGGGGACCCGTTCCTCTACACAGACTTCACCGCCGAGCAGTTGGAGGCGCTTCGCGGGCCGCAGGGCGTGCAGGGGCCGCCCGGCGCCGACGGCGCGCCTGGGGCTGACGGCGTGGGCTGCACGCACTCGTGGGCGGGTTCGGTGCTCACGGTGACGAGCGCGAGCGGCACCAGCTCAGCCGACCTGCGCGGCCCCAAGGGCGACGCGTTCACGTTCGATGACTTCACGGCCGAGCAGCTCGAGGGGCTGCGCGGCGAGGACGGGGCCGACGGGCAGGACGGAGCCCCCGGGGCTGATGGGCAGGATGGCGCTCCCGGCGCCGACGGCCAGGACGGGGCTGACGCCGAAATCACGGGCGCCACCGCCACGGTGGACGCCTCCACGGGCACGCCCTCCGTGACCGTGACGCTCGGCGGCACCCCCGGGGCGCGCACGTTCGCCTTCGCCTTCTCAGGCCTCAAGGGCGAGGCCGGCAAGCAGGGGCCGCAGGGCGCGCCCGGGCAGGACGGCGAGGACGGGGCACCGGGGGCGACGCCCGACCTCTCGGCCTACGCGACCAAGGAGTACGTGGCGCAGCAGATCGCGGCGCTGGACGACCTGAGCGAGGTGGAGTTCTGATGGCCGTGGGAACGATCCAGAAGGGCGTGCTCACCGACATCGCCAACGCGATCCGCACACAGAACGGAGGGACTGCGACCTACCTGCCCTCCGAGATGGCGGCGGCGGTGCTCGCGCTCGACGGAACCAAGACCGGGACGCCCTACCAGGCGCCCGCGACGTCCGGAACGGGCGTGGTATCGGACTCCGTCTTCGACGCCATCGCCGACGCGATCCGCGCGCAGAACGGGCTCGCGGAGACCTACACACCGGCGGAGATGGCGCCGGCGATCCTCGCGCTCTCGTGGGACGTGGGAGTGAAGATCCGGGCGCTCCTGCTCGCGGACGGCACGCTCGAGTTCAACTACCGCGACGGGCGCTCATCCGACGTGCCGGGAGCCGTCATCCTCGAGGCGTGGGAGGTGGACCCTGCCGGCTACTCGTCCGCTGGCTCGAGGCCCTGGAGCGACGACAAGCTCTCCGTCACGCGCGCCGTCATCGACGAGGACATGGAGGAGAGCGGCCTCGAGAGTGCCGCCTACCTCTTCCACGGTTGCGAGAACCTCGTGGAGGTCACGGGCTTCGGCCACCTCGTCACGGTGACCAACATGAACCAGATGTTCGTGAGCTGCGGCTCGCTGGAGACGATACGTGCCGACAACTTCTACGCGCACGTCGAGAGCGGGACCCTCATGTTCAGCGGCTGCGGGCGCCTCGTCGGGGAGAGGGGTTACGTCCCGGAGCAGACGGACGACCACCTGAACCTGCACTTCGAGACGACCGGCGTGCTGACCCACACGGACGGGTCCGAGGACGAGCGCGAGTGGTTCCGCTGCTTCCTCTACGGTGACGGCGAGCTCGTGCTGACCGCCGCGACCGAGCCGGAGGACGGGCGGGCGCTCGTGTCGTCGGGTCACCTGTGCGCGAACGCTCGGTACAACTCGGTGGGATACCAGCCCTGGTACGACCACCGGCACGACGTGGAGACGGTGACCGCCGCGGCGGACATGGCGACCTACGACCACGTGAACACGAACTACTGGTTCTACGGGCACCAGGCCATCACCGAGGTGACCGGCATGGGGAACCTCCACGGCGTCCGGGAGATGCAGCACACCTTCAACAGCTGCGAGGGGCTCACCGAGATCGACCTCTCCGGGCTCGACGCGTCGTCTCTGGAGGACCTGACGTACACCTTCGGCGGGTGCTCGGCGCTCGTGACGATCTGGGTAGATTCGGACTGGGCGCTGCCCGCGTCCGGCGTCTCCGGCTTCCAGACGTTCTACCAGTGCACGTCGCTCGTGGGTGGGGCGGGCACGACCTACGCGAGCTCGCGCGCGGGCTACCAGTACATGAGGATCGACGGCGCGGGTGGTGCGGGGTACCTCACTGCGAAGGGCTCCTAAAAGGCACCCCTCCGGCGTACGTGGCAGGACATCCGTGCAGAATCTATAATCTTTGTATTGATCCTTCGCTTCTTAGGGGGCGCGATGTTCGGTATCCCAGAGCCCGAGACCATTGTCATCGTGGAAGCCGATGGGCGCGGCAAATACTCGAAGCTGCTTCACAACCTCGTGGGTACCGCCGACGATAAGGATCGTGATCACGTTGTCGGCCCAGTTGACGGGTCGATTCGCACCGTCATTTACAACGAGCGGCTCTTCAACGACAACCCGCTCACGTCCGACCAGAAGGTCGTGTTCGTCGGGGACCCTGGCTTTGCTCGTGACTACATTGAGGCCCTCAATGCCCAGTCGACTGACAGGATCGAGGGTGGCGGCGTCCATATCCTCGTCAGTGGAAAGCAGGCTTCCATCGCCGTCGATTCAGGTCCTGGGACTCGCGAGCAGTATTGGGATTTTCTTGCTTTCGCTCGGTCATACGGCCAAGACTTCCCCGACCTTCTCGCCGACTTCCACGTGGCGGACACTGACTCGAAGGACGGTCCCAACAACCCACTTGAGGTCATCGGGGGCTTCTTCGAGGGAATCGGCGGCTTTATCAAACATGGAGTTGACGACCTCACCATCTTTGCCACAAAAGGTGCTGAGATTGAGGATCAGAAGTACCAGTTCGCTGTCAAGCTTTTCTACACCGAGAAGATGCGTGGTTTCGCGGAGGCGTGAGATGGATGACTTCGAACGCGGCTACGATTTCGTTCTCAGACAGGGCGGCGGCCATCTTGGCGCGGAGGTTGGCGTCAACTACATTCGCGACGTCCAGGCGGCAATAGACGAGCTTTACCGTCGGATGAACGCATACGACTACTATCAGGCAACAAAGCCGGCCCAGGAGTCCCTCAAGGGATTCCTCGCTGAGGAGTATGCCGCTGGGACGGCGAACATCGACGCCGCCGTCAAGGGAAGCGATGTGAGATTCGAGGTTCTTCACTCGCACGACCTCGGCTCGGTCGATGTTGCGGGACCTGGTACGGCGTACCAGCTTAAGATTTACGAGAGCCCCTATCAGACCGTTAGGGCGCTTGGCACCACTCTCTTTGACCGGTACAAGGCATCCGCCGATTCAGCGATGATGGGCTTCGACGAGTGGGCGGCGCTTAAGGGAAGGCCCGGTGCGAGCCCCTCCGACCTTCTCTACGAAGGGCAGTTTGGTCTCGTTGCACCTGACAAGCTTGAAGATTGCCGGCAGGAGGCCTTCAAGCTTCTCGCAAAGAGCAAGGCACTCGGCAAGGACGCTGAGGTGCAGAGGTGGAAGAAGGTTGCCGACGGACTTGTAGATCGCGTGAGAGGCGAAGACGGCGTCGAGGGGAGGGCGCTGACAGTAGACGAGGCGAGGAAGAAGGCCATCGAGGTGAGCAGTGGCCGCCACCTCGATTCTGCGGATGACGGCATGACCCCGGCTCAGCTCGTCGAGACCCAGCACCTGCTGAGGCAATCTCTCAAGGCGGGCGCAACGGCTGCTGCTGTTTCTGCCGCCTTAATAGTTGCTCCGGAAATCTACCGCGCTATAGACAAGCTCATCACTGAGGGAGAGCTTTCAGAGGAGGACATTCGCACCATTGGTGCCGCCACCTTGGACGGGGGGACAACGGGTTTTATCAACGGTTCAGCATCTGCAGCAATCACCGCTGCCGCTGCGAAGGGCATGTTCGGGCAGGGAATCATGAGGGCGGCGAGCAGATCCATGGGGCCAGCGGTCATTGGGACACTTGTTGTGCTCACCGTTGAAACATGCAAAGACGCTTTTCTCGTCGCGAACGGACAGAAGACCCAAAAGGAGCTTATGGACGGATTCACACAGGGAGCATTCGTCTCGGCTATCTCTTTGGTCGGCGCTGGGGTGGCATCCGTTGTCTCGGGTGGCGCTGCCATCCCCATGCTCATTGGCTCTCTTGTCGGGTCTGCTGCGGGCGGTCTCGCGTTCTCCCCGGCGAAGTCTCTCGTGCTGAGTCTTGCCAACGAGTCTGGGTTCACCTTCTTTGGGCTGGTTCGGCAGAGCTACGAGCTACCCGAGGGGACAAAGGACAGATTGGGAATCAAGAAGGCCTCGGTGAAAAGTGCCAACTTGGCTAGCGCAGATGTCCGTCTTGGAAGAACCCGGACAGCCTCTGTTAAGCACGCCTCCCCCCATACCATCAGCATCAGCTACGACAGGCGAGGAATCGTGGGCGTGGACAAGATAGGCTATATGCCAAGCTAATGCCGTCGCTATCCCCTCTGTGGTATGAGGTATACGTTTTCGACGCGAACTGAGATCTCCATTTTTCTTCGATTTGACCGCTGTTCATGGGGGCCATTGTCTCCCACATTCATTAAGAAGCCCCGCGATTTCATATTCGCGGGGCATGCTGTCTTTTCTTATTCGCTTCAGATTGTCGGGAACTCCCTGTGCACCGGACCATCCATGAGCATCCGGTACCACCAGTCGCGGTCCTTGCAGCCGCTGGCTCCCAGCATGTCGAGCAGCTGGGTCTGCTCGAGCTCTCCGAGCATTGCGAAGTGCTCTCGCATGCTGTCTTCCAGAGCGACCTTGCTTCGAATCATGTCTCCGAGAATCTCCTTGTGCTCTTCGAGCGTAAAGCTTTGCGGTGAGATTTCAACGAGCTCAGCGCGGAAGTGGGAGTAGTCCTCGAGCTCGCAAATGGCTTCAATGTCTGCTGCGCTGTAGTTCATGGTGGCCTCCTTCGATCTGACCATTGCGTCGGCCTGGTTGCGGACGGGACACAACCGGGACACAACAGCGACCGGAACTCCGTTTTCGTCAGGTTCCGTCAGTCGCTGTTCATCGCTGCAAAAGACCTGCTCAGACGCTCTTTTGTATAGGTCTGTTGTCCTCAGTCGACGCTGTGGGATAACCCTCTCAAGGCGGAGATCACCAGTTCGAATCTGGTACGGGCTACCAAACGCAACGCGGGCCGGGGCACAAGCTCCGGCCCGCTTTCTGTTCTCGAGGCGCCGTCGCCGTCATCGCGGAGCACCGCGCCGCGCCGCCTACGCCCGCCGCCAGAGCAGCACGTTGTCCTCGAACTCGACCTCCAGCCGGCCCGTGTCGCGCAGCCACGAGAGGTACGAGCGCACGGTGCTGCCCACGAGCACGTGCTGCTCGAAGGTCATCCGCAGGCCGTAGTCGGCAAAGACCCGCTGGAGCACGCCTTCGAAGGAGCGCGGCTCGGCGCACAGCCCCACGATCTTCTCGGCGATCTCGTGCACCTTGTCGATGTTGAGCTGCGCGAGCCCCGCGACGTCCTCCGCGGCCGGCGCGTGGGCGGGCACGAACATCTGGGCGGAGAGGCCCTTCACCATCTCGAGGGTCCTGAGGTAGGTGGCCACGTCGTAGATGAAGCTGACCTGGTACTTCTCCAGCGTCTCGCGGCTCGAGAGGCAGTCGGCGAGAAACACCACGTCATCGGCGGTGCGATACCCCACCATGTCAAAGAAGTGGCCCGGCAGTTCCACGGCCTCGAGGTCCTCCGGGAGCGCACCGGCCGTCAGGGGCTCCGCGTCGCTCTCCTGCGCCATGAGGAACTTGTGCCTGAGGTCGCGGCACGGGTAGCCGCCGTAGAGAAACGCGGGCTCCAGCTCGGGGCGCCGCGTGAACGCGCACTCGACGCCCGGCGCAAAGACGCGGCAGCCGGTCTGCGCCTGCAGGTAGCGGTTGCCGCCGATGTGGTCGGCGTTGGAGTGCGTGTTGTATATCGCCGTCAGGCGCCAGCCGCGCTCGTCCAGCAGCCTGCGGATGCGCCGCCCCGCGTCCTTGCCGTTGCCGCTGTCGATGAGGCAGACGTCCTTCTCGCCCAGCCGCACCAGGCCGATCTTGGCGGGGCTCTCGATGTAGCAGGTCTGGTCGGTGACCTGGACGAGCTCGAACATGGCTGCCTCCTCGGGGTCGGTGCCCGCACTCATGAGTGCGGGCGAGAAGTGCGGGCGAAATCGGGGGCTTCGGGTATCGAGTGCGGGCTTGCTCCCGGCGGTTCTTCTTGAGTGCGCGCATCCAGTGCGCCGCTGCCCGCACTCGATGCGGAGGGCCGAGAAGTGCGGGCGGGCTCTCGGCGTCTGCCGAGAAGTGCGGGCGGGGCGAGAAGGACGCCCCCTCGTCGCCGCGCTACGCGCAGCCGGCGCACCCCGCGCAGGCCGCCCGGGCCGCCGGGGTCGCGGCCAGGCCCCCGCGCGCGGTCTCGCGCAGGCGCGACGGCAGGGCGTGGCCCACTTCGGACATCGCGGCCACCACCTGGTCGAAGGGCACGAGCCACTCCACGCCGGAGAGCGCGAGCTGCGCCGACGAGAAGGCCGCCGCCACGCCGATGGCGTTTCTCGCCTGGCAGGGGACCTCGACGAGGCCGCCCACCGGGTCGCACACCAGCCCCAGCAGGTTGGAGATCGCGATCGACGACGCGCAGAGCGCCTGCTCGGGCGTGCCGCCGAGCAGCTCGACGAGCGCCGCGGCCGCCATCGCCGCCGCGGAGCCCACCTCGGCCTGGCAGCCGCCCTCGGCGCCGGCCACGCAGGCGTGCGTCTGGATGTTGAGGCCCACGGCCGCCGCGCACCACAGCGCCGAGGCCACCGCGTCGTCGTCCGCGCCCACGGCGTCGGCCGCCGCCAGCACGCAGCCCGGCACCACGCCCGCCGAGCCCGCTGTCGGCGCCGCAACGATCACGCCCATCGCCGCGGAGCGCTCGAGCACGGCCATCGCGCGCGCGACGGCGTCGGTCTGCGCGGCGCCCATGAGCGGGGCGGCCCAGCGCGTCGCGCCCTCGCTCACCAGGCGCGCCTCGCCGCCGATGAAGCCGCCGAGCGAGCGGGCGGGCGCCGCGATGGGCGCGCTCGTCTCCTCGCGCATGACCTCGATGATGCGGCGCATGGACGCCTCGGCGCGCTCCTCGCCGGTGAGCCCCAGCTCGCGCAGGCGCATGACGCCGCCGATGGAAAGTCCGTGCTCGGCGCAGGCGTCGAGCAGCTGCGCGCCGTCGTCGAAGAGCTCGGCGGCGGTGACGCCGGGCGCCACGGCCGAGCCCGGCACGGAGATGAAGGTCGCGAAGCTCACGTCGCGGATGCGCCGGATCATCGGCAGCACCGAGGCGTCCGGCGAGCCGTCGGTCTCGAAGACGGAGTAGGCGCGCCCGCCGAGCTCGGTGCGGTACGTGCGGCAGAAGGCGATGTTGACCTCGGCCATGGCCAGCAGGTGCGTGAGGGAGGCCAGGATGCCCGGGGCGTCGCGGTGCGCCACGAACAGCGTCGCGTACGCGCCGGAGATGTCCACGCCCACGCCGTCGACGCGGCTGATGCGCATCTTGCCGCCGCCGAGGCTCTCGCCGCGCACCTGGCAGCGCGCGCCGCCCTCGTCCTCCATGTCGATGTCCACGGTGTTGGGGTGGACGGAGGTGTCGTCGGGAGCCTCGACGAACTCAAAGGCCAGCCCCGCCTCGCGCGCGAGGTCGAAGGCGTCGCGGATGCGCTCGTCGTCGGTGTCCAGCCCCAGGATGCCCGCCACGAGGGCCCGGTCGGTACCGTGCCCGTGGTAGGTGTGGGCGAAGGAGTTCCACAGCGTGAAGCGCGCCCGCACGATGCGCCCGCCCAAAAGCGAGGCTGCCACGCGAGCGCAGCGCAGCGCGCCCGCGGTGTGCGACGACGACGGGCCCACCATGACGGGGCCCAGGACCTCGAAGGCCGAGGTGGTGGCGAGGGTCTGGGGCTGTGCTGCCATGTGCGTCTCCTCCCGTGACGGACGCGACGGCTCGTTCTTCTCGCCCTAGCTTACACGACTTGGGCGGGCACGGCCGGCCCTCAAGCGGGTATGATACCCACGTCGTATCAACCAATCCACAAGGAGGACCGATGGACCCCGCAGAGCTGATCAAGCTCCTGGGAATCGTCATCGTCGTGGCGGGCTTTGCGCTCAAGCTCGACTCCATCCTCATCATCATGGTGGCCGCCGTCGCGACCGCCGTGGTGGGCGGCATGGACCCGGTGGCGTTCCTGGACACCCTCGGCGAGAGCTTCGTCTCCAACCGAAGCATGTGCATCTTCATCATGACGTTCGTGATCACGGGCACCCTCGAGCGCAGCGGCCTGCGCCAGGCCGCCGCGGCGCTCATCCGCAAGCTCAAGAACGCCTCCGCCGGCATGATCGTGTCGGCCTACGGCGTCGTGCGCGTGCTCTTTGCCGCGTTCAACGTCAACTTCGGCGGTGTCGCGGGCTTCATCCGCCCGGTCGTCATGCCCATGGAGCAGGCCGCGGTCGAGCGCGACGGCAACAAGATTGACGAGAAGCACCTCGAGGAGCTCAAGGGCGTCTCCGCCGGCATCGACAACGTGGCGTGGTTCTTCGGCCAGGTGCTGTTCATCGGCGGCTCGGGCGGCCTGCTCGTTCAGGGCACGCTCGCGGGCCTGGGCTACGACGTGAGCCTGGCCGACCTCGCCGCGGTGCAGGTCCCGGTGGCCGTGCTCGCCATGCTCGCCGCGATCGTCTACTACAACCTCATCGACCGCCGCCTCATGAAGCGCCGCGGGCGCGCGGGCGACGCCGCCGATGCCGCTGCCGAGAAGGACGCGCAGGCCGAGAAGGGCGGTGACGCCCGATGACGGAGTTCCTCCAGTTCTTCCAGAGCGCCGACGTGACGCTCTCCGACAAGCTCCTCGAGGTCGTCTACATCCTCATCGGCCTCATCGCGTTCTACGCGGGCGTGCGCAACGCCCTCGACCAGACCAACGAGAAGCGCCTGGGCACCGCCTTCTTCTGGTGCGTGCTCGGCGTCCTGTTCATCGTGGGCCGCTGGGTCCCGTCCACCGTGGCGGGCGTGCTCGTGGTGCTGATGGTCATCCCGCCGATCTTGAAGCAGGTCGGCCGCGGCGTGGGCGGCGAGCCCACGGCCGAGGAGATGCAGGGCAACTACGAGAAGATCGGCATGAAGCTCTTTGTGCCGGCCCTGTCCCTGGGCGTGATGGCGCTGGTCTTTGCCCTGTTCACCAACATCAGCTCGCTCGTGGGCCTCACCTTCGGCGTGGTCGTGGGCGGCGTGCTGCTCATGGCCTTCTCGCGCAAGAACACCCCGCGCGTCTTCCTCGACGACACCCGCCGCATGCTCGACACCGTGGGCCCGCTCTCCATGCTGCCGGTCCTTCTCGCCGCGCTGGGCGCGATCTTCACGGCCGCGGGCGTGGGCGACGTGATCTCCGAGCTGGTCTCGGGCGTGATCCCGCAGGGCAACGCCGTCGTGGGCGTGGTCGTCTACGCCATCGGCATGGCGGTCTTCACGATGGTCATGGGCAACGCCTACGGCGCCATCACGGTGATGACGGTGGGCATCGGCGCGCCGTTTGTGCTGTCGCTCGGCGCCGACCCCGCGCTCATCGGCTCGGTGGCGCTGACCTGCGGCTTCTGCGGCACGCTCATGACGCCGATGGCCGCGAACTTCAACATCGTGCCGGTGGCGATCCTGGAGATGAAGGACTCCTACGGCGTCATCAAGAAGCAGGTGCCGATCGCGCTGTTCATGCTCGCTGCGCAGATCGTCTACATGATCGTCTTCGGCCTGTAGCCGGCGGTGCCCGGCCCCTAGGAAAGGGAGGATTCTCATGAAGGTACTGGTCACCGGGTTCGAGCCCTTCGGCGGCGCGACCATCAACCCCGCGCTCGAGGCCGTGCAGCGCCTGCCGCGCGAGGTTGCGGGCGCCGAGGTCGTCACAGTGCAGATCCCCGTGGTCTTTGGCAAGGGCCCGGCCGCGGTTGAGGCCGCGATCGACGCCGAGCGCCCCGACGTGGTCCTGTGCATCGGCCAGGCGGGCGGCCGCAGCCACATCACGCCCGAGTTCGTGGGCATCAACTACGCCAACGCGCGCATCCCCGACAACGAGGGCAACCAGCCCGTCGGCCGCCTCGAGGCGGACGGCCCCGACGCCTACTTCGCCACGGTGCCGGTCTTCGCCATGGCCGACGCCGCGCGCGCCGCGGGCGTGCCGGCCGCCGTCTCCTACACGGCGGGCACGTTCTGCTGCAACGAGGTCCTCTACGAGCTGCTGCACTGCCTCGCGACGCGCCACCCCGGCGTGCGCGGCGGCTTCGTGCACGTGCCCTACGCGGCCGAGCAGGTCGTGGGGATGGGCGAGGGCACCGCGTCCATGAGCGTGGACATGATGGTCGCCGGGCTCACCGCCATGATCGGCGCCGCGGTCGCGGGCTCCGACGACGCCGTGGTCGCCGGCGAGGGCACGGAGCAGTAGGCAGGTCCTTCTCGGTCTGAAATCGTCGCGTTCCCGCACCCCACCCGCTGACGTGCGGGAACGCGACGGTTCTGCCGAGAAGATCGTCGCATTGCCGCACCCCACCCGCTGACGTGCGGGAACGCGACGGTTCCGCCGAGAAGAACGTCGCTTTTCCGCACCACACCCGTTGACGTGCGGGGATGCGACGTTTCTGCCGAGAAGATCGTCGCATTTCCGCACCCCATCCGCTGACGTGCGGGAACGCGACACTCTTCCCAGAAAAAACGTCCGGGAGCCGCACTTCAACGAAGCGGCTCCCGGACGTCGGTCTTATGAGGGGGCTCCTACAGCGCCATGCCCCGTGCGCGGTCGATGCGGGCCAGGCAGTCCTCGCGGCCCACGAGCGCCATCGTCTCACCGAGCGGCGGCGACACCATGTTGCCGCACACGGCAACGCGCACGGCCTGGAAGACCAGGCGCTTCTTCATGTCGAGCGCCTCGGGCAGCGTCTCCAGCGCCGCGTCGATCGCGGCCGGCGCCCACTCGTCGACCCCAGTCAAAGCCGCGCGCGCCGCGTCCAGCACCGCGCCCATGCCCTCCTTGGCGAGGCCCTTCTCCACGCTCTTCTCGTCATACGCGAGCGTCTCGGCGGTCGCGAAGACCGGCGCCGCCACGGTGACAACGTCGGCCGGGAACTTGGTGCGCGGCTTCACGATCGCGGCCAGCGCCTCGACCCAGGCCTCGTCGGCCTCGAAGCCGTCGCAGACCAGGCCGGCCTCGTGGAGCTCGGGCAGCATGACCTGGTCGGCGAAGTCGGCGTCGCTCATGGAGCGGATGTACTCGGCCTGGATCCAGTCCAGCTTCTTGGGGTCGAAGGTCGCCGGGTTCTTGGACACGTGGTCGAGCGAGAACTGCGAGGCCAGCACGTCGCGCGGGATGATCGTGGTCTCGCCGTCGAGCGACCAGCCGAGAAGTGCCAGGTAGTTGACAAATGCATCGGAGAGATAGCCCGCGTCGCGGTACTCCTCCACGTTGGTGGCGCCGTGGCGCTTGGAGAGCTTCTTGCCGTCCGCGCCCAGGATCATGGAGATGTGCGCGAAGGTGGGCACCGGCGCGCCGAGGGCCTCGTAGACGATGACCTGGCGCGGCGTGTTGGAGAGGTGGTCGTCGCCGCGGATGACGTGGGTGATGCCCATGGCGGCGTCGTCCACCACGGTGGCGAAGTTGTAGGTGGGCGTGCCGTCGGTGCGCTGGATGACGAAGTCGTCGAGCTCGCGGGCCGCAAAGGTCACGTCGCCGTGGACGGCGTCGCGCACGACGACGTCGCCGCGGTCCTCGGGCACCTTGATGCGCAGGACGTACGGCTCGCCGGCGGCGATCCGGGCGCGCGCCTCCTCGGGGTCGAGGTCGCGGCAGCGGCGCTGGTAGCCCTGGAAGGGGTCCTTGCGCGCCTGCGCGGCCTCGCGGTCGGCGGCCAGCTGCTCCGGCGTGCAGAAGCACGGGTACGCTTTGCCCTCGTCCCAGAGGCGCTGGGCGGCGTCGCGGTACATCTGGGCGCGCTCGGTCTGCTTGTAGGGGCCAAAGTCGCCGCCCACCTCCGGTCCCTCGTCCCAGTCGAGGCCCAGCCAGCGCATGGCGCGCAGGATGATCTGGGTGTTCTCCTCGGTGGAGCGCTCGGGGTCGGTGTCGTCGATGCGCAGGATGAAGGTGCCGTGGTTGGCGCGGGCGAAGGCCCAGTTGTAGATCGCGGTGCGCGCGCCGCCCACGTGGAGCTTGCCGGTGGGGGAGGGCGCAAAGCGCACGCGCACGGGGGTGTCGGACATGGGGTTCCTCTCCGTGGTTCTTATCGTCACATACGCACCTAGTATACAGCGCCGGCGAGAAGGACGGCGACGTCCCGACGATGTCCGCACGGCAACCGCGAGCCCGGAATTGCCGGCGACTGCGACGCGCGGCCTCACATGAGGCGCGTGCGCTCCAGGCGGTGCTCAAACCACTCGTTCAGGCGGATCACGGGACGGCGCAGCACCAGGCCCAGGAGCAGCGCCGGCACCAGGTAGGCGAGAAGAACGCCCAGCTCGCGCCAGAAGTCTCCGTCCCAGACCCCAAACATCGCCGCCCGCAGCGCCGCCTCGCTGTGCACAAACGGCAGCCACGAGTAGACCGCCTGGAACGGAGCGGGCAGCATCTCGGGCGGGAACGTGCCGCCCGAGCCGGCCACCTGGACCACCATGAGCACCACGGCAACGGCCTTGCCCACGTCGCCAAAGGACGCCGTGAGCGAGAAGATCAAGTTGACGTAGACGAGCGACGACGCCAGGCACGCAAGCAGCATGAGCCACGGGTGCTCGCACTGAACTCCCAGGTAGAAGAGGTCTCCGCCGCAGATGAGCGCCGCCTGGGCCAGCCCCACGACAACAAAGAGCGCAAGGCGTCCCACGTAGGCCTGCGCGTGCGAGCAGCCCGTCTCCTCGAGCGCGGCCTCGGAGGGCTTCGCGCGCACCAGCGCCGCGAGCACCACCCCGCCGATCCAGATGGCAAGCGTCGTGTAGAAGGGCGCCATGGCCGAGCCGTTGTTCTCAACGGGAAACACCGCCGTGCGCTCGACCGAGACCGGCGCCGCCACAAACTCGGCGAGCCCCTCCGGGCCAGACGCCAGAACCTCCCTCACTTGCCGCGCGTCGCCCGAGTCAAGCGCGGAGCGCAGCCGCTCGTGCAGGCCATCGAGCTTCTCGGCCGCCGCGTCCAGGCTGTCCGCGGTCTCGTCGAGGTCGTCGCGCGCCCCGGCGAGCCCGTCGCTCGCGTCCTTTGCCGCGGAGCCCACGGCCGCAAGGGTCCCGGCGAGGTTTCCCTCGATCGCGTCCGCCTGCTCGGCGGCCTCGGCCACCTGCCCAGCAAGGTTCCCGAGGCTGCCGCGCACCTCGTCGTCGTAGAGCTGCCCCGCGCCGCCCACCGCCGTGCGCGCCTCGTCCACGAGGCCCTTAAGCCGCTCGCGCGCCTCCTCGGCGTCCGCTGCCCCGGCGTCGAGGTCGCCCATCGTCTGTCCCAGCCCGTCAGAGAGGTCGCGCAGCTCAACGAGCGCCCGGTCAACGCGGTCGCGCAGACCGCCCACGCCCGCAATCGCGCTGCCGAGCCCCTCGCGCACGAGGCTGCCCTCGGGAAGCGTCCCCTCGAGCTCGCGCATGAGGTCGAGCTGCTCCCCAAGCGCGCCGTCCAGCCGCTCGAGCGCATCGATCTGCTCGCCTACGGCGTCCCGCGCGGCGGAGAGGCCCTTCTGGATCCTTGCCTCCTGCGCGCCCGCGACGTCGAGTGCATCGTCTATCGCTGCGTCCACTCCGTCGAGCCCCGCGCCCGCGGACTCGAGCGCGCCGGCCACGGACGTCTCTGCGTCGTCTATCGCCGACCCGGCCCCCGCAAGGCCCGACGCCGTCTCGCCGAGCACCTCGCCGGCGTCCGCCGTGGGGGAGAGCGCCGCGTCGGCCACCCCCGCGCCGCTGCCCAGAAGCCCGCGCGTCGACTCGAGCAGGTCCGCGAAGTCCCTCACGGAGCCCGCCGTTCCGGAGAGCGCGTCGGCGGAGTCCGTCACCGCGGCGTCGAGGCGCGCCGCGAGGCCCGTCACCGCGTCGTCGTCGAGCGCGGAGCCCAGCTCCTTGAGGGCGCCCGCGCCAACGGCGCTCACCGCCTCGGCAAATCCGGAGTCGATCTGCGCCATCACGGCCGAGGACGCCTTGTCGGTGACTATGGTGGCGATGGCGTTTGCCTTCTCGTTCTGGTAGAAGCGCACCTCGGCACGGACGGGATCGGCGGAGAAGGTGGTCATCATGTCGCGCGAGAAGTCCGGCGGAATCACCACGGCCGCGTAGTACTCGCCCGAGCGCACGCCCTCGACGGCGTCGGCCTCCGAGGTGACCACGTACCCAATGGAGTCGGAACCCTGCAGCTCGGCCACCACGCGCTCGCCCATGTTGACGGTCAGGGGCACCAGCTCCCCGGAGTAGCCCTCGTCCTCGTTGGCAACGGCCACGCGGATGTTGCCCGTGTTGCCGTACGGGTCCCAGCTGCCCGCGATGTTGAACCACGCGTAGAAGGACGGCACGGCGACGATTCCCACAAAGACCACTAGTGCGATGGCGTTGGCCCGCACGTGACGCGCGTCGCGGCGCACAAGCTCCCAGACCCCTCTCATCGCGCCTCGCCTCCCTTCTCGGCCCGCGCGGCGTCCTCGGCCAGCGCGACCAGCTCGTCTCTGTCCATCCGTGCCAGCCCGGCGCGCTCCGCCAGCCGCTCGTGCACGTACTCCAGCCAGATGAGGTACGCGCTCGCGGCAACCAGGGAGACCACCCACAGGCTCAGCAGCAACAGCTTTGCCGGATGGGCAAAGAGCAGGGCGAGAAGGGCCAGCGGCACGGCCAGCAGCGCCACGACGCCGCGCCGCACGCGGCGCGGGTACGCCAGCTCAAAGCGCGCGGCCCGTGCCAGGAACGCCTCGCGGTGGGCGGGGGAGGAGGCGAGCGCGTCCACCAGGAGCGCCAGGCGCCCGGCGTCCTTCTCGCCATCACGCTCGGTCACAAGGAGGTCCGTCTGGGCCATCTTGCGGTCAAAGAGCGCGTTTGCCCCGAGGAGCCTCCTTCTGGCAACCACGCCCAGAAGCAGCGCGGGAACGGCAAAGAGCGCAAGGACGGCGAGGTCGCGCGCGTAGTTTGTGCCATAGAAGCCCGCCACCGCCTCGCGCATGGCGCCGATCCCGTAGGTGAAGGGGAGCCACGGCCCCAGCGCTCGGAAGAAGGCGGGCTGCATCTGGATGGGGTAGAGGCCGGATGCCCCGGGGATCTGCAGCACCACCAGCAGCACCGCGAGCGCCTTGCCAACGTGCTTGAGCGCCACGGCGAGCGAGTAGACCACGAGCACGTAGACCAGCGACGCCTCCATGCCCGCGAGCACAAACGCAACGGGGGAGACGCACTGGACGCCAAGCGCCAGGTCGCCCACGCAGCACGTCAGGGCCTGCACCTGGCCGAGGAGGGCGAGCAGGAGCCAGCGCCCAAAGAACGCCTGCGTGGGCGTGACCTCGACGTCGCCCAGCCCCTCGCGGTCCACCTCTAGCTTGTAGATGGCCACGAGCACGAAGCCGCCCACCCACAGCGCGAGGTTGGTGTAGAACGGCGCCACCCCGGAGCCGTAGTTGGCAACGGGGAACACCGGCTCGTCGACCATCTGGACCGGCGAGCCCAGCGCCGCGCCCGTGGAGGCGGGGTCGAGGGAGAGGACGTCGCCCACGGCGGGCAGGGCCCGTGCGCTCTGCACGGCGGCGAGGTCGTCTGCCAGCGCGCCCATGCGATCGGCGGAGTCCCTCAAGGAGTCGGCGGTTTCCGCCAGGGTGGACTGGCTCTGGGCGAGAAGCGCGTCGAGCTGGGCCAGCCCGGCGTCCGCCTGCTCGATCATCGGCACGAGCGAGCCGGTTCCGCCGGCAAGGCGACCGCCCGCGTCCGCGAGGGCGTCGAGCGCGGAGGAGAGCTCGGGTGCCGCGCCCGTGGCGAGGTCCGTCCGCAGGGCGTCGAGCGAGCCCGTGCCCGCCTGGACGGCGTCGTTTACCGAGGTGGCGAGCCCGTCCACGCTCTTGGCCCCGTCGCTCACCTCGTTGCTTATCCCCTGGAGCTCGTCGAGGGCGGAGGCCTGCCCGCTGGCAAGCCCCTCGAGAAGCGCCACCTGTTCGTCGAGCGCGGAGACCACCTGCTGCTGGAGGGCGCGCTGCGCGTCGTCGGCGGGCTCGAGGGAGGCGACCTTGTCGCGCGCCGCCCCGAGCGACTCCGCCATGCCCGCTACGTCGCCATTTGCCACCCGCAGGCGCGAGAGCGCCGCGTCGAGGCGCCCCTGCGCCCAGCCCACGTCCCCGGCGATGCGGCCGATGTCCTGGCTCGCCGTCGAGGACAGCCCGGAGATCGCGGAGGCGCCCTCGCCCAGCCTCTCGTCAAGGCCGCGGGCAAAGGAGCGCAGCCCCTCGCGCGCGTCGGCAAGAGACCCGAGCGCGGAGTCCATCGACGAGGCGAGCCCTCCCGCCGCGTCCGCCGTGGCGGAGAGCGTCTTTCGCGCGCGGCCCACGGCCTCGCGGGCCGCACCCACGGTCCCGTCCGCGCCCTCGAGGGAGTCCGCCAGGTCGTCGAGGCGCCCCTGCGTGGCGCGGAGGCTCCTCAGCGCGGACGACCTCGCCCCGTCGACGTCCCCCGCGGCGGACCCCACCGCGCCCTGGAGCCTCTGCGTGACGGTCTCCCCGGCGAGCGACACAAACTGCCCGGCGATCTGGTCCTCGAGCGTGGTCGCCCCCGTGTCCGTCACCTTGGGCGCCACCGCGTTGGCCTTCTCGTTGACGTAGTAGCCAATGCGGGCCTGCGTGGGGTGGCCGTCCAGCACGCCCGCGAGGGTCGAGGTGAAGTCGGGCGGTATGACAAAGGCGGCGTAGTAGCGGCCGGCGCGGACGCCTTCGAGCGCCTCGTCCTGGTCCACGAAGGTCCAGCCGAGCTGGTGGTTCTCCTCGAGCCTCTCCCTTACCATGTCGCCGGCGTTGACCTCTCCCATGCCGGGGACCTCGGCGCCTTTGTCCTCCACGACCACGGCCACGGGCACGGTGGAGGTGCTCTGGTACGGGTCCCAGTTGGCAAGGATGTTCACCCACGCGTAGAGCGCGGGGACGAGGCAGACCCCAACCGCCACCACCAGGGCGACGGGGCTTGCCGCCAGGCGCTTGAGGTCGCGGCCGAGGATGCGCGCGATGGTTCCCATGAGAGGCTCCCTTGAGCGAGACGTGTTACGCGTTCAATGGCTCAAGAGGTACCCCGCGGGGCGAGTTTTATTCAGGAGTCCAATAATTTTGAGCCAAGTTCAAAACAACTGAACAGATGCTAAGATTGACGCGTTGGCACGACGGCGCCTGGCGGCGCGGCACGAGGGAACGGAGAAGGACATGGCGGCAAGGCCCGGCACGGCAACGCCCAAGAGCGCGGCCACGCGCGAGAAGATCATGGCGACCGCGACCTCCCTCATGGCGGAGCGCGGCTCGGCGGACTTTCAGATGGCGGAGGTCTCCGCCCGCTGCGGCATGTCCAAGGGCTCGCTCTACTACTACTTCTCCGACCGCGCTGAGCTCGTTCGCGCGGTGCTCGACCGCGCGGTGGACGACCTGGTGGCAAGCGTCGAGAGGATCGTCTCCACGGCGCCCTCAGCAGCGGACTCCATCGCCGGCCTGCTCGACGCCCTCGCCGAGGCCACCCGCCCGGGAGGCCCGCTCATGCTGGCCGTTGCCGGGGCGGGTGCCGGCTCCGCTCCGGTCGAGGGGCCGCGCCTCGCGCGCATAGTGGACGTGCTGGAGGCCCAGATCGAGCGCGCAAAGGCGGAGGGGCTCGTGCGCCCCGAGGTCAACGCGCGCCTCGCCGCGGCGGCGGTCGCGGGTGCCTTCCTGGTCTTTGAGCGGGTGGACGTGCGGGCAACCGCCGAGGACGTCCTGGGCCTCGCGCTCTGCGGGATCGGGACCAATGCAGGGCGGGAGAGGTTTGCGGGCGCGGGCTCGACCGCGGCGGCAGGCTCTGACGCCTAGGCGACCGCCTCGCCCGCGGTGGACTCGCGAACGATCAGCTCCGTCTCGAGGACCATCGAGCGCGACCCCAGCTCGTATCCGGCGAGAAGGTCGATGAGAATCCTGCAGGCGGAGTAGCCCATGCGGTAGCGCGGCTGGTTGACCGTGGTGAGCGTGGGCGTGAGCATCGTGGAGAGCTCGGCGTTGTCAAAGCCCACGACCTTGAGGTCGCGCGGGATCTCTATGCCGGTGGTGTGGGCCGCGCGAACAACCGCCGCGCCAAAGGTGTCCGAGACGGCAAAGATGCCGTCGGGGACCTCGCCGGAGTCAAAGAGGTGCGTGAGCGCGGAGTAGGCGAGCGCGTAGCTGTTGTCCGGGATCTGCAGGATCCAGCCGGGAAGCACGCGCACGTCGCTTCTTGCCGTGGTGTCGAGAAACCCCTCGAGGCGCTCGCGCGAGAACTTGAACTCGTTGGAGCCCGCCACGATGGCGAGCCGCTTGCACCCGCAGGAGATGAGGTGCTCCGTCGCCCTGCTCGCCGCCAGGTGGTCGTCGATGGTGACGTAGGGCGCGTCAACGTCCGGGCGGCTCTCCGCGCACTGCACGAGCGGCACCACGGCCTCGACCGCCTGGATGGCCCTCGCCGAGAGGGGAGAGGTGGTGATGACGCCGCTCGCGCCGCAGCGGCGCAGCATCGAGCAAAACGAGCGGGCGGTCTCGTTGGTGATGTTGTCCCAGGAGATGAGCGTGTCGTAGCCGGCGTTGTTCGCGGCCACGCGCACGCCGTGGACGATCTCGCTGTAGAAGGGGTTGTCGAGCCAGGGGAGGTTGACCACCACGAGCCCGCGGCAGTCCGGGGACTCCTCGCGATACTGATCGACCGGGCCGCCGTAGCCAAGGTTGCGGATGCTTGAGTTGATGCGTCCGAGCGTGCGGTCGTTGACGAGCTCGGGATGGTTGAGCGCGCGCGACACCGTGGCGGGGGAGACCCCGGCGCTCTCGGCGATCTGCGCGATGGTGACCCTTCTGTTGACGGCCATGGGGCCCCTTCCACGTGCTCGCGGGCGCTCCCGCCGGTCCTTCTCATCAGTATATTATGAACGGGCCGTGCCGAAGCGTTCCTAAAACAGCCTCAATGAAAGAATCTTTCATAACAGCGGGTGAGCGCGAGCATACGTCGGCAAGCGGTAGCAAATGCAATTTCACCGGTAAAAACCTAACGTTCGGGGAATATCCGCGACGCGAAGAATGAAAACCTCATAGCATCGGTGCTGAAAGATATGCGGCATTACGAATGAAAACTCGTTTCAGCCAGTGGGACGGGGCGCTCGGCGCCCCAGACGAGGAGGTCGCAATGGTCAGGATCGGCGTCATCGGCTGCGGAAAGATCTCTCAGGTCCGCCACATCCCCGAGTGCGAGGCAAACCCCAACGCCCAGCTCGTCGGCCTCTTTGACGTGAACGTCGAGCGCGCCCGCGCCCTTGCGGCCGAGCACGGCTGCCGTGCCTACGACACCCTCGAGGATCTTCTCGCCGACCCCAAGATCGACGCCGTGAGTGTCTGCACCTCCAACGCCACGCACGCCGAGAGCACGATCGCCGCGCTCAAGGCCGGCAAGCACGTGCTGTGCGAGAAGCCCATGGCTACGACCATCGAGGACTGTGAGGCCATGGTCGCGGCCGCGCGCGAGGCCGGCCGCGCCCTCATGATCGACCAGAACCAGCGCTTCGCCCGCGCCCACGTGCGCGCCAAGGAGCTGATCGACGCCGGCAGGATCGGCCGCGTCCTCACCTTCCGCACCACCTTCGGCCACGGCGGCCCCGAGACCTGGAGCATCGACCCCGGCACCGCCAGCTGGTTCTTCGACCCCAAGCGCGCCGCCATGGGCGCGATGGCCGACCTCGGCGTCCACAAGACCGACCTCATCCAGTGGCTCATCGGCCAGCGCGTGGTCGCCGCCACGGCCAAGGTCGCCACGCTCGACAAGCGCGACGCAGCCGGCAACCTCGTGGGCGTGGACGACAACGCCCTCGCCATCTACCAGATGAACGGCGGCGCCCTGGGCACCATGACGGCCAGCTGGACCTACTACGGCCCCGAGGACAACTCCACCGTCATCTACGGCACCGAGGGCGTCATGCGCATCTACGACGACCCCGCCCACTCCATCGAGCTCGACCTGCGCGGCGGCGAGACCGAGTACTACGACGTCGAGGCCATCCAGACCAACGACAACCAGACGGCATCCGGCGTGATCGACGCCTTCGTCGACTGCATCGAGCGCGGCGCCGAGCCCCCGGTCTCCGGCGAGAGCGTGCTCGCCGCCATGCGCGCGGTCTTCGCCTGCGTCGAGTCGAGCAGGACGGGCAGGACGGTCGAGGTAGCGCGGGGCTAGCCCCGCTGCCCTCTCGGAAAGGAGCTCACGACATGAAGATGGGATTCATCACCTCGCTTCTCGACGGCTGGACCTACGAGGAGATGATCGACGAGGTCTCCCGCCTGGGCATCGAGTGCGTCGAGGTGGCGTGCTGGCCCCAGGGCAAGGCGGAGCGCAAGTACGGAGGCGTGACCCACATCGACGTCGAGCGCGTGCTCGCCGACGACGCCTACGCCGCCCACGTCCTCGACTACGCGGCCGAGAAGAACGTGCGCATCTGCGCGCTCGCGTACTACCCCAACAACCTCGACCCCGATCCCGAGCGCCGTCGCGCCTTCAACGACCACCTGCTCGCGTGCATCGACGCAGCGTCCAAGCTCGGCGTGCCCAAGGCGACCACCTTCATCGGCCGCGTCACCGACAAGAGCCTCGAGGAGAACCTCGAGCTGCTGCCGGCGGTCTGGGACCCCATCCTCGAGCGCGCGGAGGAGAAGAACGTGCTCGTGTGCATCGAGAACTGCCCGATGTACTTCGACGCCACCAACTGGCCCGGCGGCCAGAACATCATGACCTCGCCCGCCAACTGGGAGCGCGTCTTCGACGTCCTGCCGAGCAAGAACCTCGGCCTCGCGCTCGACCCGAGCCACTTCGTGTGGCAGATGATCGACTGCGCCGCCGCCATCCGCGACTTTGCCGACAAGATCTTCCACGTCCACTTCAAGGACATCAAGCTCAAGCCCGAGGAGCTCGCCCGCCGCGGCACCATGGCCTACCCGCTCGACATCATGGAGCCCAAGATCCCGGGCCTGGGCGACGTCGACTGGGCGGACTTCGTCTCCCAGCTCACGATGGTCGGCTACGAGGGCGACGCCTGCATCGAGGTCGAGGACGCCGCCTTCGAGGGCAGCCGCGAGCGCCTCGTCAAGAGCATCGAGCTCTCCAAGCGCTACTTGGAGCAGTTCGTCATCTAGCAGCCTGACCCCCGCGCCAACCCCTGCGGCGCGGGGGCAGGGCCCTGCCCGCAGGAGGGCGGGCGGGCCCGATAGAGCCCTATCGGAAACGGAAGGAAGGAAAACCATGTCCAACATCTCACGTCGCTCCTTCATGGCCGCGTCGAGCGCCACGCTGCTCAGCGTCCTTCTCGCCGGCTGCGACAACGGCTCCCAGGAGCCCGCGCCCGAGGGCGCCGACGACGCCGCCCAGGCCGGCGGCAAGCACATCTACGTGCTGACCGCCTCTCCCGACCACGGCTGGACCGGCCAGGTCGGCGTCTTCGCCCAGGAGAAGGTCGACGAGGTCAACGAGTCCGGCACCTACACCGCCGAGCTCCAGACCGCCGGCGCCGCCTCCGACCAGATCGCCCAGGTCGAGGACATCCTCGCCGGCAACCTCGACGACGTCGCGGGCATCGTCATCCAGCCGCTGGACGACACCGTCCAGTCCGCCATCCAGCAGATCGTCGACGCCGGCGTGCCCTACGTCGCGTTCGACCGCATCATCGAGGCCGTCCAGGACTCCGCCGTCGCTAACGTCAAGGGCGACAACGAGGGCATCGGCGCCGGCTCCGCCGCCTACTTCGTGGCCAACGGCATGAAGCCGGGCGACCAGGTCTACATCTACCAGGGCGACACCTCGTCCGTGACCACCCTGCGCGACAACGGCTTCACCGAGTACCTGCTCGGCAACCTCGAGTTCGATGGCGAGAAGGTCCCGGAGGAGTCCAAGTGGACCCAGGACCAGATCGACTCCGCCATCACCAAGTCCGGCGCCATGAACTGGAGCCGCTCCGACACCAAGGCCGCCTTCGAGGCGCTCCTGGGCGACGAGGCCAACGCGCAGATCAAGTGGTGGTACGCCGAGGACGACGAGCTCGCCATGGGCATCCTCGAGGCCCTCAACGGCGGCGGCATCTCCGACTCCGCCAAGGAGGCCTTCTACGCCACCAAGCCCTTCATCACCGGATGCGGCGGCCTGAACGAGTACTACGAGGTCCTGCGCGGTAACAGCTACGAGGACATCGCCACCCAGCTCGGCGGCGTCATGTCCACCACCTACTCGCCGTCCATGATCCAGACCGCCATCCAGGACATGGTCGACCACCTCGACGGCAAGGACGTCCCGCAGGACCACGTCATCGCGTGCGAGAACGTCACGTCCGAGAACGTCGACGACTACGTCGGCTTCGAGTGATCGCTTAGCGGCTCTTCCTGCGCCCGCCCGCAGCAGCACGCGGGCGGGCGCCCCGCTATGCGCCTGCCAGACCCGTGCTGCGTCTCGACGTGCAAAGGGGACAGGCACTTTTGCACGCTTTCGCGTCGCGCGGGAGCATGACCACCGGCACGGAAGGAGCGCTATGGACCTTCTCACCATGAGCGGCATCCACAAGGCGTTCAGCGGCGTCCCCGTCCTGCGGGGCGTGGACCTCCACGTCGCGCGCGGGGAGGTCCACGCCCTTCTCGGCGAGAACGGCGCGGGCAAGTCCACCCTCATGAACATCCTGACCGGCTCGTACACGGCCGACGCCGGCACCGTCGCCTTCGACGGCGCCGACCTCACCGGAGCCTCGATCAAGGCGGTCGAGAAGGCGGGCATCGCCTTCGTCCACCAGGAGCTCAACCTCTTCAACGACCTTCTCGCCTACGAGAACATCTTCCTCGGCCAGGAGGAGACCGGCCCGCTCTTCTCGCTCAACAAGCGGTCCATGATCGCCAAGGCGCGCGAGCTCTTCGAGCGCCTGGGCGTGGACATCGACCCCACCGCGCTCGTCGCCGACCTCAAGCAGAGCCAGAAGCAGCTGCTGGAGATCAGCCGCGCGCTCTTCTTCGACGCGAAGCTGCTCATCCTGGACGAGCCCACCACGGCGCTCAACACCGCCGAGGTCGAGCACCTCTTCAAGATCGTGCGGTCCCTGCGCGACCAGGGCACCTCGTTCATCTTCATCTCACACAAGATGCCCGAGGTCTTCGAGCTCTGCGACACCTACACGGTGCTGCGCAACGGCACGTTCGTGGCGCAGGGCCGCATCGCCGACACAACGCCCCGCGAGGTCACGGGCATGATGGTGGGCGCCACGATCTCCGAGCGCGGCGCCTGGGAGCCCCGCGAGACGGGGGAGTGCGTGCTCACGCTCGACCATCTTTGCGGCCCGGGCTTCTCCGACATCTCGATGGAGGTCCGCCGCGGCCAGGTGATCGGCCTCACGGGCCTCATGGGCTGCGGCACCACGGAGCTCATGCAGTGCCTCTTCGGGCTCACGCACCCCACGGGCGGCACGGCGACGGCCTTTGGAAGGAGGCTCGCCGGCGGCTCGATCCACGAGGCCATGAAGGCCGGCATCGCGATGCTGCCCTCGGACCGCAAGGAGAACTCCGTCGTGCCGGACATGTCGCTGCTGGAGAACATGTACCTCTCCGAGCACGTGCTCTCGGCGCGCCGCTTCGTCATCAACAGGGGTGCCGAGCAGGAGCGCTTCGAGCGCTACCGCAAGCTCCTCAGCATCAAGGCAAACTCCAGCGGCGACTCCGTGCTGTCGCTCTCCGGCGGCAACCAGCAGAAGGTCTTCATGGCGCGCTGGCTCGCCACCGAGGCGGAGCTGCTGCTCTTCGACAACCCCACGCAGGGCATCGACGTCGGTGCCAAGGCCGAGATCTACCACCTGATCCTCGACCTCGCGCGCCAGGGCAAGACCGTGATCATCAACACGCTCGAGATCCCGGAGCTGCGCGAGGTGGCCGATGTCTGCTACGTGCTCTACGAGGGCCGCATCGTCAAGCGCTTGGAGCACGACGAGATAGACGAGCAGACCGTCATGCTCTACTCGACCAATTCCGTAGCCGACGACCGCGCGGCCCAGACCCCGGCCCAGACCCATGAGTGAGGTGCATCAACAGTGAACGACAAGAAGGCGACAAGTACGACGGGCCTCGCCAGCGCGCTCGGCCTCGTGAAGAAGTACAGCTTCGTGCTGGTGTTTCTCGCCATCCTCATCGTGTACGCCGTCGCCAACGGCGGCCTCACGCTCAACGCCGGCATGAACGTCCTGCGCCACAGCGCGGTCATCGGCACCATCGCCATCGGCATGGGCATCGTCTGCCTCACCGGCGAGATTGACCTCTCCGTGGGCTCGATGCTCGCCCTGGTGGCGGGCTTCTCGGTCGTGGTGTTCAACATGACCGACTCGATACCGCTCACGCTGCTCTTCGCCCTGCTCTTCGGCGCGGCGTGCGGCCTTCTCAACGGCGTTTTGGTGGGCGTGGTGCAGATGCCCGCGTTCATCGTGACGCTCGCGACGATGCTCATCTACCGCTCCGTTGCCCAGTACGCCTGCCAGCACCTCCCCGGCGAGCTCATCGGCAACGGCAGCTCCGTGTACCGCATGTCCAACGAGCTCGGCTCCTACGACGCGCTCTACACCTTCGGCAACGCGCGCGTGGCGGGCGTGCCCATCGTCGGCATCGTCATGGTGCTCATGGTCGTGGCGTTCGTCTTCATCTGCACCTCGACCAAGTTCGGCAAGAAGATCTACGCCGTGGGCTCCAACGCCAAGGCCGCGCACCTCGCCGGTATCTCCGTGCCCCTCATGAAGACCCTGGTCTTCACCATCGCCGGCGCGCTCACGGGCCTGGCGGCGTTCCTCTGGGTCGCGATGAACGCATCGGCCGACCCCGCCACCACCGGCAACAGCTACGAGATGTACGCCATCGCGTCGGTGGTGCTCGGCGGCATCTCCATGAGCGGCGGCCGCGGCCGCATGGTGGGCGTGCTCTTCGGCGCCCTGTCCTACGACGTCATCGACAAGATCATCATCGCCCTCAAGATGGACTCTCTCATCCAGGACACCATCAAGGGCGTCATCCTCATCGTCGTGATCATGATCCAGGTGGCAGGCCCCCAGCTCAAGGAATTCTTCGCATCCCGCCGCAAGCGCTGACGCGTCTTTGCCCATCCTTTCCCCGACGCCCTCCCTCGCACCCTCCCGCGAGGGAGGGCGCTCGCTGCTTCGGTTGATGTGCGGATTCGCGACACTTTCGACCCCCAGAACGTCGCGTTCCCGCACCGCCTCCACTGAGGTGCGGGTTCGCGACGCTTTCAGGCCCCAGACCGTCGCGTTCCCGCACCGCCCCGGCCGAGGTGCGGATTCGCGACGCTTTCGGGTCCAAGAACGTCGCGTTCTCGCACCTCAGCCGCCCGCCGCGGACAACCCAACAGAGAAGAACCCCTGTCGTCGAACGTGACGCGCACGAGCCCCTCGTCGGGCAGCTCCACCCCGAGCCTGCGCTCGGCCGCCATGAGCGCCCGGCAGATGCCCGCGATCGCTCCCTCCAGCGCGCGCTCGTGCCGGCGGATGTTCCTCATCAGCGCGCTGTTGTCCGCAGACACCTCCGTGGCCGTCTTCACGTAGCCGACGTTCTCGAGGTCGAAGTAGTTGATGCCGAAGCCGCAGAGGCCGCCGAGCGTCTGCAGCGCCACGCGGAACGCCCGCGCCTGTGCCTCCGTGCGCAGGGTCGGCGCGAACTCGTGGATCGTGTCCTCCGTGCTCATGACCTTCCTGAACACCGTGCAGTCCTGCCGCCCGAAGGGGATGGAGACGCGCCCGCCCTTCCCGTCGCGCTCGACGTCGAACATCACGTCCGAGAGGAACACGCGCATCTTCCCGTTGTCGATCTCGCTCATCATCGCGTCGTAGCAGAGGTCGACCGCCTGGATCGCGTCCACCGCGTCCGCGAACACGCTCTGCCCGTAGGGCGACATGTCCACGCGCGTGTTGTCGATGGCGGGCTTCACGATCGAGAAGGTCGGCCACGCAGACCCCGTGTCGTACACCGGGCACACGCCCTCCGGTTCGACGCGGTTCCCGTCCCGGTCGAAGCAGGCCGTCACGATCCGGTACGTGCCCTCGCCTGCATCGTCAGTCAGGCGAGAAGAACTCGCGCTCGCGCCCTCTCCGAGAGATTCGCTTGGCGAGAAGAACGCGCCGCCCGCGCCCCTCAGATGCAGCTGCACCTGGTCGACCGCGTGCCCGCGCCAGAACGCCCGCGTCACGAACGCGCACTCCGTCACGCCCTCCTCGTCCCACGTGAGCGGCACCACCATCCGCGCGTCGTAGCGCC
>CALUJM010000019.1 GCA_944320975.1 uncultured Atopobiaceae bacterium | reverse complement strand
GTCACCCTCCGCACCGCTCCAAGCCCGCTACGGTCGCTGCGCTCCCTCCGCGGTCTTTCCGCGGGCTCCGCAAGCCCCCTCCGGGGTCTTGCTCCGCAGGGGACGAGATGAACGAGAAGAACAAACATCCATGCACGTCAGCCAGCGATTTTGCACATTCGCTCGAGGACATGTTGATAACCTCCCGGCGCTTCGCGCGAAGCGTCGCCCCGTGTTTCAAAGCGTCTCATGTCGAGAAGAACGCCTGGAAGCGTCGATGTGGAAAACTCCCGCATGCGCGCCGTATAATGAACGCACGGGACGGCGCGCTGCCCTCTACCACTGGAGGTTTTCGGCGCCGTCCCGCTTTCATGCCGAGGGTTCTGGGCGAAACCAATCGGCGCTCACGCACGTCTCTTTTCGGGCTCTCCCGCTCATTTTGCTGACGAGAAGAACGCTCGCAAGCCTAGCCCCTCAGCACGTCGTCCATCATCGCGTATCTCACCGCGTCGATGCTGTGGTCGTTGCCATCGGGGATCTCGTCCACCCACGTGCCGTCGCGGTCGCGCTCGTACTCCTTGAGGCGGAACTCCTCGTAGGCGAGCGGCGCCCGCTCCGGGTCGATGCGGATCTCGCGCAGCCCCGCCAGCCACTCGTACGAGAGCCGCCGCATGTTCGACTTCCTCGCCGGCCGCACCCTGAGGCCCGCCTCGCGCCGCCACACGGCCATCGACTGCTTGCCGTCCGGCGTGTCGTCGCACCATATCAGCTCGTCGTGCAGGTAGGCGTCCTCCCCGGGCTCGTCCGCGTAGGTGAGCGCCGAGACCACCATCGCCGCCGTCTCGGAGGGCGTCTTCCTGTTCGCCGAGAGCTCGCCGAAGATCGTGAGCCGCCGCTCCCCGGGCTCCCAGCCGCACCGCACGAACCGCCACGGGTCCGGGAACCAGCCCCAGTCCACGCCGCACCGCGTGCGCGAGAAGCCCCGGCACGCCGCGTCGGACAGGCGCACGCTCACGACGTTGTTGAACACGCTGCCGCCGGTCCCCGTGACCTCGCCCAGGTACTCCGAGCGCCACGCCTGCTCGTCCACCTCGCGCAGGTACTCCGCCTCCTCCACGAAGGGACCGCCCAGCCACTCCGGGTGGCTCTCGACGACGTCGAGGTAGCTCGATTGCCGCACCAGCGTGTCCGCGCGCCGCTCGCGCTCCAGCTTCTCGCGGTTCACCCAGCTCCAGAGCGTGCGCGGCGGGTTGTAGCTGTAGAAGATCCAGAAGTCCTCGCCGCCTCGGCGCAGCGAGTTCAGGATACTTCTCACCGCGTCGATCCCGTCGAACTGGTCGAGCTCCTCGAACCACGTCACGGCGCAGTACCCGCGCGTGAACTTCACGCCCTTGAGCTTGAGCGGGTCGTCGGCGCCCCGGAACACGACGCGCTGCCCCGTGGGAAGGTAGGTGATCTCCATCGGCGAGATGCGCGCCCGGAACCACCGCTCGAGCCCCAGCTCCGCGATGGCCCACGTCACCTGCTGGAACACCGAGTCGCGCAGCGTGTTCGAGAACCGCCGCACCACCACCGCGTTCGCCTCGGGGTGAGCCAGGAGGAGAAGGACGATGCACACGCTGATGAAGCTCGACTTGGTGGAGCCGCGCCCGCCATGGAGCCAGTAGTGCGTGTGGCCGTGGGCCATCACGTCGCCGAGCACGTCGTGGAAGCGCGGGATGACAAGCGCCGACGCGTCAACCATCGGAGCCGCCCTCGCCAAACCCCGGCAGCTTCTCCTGCACCGGCTGGGCCACCACGCCGAGCACGATCCTGGGCGCCGCGTCCTCGCGGCCCTCGTCGGACTTCCGCTCCGCCTTGCCGAACTCGTCGGGGTACTTGCGCTCGAGCAGCCACGCCGCCGCCGTCCAGTACTGGTTGCGCGCGAGCGCCGCCGAGCGGATCGTGGTCAAGAGCGTCCGTTTGAACGCCGACTCCTCCTTTTTTAGCCCCTCGCTTAACGCGCGCTGCAGCTTGTTCTTCGGGTCGCCGATCCAGCGGTAGAACGTCGACTCGTGGATGCCCAGCGCGCAGATGATGTCGCCGTTGGAGAGGCCGTCCGCCTTGAGGCGGATTGCCTCGTCCACCATCTCCTGCGTCAGCTTCGGACGCCTCGCCATGCAATCACCCCTGTGAAAGTTGATAGAACCCTTCACGGTGGATTCTCTAGGCGCGTCACAAGTACTATGATGGTTAGGCTTACTAGTTGCTTGATAGCACCGTGGTGGAGCTCGGCCTCTCCCTGCTTGAATTCTTTCTTGGAGGTGATGCTATGAGTCTAGTTTCTGCACTCTTGAGTCTCCTTGCTTTGGTGGCAAAGTGGCTAGGCGGCGGTGTCCGAAGCAATACCACGGTCTTTCAAGGTTCTAGCCACACCCGGTTCGAATCCGGGCACCGCCACCATTTTCATCCCTTCCGCTCCCGCTTACCCTTCAGCCCGTACTTCCGGCACAGCCGCGAGTTGCGCTGCCGCATCATGTCCCGTTCGCGCCGCACGTCGTCGATCTCGGACGCCTCTTCGGCGGCGATCCGCTCGCGCTCCAGCTGCTCGTTGAAGGCGCGCTCTTGCGCCAGGTGATACTCCTCGGTGCACCGCCGGCACATGCCAGTCTGCCGGTTGATCTTCACGCCCACCGCGCCGCAGGAGGGGCACACCGTCTGTACCGCCAGCGAGCAGTGGATTCGGCTCGCCCGCATCTCCACTGCCCGCACGGAGTGGGCAACGCCGCAACGCCGCTCGATCTCTGCCGCCGCAAACGCCGCGCCCCTGAAGCTCACCTCGCGCAGGACGTCGTCCTGCTTCTCGGTCCACCAGCTCATCTCCGCCCCCTCCCGGTCCGTCTCATGTGCATCCCGCGTACGCCATCGCGCCGGAGACCTTCACTTGAGACACAGGACAAGCCCGCTGCCAGCGCAAACGCTGCCCGTCTCAACGTCTCAAGCAGAACGGCGCCAGAGCGCCTCGCGCGCATGTGCGCGCGCACGCCCGCGCGCGATGCCCCTGCAACCCTCATTCCGGTCAAGACACCAAGACAGGAGGGGCGGGCGACCACCCTCACCAGCCGGTACGGCCGTCTCAATCCCCGTCTCAACATGGCGCGCCCCCTTGAGACGCGATGCCGGCGGCGCCTGTGCCCGTGGTCCCGGCAGACCGGTCGAGAAACGCCTCCAGCGCCTCGTTGTCGATGCAGACGCAGTAGACGCGCCCGGCGTTGCGAAACCTCTTCTGCCGTGTGTAGCGGTGCCCCGAGTCGCGCACGAGGATGCCCTCCTCGTCCATGCGCCGCAGCGTCTTGGCGCGGTCGAAGTTCGCGCCCGCGAGCGCCCGCTCCAGCACGCTCGAGAACACGTACCAGCGAAACCCCGCCGCGCATGACTTCTCCTCGATGGCGCCCCAGCGCTCAAGGCGGTCGTTCTCGCAGTAGTCGTCGAAGTGGATGCGGTTTCCCGCCAGCCATTCCGCGACGAACTGGATGGCGCGGGTGTCGGTGTCGCTCTCCGCTCCCGTCGCATTGCCGAGCGCCCACGCCGCCATCCCCATCGCCCCGTCCAGGCAGGCCGCCCACTCCGAACCGGGGGCGAGCACGTAGTACTCGGCGAGCGCATCGGCGAGCGCCAGCAGCGCGATGTTGTCCGCCTGGGGGTGGCCGGAGGCGATGTCGCCCACGCCGTCGCGCACGAGGGAGAACAGGTCAGCGTAGAACGCCGGCTCGTTCCTCCTCAGCGCCGCTACGAAGGCCCTCCCGGCAGTCCCGTGCTGCCTGGCGACGAGCCGATGCATCGCCTGGGCCGCCCGCACGTCGGCGAAGGGTTCGCCCGAGAGCTCCAGCGTTCGGTTCGAGGCGCCTTGCTGCGTCGAGTCTCCCACGATGGGGATCTCGCCCGTGGCGATCGTGAGCGAGCGCCAGCTGCCCGCCCGCATCATCGAGCGGTCGGAATTGAGCGCCCCGCGCTCGTGCCCAAGCGAGAGCGAGTAGAGGAGGTCCTCCACGATCTGGCGCTTCGACGCCTGGCCGCCGGGTGCCCCCTTGCTCTGAAGCTCGTCGATGATCACGGGTATGTCGTGCAGGAGGGCAGCCGCCCTTACGATGCTCTTCGGAGTGTCCGCGAACGTGCGGAAGTAGGAGTCCGACCCCTCGGTCGGATCGCCCCACACCGATCCCGCCGCCTTGAGCGTCGGCGTTTTGCCGGAGCGCGAGCGGCCCCAGACGTAGACGATGAAGGTCTGCACGCCGAGCAGCGCCACGAGCGGCGAGGCGAAGCTCGCCGCAAGGACGCAGCGGAACAGGGGCGACGCCGCACGCGCCGGGGCGACGCCCGCGACCCACTCGGCAAGCGTGCCCGCCGCCGCCATGAAGGGGCGTGCCTTCAGCGCCTCGTCGGGAGACGGGTCGAAGCGCATCTCGCCTTCGTCGTAGGGCATGAACGCGCCGAGCGGGCCGTCCGCCCAGCCCAGATGCGTCACGCTTCGCGCCCTCGGCCGCTCGCCGCCGAGCCTGCGCTCGCAGTCGGTGAGGTAGCGCACCACGTCCTTGGAATTCGTGCTCGATATGTTCGCCCCGAGCGGCGCCAGGGCCCCGATGATGCGCGTCTGGTTGAGCAGCACGTCGCGGTCGAGCGCCCGCTCGCGCACGCCGCCCGCCACGGCAACGCGCACGAGCGCGCGCACGTCTCCCGTGTCGACGTCCTCCAGGTCGCATGCGATCCAGGGCGCCGTCGCCGTCACGGTGTATCGCAGCTCGCCCTCGGCGTCGACCGTCCAGAGCCGCCCGCGCTCGTCGACGTGCCAGCCCTCGACCGAGGGCGCGCCCTCCGTGGCCTCCTTCGGCGCGGCGTCATCGTCGGGTACCCCTCGCTGCTCGCGCCGCGTTGACATCGAACATGCGTTCTTGTTTTGAGGGCGGGAGGGCCGTTCCGCCCGCCGGTCCCTCGGCCTGTAGACGTCCGTGCATCCCGCGATCGCGCGCTCGATGGTCTGGGCGCCGTACGTGGTCCCACCGCGTCGGCTGTCCCACTTGTCCCTCATGAGGCTGGAGCGGCGGAAAATCCGGTCCATGCGACCGGCGTCGCGCCCGCACCAAAAGGCCAAGTGGGAGCACAGCGCCATGTCGGCGGCCGACCGGTCGCCTCCCTGGGCGGAGCAGTCGCCCGCCATCAGCGCCCGGATCGCCTCGCCGCTGCGGGAGGCGTACATGCGCTCCAGCAGCGCCTCGTCGTCCGTGTTGCTGGACGAGCCCGTGCCCGCCGCCGACAGCGCCGGCTGCGACGCGGTCTCCGGCTCGATCCACGTCCGGTACGCCCGCTCAACCACGGCAGGATTCTCCGAGATGGCATCGCGCCCCTCGAAGACCGCCCCGGTAACAGTGAAGTACCGGTCGCGGTCGTACATCTCGACCACCCGACCTCCAGGCTGGCCCTTGCGCGACCTCTGCGCCCAGTCGGGTTTGCTCCCGCGGAAGATGAGGTGCAGGCCGTCGCCGGAAGGGGACACCTCGGTGTACGTCCCCGCCTGATCGACGACCCAGCGGTACTCAGCATCCAGCGTCCCGTCGACAATCACGTGGTCGAGGTCGAGCCCCGTGTAGGCCCGGTCGGGCCCGAACACGAACCCAACGCCGTCGCAGCGCCACCGCCCGACAGCAGCCACGGCCTCATCGAAGGTCGCCCACGTCGCCGGGTCGGTGCTCTTGGCCATCCGCCCGCTCTTCGCGCACACCGGCAGCTTCGTTGTCTTCCCGCCGCGCTCTTCGCGCCGCCAGCACACCCAGCGCGCCTCCGCCCGCAGCTCAGCGGGCACGTTTTCTAGCGATGCCATGGAGAAGCACCGCCCGTCGCCGTATGCGCTACACTGTCTCCCCGAAGAATCCCGCCAGGAATCTTCATCGCGGCGGGCGTGGCTGCAACCGCGCTCGCCGCCCCTTCGGGGCCGTATCCGACCGGTCCGCCGCATCCGGGCGCGCCTGCAAGCGCCCCCGCGCCGGCACCCGACCGCCACCGCTCAGCGGGCGCGCGCGTCGTCGCCATGCCCCACCATTCCCTTCGCCGTGTTCGGGAACACCAGATCCCTGCAGATGTAGATCCGCCCGTCAACCTTGTCCGCCGGAATCCGCCCGGCGGCGATGCTTCGCCGTATAGAGTTCACGTGCTCTCCGGTCGCGTCGGCAAGCTGCTTCGGCGTCATCAGCAGCGGCAGCTCGTGGAAGCTCCTGACCATGACCCCTCCCTTCCTGCGGCAAAGCCGCGCCTCGCGAGGGCTCCCTTGCGTCCCCCGTCCGTACGCGCTACATTACCACGCTTAGAATCACATTGCGATACAAACTCGCCCAATGATTGTAAATCTGGTTGCCTGGTGATTCTCAATGTTGTAATATGATTCCAACGGATACTACAGGAGGCATCTCTACGTATCGGGCCTCCATAGGACGCACGCATCCGAGGAGGGCCGAGCCGTGCCTAACAGCCTGCAGAATCTCAGGAAGGAGGCGGGATACCGCACGGCAAAGGACTTCGCCGAGGCGGTGGACATACCCGCACCCACCTACACCCGCTACGAGCAGGAGCCCGCCAAGATTCCCATCGAGCGCGCCTGGATCATCGCCGACTTCCTCGGCTGCACCATCGACGCCGTCGTCGGCCGCACGCCCATCAAGCCCAGCGAGATGCGCGGCCCCGTGCAGCGCGTCTACGACGCCCTGTCCGACAAGAACAAGGGCCTGCTCGACGACTACCTCGACTACATCCAGTACAAGGACGGCAAGGAGCAGGCGCGCGACCGCGCGCAGGACCAGCGCCGCTACGAGGAGCTCGTCCAGCAGTACAGCCGCCAGTTCTACGAGTCCATGGGCTCGGGCGAAGCCGACTTCATCGATCTGGTGTCGCTCGGCGATGCCGACGCCCTGCGCGCGCGGTTCCTCGAGTTCGTGGAGACGCGCCTCGCCGACGAGCGCGACCGCGAGATCGCCGACGCCCTCGACATGGCGGAGAGCGTAGGGCGCCGCAACGCCCGCGACAACGGCTGGGAGTTCGAGGTGGCGGGCGAGCGCTTCCTCATACGCGACACGAAGCCCAAGGAGCCCCTGTCGATCGAGCTCGCCTGCTACAAGCTCTCCAACATGCTCTCCGCGCAGTACGAGGAGCGAGACCGCGAGGTTCTGGAGGGCATCACGTCCGCCTACGACGGCATGCGCCGGCGCCGCAACGCCTTCCCGCACGCCCTCGGAGGCTCGTTCGGCAACAACCGCGGCTAATAGGAAGGAGGCATCGCACAAACAGATACGGGCCCGCAGGAGCTGGTACCTCCCACGAGCCCAAAGACAGTCCCAACCAAGCGCTAACAAGGAAAGGACCGGTGACATTATATGCCATCGACCGACCATGCGGCCACAGGCGCCGCCATCTGCGCATACCGCGCGGCAATGCCCATCAGCCATCAAACCGCTGCCCGCCTCCTCGAGAGGAGGTGCTAAACATGGCCAAGGTAATCGGCGAGGGCACCATCGTCCAGCTCGAGAAGGACAAGCCCAAGTCCAAGTGCCGCAAGTGGCAGCTGCGCGTGCCCGTGGGCCTCGACCCGCGCACGGGCAAGTACAAGACCCGCACGCGCCGCGTCAACGACATGACCTACACCCAGGCCAAGAAGGCTCTGCGCGACTTCATCGAGGAGATCGAGGACGACCGCGTCTGGAAGCGCACCGGCACCACCTTCGAGGAGTGCGCCGCCGACTTCATGGAGCGGCGCGACCTGTCCGGCGAGTTCTCGCAGAACACCCAGCTGCGCTACCGCCGCTGCTTCAAGGCCGTCTCCCGCCACATCGGCAAGGCCGAAGTCGCCCTCATCACGCCCGAGATGATCGAGGGCATGTACGCGGCGATGCGCCAGGGCGACACGCTTTCGGGAAAGCCGTCGAGCGGGGCCTACCTGAACCAGATCAACAAGACCCTCGACCTCATGTTCCGCGACCTCGTTGAGCGCGAGGTCATCGTGCGCAACCCCATCGACAAGGTGGCGACGCCCAAAGTCGACACCAAGGAGAAGCGGGCCCTCACGCCGGCTCGCATGCGACAGCTCGTCGACCAGCTCGAGGTCGAGACCTCGTGCGACATCGGCTACTTCCTGGCCATCACGATGGGGCTCCGCCGCGGCGAGATCTGCGCTCTGTCGTGGCGAGACATCGACTTCGACAACAAGGTGCTGACCGTCAACCACAACTTCGACTGCTTCCGTAACTTGAAGGAGGCCAAGACCCACGCCGGCATGAGGAACCTCCCCATGCCCGAGTTCGTCTGCGATGCGCTGCTGCGCCGCAAGAAGGCCCAGCAGGAGTACTTTCTCACGCGCAACTACCTCCACCGGGGGCTCAAGAAGGGCTGGGGTGAGCAGACCGAGGACACGCCCGTCGTCCTCGACTTCTACGCCCAGCGCGTGCATCCCGACACCTTCGGCAAATGGTGGGAGCGCGACCGCAAGCTCCTCGGCCTGGACGGCTGGTGCCTCCACGAGCTGCGCCACTCCTACCTCTCGATGCTCGCGCAGCAGGGCGTGCACCCCAAGGTGATGCAGGAGCTCGCCGGCCACGCCAGCGCCACGATCACCATGGACATCTACACCCATGTGAACATGGACCAGAAGCGCGAGGCCGCCGACGTCATGGAGGACGCTTTCCAGAGCATCGGCGCCGAGGAGGAGTTCATGGCGAAGCACGCCGAGGACGCCCCGAAGGGCCGCCCCTACAAGGTTCGCCACGTCCGCCCGTCACGCCGCGCGAGAGCGCCAGAACAAGCCCCGGTACAAACCGAGGAACGATTCGTACCAGATTCGTACCAGCAGCCCGACCGCCCCAAGTTCCAAGTAATCACCGCCGCCCCTGAACTGCGAGTTTCAGAGGCAATCTAACAAGCTCAACCAACGAACCGTCTCGAAGTGGGAGCTCGGGCAGTCCTACCCCGACTTCCAGAGGCTCGTCCTCCTGTCCGACTACTACGAGATGAGCCTCGACGAGCTCGTGAGGGGCGTCGACGTGGGCGACGTACGCACCCTCAACGAGTCCGAGAAGCAGATCTCGTCGATCTACTCCGACGTCGAGCGGGGCAAGGAGGCGGCGCTCAGGGCCTGGCGGGCGTTCCTCGTCGTCGGCTGTGTCGTCCTGGCGCTCTTCGCCCTGGTGGTTGCCTACGGGGTTCTCAGCGGGGGCCTCTTCGTGAGGTAGGAGCCGGCGGCGGGAGGCGACGGGGAGGGGCCGCCGTGGGGACTTCTCGTGGCGGCCCCCCGGCGTCACTCGCCCCAGCCGGGGCCCGGGAGTCCGCGGCGGGCGACCGCGCGGAGGGCGGCGAGGCCGGTGAGCGCGCAGGCGGCGGGGGCGGCGAGGTTGATCGCGACCGCCGGTGCGGCCCCGAGGGAGCCGGCGGCGGTCGCCGAGAGGAGCCCGAGGCCGAGCGAGGCGAGGGCCCCGCCGAGCGCCCCGACCATCATGGGCAGGCCGCGCTTGACGACCTCGGCGGGCGCGGTCCAGGAGAGGTTGGGGCGCGAGGCGTCGACGGCGAGCGCGAGCGCCGCGAAGCCCGTGAGCATGCCGGCAGCCGTCACGACGCACTGGAGCACCAGGAGCGGGCCGGTGCCGCCCGCCAGCAGCGCGACGGCGGAGACCGCAACCGCCGCCCCGCCGAGCACGAGGTTGGCGAGGAGCTTGGAGCCAAGCACCGTCCCCGCGCCCACCGGCGCCGTGAGCATGAGCCAGCTCGCGCGCGCCTCGAGCGAGACCGAGGGGGCGGCGGTGAGCGACATCGCGCCGCAGAACCCGAAGACCCACGGCAGCGCGGCGTCGATCTGGCCGCGCAGGGCCGCGACAGCCCGCGCGTCGAGCTGCACGCCGTTGATGATTCCCGAGGCGAGGAGCGCATCCGCGCCGAAGAGCGCGACCGCGCCCGCGGCCACGACCATGAGGATGAGCCCCGCGCAGCAGTTCATCGCGTAGAAGGGCATGGAGCCGATGCGGCGGAGCTCCTTGACCGCGAGGGCGCGCAGCGGGCTCGCAGCCGAGCGGGACGCCGCGACCGCATGCGCACGGCGGTGCGGCCCGGAGGTCGCCACCGCGTTCGCGTGCGAATAGCGCGCCGCGAGGGCCCCCGTGACGAGCGCCGGAAGCGCAAGCGACAGAGCGACGAAGGCGGCAAAGCCCGCAGCCGAGCCCTCGCCCACCGCCGAGGCCGCCCACGCGGCCGGCGGGTAGGCAGAGGCCACGGCCGCGGAGAGCGCGCCCGCGACGTCGCCCATCGCGGCGAGGGCCGCCGCGTCGTCGGCCCCCGACGAGGCGCGGCCGAGGGTGAGCGAGCCGACGACGACGGCAGCGACCGCCAGTGCCGAGAGAACAAGCTGGGCCGCGCCCGCGTGCCGGAACCTCACGGCGACCGACGTGAGCGCGAGCGAGGCGAGCGTGGCCACCGCCGCGGGCGCGAGCGGCGCCAGCACGGACACGACGACCGCCGTCGCGACCGCTCCCGGAGTCGGAGACACCGCCGAGAAGTACGCGACGTAGAGCGGCGCCGACAGCAGCGCGGAGAGCACGGCGCCGAACCCGTAGAGGGGTGCCGTCCGCGCGAGCACCACCGTGCGCACGGGGACCGGCAGCGCCGCCACGAGGTCGTAGTCCCGGCATCCGAAGACCGTGCCCGGGGCCTTCACGAACACGAGCGCCACCACGGCGAGCGAGCCCGCGAGCGCGGCGAGCGCTGGTATGGCGCCCGCGGCGCCGGCGGCGACCATGCCGCACCCGAACGCCCACAGGTAGCCGACCGCCACGGCGGCGACGAGGGCGACGAGGGCGCACGCGCCGACGACGCGCAGGCGCCCGGCGCCTCGCCGCACGCCGAGGCCGTAGAGGAGCGCGCACACCTGGAGGCGCAGCAGCGGGAGGAGCCCCCGGCCCCCGGAGCCAACCGTCATCGCTCTCACCTCGTCCCCAAAAAGACGATGGCAGCGGTCGCGAAGAGCGCGACGACGGGTGTGATGTAGAACATGGCGATACGATTCTCGCCCTTACTCGCAAGTCTTGCCGATACGAGGAGATTTATCGCGACGCAGGCGGCGGGCACGCCGAACACCACGGCGTCCCGCGGCCAGAAGGAGCTCGCCTCACCCGTGAGGCCCCACTGCATGGGGACCTGCTCGGGCAGGGCACCGCGGGCGGCGAGGGTCACTGCCAGGGTGAGCGCGCACAGGACGGTGCTGACGATGACGTGGGTCTTGACGGACTTCATACCTGTTCCTCCTTGGTCTTGAGGGTCTATCGGGACGACGGGGCGCCGTCGCCCTTCTCGTCCACGAGCTCGAGGAACACGTCCTCCAAGGAATCCGAGCCGCGCACCTCGTCGGTGGGGCCCGAGGCCACGAGCTCGCCGCGCCGGATCACCGCCACGGTGTCGCAGAGCCGCTCCACGACCTCGAGCACATGGGACGAGAAGAACACCGCGCCGCCGGCCTCGGCGCGCTCGCGCAGGATGGCCTTGAGCTCGTGGGAGGCCGAGGGGTCGAGGCCCACGAACGGCTCGTCGAGCACGAGGAGCGCCGGGTCGTGCAGGAGCGCCCCCACGAGCACGAGCTTCTGGCGCATGCCGTGGGAGTACGCGGAGACGGGGTCGCCGAGCGCATCCGAGAGCTCCAGGCGCCCCGCGAGCTCGCCCGCGCGTCGGCGACGGTCCTCTACGCCCACGCCGAAGACGTCCGCGATCAGGTCCAGATACTGCATGCCGGTGAGGAAGTCGTAGACGTCGGGGTTGTCCGGCACGTAGGCCATGAGGCGCTTGGCTGCCACGGGCTCGCGCCAGACGTCGCGGCAGCAGACGCGGATCGAGCCCGACGTGGGCGGCTGCGCCCCCACCACCGAGCGGATGAGCGTGGTCTTGCCGGCTCCGTTGTGGCCGATGAAGCCGCATATCTCCCCGGGGGCAACCGAGAGCGAGAGGTCGCGCACCGCGACCTTGCCCCGATACTCCTTCCGGTAGTTGCTCACATCGAGGACAGGCGCCTTCATTGGTACCTCCTAGTTCGCACGTTTGTTATCTCTGCTATAGGTCAGCTATAACAGTTGGCGGCATACTACCACTTCTCTGGACCATTTGCTATAGTTCATATAGAACAATTTCCGGGAACGGGAGCCCCATGGTCATCACGGTCGACAAGCTGTCGGACGCGCCGCTCTACCTGCAGCTGCGCGACTCGGTCATAGCCGGCATCGCCGCCGGCGAGCTGCGTCCCGGCGACGCCCTGCCCTCCGTGCGCTCGCTCGCCGAGAACCTGGGCATCAACCTGCACACCGTCAACAAGGCCTATGCGACGCTGCGTGACGAGGGCTACGTTATCATGCTCGGCCGGCGCGGCGCCTACGTTGCAGACACACCGGCCGACCCCGCCGCCGGCATGGGCGAGGCCGCGCTCGAAGCGGCCCTTGCCAAGCTCGCCACCGAGTTCAAGGCGTCCGGCGGCACCCGGCACGCATTTCTCGCGGCCGCCAAACGCGCCGCACAGAACCTGGACTAGGGAGCGCACATGTCGCCTGACCTCATAGCACTCGCCACCAACGCGTCGATGGCGCTCATCACCTTCCTCTCCGGCTGCCTCATCGCCGCGACGCCCTGGCTCACCCGCGGGCGCGAGGCGTTCGCGGTGAGCGTGCCGGAAACCGCCCAGGCTGACCCCCGCATCCAGCGCATGCGGCGGGTCTTCCTCGCCAGCGTCCTCGCGGTCTCGGCCGCGTCCGCCGTCGCCACCTTGGCGCTTTCCTCCACGCTCCCGCTCGCGATGGCGGCGGTGGTATGCATACCGGTCGCGGCGGGCTTCGCGCTCATGCTCGTCTTCCGCGCCCGCGTGCGGGCGATCAAGCGCGCCGAGGGCTGGGAGACGCGCGCGGCCCGGCTCGCCGCCGTCGTCGGCGCCGCCGAGGCAAACGCGCCCCGCCCGCTCCCGCTCGCCTGGGACCTCCTCTACGTGCCCGTGATCCTGGCGACGCTCGCCCTCTCCCTTGCTCTCTACCCTGCGATGCCCGACCCCGTGCCCGTGCACTTCGACGCCGCGGGCATCGTCGACGATTACATGGCCAAGGGCTGGCAGGTCGTCGCCATGCCGCTCGCCGTCCAGGCGTTCATGGCGCTGTGCCTCACCGCGTCGCACTGGCAGATCCTGCGGAGCCGCAGGCCGGCCTCGCCCGAGCACCCCGTCGCCTCCGCCATCGCGTACGGCGCGTTCGCCCGCGCCCAGAGCGCGGCGCTGCTGGTCACGGGAATCGTGGTGACCGCGTCGATCGCGATCATGCCGCTCGCCTTCGCCGGCGTCGTCACCGCGGACCAGTCGCTCGTGGCACTCGTCGTCGTCATCATCGGCGCAATCCTGCCCAACCTCGCCGTCTCGCTCGTCTACGGACAGGCGGGCTCCAGGCTTCTGCGGCGCATGACGGCGTCGAGCGCGCTCGACTACGATGACGACGAACTTTGGCGCCTCGGCGTCTTCTACGTGAACCGCGAGGACTCATCCGTCGTGGTGCCTCGGCG
Organism: uncultured Atopobiaceae bacterium; assembly: GCA_944320975.1. GTDB lineage: Bacteria > Actinomycetota > Coriobacteriia > Coriobacteriales > Atopobiaceae > Thermophilibacter. Next base: position 26,665 of record CALUJM010000019.1, on the reverse strand, counting down.
CTTTGGCATCGGCTGGGCCATGAACTGGGGTAACCCCAAGTCGTGGGGGCTCGCCGCCCTCCTCGTTGCTGCGATTGCGGCGTTCGTCGTGCTCGTCGAGGTCTTGTTCAGGTAGGGCGGCAGCGAGCCTGCCCTAAGCGCGAGCCAGAACAGCAGGGGGACCGCGACGAGCGCAATGAAGCCCAAGACCGAGCCTGTGCCATAAAGCATCGCCGGCAGGAGGCCCGCCCCTCGCCTTCAGATGGCCAGCTTACTCCCCGTAGGCCATGCAGTCGATGCGCATGGCCTCGTAGGCGGCTGCCACGTGGGCGTAGCGCGCGGGGACGCAGCCCATGCGGTCGATGACATGGACTGACAGCACCAGCATGCGGCGTACGTCAGGACGCTCGCTGAGAACGGGTTCATCCGGAGCATGTCGAGGAAGGGCGATTGCGCGGACAACGAGGCGACCGTGCAGATCTTCGGCCAAATGAGGGACGAGTTCTTCCGCGGCCGCGGCACGCAGGTGATGTGTGATGCTCCGCAAAGCTGATTCCATTCCTCAATACATCCAGTTTGTTGGATAGATTTACCAATTCACCGATATCCGTCTAGATAAATGGATAAAATTAAGATATTTCTTTGGTTTATCCATTTGTTTGGACAGATTGGACTCGCTCATGACAAACCAGCCAGTCATCGTCCCGCGCCCTCAGGCAACTGATTGGCTTCTCCGCTGGAAGGACCGTGACGTCATCAAAGTGGTGACCGGCCTGAGGCGTTGCGGTAAGTCAACCGCGCTCAAACTGGCCCAGCGAGCCCTTGTCGAATCCGGTGTGAACGAGAGGTCAATCGTCTCGGTTGATCTTGAGCGTCTGGACTTTGCTGCCCCCACCACGCCGCAAGAGCTCTACGATTACGTCGTCGCCCGCATCAGCTCCCCGAGCTGCTACGTGTTTATCGACGAGCCCCAGCGCGTCAAGGGCTTTGAGCGAGCAGTCGACGCGCTGTATGCACGCGAAGACTGCGACGTCTACGTCACCGGCTCGAACTCCGATCTGCTCTCGAGCGAGCTTGCCACGCTGCTTACCGGCCGTTATGTTGAGTTCCGACTCCTGCCGCTCTCGTTCGCGGAGTATCGTGGTGCCCGCGCCGCCTTTACGGACGACGCGGACGATACCGAGCTGCTCAACCGCTATCTCTCGCTGGGGAGCATGCCGTACGCCTCCCTACTGCCCGCCGAGGACGTGTCCGAGTACCTTGACGGTGTGCTCAACACCGTCCTCGTCAAAGACGTGGCGACGCGGCGCCCCCGCATCAGCATGCCGGTCTTGCGCGCGCTTCTCGCCTTTCTCGCCGATAACGTTGGAAATCGCTTCTCGCTCAAAACGGTCGCGGACACGCTGACGGCCAACGGCTCAAAAGTCTCCCCGACCACCGTCAGCGAGTACCTCAACGCGCTCATGGAGTGCTACCTCATCTTCAAGGCCGACCCCTATGACGCCAAGGGTCGGCGCCTGCTGCAGCAGGGGGGCAAGTACTACCTCGGCGACCTTGGCTTCAGACACCTGCTGCTCGGACGCGACGGCAGCGACCTCGGGCATCGCGTGGAAAACGTCGTGTATCTAGAGCTGCTGCGGCGCTATCACTCGGTGCGCGTAGGGCGTGTGGGAGATCTGGAGATCGACTTCGTTGCCGAGCGAGAGGGCAGACCGCATTACTATCAGGTCGCGCTGTCCGTACTGGACGAGGCGACGCTGCGTCGCGAGCTGCGTCCGCTCGAGCTGCTGGGGGACGCCTACCCCAAGACGCTGCTCACCCTGGACCGCATCGGCGCGACGGACCATAACGGCATTGAGCAGCGCAGCTTCGTTGATTGGCTGCTGAAATAGCTTGGGAGGGCGCTCCTTGGCAGCAACGCCGCAGCGTTCATACGAGACGTGTGCCAGCGCAGACTCGTGAAACTTGAGACGTAAGCGAAGTTGAGTGCGCGGTCGGTCTACGCGCGGCAGACACCTGCATCCGAAGAGGGACGCTCCGCGCCCGCATCAAACCAACAGAAACTTTACGCCGACGCCGTATTCCCATTTTTCTCCCAAGCAGTATGCGGGGAGCAATTTCAAACGAGCCTTTTCTAGGCTCCAGGATTCCTGCCCAAACCAGCGTGTCCGCCATCCGATATGGCCAGCTCTGTTTGTGCCACCACCGTTGTCCGCAAATCCCCCTCGCGCGCACGGGTATACGGAGAGAAACGACCATCGGGAGGGCCCATGCCAAGTCAGCTCACTAAACGCGCGCTCGAGGAGTCGCTCAAGCGCCTTTTGCTTACGAAGCCCCTGAACAAAATCACCATCGCAGACATCACCAACGACTGCGGCATCAGTCGCATGACGTTCTACTATCACTTCCAGGACATCTACGACCTGGTCGAATGGGCGTGCGAAGAGGACGCCGCACGAGCCATCGCCGGCAACAAGACCGCCGACACCTGGCAGACCGGCCTTCTTGACACGTTTCTCGCCCTGCGCGAGAACAAGCCCTTCATCGCGAGCATTTATCACGACATGAGCCGTGAACAGGTTGAACGGTTTCTCGTCCCTGTGGTGAGCGACCTGGTGAAAAGCGTGGTCGACGAGCACGCAGCACGAAGGCATGTGCGCGAGCAGGACAGGGACTTCATCGCGCGCTTCTTCGCCCATGCGCTCATCGGGACGGTTCTGGACTGGATCGCCCGAGACATGCGCGACGACCCGCAGCAGCTGGTGCAGCGCGTGGCTACCATCGCAGACGGCGCCATCGAAACCGCGCTTGACCGGCTCGAGATTCCCGGCGGCTACATCGCCGGAAGCGAGGGGAGCGTTCCGGAAGGGTCTGCCGCTCCGTAGGAACGCGGTACGGGCACCTCGCCCGCCTTTCTCGCCCATCTGTACAATCCGGCCGTATTGATAAGAAACCGTACAGAGGCACGGCACTGTCTATGGTGCGCCGCCCATCGCAGCTCCACCATGGAACGAGACGCACGGGACACGCCCGATGCGCACGTTAGAAAGGTGCTGTCATGTACTATTCAAGCGGCAACTACGAAGCATTTGCTCGTCCCAAGAAACCCGCGGGCATCGAGCACAAGAGCGCCTACATCGTGGGCACGGGCCTCGCGGCGCTCTCCGCGGCGTGCTACCTCGTTCGCGACGCCCAGATGCCAGGTAAGAACATCCACATCTTCGAGAAAGACAGCGTGCCCGGCGGCGCATGCGACGGTCTCGACATTCCCGGCCTCGGCTACGTCATGCGCGGAGGGCGCGAGATGGACAACCACTTCGAGGTGATGTGGGACCTCTTCCGCTCCATCCCCTCCATCGAGACCCCCGGCGTTTCCGTTTTGGACGAGTATTACTGGCTCAACAAGGAAGACCCCAACTACTCGCTCTGCCGCGCAACGAAGAACCGCGGGCAAGACGCGGGATGCGCCGGGAAGTTCGGCCTCTCGGACAAGGCGGCTATGGAGATCATGGAGCTCTTCTTCACACCCGACGAGAAGCTCTACGACCGTCCCATCACCGACTTCTTTGACGACGAGGTGCTCTCCTCCAACTTCTGGATGTACTGGCGCACCATGTTCGCGTTCGAGAACTGGCACTCCGCACTCGAGATGAAGCTCTATATCAAGCGCTACATCCACCATATCGCCGGGCTGCCGGACTTCTCGGCCCTGCGCTTCACCAGGTACAACCAGTACGAGTCGATGATCTTGCCCCTCGTCGAATACCTCAAGGCAGCGGGCGTGCAGTTCCACTTCAACACGAAGGTCGAGGACATCAGGTTCTCCATCGGAGGCGGCGCGGGCCCGGTGCGCCAGCACACCGGCACCGGCCAGGACACCATCCAGCGCATCCAGCAGGAGGCCTTCCCGCGCAACCCCTACAGCTCGCCCGCGAAGAAGGTGGCGACGCGCATCGTGCTGAGCCAGACCGCCGTGAGCGGCGAAGCCGAACCCGGCGCGACCACGGTCATCGACCTCACCGAAAACGACCTCGTCTTCATCACCAACGGCGGCTGCGTCGAAAACTCCACCATGGGCGCGCAGGACAAACCCGCTGCATGGAAGCCTGAGCTTGCCCCTGGCGGCGGCTGGGATATGTGGCGCCGCATCGCGGAACAGGACCCCAGCTTCGGCCGTCCCGACACCTTCTGCGGCGACCCCGAGAAGACCAAGTGGATGAGCGCTACGGTGACGACCCTCGACGGCGAGATCCCGCCCTACATCCAGGCGATCTGCAAGCGCGACCCCTTCACCGGCCACGTGGTCACCGGCGGCATCGTGACCTGCACCGACTCCAACTGGCTCCTGAGTTGGACGCTCAACCGCCAGCAGCAATTCCGCGCCCAGCCCAAGAACGAGCTGTGCGTGTGGGTGTACGGCCTCTTCCCCAACGAGCCCGGCAACTACGTGAAAAAGCCCATGTGCGACTGCACCGGCGAGGAGATCTGCCAGGAGTGGCTCTATCACATGGGCGTTCCGGAGGCGCGCATCGCCGAGCTCGCCGCGAACCATGCCAACACGGTGCCCGTCATGATGCCCTACATCACGGCGTTCTTCATGCCGCGCGCCGCAGGCGACCGCCCCGACGTGGTGCCCGACGGTGCGGTCAACTTCGCCTTCATCGGCCAGTTTGCCGAGACACCGCGCGACACCATCTTCACCACGGAGTACTCCATGCGCACGGGCATGGAGGCCGTCTACACGCTCTGCGATGTTGACCGCGGCGTGCCCGAGGTATGGGGAAGCGTCTTTGACGTGCGCGACCTGCTCATGGCAAGTGTGAAACTGCGCGATGGCAAGCCGATCACCGATATGAAGCTCGGTTTGGTCGAACGGTTCGCGCTCAAGGAGGCGCTCAAGAAGGTCAAGGGAACGGACATCGAGAAGGTGCTGAAGGAGTTCGAGGCGATTAAATAGGAACGGGCACGGCGCGCAGCGAGAACTTGCCGCGCGCCGACCGACGCTTCCGATTTCCCTCGCTTCTTAGTTGAGCACGGCCCTGTTTTCGCGTTACTTGGAGAAAACAGGGCCGAAATACTCCATTGCCAGAGAACATCAGGTGGATATTGCTGCGACCGGAAAGCGGGAGCTGTCTTCAGCGTTCTCGCTTTCGTAGCGGATGAGTGCCGGCGCAGCTTCTTTTCTCCCTGCCTTTACGGGCGCGTCATGCCCATGGCGCGATAGAGATCCTCGAAACCGAGCCCCTTACGGTCCCGACGGCGGTACCACGTCGCATAGGTATTCCAATCGGGCGCGAGAATGTGATTGCAGAGCAGAATCCACAGGGGAATGAACGGGATGAAGAGCAGCCCGGCAAACGAGAGCCACACAAGAACCCTGAGCTCCATATCCATGGAGAGCGGAAGTGCCAGAAGGATTACCAGGGCCAGCACTGCAGCCGCCGCATAGCCGATCATCCCGCGGATTTGCAGCTTCTTCGCTTTTTCGTATCCAGAGAGAATACGCCCGAGCAGCTGCGCGTGGCCGCGGCTGAAGGTCTGGAGCGCATAAGCCAGCATCTCGTTACGCTCCGCAGCCGAGGCGGCAACCCCCGCCGCAGTCGCCGTCTCTGAAAACCCGTCGGGCGCACGCAGCGGAGCATCGGACGCCCACTCGTAGAAATCGTGGTCCATGCGCCCCCTCCAAAACGTGAGGTGCCGACACTCGCCAGCGGTGATCAGACGGATTCATTTTATCATCTGCCCAGCTCGGCCTTCTGCCGCAGGGACGGGACCGAAGGAGCGCCCGAGGAAGCGCCTCGCCCCGCGGCGCCCCAGCATCGAGTCCCATGATTGCCTGCATGAGGCATGACGTGCCGCACCGGCAAATACCGGCGGATGCATCGATCGCGACGCCATAGTAGCCGAGGGAGCAAACCCACTCGAGCTAGTCCCACCGCCCAAACAAACGCATGCCAGCCCCAGCCTCTCGACTGGGACCGGCATAGCAAATATCGCGTTTATCGGGACATTTTTGTCAAAAGTGACGATTTATGCCCCCATGACTGCCGGATTTCCTATTCCCACTCTACAGGCAAGAAGTTCCCTCATTCTCTTCCTCGCCTTCGCGAGGCTGTACTTGACGGCGCGCTCGGAGCACCCCTCGCGACGGGCGATCTCCTTGACGGGGAGCTGTGCGACCGCGTGCATGAGGAGGCGGCGGAGCTGCACGGCGGGAAGCTGAACCAGGGCCGCAACGAGTTCGCCTGTCCTGCACTTGCTCAGGAGATCAAATCCCGGCTCGGACTCCGGACCGGTAGACGCGACGAATGTGCCCATCGCGTCGAGGCTGAGCGTGTGTCGGGCCTCCCTGCGCTCGATCCGCCATATTTCGCGCTGCATGTCCCTGAGGGCGCTGGCGACCTCATCCGTCACCTCGACGGAGACTCTCGCTCCGCCGGGGAAGGCCACGGTGACGGAGGCGCCGCGTGCGCCACGTCGGACGGAATCGTGGGAGTGCTCCATCCTGCCCCTCTTTCTTTGAAGAGAGGCACGGGACACAAAAAGACGGCCCCTCTTGCCTTTACGGACAAGAAGGGCCGCCCAGGGGAAGCCTGCCGGCACCGCTTTTTGAGTGAATTGGCCTAACCGGGCAGAGCCGGAACGCGTGGAAAACGCCTCGGGAGCATGTCGGCGATACCATCCCCTAGCCGGGGCGCTGGCCAAGGGCTATGTGGGCCGGGGCGGTGCGCCCCGGCCCGCGTCTCCCCACGAAGACCGTGCGCTATGCGCCCGCTGTGCGCTGGGAGATGCTCCGGCCGAGGCTCTCGGCCTGGATGCGGACGAGGCGGGCGTAGAGGCCGCCCGCTGCCATGAGCGCGGCGTGCGCGCGCCGCTCGGCCACGCGGCCGTCGTCGAGCACCACGACGGGGCGCTCAGCGAGATCGCGCGCACGAACCCTCCGGCCCCGGGGGCGGGGCTCGTCTACGAGGGGGCGGCGAGGATGCTGCTCGGCTCCCTCGTCGGCACCGCGGCCGCGGCCCTGCCCGAGGACCGCCGGGCGCGGGTCGGGATCCTCGCCGCCATGGAGCTCGCGAACTCACGTTGGCGCGATGGCGCGAGCCAGGAGGAGGTGGCATCGGTCGCCGGCATGGGAGTTACCAGGTTCAAAAGCCTCTTCAAGCAGGCGACCGCAGGCACATCCGGTAATCGGAACCCCTCGGATGCCGCGGCGCGCCACACTTTGCTCGCCCTATCGCACCTGCCCTTCCCCTCAGGCACAACCCGCTACAAGAACAGCGCGCTCACGTGGTAGACGACGCACCCCAATAGCAGAGAGCAGCAGATGTAGAAGAGCGCCGTGATGACAGTCCACTTGGTCGAGTGCACCTCACCCCAGGTCGCCGACACGCTCGCCGCGCACGGCATGTTGAACGTGAACGCGAAGATGAACGCGAGCGCCTCGGGAGCCGAGATGGCCTGCGCCATGACCTCGCCGATGTTCGACGCCGCGGCGGCGGCGCCGGTCATGACGCCCACGAGCACGGCGTTGGGCGTCGCGGCACCCGTGAAGAGCCCCGAGAGCACCCCGAGCGCGGACTCCTTGAGCACGAGGGCGCACAACCACGCGGTGAACGTCTGCCAGCCCATGCCGAAGAAGCGCGTGACCGGCTCGATGGCGGTACCGAGCGCGTAGAGCACCGACCCCTCGACGCTGCCGGTCGCGGTGTAGGTAAGCGCCCAAATCGCGAAGGCGAAGAGGGCGACGACCCGGATGGCTCGCACGAACATCTGTCGGCTCTTGAGCAGGGCGCCGCGCGCGACGTTGCCCAGATGCGGCCGATGGTACGGCGGAAGCTCCATGACCATGCCGGCGCGCTCCCCCTTGGCCACCAGGCGCGGCCCGAACACCCTGCCCACGAGCCACATGATGAGAATCGTCACGGCGAAGATGCCCACGATCACGAGCGGCGCGCCGGCCACGCCGAAGAACGCCACGGCGAGCACCGGAACCACGCCCCAGGTCGAGCCGCACGGGATGGCCCAGGCCATCATCACCGTGAGCATGCGCTGGCCCCACGAGTCGATGACGCGCGAACCCGACACGCCGCCCATCGTGCAGCCGAGGCACATGAGGAAGGGCATGAGCGACTTGCCCTGCAACCCGAAGCGCGCCATGGTGTGGTCGAACACGTAGGAGATGCGCGCCATGTAGCCCGCCTCCTCGTAGAGGCCGAACACGAGGTTGATGCCGAAGACGTAGCCCACCATCATGGTGCCGAAGCACAAACTGTTGAACACCACGCCCGCGAGGAAGCTGCCCAGAACATCGGGGGCGCCCGCCTGCGCGAGCGCGCCCGCCACGACCTGCCCGAGCGACGAGATGGCGCCGCCGAGCATCATGATGGGAATAGCCGGCACGAACGCCAGGATGAACCCGAGCAAGATCATTCCGATGGTGATGGGCTTCGACCAGAGCGAGCCCGTGACCACGCGATCGAAGCGCGAAAGCGCGTGCGGGCGCGCGGGCGCCTCCACCGCTCCGTCGAGCAGCCCCTCAATCCAGGCGAACTTCGCTGCGGCCGTGCCCTGGATCGTGTCGGGGGCGGCAGCGATCCCCTCGCGCAGGCGCGCACCATCCACGACGGAACGCTCGCGCACCGTGCGTGCAAGCGCGTCAAGCAGCGCGCCGTATCCCTCGGGGCGCGAGGCGACGAGCGGCACCACAGGAACGCCCAGCCGCCGCGCGATAAGGACGGCGTCGATCCGCTTGCCCTGGTTCTCGGCGACGTCCATGAGGTTGAGGGCGAGCAGGCACGGCTGCTCCGGGCACGCCGCAACGAAGTCGGCGAGCATGTAGAGGCTGCGCTCGAGCTGCGACGCGTCGGCCATCACGAGCACGATGTCGGCAGCGCCCGATGCGAGGTAGTCGCGCGTCACCTCCTCTTCGGGCGAGTTGGCCGCGAGCCCGTACGAGCCGGGGAGGTCGACGACCTGGAACGCCGTGCCGCCGCGCTCGAACGTCCCCTCCTTCCGCTCCACGGTCTTGCCGGGCCAGTTGCCCACGTGCTGGCGCGCCCCCGTGAGCCCGTTGAAGAGCGTCGACTTGCCCGAGTTGGGCTGGCCGAGCAGCGCGACCGTGACGCCGCCCGCCGCCTTGCGGGCGGCGGGCGCCTTCGCGCCTCCCGCCGCGGGGCAGGAAGCCGCACATCTCTCGCAGCTCATGCGACCACCTCCACCTCGATGCGCATGCAGTCGCCGCGATCGAGCGCCACGTCGCTGTCGCGCACGTGCACGAGCACGGGCCGGTTCTTGACGTTTTGCAGGACCTCGACGGCGCATCCCTCCGTCAGCCCGATGGCCGTGACGCGCGAGACGAACCGGTCGTCGCCGGATACGGATGCGATACGGGCAGAAAGCCCCGTCGCCACATCGCATAGTCTCATGGAATCGCTCCTTTCCTTAAACGGGCATGACGCCCGCGGCCACCAAAGTAAGCCTGGAACGTATGCCCCCTCAACTCCGCGATGTAGGTTCAGCTCCAAATCTCATCAAGTTAGATAAAATAAACTTTTGAGACGAATGGGGCTGGACTGCGCGAACGGGAGATAGCCTATGGGGAACGCACCCTTCACCGATACGGAGGGCAACCGGGGGACGCGCCTGCGCGTCGCCTCCGGCGTCGAGCTCGTCCAAGACGCCGACGGCGTCTACGAGCTGGTGCTGTCGCACCCGGTCGGGAGCGGGTGCATGCGAGGCCGCCCCCTGTCGCGCGACCTGTTCGTCGCCAACGTCGACTTCGCGTGCGAGCGGTGCCCCAACGTCCCAGAGGCCCCGTCCGTCCCCCTCCCCGCGTTCTCGCGGGGCAAATGGCTGACGATAAACCTGTGCCACGAGGGCCGCTGCGAGGTCGACGTCCCGAGCGGGGGTCTGGCGACGGTCTCGGCCGGCGAGGTGTGCATCAGCTGCTCGCAGGAGCGCCCCGCCGAGTTCCGGTACCCCTCGGGACGCTACCGGGGCGTCGAGGTGTTCGTGAACACGCGTATCGCTCGATCGCCGCTCTTCTCGCTGCTCGATGACGAGGATGCCGTCGAGGCCATCGCGCGACAGGCGGGCAGCGCCGCCGTGCTCAGCGGCGACGGTGAGCTCAACGGGCATATGAGACGCATCGCCGCCCTCGTCGAAGCACCCGACAGGGCTCTGGCCACCTACGAGGTTCTCGGCTTGCTGCTTGGCCTCCAACGTCGCGACCTCTCCTGCGCCAGACCCCGCTTCATCCTCACACGCGCCCAGATGCGCATCGTTGCCGCCGTGCACGACGAGCTCGAGGGCTCTCTCGACTGCGCCCACGACGCCCGCGTGCTAGCGTCGGCGTTCGGTTTGAGCGCGGCGACACTCAACCAGTACTTCTCGCGGGCATACGGGAGCACTGTCGCGGGGTACCTCCGCAAGCGGCGCATGGAGGTCGCCGCCGCCCTGCTTGCCAGGGGAATGCGCGTCGCCGAAGCCGCCGTGCGCGTCGGCTACGCGAACCCGAGCAAGTTCTCCTCCGCGTTCAAGAGGGAATACGGAACCGCACCGAGCGAGTGGAGGCGGCGTCGATTCGGCGAGAGGGAGGGCGTTCACGAAGTCAAGGGGGAGTTCTAGGAACGCTGACGCGCGGCGGCTTGCCGGCGGCATGGTCACCGAGCCGAATCATTTTTGACCCCGGGATACTCAAGCCCGTTCGGGCAGGGGCCGAACGGGCTTGAGCGACCTTCAATCCCCGTCGGTCAACAAGGCCCTCATCCGCCTCCGTGCGCGCGCGAGGCTGTACTTCACCGCCCGCTCGGAGCAGCCCTCGCGACGGGCGATCTCCCTGACCGGGAGGCGCACGACGGTATGCATGAGTAGGCGGCGAAGCTGGACTTTCGGCAGCCGGGACAGCACCGCGACGAGCTCGTCCGCCTGGCAGTGCTTCATGAGGGCGAACCCCGGGTCCGACTCTGGTCCGGTTGACGCGGCGGACGGGCCCATGGCATCGAGGCCGAGCGTGTGCCGGGCCTCCCTGCGCTCGATCCGCCACGCCTCGCGCCGCATGTCCCTGAGGGCGTCGGCGACCGCCGCGTCCACCTCTACGGGGACCGGCGTCCCGCCGGGGCCCGCAACGATGACAACGGTGCCACGGGCGCTCCCGGCAACGGGGCCGCGCCCGTGAAGCCGCGCTGCCCCGCCCCCCTCCCGTCAAGGCGCGCCCATGCCCGCAAGAAGGCGGCCCCTCTTGTCGTCCGGCGAAAGGGGCCACTCTGAAAGCCGCCGTGGGGAGGCGCGCTACCCTATGCGGCGCCGGTCTCCGGGGCCAGGCGGTCGGCGAGCCTGCGGAACGAGTCCTCGGAGAGGCAGTGCTCCATGCGGCACGCCTCCGCCGAGGCGGTCTTCGCGTCCACGCCGGACTCGACGAGCAGCCGCTCGAAGAAGCGGTGCCGCTCGAGCGTCGCCGACGCGGCGCGCTCGCCCTCCTCGGTGAGGCGGACGTCGCGCCCGGACATCCGGACGAGGCCGGCCGCGGCGAGGTTCGAGAGCGCCTTGGAGACGCTCGGCTTGGAGCGCCCGAGGCGCTCGGCGATGTCCACGTTGCGGCACGACCCGCGCAGGCGGCGGATCACGAGGATGGCCTCGAGGTAGTCCTCGGAGGACTTCGTGGTTCCCATGTCTCCAACCCTCCTATGGACAGTCTCTATTGGCATGCTGGAACGGCCCCGTGCTTTTTTCACCTTGACGCGTCTTCAGATGCGCTCCCTTGGCACGTCGTTGGAGCGCATTTCTCGTAACGTCAGGCGAGCTGGCGGTCGGCCGCCCACATCGCGGCGTACTTCCCGCCGCGCGCGACGAGCTCCTCGTGCGTCCCCTGCTCGATCACATGGCCGTCGCCGATAACGGCGATGCTGTCGGCGGTCCTCACGATGGGCAGCGTGTGCGCGATCATGATTACCGTCTTGCGGCGGGCGAGCAGGTTCCCGATCGCCCGTTTGACCGCCAGCTCGTTTTCGATGTCGAGCGATGCCGTCGCCTCGTCAAGCAGCACGATGGGGGAATCCCGCAAGATGGCGCGGGCGATGGAAAGCCGCTGCCGCTCGCCTCCCGAGAGGCGCGACCCGTTCTCGCCGATGCGGCTGTCGTAGCCCTCGGGCATCCGCTCGATGAAGCCGTCGGCGTTCGCCAGGCGGCACGCCGCCCTAATCTCCTCGTCGCTTGCGCCGGGTTTGGCGTAACGCACGTTTTCGGCAATCGAGTCGTCGAACAGGAAAACGTCCTGGTCTACGATCGACACGTTCTCGAGCACGCGCTCGGGGGCGTACGCCGCCGTGTCCGCGCCCCCGATGAGAACCGACCCCTTATCGGGCCGGTAATACTGGGCCACGAGCGAAAGCGCGGTCGACTTCCCGCAGCCGGAATCCCCCACGAGCGCCGTAAGCCTGCCAGGGGAGCACACGAGGTCGAGCCCGCAGAATACGGGATTGTCCCGCTCGTACGCAAAGTCGACGCCGGCAAGCTCGATACCCGCGTCCCCGACAGGGAACGCGGCGTCTACACCCTGCTCCTCCTCTTCGGAGGCGACTTCCGCAATGCGGCGCTTCGCAATGGACAGGTTGCGGTAGGCGGTCAAATCGACGAAAAGCGCCGTCGTCATCTTGATGATGAACAAGGGCAGCATGATGATGAGCACGGCGGAAACCGCATCGAGCGTTCCCGCGAGCACCGCGCTGCCGCAGACGAGAAACAGCGCGGGCGCCCCCATGCCGACGAGGGCGAACAGCACGGCGCCCGGAGGCGTCACCGCCGCCTCGTACCGGTAGCTGATGTCGGAGAACGAGCGCATGCTCTCGACGATTCGCTCGTTCGCCGTCCCGCCGATGCCGTAGGCGCGCAGGGTCTGCATGCCCGTCACGTGCTCGACGATCGCGCTTACGTTCGATACCTGGATAGCGCTTTTGCGCGCGCCGAAACGCCTGACCTGGCGCCACGAGTAGGCGAGTCCGGGGACGATCAGGAGATACATCGCGGCGACGATGATTCCGGCGGGAGCGTAAAGCCAAGTCACGAACGCGACGAGCATGGTCGCCAAGGCGGCGTTCTTCGCGATGCTGCCGGTCTTGTGCGTGAGAATCTGCTCGTAGTCGTTCACGTTCACCGTAAGCGCGTTCAGGTAATCGCCCGAGCTGCGCTCGGTGAAGCGCGAAAGCGGGATCCGCTTGATCTTCTCGCCGAGAAAGATCCTGATGCTGCGGCTTATCTGAGCGCCGCCGATTTGTCCTTGGAGGTAGCCGTATCCGTACACGACGAGACGGACCGCGAACACCGCCGCGACCGCCGCCGTCATGGCGAGAGCCGACGACATCGTGAACGTCCCCTCAAAAACGCCCCGTATCACAAGGTAGATGAGGGCGAAGTTGCATCCGTCGAGCACTCCGTCCGCCACCATGCAGACAACGTGAATGGAAAAACGCCTGTTCTTCGCGAAGATGCGCGCGGAATCCCGCCGCGACGCCGTATTCTGACCCGTCACCGCTACGCCCCTTTCCTCGAGCCTGCCCCGGCGCCTTCTGCGGAGCTCCTCGTCGAGCCCGCTTCCCCGCTGCCCGAGCTGTCGTCCTCCGAAGCGTCCGCCCATCCGAAGCTGACGCTTCGAGCTTCGTCGTAGTCGCGCCACACCTGCGCGTAATACGGGCACGACGCGAGAACCCGTTCATGCGTGCCGACCGCCGTCACGGACCCGTCTTCGACGACGGCGACTCGGTCGCATCCGCGGACCACGCCGAGGCGGTGCGCGATGATGATCACCGTCTTCCCCTCGCACAGGTTCCCGATCGCCGTATCGATCTGGAGCTGGTTTTCCGGATCGGCGGCGCTCGTCGCCTCGTCGAGGATAAGGATGGGCGCGTCCTTCAGGATGGCGCGCGCGATGGCTATGCGCTGGCGCTGCCCGCCCGACACCCGGTCGCCAAGGCTCCCCATCTCGGTGTCGTAGCCGTCCGGCAGCGTCATGATGAAATCATCGATGCAGGCGCGCCGCGCGGCACGGCGCACGTCCTCGATCGAAGCGTCGAGGCCCATTCGGATGTTCTCCAGGATGCTGCCGCTTGTGAGGAACGTCTTCTGGAAAACGACGGCGACATGCGCCAAGAGGTCGTCGTAGTCGATCGACCGCACATCCTGCCCGCCGATGAGCACCTCGCCGGAGTCGGGGTCGTAAAAGCGGCTGATGAGCTCGACCAGGGTCGTTTTCCCCGCACCGGACGGCCCGACGATCGCAAGCCGCTCCCCCTGGGCGATGTGCAGCGATACCCCGTGCACCACCTCGCGAGAGGCGTCGTAGGAGAACCGCACGTCGCGAAGCTCGATGTCGGATCGTTCGGGAAACGGCGATCCTCCTCCGAACACCGGCATGTCCAGCAGTTCCTGGACGCGCGCCGCGCCGCTTGCGACCTCGGCGAGCTTTGACCCCACCTCCTGCAGCAGGCGAATCTCAACGAGGTAGAGCGAACCGACGAACGCGAACAGCAGGTAGGTACTCCCAGAGACGGCGCCCGTCGTGAACATGAATCCGCCGAGGGGAACCATGATGAGCAGCCCGCATTCGATCACGACCAGATACGCCGCGTAAGCGGGCGCGGTCTTGCGGGATATCTCGCACCATACGTCGAACTCGCCGTCGACGCTGTCCCGGAAGCGCGTGAACGAGGCGGTTCCCATGTCGAGCGCCTTGATGACCCGCATCCCTGAGACGTACTCGACCATGACGGAGTTCATATGCGAGAGCGCCGCGACGGCACGGGGCATGACCTCCCCCATCACCTTGAAGCATATCCCTATGAGCGCCACGGCGGCGGCAAACGGGATAAGCGTCGCGAGCGCGAGCGGCGCGTTCGTCGAGCACAGGAAGGCGAACGCCGCGACGGGCCCCGCAAGGTACATAAACGCTTCGGGGATGTTGTGGGCCAAGAACAGTTCGAGGCGCTCGACGTCGTCGAGCAGCGCCGTCTTGATCTGCCCCGCCGACCGCTCTCCCAGCGATCCAAGAGGCGCATGCGCCAAATGGTCGACAACCCGGCACCTCACGTCGAAAAGCGTCCGATAGGCACCCTTGTGCGACAACAGGCTCGATGCGGCGAAGCATGCGTACTGCACGACGAATCCAATCGCCACCACCGCAGCGCACCGCACGAGCAGCCCTTCGGTCAGGGCCCCCGCATACGCCGCCCGCATGATCTCGAAAACGCCCCAGTACGGGACCATGGTCATAAGGCCCGATGCCGTCGCCGTGATCATCGACGCGACCAGAAACTTCCGATTGGCGCCCGCCCATGCGAGCACGAGCGAGAACGCCCCGCCCGCCTTCTTCTCCTTTGCCATACCGCCTCCTTGTTCGCATGTCTGCACTTGTTCGTCTCTGTGACGAACGGACGTGTTCGATCACGTAGTTTCAAGGCGAGGATAACTATTCCGCTTTCTAGCGGCGCTTACGAGGCGTTCATACGTCTTCTCGTCGCAAGGTTACGTCCAATCATCGCACTGGCTATCGACGAATAACGCACGGCGTATCGCGCCGACGCCCCCCGCGACGTCGTAGCTGCCCGCAACCACGCCTTCGGAGAGCTCCACGGCGCGATCGCAAGCGCACGCAATGAACTCAAGGTCGTGCGTCACCACGAGAACGACTCGCCCCTCGTCGGCAAGGCGGCGGATAAGGCTTGCCACCCGCCTCATGCTCTCAAGGTCAAGCCCGCTCGTCGGCTCGTCGAACACGAGCACGTCTTTCCCGGCGGCGACGCACGACGCAACCGCAAGGCGCTGTTTCTGGCCGCCCGAAAGCGTTGCCGGATGGCGCCCGGAAACGTCACGCAGGCCAAGCGACGATAGGATGCCCTCCACGTCGACCGACCGCGCGCGGTCCTTCGGCAAGCCGAAGACGACCTCCGATGCGGCGCTTTCGGCAAAGAGCTGGTAGTTCACATCTTGGAACACCATCGACGACCGCGCGAGCCGCTCCCGTTCGTTCACCTCTTTGCCGAAAAGCCGAAACGCCCCCGATCCTTTCGCCAGGCCGCATATCGCGCGCGAGAGGGTCGATTTGCCGGCGCCGTTTCTCCCCACAAGGGCGACGACCTCTCCCGCTCGCACCGAAAGGTCCACACCGCGAAGCACCCCGTGCTTTCGGTACCCCGCCCTCGCGTCGCGAACATCGAGCCCCGTTTCCGCCTGAAAGACTTCGCCCGCCCCGGCCCGCCCATCAGCCCGCGGCGCCGACTCCGAACGCGTTTGGGAATCGGCCGTCACGCGAGCCGATGCCGCGACGTCGTTCAGGCTTCGGACGCGCAGCCCGAGCTCGCGGACTTCTCGCGCGGAGAGCGATGCGAACTCCTGCGCGGAAAGCCTCTTCGTAACGCGGCCGTCGCCCATGACCACAATCTCGTCGGCGATCCCCGCAAGCCACCAGAGGCGATGCTCGGCGACGAGCACGGACGCCCCGGCGGCTTTGGCGGTCGCCACGTACGAGCGCAGGTCCATGATCGCCTGCATGTCGAGATTGCTCGTCGGCTCGTCGAGCACGAGGTTCGTCGGCCGCGCCGCCCAGGCGCTCGCGAACGCGACCCGCTGCTTCTCACCGCCCGAAAGCGAGAAAATGCTCCTGTCGGCGAGATGCTGGATGCCCAGCTCGCTGACGGTCTCCGCCACGCGTTTGCGGATCTCCTCTTCCGGCGTCGAGCGGCTTTCCAAAGCGAAGGCCATCTCGCCGGTCGAATCCACGTTGAAAAACTGCGTGCGCGGATTCTGGAACACGCTCCCGACGCAGAGCGCGACCTCCCAGCTCTGCATCTGAGCGCAATCGCGCCCGTCGATCGTCACGCGCCCGGAAAGCGCACCGGGAAAGAACGCCGGCGCGAGCCCGTTCGCCAGCCGCGTCACCGTCGTCTTGCCACACCCCGACGGGCCGCACACCAGCACGCACGAGCCCTGCGGAACCGCAAGGTCGAGCCGCGACACGCCTGCGGCCCGCCCCGGCGCGGACCGCTCGTAGGTAAACGTCACGTCGCAAAGCTCTATCATGCCAGGCCCCTTAGTACGATCGCCGCCGCGAGGACGGCCGCGGCAACGACGGCAACCGCCGCGTCCGCTATGCCGAACTCGATATGCAGGTGGCACGTGCGCGGCGCCGGGTTCTCGATTCCTCGCGCCACGCTCGCGCACGAAAGCTCGTCGGCAACGTTGAGCGCGCTCATCATGAGCGGGACGTACAGGCACTCGACCGTGAGGCCCGGCCTGCGCAGAAAGCCGCCGAGGGTGGGGCTCACCCCACGCATGCGCATGGCGTCCTTGATGTAGCCCCAATCCTCGCGAATAGCGGGAACGTAGCGCATCATCACCGCGAACGGAATCGTCACCTCGCGCGGGCAGCGCATCTTCGAAAACGCGCTCATGAACTCGTTGACCTGCGTGGTCGAAACGATGATGGCCGCCAGCAGCCCGCAGGGAAACACTTTGCGGACGAGCAGGAAGAACGAATTGAAAAGCGTGCTGAAGATGCCGAGGTTCACCTGGGCGAGCGCGATGGCGATTCCCATGGCTGCGCAGTAGAGGGCGAACATCGCGATCGACAGGCGCATTTTGCCGCACAGTGCCCCGAAGACGACGGCGAGCGCCATCATCCCCGCCTCGAACGGCAAACCCGGGGAAAAGAGCACAGCAAGCGCCCAGACGAACAGCAGGGCGAGCTTCGTTCGCGGGTCAAGGCGCACGGAAAGCGGCCCGCTCACGCCGTCATCCCCGCTTTCTCGAACTGCTTGCGCAGCATCCGCATTCCAACGAGCGCGCTTGCCAGCGCGCAGGCGAGCGTAAGCCCGATCATCGCAGGCAGCACCCAGTCGGCGCCGGTTGCGACCATCGTGTCCATATACGCCTGCTCGGTGCCCTTTTCGGTCAGGTACGCGGAGTACCCCGTCGGATCAAGCCAGAGCATAATGTAGGAGCCCATGGGGTTGAGCGAGAAGACGAGGAAGCTCGCGATGTTGAGCGGCTTGCTTCTAAAGCCTCCAGCGCCCGCTATCAGGTCGCCCACTATGCCGAGCACGACAAGGAACACCGACCAGAGCCAGTACATGCCCGTAACGAACATGACGACCGCCTCGACGACGCCAAGGATGATGAGGGGTCCGTGCTTCGGCACGCGGGCGACGAGGAGCAGGTAGACCGGACCGGTGAGAAGCGCCGCGCCCGCCGGCATGAGAAACGTCAAAACCGGGTTGGGCGCGAACAGCATGCTCCCCACCATCATGAACACGAAGTAGAGCGCGATGCACACGCCCGTGGTCACGAGGTCTCTCGCCCCGAGGCCACGTTTCGCCTTCTGAACGCCGCTTTGCATAGTTCCTCCTAACGAAGATAGATGTAAGTCATAGCTAACTCTATGCAGGAGGAGGTTATCGGGAAGAGTCACGCTCCCCGAGGCGTCCAATCGTCGTACTTTCGCGTCCGATCGTCGCGTGGTCGGCCTTATCGTCTGCTCCCGGGCCGGCATCCCCCTGATATCATATTTGTTAACCATGTCTTACTGAAACGAAGGGACCGGACCAATGGAGGACGGCGGCATCCACGCCTCGACGATAGAGCAGTCGGGATTCGAAGAAACGCCTCGCCCCGCAGGGTTCGGCCCGCTGTGGAAGTCGTACGCCTCTTCGGGCGGATTCGCCCATGGGTATTACCATCTTTGCGCGCCGAGCGACCGATGGAACATCGCCATCCACGACTTCACGCTCGAGAAAGACGCGCTGCTCGAGTTCAGGCTGCCGGAGTACCTTTCAATCACTTGGTACGAATCCATTTCGGGTGAGGAGCTCACCCCGTATCGGAAACTGCGCTCAAAGGCGCTCTGGGGGTTCTGCAGCGACAAAGGCGGCTGGCGCGGGCTCGTCCACGGCGGCGTTCCCATCCGCGCCATAGGAATCGAGGTCACGCCCCGCATGTCGGCCGAATACCTGGAGTCTGAATACGAGGGGCAGTTCGAAAACGTGCGCGACGCGTTTCTCTCCGTGAACGACATGCATGCGTTCCCGGAGATGAGGGCCCTGCTCGCAAGCCTCTACCCGCATCCGGGCGACGAGAGCAAGAGCCAGCTGTTCTACGAAGGGAAGGTCCTCGAGGCGCTCGGGCTGCTCGTTGAGAGAACCCGCGCTTCCCACCGGGAACCTTGCGCGCGGCTTTCCGAAGAGGATGCCAGACGGATCCGCGCCGTCATCTCCTACATCGACGACCACGCCGCGGGCAACCTGCTCGTTCCCGACCTCGCCCGCGCGGCGTGCATGAGCCCCACCAAGTTCAAGGAGAGCTTCCGGATCGAGACGGGGTCGACCTTCACCGCATACATGCAGCGACGCCGCGTGAGCATGGCCGAATCGCTCCTGCGGCAGCCCGACCTCACGATCGCCCAGGTTGCACGGGCGGTCGGCTACACCTGCTCGGGCCGCTTCTCGACAATCTTTCAGCGCGAAACGGGCATGCTTCCAAGCGAGTACCGAAACACTCTCGCTCGTCGGCCGTGAAGAGCGAGGACGTCGGCGGAGCGCGCCCGATGGCGCGTTGATGATCCCCTCGCTTCAAATACGATACGGTATCCGACAAGAAGACAGCGTTTGGCCTGGATCCCGCAGGATGGCACCGCGCTCGAACGGAGCGGCTTCGTCGCAGCATTCCGCTGCGGGGTTCATGCCATGACCGCCCTCGAGCGCTGCGGCTCCATTTTTCGTCGAGCCTCAAGTGAAGAACAGAGGATGCGCACGCCGGCGATGAAGGCGATGTGCTTCGCGACGAAGGAACTCTCCCTCTTGACAGGACTCCACGACCTGTTAGCGTCCAACCCGTAGGACCACGTTGGACGGAGGCGCCATGCCCGCAGCCATACCGCCGCAGCCGCTCGACCCGACCGAGGAGGCCCTCCTCGAGGCCGGGCTCGCCCTCATCCGGGAGAAGGGCGTGCGGAAGATGACCGTCGAGGAGGCGGTGCGTCGGGTCGGCGTCGGCAAGCGGACGCTCTACCGCCTCTACCCGACCAAGGAGGCGTTCGCGCTCGCCTGCATAACGCACGGCAAGGCCGCAATGTGGCGGGCCATCGACGGCCTCGCCCGCGAGCGGGGCGGGCTCGGCCGAGGCGAGGTCGCCGCGCTCCTCGGGCGCTTCTCCTTCGACGGCGGCGAGAGCGTCCTCGGCGAGGTCTCCCCGGAGGACATGGCGTGGCTCGCCGGGAAGCTGCCCGGGAGGTCCGTGCTCGACCCCGCGACCGACGAGGCGGTCTTCGCGGCGATCGCCTCGCGCCTGAGGGGGATGCGCGAGGGCGTCGACCCCCACGTCGCGGCGAACATGATGAAGGTGATGGCGCTCGCCTGGGAGAACCGGACGCGCCTGCACGCGGACGCCCTCGCGGAGAACCTCGCCCTCATGCGCGAGCAGCTCCTCGACTACCTGTTCGGGAGGGGGTGAGCGATGTCGCCCGCCCTCTTCGCCGCTGAGGCCGCGGTGGCCTGCCTGCTGTTCTCCGCCGCCGTATGGGCGTCGCTCAGGCGCGACCCCATGTTCTGGTACCAGGACTTCCCGCCCGCGGTCCGCGAGCGCCTGAGGGCGCTCCCCGAGTATGCCGGCAGGATCCCCGAGCTCAGGCGCACCGCCGCCAGGAAGGTCTCCGTCGCGCTCGCGCTCACGGCCCTGCTGGCCGCCGTGGCGCTGGCGTCCGGCGCGCGGGACTTCGCCGGCGCGCTCGGCTGGTGCTTCGCGCTGTGGTCCGTCGTCAACCTCTGGGACGCCCTCGTGCTCGACACCCTCTGGTTCTGCTGGGGGCGCGGCGTGAGGATCCCCGGGACCGAGGACCTCGAGGACGCCTACCTCGACGTCCGCCCCCACTGGCTGGGCTTCCTGGCGGGGGAGGCGATCGGGATCGCCGTGTCCGCCGCGTCGGCCGCCATGGTTGCCTCCCTCCCGCTCTGAGGCGACGCGCGGGTCCAGCCGACAATCCCCGCGGCGCCCGGCCCGCTATGGCAAAAAGGCGATCGAGCGTGTGTGAGGGAGATTGTTTGCTTAAGGGACTATGTAGCGTTTAGCGGTTCAACGGAGCGTTCCTTGAGGGCGGCGTTTTTACGATGCTATACACGAAGGCAGAAAGCGGGCGAAAGAAGGCGGGCGCAATCTTGAACACTCAAAAGACCGGCAGCCTAATTGCTGCCATCAGAAAAGAGCAGAATCGTACTCAGCGGGACTTGGCGAATGAATTAGGCGTGTCAAGTGCGGCTATTTCAAAATGGGAGCGTGGCGTCGGATTTCCAGACGTATCCCTTGTTGAGCCATTGGCCGAATCCTTGGGGATTACCATAGCGGAGTTATTCAAGGGCGAGCGGATAGAAGAGAGCGTTGATCACGAATACGAGAGTTTGTTGTCTGATGTCGTGAAAGTATCGACTGATGAAATAAGCAGGAAGAAGAGACTGGCAAACTGGATCATCGCGGCCACTGTTGCTGCTCTATATGTATTGATTTCTGCAATAACGGGCAGGTGGGAAATAACCTGGGCGGTTTGGGTCGCATATTGTTTTTATAGGGTTATCACTGAGTACATTTTTAAATGCTCCTAGCGCACGTGGCACAGGTGGGCGCGCACCATCGCAGGCGTGCTCCACCTGCGCCCCTACCGCTCGTCGTGAAGCTGACGTGCCGCCCGCGGTGCCGGACGGGCTTCGGGGAGGAGCGGCGGGGCCGCGCCCCGAGCGGCGACGACTTGCCAAGAGAATACTATCAGTGATAGTATTCTCCCTATCGCAACGAGAGGAGGCCCCGTGGCCACGCCGAGCATCGACCTCATGATCCTGGGGGCGCTCAAGGAGGCGCCCATGAGCGCCTACGACATGGACAAGCTCATGGACGCCCGCGCCCTGCGCAAGTGGGTGCGCGTGAGCACGCCCTCCATCTACCGCAACCTCATCAAGCTCTGCGAGGCGGGCTGCGTCGAGGGGGCGGCCGTGCGCGAGGGCAACGCCCCCGAGAAGACCGTCTACACTATCACCGACGCGGGCCGCGAGCGATTCGACGAGCTCATGAGGAAGGTCGCCGAGACCCCGGCGCGCGTGGACTTCGACTTCACCCCCGTCATCGCCAACCTCTACGTGACCGACGAGAGGAGCGGTCGCGCCCTCCTCGCCACCATCCGCGAGCGCTACCGCGAGCAGGCCGAGCGCCTGGCCGCCTACGCGCCCGAGGTCCCGCGCCTGGAGGCCCGGGCCAACCTGGAGCTGCGCGCGGCGACCTACGCCCTGGCCGTCGACTGGCTCGACCGCTTCGAGCGCGACTTCTACCGCCCCGGCGTGCCGGCTGAGCTGCGCGGCTGGGCGGCGGGCATGGCGCCCGACGGGCCCGGCGATACGCTCGCCGCCGACCGCGGCGCCTCGGTGCCCACCTTCGACTGGGAGGCGTGGCGCGCCGCCTACGAGCGGCGGCACGCGAACGCGGCGGACGCACCGCACCAGCGGGACGAGCCCCGCTGACCGCGCGGCCATCGCCCGCCCGAGCCGGCATCGCCGGCTTTTCTTTTGGCCAACTACTATTAGTGATAGTAGTTTTATAGATAGTATTCGAGAGGAAGGAACAGGATGAACGTACGACAGCTGAGAAGCGAGGCGCTGGCGCGGGGCCGAAATGCCCGCGCCGGTCGCGAGAACCTGCGGGCGGGCGGCGTCGCCGCGGGGACGCAGGTAAGCCCCGCGGAGGCGCGGGGGCGCGGACTCGAGGCGGCAGAGGCCGGGCGCGGGCGGGGCGCCGACGCAGAGGTGCGGCCGAAGCCTGCCCGCGCCCTGCTCGCCGGCCTCATGCTCGCCCTCTTCGTCGCGGCGCTCGACTCCACGGTCGTCGCGACCGCCATGCCCGCCATCGCCGCGGGCCTCGGCTCCTCGGCCGGCTACGCCTGGCCGCTCACAGCCTACCTGCTCACCTGCACGGTGACGGCCCTGCTCGCGGGAGGGCTCGTCGCGAAGTTCGGGCACCGCCGCATGTACGCTGCGGGGATCGGCCTCTTCGCCGCGGCGTCGGTCGGCTGCGCCGCCTCCCCCTCGATCGGCCTCCTCGCCCTCTGGCGCGGCGTCGAGGGCATCGGGGGCGGCATCCTGGAGGCGGGCGTCTTCATCGCGGCCGCCGACCTCTTCGAGCCGCGCGAGCGCGGCGCCTACCTCGGCGCGGCCTCCGCCATGTACGGGCTCGCGAGCATCGCCGGCCCGCTCCTGGGCGGCGCCATCGTGCAGGCCGCGTCGTGGCACTGGATCTTCCTCGTGAACGTGCCCGTCGGCGCCGTGGCGCTCGTCCTCGTCGCGCGGCACCTCCCCGCCGGGCTCGGATGCCGCCCGGGCCGCTTCGACGCCCTCGGCGCCGCGGCCGCGGCGGCGGCGGTCACCCCGCTGACGCTCGCCTTCGCGCTCTCGGGAACCGTCTTCGCGCTCGGGTCCGCGCCGTTCGTCGCGCTGATCGCCCTCTCCGTCGCCGCGGGCGCGGCCCTCGTCGCCGTCGAGCGGCGGCGCGAGGGCGCCGTCGTCCCCGTGCGCGTCATGGCGAACCGCACCGTGCTCGCCGGGCTCGCCTCGGGCTTCGCCGTGCAGTTCGCGCTCATGGCCGTGGTCACGTTCCTGCCCGGCTTCGCCCAGGGGGAGCTCGGCCTGGGGGACGCGCAGGCGGGCATGGCGCTCGTCCCCATGACGCTCGCCCTCATGGCGGGCAGCAACGCCGCCGGGGCGCTCTTCCGCGCGCACGGCAGGCTCCGCGCGAACTCGCTCTCCGGCTTCGCCGTCATCGCGGCGGGCGCGGCGGGCATCGCCGTCACCGCCCAGAGCGGGGCCCTCGTCGCCCTCGAGGCGTGCGTCGCCGCCCTTGGGCTCGGCGTCGGGATCGGCATGCCCACGGCCAACCTCGCCGCCCAGCTGGGCTCCTCGCCCGCCGACATGGGTCGGGCCACCTCGCTCGCCATGTTCTTCCGCGGCTTCGGCGGCACCGTCTCCTCGGCAGTGGTCGGGACGATGTGCGCCGCGGGCAGCCCCAGCGCGCCCGGGGCGACGGCGTCCGCGGCCGCCGTCGCCGCCCTCGGCGCGGCGGCCTCCGTCCTCCTGCCCCGCAAGGTCGACCGGAGGCGGTAGGCGGAAACATGGACCGGGCGCGGCAGAAATCCCCACGGCGCCCGGTCCGCCACGGCACAGGAAAGCCCCCGCGCGCGACGGCGCGCGGGGGCCTGTTCGTCATCGCTCCCCGTCGTCGGCGGGGTGGCGGCGCGAGGGCCGCCCGTGGGGACTGTCTTTTGGGCGGCCCCGCCCACCGTTCGGTCCGCCGGCCTCAGCGGCCCTCCATGCCACCGATGCTCCAGCGAGGCTCTCGGCCTGGTTGCGGACGAGGCGGGCGTAGAGGCCGCCCGCCGCCATCAGCTCCGTGCGGGCGCTCGCCTCCCGTGCGGGGTGAGGGAGCGGAGCACCCGCGGCGCCCGCGGTATGATTGGCTGGTGGGAGGGGCCGTCCGTGGGGATTGATCGTCTGGGCGGCCCCTCCCACCGGGGTTCTTCATCCCATTTGAAATGTTGCCAGCTCCGCCCGGAAAAAGAGCCGCCCTGAAAACCACCCGTTGGGAGACTCGCTCGCCCATGTTGCTCAGCCCTCTGGCGCCAGGCGCTCTGAGAGCTTGCGGAACGAGTCCTCGGAGAGGCAGTGCTCCATGCGGCACGCCTCCGCCGAGGCGGTCCGGGCGTCGACGCCGGCGTCGACGAGCAGCCGCTCGAAGAAGCGGTGGCGCTCGAGCGTCGCCGACGCGGCGCGCTCGCCCTCCTCGGTGAGGAGCACGTCGTGCCCGGACATCCGGACGAGGCCGGCCGCGGCGAGGTTCGAGAGCGCCTTCGTCACGCTCGGCTTGGAGCGCGCGAGGCGCTCGGCGATGTCGACGTTGCGGCACGACCCGCGCAGGCGGCGGATCACGAGGATGGCCTCGAGGTAGTCCTCTTGCGAATCATGCCGTGCCATGAGAGGTTCCTCCCAACTGCCAACCAGCCGCCTCGCGGCGCACCTCGATGAAGCGGCGGTAGATCCCCTGCTCGCGCATGAGCTCCTCGTGCGTGCCGTGTTGGACGATCCTCCCGCCGTCCACGACGATGATCTGGTCGGCGTCGCGCACCGTGTTCAGCCGATGGGCGATGGTGACGAGGGTCTTACCGCGCGTGAGCTCCGCGATCGCCGCCATGAGCAGGTGCTCGTTCTCCGGGTCGACCGAGCTTGTCGCCTCGTCCAGAATGACGACGGGCGCGTCCTTCATGATGGCGCGCGCGATGGAGACGCGCTGCCGCTCGCCGCCCGAAAGGCTCGCCCCGCCTTCCTCGAGCACCGTGTCATAGCCTTGGGGCAGTTCCATGATGAAGTCGTGGCAGCGCGCCCGCTTCGCAGCCGCGACCACTTCCTCATGTGTCGCACTGGGCTTGCCGAACCGGATGTTGTTCTCCACGGTGTCGTTGAACAGGTACACGTTCTGGAACACCATCGAGATGTTCTCGAGCAGGCTTTCGGCCGTACCCGACCGCACGTCAGCCCCGCCTATGGTCACGCGCCCCTCATCGACGTCCCAAAAGCGCGCAAGCAGGTTCACCAACGTGGTCTTGCCCGAACCGCTCGGCCCTATGAGCGCGCACGTCGAGCCTTCGGGGATGCGCAGGCTCACTCCGTCGATGACACGCCGCCCGTCTCCGTAGCCGAAGGAGACATGCTCCATCGCAAGGTCAAACCCATCGGTGGCGAGAGGCTTGTCGGTCGTATCCTGTTTGGGCACCGCGCACACCTCGTCGATGCGGTCGAGCTCCCCTTCGATCTTCTTGGTGAGAAACGCGCTGTTGTTCGCGCTGATCAGTTCGCCGTAGATGATGAACGCGGCAACCAGAAGCGTAAGCGCCCAAGAAAGCGAGAGCGCCCCCGAAAGGCAGAGTGCGCATGCCGCGAACAGAACACCGCAACTGGCAAGGTTGAACACGAGCGCATACAGCTTCAAGATGCCCTGCGCTGCCTGCTCCTGCTCGAAATCCGCCTGCCGCTTGCGCTCGAAGGATGCCTTGACCGCCGCAAGACTCTCATCGGGCGTGGCGAACGTGCGCAGAACCGCCATCCCTCGAGCGTATTCGATCACCGCATCAGTCATATTCTCCTGGGCGGCGGTTATCTCGCGCGTGACCGACGTCGAGCGCCGCCGCAACCACTCGAGAACGACAAGCCCCACCGCGATGCCCGCGAAGGTGACGAAGGCGACCGGCGGCGCGAAGGCCAGGAAGAACAGGCTCATGATTACCGCCATGGCGACACCGCCCGAAAGGCCAGTCAGGCAGATGGTCATGAACTCCTCAAGCTGGTGGACGGTGGTGGTGAGCGTGGTGGTGATGGCGGAAAGGCGCTGCTCCGAGAAGTATCCCATGGGAGCGCCCTTCAGGCGATCGCCCACACGCAGGCGCAGATCACGGAACACGTGGAAGCCCTCCGCGTCCATCTTTATGTCGACGAGGTACTGGAACGCGAACTGCCCGGCCACGCTTGCAAGC
The DNA here is from genome assembly GCA_944320975.1 of uncultured Atopobiaceae bacterium. Taxonomy (GTDB): domain Bacteria; phylum Actinomycetota; class Coriobacteriia; order Coriobacteriales; family Atopobiaceae; genus Thermophilibacter. Next base: position 96 of record CALUJM010000019.1, on the reverse strand, counting down.
AGCATGCCAAAGCACTGAAGGGGGTACGGACAAAAAGTTGGACACTTTCGTGTCCGGATTGGAGTCCGCATGTACTCGCAGGAGGACAGGGAGTGG
>CALUJM010000018.1 GCA_944320975.1 uncultured Atopobiaceae bacterium | reverse complement strand
TTGAGCAGCACCTCGCGGTCGAGCGCCCGCTCGCGCACGCCGCCGGGGACCGTCACGCGCACGAGGGCGCGCACGTCTCCGGTGTCCACGTCCACGAGGTCGGCCGCCACCCAGGGCGCCGTCGAGGACACCGAGCGCGCCAGCTCGCCGTCGCGCCCGCGGACCCAGAGGCGCCCGCGCGCGTCGACGAACCACCCCTCCACGGAGGGCGCGCTCTCGAAGTCCGGTGCCTCTTCGTCCGAAGAGCCCCCTCCGTCCGTGTCGGGCGCAGCGGTCGAACACATGTTCTTGTCACTGGCGCGAGAAGGACGCACGGGGCGAGAAGGACGGTCGGCCCGCCCCTCCCTCGGCCGGTAGAACTCCGAGCAGCCCTCTATCGCCCGCTCTATCGTCTGCGCGCCGTACGTGGTGCCGCCCCGGCGGCTGTCCCACTTGTCGCGCATGAGGCCGGAGCGCCGGAAGATCCGGTCCATGCGGGCGGCGTCGCCCGCGCACCAGAACGCGAGGTGCGAGCACAGCGCCATGTCCGCCGCCGATCGGTCGCCGCCCTGCGCCGAGCAGTCGCCGGCCATGAGGGCGCGGATCGCGTCGCCGCTGCGGGAGGCGTACATGCGCCCCAGCAGGGCCTCGTCGTCCATGGAAGCGTCGGGGCCGCGCGTCGCTGCCGCCGACAGCGTCGGCTGCGCGGCGGCCCGCTCCGGCTCGATCCAGGTGCGGTACGCCCTCTCCACCACGTCGGGGTTCGAGGCGAGGGAGGCGCGCCCCTCGAAGACGTTCCCCGTCACCGTGAAGTAGCGGTCGTGGTCGTACATCTCCACCACGCGCCCGCCGGGCTGCCCCTTCCTCGAGCGCTGGGCCCAGTCGGGCTTCGCGCCCCGGAAGATCAGGTGCAGCCCGTCGCCCGAGGGCGAGACCTCCGTGTAGGTCCCGGCCTCCTCGACCACCCAGCGGTACGCCGGGTCGAGCACGCCGCCCTCGATCACGTGGTCGAGGTCGAGCCCCGTGAAGGCGCGGTCCGGCCCGAAGACGAACCCCACGCCGTCGCAGCGCCAGCGGCCCACCGCAGCCACGGCCTCCTCGAAGGCCGCCCAGGTCGCCGGGTCGGTGCTCTTGGCCATGCGCCCGTTTGCCGCGCACACCGGGAGCTTAGTCGTCTTGCCGCCGCGTTCCTCGCGCCGCCAGCACACCCAGCGCGGCTCGGCCTTGAGCTCCGCAGGGACGCGTGCCAGCGCGTCGGCGAGGGAGCCCGCCCCGCGTGGGCTACTCGCGGCCCTCTCCGTCATTCGAGGCCCCCTTCTTCGCGTTCTTGAAGATCACGTCGCGGCAGATCCGCCAGCGACCGTTCACCTTGTCGGCGGGGATCCGCCCCTCGCGTATGCCGCGGGTGATGGATCCCTCGTGCTCGCCGGTCACGTCGGCGAGCTGCTTGGGGGTCATGAAGTACGGCAGCTCCTCGAAACTCATCTCTCGCTCCCTCTCATCCGATTTGCCTCTGGACCGCACGCACGGCTCCGACCCGTCTGTCACGAAGTGGCACGTTTCGTCGCCGTGCAGCGGTAGAATATCACAGGAATTGTCAACAAGTGAGATTCTTTGCAAGTTTTGAGGTAGAATGACCCTATACGATTGAACGGCTTGTCAACTAGTGATAGAATCTGTTGCGAAGCGTAACAACGACACGGAGGGCGCCGAGGGCACCCCTCCACAGGACGAACACATCCGAGAGAGGCGGAGGGCATGGCGAGCAACCTTCTGAAGCTCCGCAAGGCGGCGGGCTACAAGAACTCCAACGAGTTCGCGGTGGAGTACGAGATCCCGACCTCCACCTACGCGCGCTACGAGTCCAACCCCGACAAGATCCCCATGGACCGCGCCTGGCAGCTCGCGGACATCTTCGGCACCACCATCGACGCCATCGTCGACCGCGAGGCGCCCGACCCCGCGTGCATGCGCGGCGAGGTGCAGCTCGAGTACGACGGGCTCACGCCCGAGGCGCGGCAGCTCGCCGACGAGCTCCGCGAGTTCGTGCTCATGAAGGACGAGAAGATCCGCGCGCGCCACCGCCGCGAGGAGGAGCGCCCCTACGAGGCTCTCTGCTACCAGTACGAGCAGCAGATGCTCTCCGAGCTGCGCGACGGCGCCGCCTTCGGCGAGCTCGTCGCGTTCGACAGCGCCGAGGCGGCGCGCGCCGCCTTCGAGTCCTTCCTCCAGGAGCAGGCGGCGAAGAAGCGCGGCAAGCTCTCCACCAAGGCGCAGGAGCTCATCGACAACAGAACCATCGAGAAGATCATGGCGGCCTACGACCGCACCCACGGCGAGTTCGAGCTCGACGGCATGCATGTGCTGTGGGGCTCCGTCGACCACGGCGTCATGGTCGAGTACGACTCCGAGGCGAGCGGGAGGGGAGGTGGCGCGAAGGCATAGGAGGAAAGCAGGTGGGCCCGCGGGAGCTGGCACTCCCGCGGGCCCGGCGTCCGGTCCAGAGGCAAATCCAGAAGGGACGGTGACAGTATATGTCATCACTCGCACCCGCCCAAACCCCCTACAAGGCCATCAGCGGCAAAAGAACACTCCAGCGGCTGCGCCGCGAGGCGGGCTACCGCTCCGCGAAGGAGTTCGCCGAGGCGCTCGGCATCCCCGGCTCCACCTACGCCCGCTACGAGCGCGCCGGCGACGGCGCCGACTGCGGCATCCCGCTGCCGGCGGCGTGGCAGATCGCGGACAAGCTGGGCTGCTCCATCGACCTCGTCATCGGCCGCGAGGACATCGACGCGCCCGAGCCCGAGGGAATCCAGCCCCGCTACGACGCCCTCAGCCCCGAGGGCCGCGCCCTCGTTGACAGCTACCTCTCCTACGTGGAGCTCGGCGAGCGCGCCGCCCGCTCCCAGGGCAGGAGGTGAGCGCCATGGCCAAGGCCGAGAAGAACCTCAGCGTCGTCTCCTTCTCCCTCACGGACGGCTCCGGGAACGTGGTCCCCGCCGTCGCCCTCGTCGCCGCCCCGGGCGAGGCCCTGCGCCTCGACGAGCCCTGGCAGCGCGAGCTCGCAGCCGACCTCGAGTGGCACTACCGCCCGCCCTACGTTGCAGTAGGGGACGGTGAGTAGCCATGGCAAAGGTCACGGGCGAGGGCACCATAGTCCAGCTCGAGAAGGACAAGCCCAAGAGCAAGTGCCGCAAGTGGCAGCTGCGAGTCCCCGTGGGGCTCGACCCCCGCACGGGCAAGTACAAGACCCGCACGAGGCGCTTCAACGGCACCTACACCGAGGCGAAGAAGGCCCTTCGCGAGTTCATCAAGGAGATCGAGAACGACGAGGTGCACAAGAGGTCGGGCACGACCATCAAGGAGTGCGCGGAGGACTTCATGACGAGGCGCCGTGCGTCCGGCGAGTTCACCGAGAACACCAACGTGACCTACGAGCGATTCTTCAAGGCAATCAACCGTCACATCGGCTACGCCGACGCCTCGAAGGTCACGCGAGAGACGCTCGAGAAGATGTACGCCGCCATGCGCTCCGGCGACACCCTCTCCGGCAAGCCCGCCAGCGGCACCTATCTCAACCAGATCCACAAGACGCTCAAGCTGCTGTTCGACGACCTCGTGAAGGACGGTGTCGTCGCCAAGAACCCCTGCACCGAGATGGACACGCCGCGCAGGGACACCCAGCCCCGCCGCGCCCTCAAGCCGGAGGCCATCCGGGAGTTCATAGCGCAGCTCGACTTCACCCGGGAGGCCGACATCGCGTACTTCCTCGCGGTCAGCACCGGGATGCGTCGCGGGGAGGTCTGCGGCCTCTCGTGGCGCGACGTCGACCTCGAGAGCCAGGTCATATCGATCCGCAAGTCCTACGACTGCTTCGGGAACCTCAAGGACCCCAAGACGAAGGCCGGAGTGCGGCGCCTCCCCATGCCCGACTCCGTCCGAGACGCCCTCGTCATGCACAAGGAGGCGCAGAAGGCCCGCATTGACGAGTACGCGGCGGAGCAGGAGAGGCTGGCGAAGAAGAACGGCGAGAAGCCCGGAAAACGCCTGGAACAGAGCGAGAGCACCCCGGTCGTTCTCAGCACGACCATGGGCAGGCTCAGCCCAAACGTGCTCGAGGCATGGTGGCTGCGCGACCGCGAGACGCTCGGCCTCAATGGCTGGGCGTTCCACGAGCTTCGCCACTCCTACCTCTCCACTCTCGCCTTGAGGGGCGTGCACCCCAAGGTGATGCAGGAGCTGGCCGGCCACGCCTCGAGCGAGATCACGATGGAGATCTACACCCACGTGAACATGGAGGCCAAGCGTGCGGCGGCAGACGTCGTGAGCGACCTCTTCTCCGAACCCGTTGAGGCCGCCCCCGCCGTCACTCCGATCGTCCAAGTCGAGCCCCGCGTCATCAACGGCGGGCGCCGACTCACCCTCGTAAGCTCACCTCGTGAGCGCGTGGAAAACGCCCCTGAAAGTACCTCAGAGCAACCCCAAGAACGATTCGTACCGGATTCGTACCAGGCGGCAATCCGCTGAAAGGAGGTCAAAAGAAACGATACCTTCTACCTGCGCATTTATTCGCCCTTTCGGACCAACCGGCCTCCTACGTCATTAGCTCGGAGCTATTCCGCTGTCAAAGTGCGCAAGAAATTGTACGTTACCGGCAGTGCCGCTACTTTTTGTCGGGCCGCTTACGCTCTCGCGTCAGCGGCCCTCACTTTCGTCGGACCTCCTACGCACCTCCCGGATGAAGCCTAGTACCGTCTTGGCGAGGTCAACGAGCCTCGTCAGTAGAGCGTGCTCGGGCGCTTCACGCCGGAGCGGGGGCATCGGGCACAACCTTCTGACCCCGCGCCGTCTGCCGCCGGGGGCGCGCTCGGCGCCGAGACAATCGCGCGCCTTCCGTCCCAGCTGTGCGATACTACTTAGGAGGTGCGCCTCGAGGGGGAGGCGCCCGAGAACCCGACCGCAGCCAGGAGAGGGGCAACGATGGCCGATACCATGCGTGGCGTGTACACCAACCTGACCGAGATTCGCCGCAACGTGTTCTCCAACGTGGCCAAGATCGCCTACGACATGAAGGAAGACGACGAGAAGACCACCCGTCGCAAGATCCGCGACCTGCCCTACGAGATCATCCCCGGCGACGTCGCCACCTACCGCGAGTCGGTCTTCCTGGAGCGTGCCATCGTCGAGCAGCGCATCCGCCTGGCCATGGGCCTGCCGCTCCAGGGCGTCGACAAGCGCGAGAGCCTCACCGACGGCCTCGCCGACGCCGCCGTGCCCGAGACCTACTACGAGCCGCCGCTGGTCAACGTCATCAAGTTCGCGTGCAACGCGTGCGAGGACAACGTCTACCGCGTGGCCAACGCCTGCCAGGGCTGCCTGGCCCACCCGTGCCGCGAGATCTGCCCCAAGGGCGCCATCACCTTCAAGGACAAGAAGGCCTTCATCGACCAGGAGAAGTGCGTGCACTGTGGCATGTGCTTCAACGCCTGCCCCTACCACGCCATCCAGCACCACGTCCGCCCCTGCGCCGACGCCTGCGGCATGCACGCCATCGGCTCGGACGAGTACGGCCGCGCCCAGATCAACTACGAGAAGTGCGTCTCCTGCGGCCAGTGCCTGATCAACTGCCCCTTCGGCGCCATCGCCGACAAGAGCCAGATCTTCCAGGTCATCCAGGCCATCAACCGCGGCGACGAGGTCATCGCCGAGGTCGCGCCGGCGTTCGTGGGCCAGTTCGGCGGCAAGGGCAACGTCGACAAGCTGCGCCAGGCCTTCACGATGCTCGGCTTCTCCGGCATGGAGGAGGTCGCCATCGGCGCCGACCTCTGCACCGTCCAGGAGGCCGAGGACTTCCTCGAGGAGGTCCCGGAGAAGATCCCGTTCATGGGCACCTCGTGCTGCCCGGCGTGGTCGGTCATGGCCAAGACGGAGTTCCCGGAGCACGCCGAGTGCATCTCGATGGCGCTCACGCCCATGACGCTCACCGCGCGCATGCTGCGCCAGCAGCACCCCAACGCCAAGATCGTCTTCGTGGGGCCGTGCTCGGCCAAGAAGCTCGAGGCCATGCGCAAGTCCGTCCGCTCCGAGGTCGACTTCGTCCTCACCTTCGAGGAGATGGCGGGCATGATGCAGGGTGCCGGCATCGACGAGTACACCAAGCTCGAGGGCGAGGGCGCTTCCGACTTCGGCGTGGCATCCGCCGACGGCCGCGGGTTCGCGGTCGCGGGCGGCGTCGCCAACGCCGTGGTCAACGTCATCAAGAACCTGCACCCGGAGCGCGAGGTCAACGTCGTCAACGCCGAGGGCCTCGAGAACTGCCGCAAGATGATGAAGGACGCCGTCAAGGGCAAGTACCCGGGCTACCTGCTCGAGGGCATGGCCTGCCCGGGCGGCTGTGTCGCCGGCGCCGGCACGCTGCAGTCGATCAACAAGACCGCCGCGGCCGTCAAGCGCTATGCCAAGAAGTCCCCGCACAGAAACGCCGACGAGAACGAGTTCCGCGACCTCATCCCCTCGCTCGAGCGCCCCGAGGACGGCAAGTGATCCAAAAGGGGACTGTCCCCTTTTTGAGTTGTTTTGAGTCACCGGTGGGGCAGGCGCCTGCGAGCGCCTGTCCCACTTCCATCAAGTGAGAAGGGAACACATGCTCAAAGTAGACCGAGCGATCCTGCACGTCTTCGACTTCGACGCGGGCTCCACGTACTTCTCGGAGCGCCCGCTCGACCTCGACGTGCGCTCCACCAAGTCCTTCGTCCAGCGCCACCTGCGCAAGATTTCGTCCAACGCGGAGAGCCGCCACGGCGAGTTTGCCGCGGACTCCGGCTTTGCCGCCGAGCTGCAGCGCTACCTGGCGGGGGAGCGCGAGTTCGTGGAGTTCTCGGTCGAGATCGCGCAGTGGTTCTGGGAGGAGCTGCGCCGTGCGGAGGACCTCGAGCAGTGCGATCTCCTCATCGCGGATTTCTCCGACACCGACGCCGCGTCCGGCGACGACGTGGAGTTCGAGGGCGAAGCGGGCAAGCGCTTCTTTGCAATCGAGCTGCTGCCCCGCCGCCAGGCCTTCGTCCACGAGGTCGAGGGCGATGCCAACGGCATCGCGCGCGTGGACGCCACGCTGCCCAACCCCTCGCAGAAGGTGGCGAGCTACGTGCTGGTGGACGCCGCGACCGGCGCGATCGACTTCCACGACAAGGAGCGCAGCGTGGGCGGGACCTCGGTCATGGTGATCCCGGAGCGCTTCCTGCAGTGCTCGAGCGAGGCCTCCAGCCACGAGGTGATTGACGAGGTCAGCGTCATCGTGCGCGACGTGGCGGAGGAGTTCGGCCTGGAGCCGGCGGTTGAGGTGGGCCGCGCGAAGGCCTGCGTCGCCCGCGCGGCCGACGTGGAGGAGTCCTTCTCGCCCGCGGAGGTGGGCCGCACGGTCTTCGCCGAGCGCCCGGACGTGGCGGAGCGCTTCGAGGAGCGCGTGCGCGAGGCGTCGCTGCCCGAGGAGGCGCCGGTGCGGCGCGGCGTTGCCAACCGGCTCACGCGCAGCCATCGCATCCGCACGGACACCGGGGTGGAGATCACCTTCCCCTCCGAGCTGGCGGAGCGCCCGGGCTACCTGGACTTCTCGACCGACGCCGAGGGGCGCATCACCATCACGGTGGGCAATGTGGCGAAGATCGAGCAGAAGTAGCGCCGCGTGCGGGCGCCGGCCGCGCCCCCGCCCCGGGGCCCCGGATTTGGGCCCGTGTTCATATCGTGGCCGCGGCGGATTGCCGCTAAAATAATGGGACGCGTCTTCTGCACCCTATTCGTACCCAAGGAGACCACATGCCACGTGATCACGTCTCTCTGAGCGAGGCCGGCATCTCGCCGCGCGGCGTCACCCGCCGCGACGCTCTGAGGCTGCTCATCGGCGCGGGCGCCGTCGCCGCGCTGCTGCCCTCGACCGCGGGCGCCGAGCCCAGCACGCAGGAGCAGCTCGACGCCGCCCAGATGAGCTACGACCAGGCCCAGGCGGAGCTCGAGGCCCTGGGCGCCGAGGTCGCCGAGGCGGCCGGCCAGCTCTCCCAGACCCAGCAGCAGGTGGGCGAGCTCACCGCCCAGGTCAGCGACAAGCAGGCCGAGATCGACGAGAAGCAGTCCCAGATCGACGACAAGGAGTCGGAGATCCAGGACAAGCAGGACGACATCGATGACAAGCAGGCCCAGATCGAGGAGCGCCAGGAGGCCCTCGGCGAGCGCATGAGCTCGTCGTACAAGGCGGGCCCCACCTCCACGCTCGACCTGCTGCTGTCCTCGGCCTCCTTCGAGGAGCTCACCAGCAACATCTACTACCTCGACAAGGTCACCGAGTCCGACCGCGATATGATCGAGACCGTCAAGACCCTCAAGGCGGAGCTCGAGCAGGACAAGGCCCAGCTCGAGCAGGACAAGGCCCAGCTCGAGCAGGACAAGTCCAACCTCGAGGCCGAGAAGGTCTCGCTGGAGAGCCAGCGCGCCGACCTCGAGGACCTCGAGTCGCAGCAGGTCTCCGAGCTCGAGGCCGTCCGCGCCAAGCAGGCCGAGTCCGAGGCGCTCGTCGCCAACCTCTCCGACGAGGTCAAGGAGCTCATGGCCCAGCGCGACGCCGAGCTGCTCGCCGCGCAGCAGGCCGCCGAGGAGGCGCGCCGCCAGCAGGAGCTCGCCTCGCAGGGCGGCGGCTCGGGCTCCGGCTCCGGCGGGGGCACCAGCTCCGGCGGTGGCGGCAGCACCGAGGTCGTGGGCTCCGGCCCCGCCTCCGCCGTGGTCAACGCCACCTACTCCACGCCGTCGCCGGGCTCCGGCCTGTGCGCCGCATGGGTCTCCAACGTCTTCCGCAACGCCGGCATCGGCTCGTTCTACGGCAACGCGGACGACATGTACTACGCCTGGTGCGGCTACTCCACCTCGCAGATCAAGCCCGGCATGATCATCGCCGTCAACACCGCGCCGTACAGCGCCGCCGCCGTCATCTACGGCCATGTGGGCATCTACGTGGGCAACGGCACGGTGCGCCACAACAGGAGCGGCGTGGTCCGCAGCGACTCGCTCTCCAGCTGGGTGAGCATGTACAGCGTCACCGCCACGGTGCGCTGCGGCTGGCTCGGGGGCATCGCGCTGTCGTAGCGGGTCCCTGGTCTCGCAGGTGAGGTTCGGGCGGCGGCGCGAGGTCCTTCTCGGCCGCCGTCTTTCTTTATCGTCAACTACGGATTAAGCCCTTGTCACGCGGGGTGCCGTACAATGGCCCCTCGCAATCAGTAACACAACGGAAACGTGGGGTGGACGATGGCCCGGGGAAGCAGCGGAAGAAGGCCGAGCGCGCGCGCCCAGCAGCGGCAGGCGCGCGGGCTGCTCGTGGTGGCGGCGGTGCTGTGCGTGGCGCTGGTGGGAGGCGTCACCGCGCTCGTGACGCTGGTCTCCTCGGCCGCGACCGCTCCCGCTTCGGCCGCCGACGGCGACGACGGGGGCTGGGTCGAGGTCCTCACGGACGCCGACGCGCCCGCCGAGCCGGAGCCCGAGCCCGACGCCGCCGAGAACGACGCGCGCGCCGCCGACCTGTCTCTGGACCCGGAGAAGCAGACGGACTGGAAGCTCGACGGCACGGGCGAGAAGACCGTCTACCTGACCTTCGACGACGGCCCGTCCGACAACACGCCGCGCGTGCTCGAGGTGCTCCAGCGCTACGGCATCAACGCCACGTTCTTCGTCACCGGGCACGAGCCCGACAAGGCCCACTACATCAAGGACGCCTATGAGGCGGGCAACAGCATCGGCCTGCACTCCATGACGCACAACTACGACGAGATCTACGTCTCCGAGGAGGCGTTCTTCTCGGATCTCGAGGCCGTGGGCAACATGGTGAAGGAGCAGATCGGCTTCGTGCCGTACCTCACGCGCTTCCCGGGCGGGGCGTCCAACACGATCTCCGCCAACTACTGCCCCGGGATCATGAGCGCTCTCGTGGACGACGTCCAGGCGCGCGGCTACCAGTTCTACGACTGGAACGTGAGCTCCGGGGACGCGTCGGGCACCAACGTCGACGTGGAGACGCTGGTCTCCGGGTCGTGCGTGGAGGGCTACACCAACGTGATGCTGCTCTTCCACGACTCGAACACCAAGGACACCACGCCCGACGCGCTGCCGCGGATCATCGAGTACTACCAGGAGCGCGGCTACAAGTTCGAGCCCATCACGCGCGAGGCCTTCGTCTGCCACCACGGCGTGAACAACTAGCGGCCGCGGGGGGCGCCGGCGGCTGGCTCGGCCTGCCCGGCGTTCCCGGCGTGAAGGGTATGTACACCCGCCTCTGAGGGTATGTGCACCCCTCCGGCCGGCGCATTCTTCTCGGCAGCTCATCTACCTGCGCGTTTGCAACCAACCCAAAACCGGCGGGTGTACATACCCTCGAGGGGCGGTGTACATACCCTCAGGGTCGGCCTGCAGGGCCAGCCGGCAGGGCCAACCCGCGGGACGGCTCCGACCCGCGTGTTCTTCTCGCTCACTGTCTTGTCAGCTGTAAAGGTTGCTGTCATACTGTCGGTTTGCCGACGAGGGGAGCAAGCATGCTGACAGACGAGCTGCGCGCCGAGGTCGCGCGCCTCAAGGCGGAGCGCGATGCCGTGGTGCTGGCGCACTACTACGTGCCGCCCGAGGTCCAGGAGCTCGCGGACCACGTGGGGGACTCGTTTGCCCTGGCCCGCCTGGCGGCGACGCTGCCCGCGTCCACGCTGGTCTTTGCCGGCGTGCGCTTCATGGCCGAGAGCGCCAAGATGCTCTCGCCCGACAAGACGGTTCTCATGCCCGACCCGACCTCCGACTGCCCCATGGCGCACATGGTGCGGCGCGAGACCGTGGACGCGGCGCGCGAGCGCTACGGCGACGACCTGGCCGTTGCGTGCTACGTCAACTCCACGGCCGAGGTGAAGTCGTGGTCGGACGTCTGCGTGACCTCCTCCAACGCGGTCAAGATCGTGCGCGCGCTGCCGCAGTGCAACGTGCTCTTCGTGCCGGACCGTCACCTCGGCCTCTTCGTCGCCGAGCAGGTTCCCGAGAAAAACGTCATCCTGAACGACGGGTTCTGCCCCATCCATCAGGACATCTCCGCCGCGGAGGTGGCGGCGCTCAAGGCTGAGCACCCCGACGCGCCGGTGCTCGCGCACCCCGAGTGCGGTCCCGAGGCGCTGGCGCTCGCGGACTTTGCGGGCTCGACGTCGCAGATCATCGACGCCGCCGCGACCGGCGACGCGAGCGACTACATCATCCTCACCGTCGACGGCGTCCGCGGCGAGCTGGAGCGCCGCTGCGCCGGCACGGGCAAGCGCTTCCACTTCCCGGCGACGCGCCCGGTCTGCCCGGACATGGCGCGCATCACCGCGGAGCGCCTCGTCGCGTGCCTGCGCGAGGGCACCGGCGAGGTGGGCCTTCCGCCCGCCGGCGTCGCCGAGGCCGCGCGTCGCACGCTGGAGCGCATGCTCGAGCTGGGGGCCCGCTGATGTCCCCCAGCCTGCACGTTGGGGACAGTCCCCAAATTACAGAAAAGTTTGATGCGGTCATCGACTGCGACGTCGTGATCGTGGGCTGCGGCGTGGCCGGGCTCTACTGCGCGCTCAACCTGCCCGCGGCGCTCTCGGTGGTCCTTCTCTCCAAGGAGGCCGTGGACCACTGCGACTCCATGCTCGCGCAGGGCGGCATCTGCGTCCTGCACGACCCCGAGGACTACGAGTCGTTCTTCGAGGACACGCTGCGCGCGGGCCACTACGAGAACCGCCTGGAGAGCGTGGACCTCATGATCCGCGCGAGCCGCCCGATCATCGACGACCTGATCAAGCGCGGCGTGCGCTTTGCCCGCCGCCCGGATGGCGGGCTCGACTACACGCGCGAGGGCGCCCACTCCCGCCCGCGCATCGTCTACCACGAGGACATAACGGGCGAGGAGATCACCACGCATCTGCTGGCGGACGTCCGCGCGCTGCCCAACGCCCGCATCCTCGAGAACACCTGCATGACCGACCTCATCGAGGGCTTTGACCGGGACGGCCGGCGCGTCTGCCGCGGCGTGGTCGCGGTGGGCGAGAAGGACGAGCGGCTGGAGATCCGCGCCGACGCCACGGTCTTTGCCACCGGCGGCGTGGGCGGGCTCTACGAGCATTCCACCAACTATGGGTGCCTCACCGGCGACGGCTGCCGCGTGGCGGCCGAGCACGGGGTTCTTCTCGAGCACATGGACTACGTGCAGATCCACCCGACGACGCTGTGGACCGAGCGGCCTGGGCGCGCCTTTTTGATCTCCGAGTCCGCCCGCGGCGAGGGCGCGGTCCTGCTCAACGACGCGGGCGAGCGCTTCGTGGACGAGCTGCAGCCGCGCGACGTGGTGTCCGCCGCGATCCGCGCCGAGATGGAGCGCACGGGCGCGCGCCACGTGTGGCTGTCCTTCAAGCGCGTGCCGCGGGAGGAGATCGAGCGGCACTTCACGCACATCCTGGAGCGCTGCCTCGAGGAGGGCTACGATATCCGTGAGGAGCCCATCCCGGTGGTGCCCGCCCAGCATTACTTCATGGGCGGGATTCACGTGAACTCCGACTCCGAGACCACGCTGCCGCACCTCTTCGCCTGCGGGGAGACCTGCTGCAACGGGGTGCACGGGCGAAACCGGCTGGCGTCCAACAGCCTGCTGGAGTCGCTCGTGTTCGCGCAGCGGGCGGCCGACAAGATCATGCGCGACCGCTTTGCCGACGACACGGCGGCCCAGCTCGCCGCCGCCATGCGCGAGCGCGACGTGTGACAATTAGGACAGGTTGGATTGTCACACCGCGTGCGCGTGACAATCCAACCTGTCCTAATTGTCACACGCATCAGAGAGGAGATACGATGACCGACCCGATGATCCAGCTCGCGATGGACGAGCATATTCGCGCGGCGCTCAGGGAGGACATGCCCTTCGGTGACGTCTCCACCGCCGCGGTCATGCCCGACGCGCGCCCCGGTCGCGTCCACCTGATCGCCAAGGCGCGCGGCGTGGTCGCAGGCCTCTCGGTCTTCTCGCGCGTCTTCGAGCTGCTGGACCCGGCGGCCCGTGTGAGCGCCGGCGTCGCCGACGGCGACCGCGTGGAGCCCGGCGAGCACCTCGCCACCGTCGAGGCAGACGTGCGCGCCCTGCTGGAGGGCGAGCGCACCGCCCTCAACTACCTGCAGCGCATGAGCGGCATCGCCACCTACACCGCGAGCGTCGAGGCGGGGCTCGCCGGAACGGGAACGCGCCTGGTCTGCACGCGCAAGACCACGCCGGGCATGCGCCTGTTCGAGCGCGAGGCCGTGCGCCTGGGCGGCGGCTCGATGCACCGCTTCGGCCTCTCGGACGGCGTGCTGCTCAAGGACAACCACATAGACGCCGCGGGCGGCGTGGCGCGCGCCATCGAGTGCGCCCGCGCGTCGGCGCCCTTCGTCGACAAGATCGAGGTGGAGTGCGAGACGCTCGACATGGTCCGCGAGGCGGTGGAGGCCGGGGCGGACATCATCATGCTCGACAACATGTCCCATGACGACATGGCCGCCGCGATCGCGCTGATCGACGGCCGCGCGCAGACCGAGGCCTCGGGCAACGTGGACGCCGCCAACGTCTCCGCCTACGCCGACCTGGGCGTGGACTTCGTCTCCTGCGGCGCCCTCACGCACTCCGCGCCGATCCTCGACCTCTCGCTCAAGCACCTCGAGGTCCTGGCGTGACGGCGGGGTCCGGGGACGCGCGGCGGGCGCGCATCGTCGAGGCGCTGGCCGCGGCATCGGGCCCCCTCTCCGGCACGGCGCTTGCCGAGAAGTGCGGCGTGAGCCGCCAGGTGGTGGTCCAGGACGTGGCGCTGCTGCGCGAGCGGGGCGAGAAGATCGTCTCGACCAACCGCGGCTACGTCCTTCTCGCCGACGCTCCCGCGCGGCCGACGCGCCTGTTCAAGTGCCGCCACACCGCGGAGCAGGCCGCCGACGAGCTCACCTGCGTCGTGGACCTGGGCGGACGCGTGGAGGACGTGTTCGTGAACCATCGCGTCTACGGCGTGGTCTCCTCGACGCTGGGCGTGGGGAGCCGTCGCGACGTGGAGCGCTTCGTGGCCGAGCTTGCCTCCGGGGTCTCCGCGCCGCTGCTCGAGGTCACGAGCGGCTACCACTTCCATCACGTGAGCGCAGCGAGCGAGGAGATTCTCGACGAAGTCGAGCGTGCGCTCGATGCCCGCGGCTACCTGGCCGAGCTCACCGACTACGAGGCGGCGACCTTCGCGTGACGCTTGGGGTCGGAGGCATTGTCACCTCTCTGTCCCCAAGTGTCACCTTCTCGGATTTGGACGTGTCGAAAATGGGAATAATTGCCTTCTCATGTTGACGGGGGTGTCTATGGCGCGGATGCCGAGAAGACGGGCGGAGTCGGATATTTACCACATCATGCTGCGTGGCGTGGGGCGGCAGATCATCTTTGAGGACCCCACTGATCGCCGTTTCTTTCTCGCCGTCCTCAAGGAGGAGCTGAATTCGCACCGCGGGGAGCTCCTCTGCTGGTGCCTCATGGACAACCACGTACACCTCCTCGTGAGGGTCGCTTTTGAAGAGCTTTCGAAGATGATGCAGGCGATTGGCTCTACCTACGCGACGTTTTTCAACAGGCGCCATGACAGAGTGGGGCATCTATTTCAGGACAGGTTTAGGAGCGAACCGGTTGATACCGAAGCGTATCTTTTGACCGTCGTTCGATACATTCATCAGAACCCAGTCAAGGAGGGCCTGAGTCCGACGTGTTCCTATCGTTGGAGCAGCTACCAGGAGTATCTGGGGCGCTCTGCGGAAGACTGCCTCGTCGCGCGCGACCTCGTTCTCTCGCTGTTTGACAGCACGGAGCAGTTCGTGCGCTTCCATCAATTGAATGAGTTCGCTGGTGAGGTCATGGATGTCGACACGGGCAGCAGGCGAATGAACGATGATACTCTTCGGAGGATTGCCCGGTCCGCCCTGGGAGAGGTGCGAATAGAGGACGTCTCATCGCTCCCGCGCGCCGAACGAAACGATGCCCTGCGAGCCTTGCTCCGCGCGCACCTCTCTGTCAGGCAGATCGAGCGGCTGACCGGTGTGTCGCGCGGCGTGATTTCAAAACTTTAGCTGGAGGCGAGGTACTTTGCTCGTTTCGTGATGGGCGCAGGCAAGTTTGGTGACAGTTGGGGACAGAGAGGTGACAATGCCTCCGACCCTAGGTGCCGCGCGGGCTCGGGGGCCTTTTGGGTATACTCCCAACGTTAGCGAGAAGGGAGCCTCACCCCATGGACGAAGAGAGCGTCATCAGCGACCTTGAGCCCTCGATCCCGCGTACGCCCGCCCAGGCGGTGCTGCGTATGGTTTCCATACTGATGGGACTCCTGGGGGCCATCGTCCTTCTCGGCGGCGTTGTGATGCTCGCGGGCAACGTCATGGGGCTTTTGCCCGGCGGGGATCTCTGGACCACTGTGACCTTTGGCGTGATGATCGTCGTGGCGGCTGGACTGCTCCTGCTCACGGCGGGGCTCGGCATCGTCGCGTCCAACAACTCCGCGCGCGTGGGGCCGTACCGATTCCTGTGCTACCTCGTGGGGCTCGCCGTGCTCGTGGCCATCGTGTGGGGCTGGGGCGTGGGCTCGTTCATCCTGTTCAATCCCATCGTGCTCGCCACCACGATCGTCTATGTGCTCATCTGCTCGCGCCTTGCCGACAAGGTCAAGGAGGAGCACGACGAGGGCGTGCGAGGCGAGACGTTCCTGCGCTCGCGTCACCAGCGGGTGCTGCACCTGCTCTCCGAGATCATCATCCTCAAGGGCGTGGTCACCATCGTGGCCGTGCTCGTGCTCGGCGCCGCGCTCGTGGTCTACGGCGAGGGGGAGCGCGCGATCATCTCCGGCGTGCCCGTCACGGTGAGCAGCATGCTCTATGCGGTCCTCGCCGTCGGCGGCGTGGCGTCGGGCGTCTCCGTCCTGGCGGGGGCGCTCGGCATCCGGGGGTCCAACCGGCCGCAGAAGATTCTGCCGTTTCTCGTGGTGGCCGCGCTGTCGTGCGCCTTCGACCTCGTGCAGGTCGCGGGGATGTTCCTGGAGCGCGGTCTTCTTGGCATCACCTTTGACGTTCTCTTTGACCTGCTGTTCATGGGCGTGTGCCTCTATCTGGCCGTGCGCGTGATGCGCCAGCCCACGCCCGAGGAGCTCGCCGCCGCCGCGGGCGTCGCGCTCGTGCCCGGCCCCGACGAGTGATGTGCGGCGGAGGGCGGCAGTGGGGCGGATGAAAATTAGGACAGGTTCAATTGTCGCATAGGTACGATGTGACAATTGAACCTGTCCTAATTTTCACCCGCCCCTCCGCCTCATGCCCAAGAAAGGAAACGATATGACCAACGGAACCATGCTCCAGGGCTTCTCCTGGTACCTGCCCGCGGACGGCTCGCACTGGCGCCGCATCGCCGAGCAGGCGCCCGACTTCGCCTACCAGGGCATTACCGCCGTCTGGCTGCCGCCCGCCTACAAGGCCGAGAAGGGCCGCGAGGACGTGGGCTACGGCGTCTACGACACCTACGACCTCGGA
This sequence comes from uncultured Atopobiaceae bacterium, assembly GCA_944320975.1. Taxonomy (GTDB): domain Bacteria; phylum Actinomycetota; class Coriobacteriia; order Coriobacteriales; family Atopobiaceae; genus Thermophilibacter. The sequence goes on along the minus strand of CALUJM010000018.1, from coordinate 25,441 downwards.
GAGTTCGACCAGAAGGGCTCCGTTGCCACCAAGTACGGCACGCGCGCCGAGTACGAGGCCGCCATCGCCGCGCTGCAGGAGAGCGGCATCCAGGCGCTCGCGGACATCGTGCTCAACCAGCGCCTCGGCGCGGACGGCTGCGAGGACGTCGTCGCGCGCGAGGTCAACGGCTCCAACCGCGACCAGGTGACGGGCGAACCGCAGACCATCTCGGCGTGGACGCGCTTCACGTTCCCCGGCCGCGCGGGCGCCTACTCGGACTTCACCTGGGACTGGACCTGCTTCCATGGCGTGGACTGGGACGACCGCGCCAAGCGCAAGGCCATCTTCCTCTTTGACGGCAAGCACTGGGACGGCGCCGTTGACCGCACCGAGAACGCCAACTACGACTACCTCATGGGCGCCGACGTGGACGTCAACGACCCGCGCGTCTTCGACGAGCTCGTGCGCTGGGGCTGCTGGTACGTGGACGCGTGCAAGCTGGATGGATTCCGCCTGGACGCGCTCAAGCACATCGATCGCGGCTTCTACCTGCGCTGGCTCGACGCCGTGCGCAAGCACGCCGGTCGCGAGCTCTTCACCGTGGGCGAGTACTGGGGCCGCACGGTGGGCGAGCTCCAGGCCTACCTGGGCGCCGAGAAGTGCATGTCGCTCTTCGACGTCCCGCTGCACTACAACCTCTACCGCGCGAGCTGCTCGAACGGCAACGAGGACCTCTCCAAGATCTTCTCGGGCACGCTCGTCGAGGCCGACCCGGTGCACGCCGTGACCTTTGCGGAGAACCACGACACCCAGCCCGGCCAGGCGCTGCAGTCCTTCGTCCAGACGTGGTTCAAGCCCTCCGCCTACGCGCTCATCCTGCTGCGCGAGGCCGGCTACCCCTGTGTCTTCTACGGCGACCTTTACGGCATGCCCAACGACGGCAACATCCCGGCGGTGCGCGAGCTTCCGCTGCTGATGGAGATCCGCCGCCGCTTCGCCTACGGCACGCAGCACGACTTCCTGGACGCCCCGGACGTGATCGGCTGGGCGCGCGAGGGCGACGACGAGCACGAGGGCAGCGGCGTGGCCGTGGTCCTCACCGACCGCGACGGCGGCGAGAAGCGCATGTTCGTGGGCGAGCGCCACGCCGGCGAGCGCTGGTCCTGCGTCGTGGGCGAGCAGGACGACGTCGAGGTGGGCGCTGACGGCTGGGCGACGTTCCGCACGCTGGGCGGGCGCCTCTCGGTCTACCTGCCGGAGAAGACCGCCGGCGCGCTGGAGAACGACCGCCAGCTGCACCGCATCGCCCGCGAGATCGCGGAGGACACCGAGGAGATGCGCGCGTAGACGGCCACGGCGGCCCGTTCTTCTCGCCCGCCGCTGGCGTGCGGAAAAACGACATTTCGGGACACGAAAGTGTCGCATTCCCGCACGCCAACGGCTGATGTGCGGGAATGCGACACTATCAGCAATCAAAACGTCCGGCCCGCGCACCTCAATCGGAGGGTGCGCGGGCCGGACCATTATCTGTAAATTGGGGACTGTCCCCAATTTACAGCTCGAGCTCCATCAGGCGCGCGATGGCGACGATGTAGATCTTGAGCGCCTGGCGCAGGCTCTTCTCGGAAATGGCCTCGTCGGGGCCGTGCTCGGTGCCGGCCCAGGCGGGGCGCTCCTCGCCTGGGTCGTTGGGGCCGAAGGCGCAGGCGCGGGCGAAGTGGCGCGCGTAGGTGCCGCCGCCGATGGTGAAGGCCCCGGCCTCCTTGCCGGTGTACTCGCCGTAGGTGGCGAGAAGGGCCTGGATCTCCGGGCTGTCGGGGCTGATGTAGAACGGGGCGTCGCCGGAGGTCTGCTCGTAGGCGCAGCCGTGCTCGGCGGCGAGATCGCTCAGGCGCGCGGTGATGGCCTCGCCGGTCGTGGTGGTGGGGTAGCGCGAGTCCACGGTCTGGACGAAGCGGCCGTCAACGGTGCGGATGGTGCCGGCGACGCAGGTGAGCTCGCCGAACTTGTCGTCCGCGGCGGCGATGCCGGAGGCGCGGCCGTAGGCGTCCTCGGTGAGGGTGACCAGCAGCTCGAGGAAGTCGCGCTCGCCGGCGCCCGCGAGGCCCTGCGCCAGCAGGTAGCGCGCGAGCACGCCGATGGCGTTGACGGTGCCGGCGGGCATCGAGGCGTGGCCGCCGATGCCCGTTGCCGTGACGCGCGCGAGGCCCTCGCCGGCAGGCTCCACGGCGACGCGCTCCGCTGCGGGCAGCGACGCCGCCTCGGCGCGGACGACGGCCGTGGCCTGGCCGCAGATGGCGTTGGGGACCGTGCCGCCGTCGAGCTCCACGATCTTCTCGCCCGCAATCTGGCCGGAGGTGAAGCGCCCCTGGTAGAGGCCCTTCTCGCCGCAGATCAGCGGGAAGTCGGCGTCGGGGGAGAAGCAGAAGAGCGGCTCGGGGTAGCGCTCAAGGTAGTACGGCACGTCGCCCATGCCGGTCTCCTCGTTGTTGCCGATGATGCAGCGCAGCGTGTAGGGGAGGGCCTCGCCGGCAGCGGCGCGACGCGCGAAGAAGTGCGCGGCGTAGAGCGAGAGCACGAAGGGTCCCTTGTCGTCCTGGACGCCGCGGCCGACGAGCCAGCCGTCCTTGCGCGTGACCTCGAGGGCGGGGAAGGTCCAGCCCAGGCCCAGCGGCACGATGTCGGTGTGGGCGATCGTGGCGAGGTAGCGCTCGGGGCCGGAGGCGCCGGGGACGTCGGCGAAGCCCAGGTAGCCGTCGACGTCGGTCACGGCGAGGCCCAGGCGCTCGGCCATGCGCTCCGCCTCGTCGAGGGCGTCCCAGGAGGCCGGGCCCCAGGGCTTGCCTGGCTCCGCGGCCGCGAGGTCCTCCACGGACTCGTGGTGCACCAGGCGCGCGATGTCGGCGACGACGTCCTCCCAGACCTCGTCGACGTAGGCGTCCACCTGCTGCTTGAACTGCTCGTCTACCATGTGCCCTCCCTGGCTCGGGCGCCGTCGGCGCCGGGTTCTTCTCGCCGTCCATCTTAGCGCGCCGGCGCCCTTCGTGCGGGTTTCGCCCCGTGTTGGAGGGCGGCGCAAAATTAGTTCGCACTGCGATGCCGCGCAACCAGTTAAGAATCACATATCCGCAGGTAGACTGCAATGTAGAAAACATGTTCAAAATTCCAATGCGAACTAATATCCCGGGGACGCCGGAAACGCCGGCGAATCGGGCCAAAAAAAGGCGCCGCCCCCGTGCGGGGACGGCGCCCTGAGCGCATCTGTCGCTCAGATGCCTACGCCTGCGCGCCCGCCAGCGCGCGGCGGCCCAGCTCGACGCAGCCCAGCACGCCTTGGTTGTCGTTCAGGCTCGGGGACACGATGTAGGAGTCGATGTCCTCGAGCTCCGGCGCGGTGATGTAGCTGCCCAGGTAGGCGAGGGTCTTCTCGCGCACGAGCGGGTAGAGCTGCTCCTGGTGCATGACGCCGCCGCCGAGGATGATGCGACGCGGCGAGTAGCAGAGCACCAGGTTGTAGCACATCTGCGCGAGGTAGCTGGCCTCGAGGTCCCAGACCTCGGGGCGGTCGGCCAGCTCAAAGCCCTTGGCGCCCCAGCGGCGCTCGATCGAGGGGCCGGCGGCCAGGCCCTCGAGGCAGGAGTCGTGGCTCGGGCAGACGCAGGGGCCCTCGTCGCCGGGCACGCGGTTGAGCAGCATGTGGCCGGCCTCGGGGTGCATCATGCCGTGCAGCAGGTGCCCGCCGCACATCACGCCCGCGCCCACGCCGGTGCCGATGGTCACGTACACCAGGTCGTCGATGCCGCGGGAGTCGCCGAACGTTGCCTCGCCCAGGCACGCCACGTTGACGTCGGTGTCGTAGCCCACGGGCACGCCGAGGGCGTCGACGAAGGCGGCGCGCAGGGCGTAGCCGCGCCAGGGGAGCTTGGGCGTCTCGAGTATGGTGCCAAAGTCGGGGCTCGCGGGGTCCACGCAGGTGGGGCCGAAGGCGCCGATGCCCAGCGCGTCCACGTTGCGCTCGGCGAGCCAGCCGGTGAGGGAGGGGATGGACTCCTCCGGCGTGGTGGTGGGGAAGGACTCCCGCTCCAAGATCTCGCCCTGCTCCGTGGCGACGGCGCAGACCATCTTGGTTCCGCCCGCCTCAAGTGCTCCGATGCGCATGCTCTCTCCTATCTCCGGATAATCGATGCAGACAATATACTCCAGCTGACGGCATGTGGCATCGGTCCCACATCAAGCGGCGCTGACGGCTCGGCGACCGCGGGTGCGCGCCGGGTCGTCACACCACGAACAGCAGCGCCGAGAGCGTGATGCACACGCTTCCCGCCAGCGTGAACAGGTGGAACACGAAGTGCAGGTACGGCACCTTCTTGATGGCGTAGAAGACCGCGCCCACGGTGTAGCTCAGGCCGCCGGCCAGAAGCAGCCAGAACGCGGGCGGCGCCAGCAGCTCCCAGAGGTCGCCGATGTGAAAGACCACGAGCCAGCCCATGAGGACGTAGACGGCGGCGGTGAGCCAGGCGGGCTGACGCTCGCGCAGCAGGCACTCGGCGACGATGCCCACCGCGGCCACGCCCCACACCGCGCAGCACAGCAAAAGCCCGCCGCGGTCGGCCAGCGTGACCAGCGAGAAGGGCGCGTAGCTTCCGGCGATGAGCAGGTAGATGCCGCAGTGGTCGAGCACGCGGAAGACCGCCTTGGCCTTCTCGGGAGCGAGCGCGTGGTAGAGCGTGGAGAAGAGGTACTCGACGATCAGCGAGATCCCCATGAGCAGCGCCGCCGCCAGGCGAACCCCGCCGCCGTGGCTCACGGCCATAACGGTCAGCAGCACGAGCGCCGCGATCGAGAGCAGCACGCCGACGCCGTGGCTCACCGAGTTGGCGATCTCCTCCCCGAGCGAGTAGAGCTTCCTGCGGATGGGCACCTCGGGTTTCTGGGTATTCTGAGGCATCGAGGCGACGCCGGTGTCGTGGTCTGCCATGAGCGCTCCCAAAGGTCGTGAGGGGTCGTCTCGGGGGTTATAATGACCCACGCCGTTCATCGTGAAAGTGAGAACAGCATACCCCTACCATCCGTCAGGGAGGCATCCTTGAAGAAATCGACGTTCATCGGAAACTTTGTCGCGTGGGTGGCGATCGCCGCCGTCTGCATCGCGTTTCTCGCCTGGTACCACATGACCGACGCCTCGGTCGTCGAGGCCGCGCTCGATGGCTCCGCGCTCGTCTCGCTGGGCGTGCTGCTGGCGTCGCCGGTGCTGCTCTTCGCGATGGGCGCCGTCATCGGGCTGCTGCTCGTGTGGTTCAAGGACATCCTCATGGGGCGCCTTGCCAAGCGCGCGTGCCTGGCCGCCTCCGTCGTGGCGCTCGCGCTCTTCGTCCTGGCCGCGGTGCCCGTCTTCGCGCCGAGCGCGGGCGGGGCGTTTCTCGGGATCAGCGTCGTCGTGGTCTACGTGGCCCGGCTGGCGCCCATCCTGGTGATGCTCTTCGGCTTCCTCTACGCGCTGGGCTGCGCGGGCGTGGACGCGTCCAAGAGGGGCCCCTTCGACAAGTACCTGCCCAAGGACGACAACGCCGACAACGCCGAGAAGAACGACAACGCCGAGAAGGACGACAAGGACGGGCGCGCCGCGTAGCGCGACCGCGTGAGGAGGGCTCGCATGTTCAAGATGCCGTTTTCGAGGCAGGGCGTCACCTACCCCATGAGCGGGAAGGTCTACTACGCCAACCTCGCCGCCGTGGCGGTGCTGCTCCTGGGCAGCTTCTTCCTCTACGCCGTGGGTCAGGGCTCGGCCGACGCGCCCGCGGCGCTCAGGGCCGCCGGGTCCTACGCGCTGCCCGTCTCGATCTACTTCTTCGGCGCGCTCATCGGGATGATCTTCGTGCGCCGCGCCAGCGTGACGGTGCCCTCCGCCGTGCAGGCGGCCTGCCGCGCGCTGAGCGTGATCGCCCTGGTGACCCTGCTCGTCGCCGCGGTGCCGTACCTGCTGCCGGAGCCGCCGCAGGGCATGACGCTGCCGGCCGTGCTGTTCTGGAGCAGCTTGGGCATCCCGCTCGTGGCGCTCGTGCTCGGGTTCGCCTACGCGCTCGCGTGGGCGCCGATCACGGGCAGCTCCGAGGACCTCTACGCCCGCGAGGCAGAGGAGCGCCGCGTCGCCCGCGAGGCCGAGGAGGAGAAGGCCGCGCTCAAGGCCAGCTCCGAGGCCCGCGCCAAGCGCCGGGCCGAGCGCGCCCGCCGCGCGGAGGCCAAGCGGGCCGCCAAGGGCAAGGGCTCGGGCAAGAAGGGCTCAAGCAAGCATTAATCCCTCCTGCGGGCCGCGCGGTGTCGCCGCGCGGCCCGAGCTATCATTATCCGGTTACGCACGTACTTCTCGCCTGAAAGGTCCCACATGGAATTCGTTATCGTCTACCTGCTCGTCAACGTGCTCGTCGGCGCGGCGGCCTGCTTCTTCGGCAAGCGCCTCTTCTTCCTGATGCTCGGCGCGCTCGTGTTTCTCGGCGTGTTCAACGTCGCGCTGGGCGCCACCGACGCCTCCCCGGCCTCGCTGGCCGTGGCCGCCGTGCTGGGCATCGTGGCGGCGCTGCTGTCCAAGTACGCCTACAAGGCCGCGGTCTTCCTCGCCGGCTTCGTCACCGGCGCTGCGTTCGGCTTCGTGGTCACGATGCTGCTGGCCGACCAGCTCGGCGACTTCCTCGCACTGGTCATGCTGATCGCCGGCGTGCTGCTCGGCCTTGCCGGCGTGCGCTGGTCCGACACGATCGTGCGCTGGGGCACCGCCTGGACCGGCGCGACCTTCGTGGTGCCCAACGTCCTCGCGGCGGCGACGGCCTTCGGCACCCTGGTCGAGCGCGCCGTCCCGGGCGACGCCATGGCGACCTTCGACGCGCTCTCCGCCTACATCGGCGGCGACTTCGCGGCGGCCTACGGCACGCCGATCCTGGCGGGCACGGTCGTGCTCGCCGTGGCGGGCGCCATCGTCCAGACCAAGGTCCACGACTAGCCGCCCTTCTCGCCCGCGGCCGCCGCTGCCGAGAAGGACGCGCGCTAGACGACGTTGACCTCGCGCAGCTCGCCGCGGGTGCCCTCGTAACGGGAGATGGAGTACTCGAACGGAGTGCCGTCGTCGAGGAAGCCGACCTGGGCGATCTCGAGCATGGGGACGCCGGGCTTGGTGTTCAGCCGCTCGGCCTCCTCCTCGGTCGCGGGCACGGCGCGCAGGATGCGGTGGAAGCTCGAGATCTTGAGCCCCAGCGTGTTCTGGAGGTAATCGTAGACGGAGACGTAGAGCTGCGAGCGCTTGAGGCCGGGGATGAGCTCGAGCGGCATATAGGTGTACTCGATGACCATGGGCTCGCCGTCGAGGCAGCGCGCGCGGCAGTGGTAGTAGGCGAAGTCGTCCGGCTGGATGTTGAGGTGCCGGGCGATGTTGGCCGGCGGGTTCACGATCGAGAAGTCGTAGACGACCGAGCTGACCTTCTTGCCCTCGCCCTCGTGCTCCTTGGTGAAGCCGGCCGCGCGGTCGGAGTGCGAGAAGGCGAAGGAGTCGTCGCCGCCGTCCGCCGTGCCGTCGATGCGCTCGATGCCGGTCTGCTCGAAGAGCTCGGTGGTGTTCTTGACGTAGGTGCCCGAGCCGCGCCGGCTCGAGATGAGGCCCTTGTCCGTGAGCAGGTCGATGGCGCGCTTGATGGTGATCTTGCTCACGCCGTAGGCCTCGCAGAGCTCGACCACGGTGGGGAGCTTGGCGTTGGGCTTGAGGGCGCCGGCCTCGATGCTGCGCTGGATGTCCGCTGCGATTGCCTGGTACTTGAGCACGGCGAACCTCCTTTATGGCCTGGGACGGCGTTGTGAGCGCTGCCCGCGAACGGTAGTAAATCGGCCGCCAGTGGTTCTTCTCGGCATTTGAATCCGCGAGAAAAGGAGAATATCAATCCCTTTTGTGCTCGTTTGGTGACAAATGAACCGCAGGTAGAGACCTTTCAGTGACCTTGTAGTTTGTATTATCTCCCAAGTATCGCGCTTTGATACGCGAGAAATACGCTCCTCTCAAAAGAATTAGAGCGCTATAATCATGCCAACGAAGCGTGATAGCCGAACAGGCATCACGCGCGACTGGAAGACCGATTGAACGGAGGGCGTATGTCAGAGTTAACCTTGCCGAAGGACTTTTTCTTCGGCGCTGCCATGTCCGGTCCGCAGACGGAGGGCGGATGGAACGTGGGCGGCAAGCTCGAGAACCTGTGGGACACCTGGTCCATGGAGGACATCAGCTCGTTCTACAACCAGGTGGGCTCGTACGTGGGCAACGACTTCATGCACCACTACAAGGACGACCTCGCCCTCCTCAAGAGCCTCGGCATGGACAACTACCGCACCTCGATCCAGTGGAGCCGCCTGCTCGACCAGGACGGCAACATCAACCCCGAGGGCGCGGCGTGGTACCACGAGCTGTTCGCCGCCTCCAAGGAGGCCGGGCTCGAGGTCTTTGTGAACCTCTACCACTTTGACCTGCCCACCTACCTCTACCGCCGCGGCGGCTGGCTCAACCGCGAGGTCTGCGAGGCCTACGCCAACTACGCCTACAAGGCGTTCTGCGAGTTTGGCAAGGAGGTCCGCTGCTGGTTCACGTTCAACGAGCCCATCGTCGAGCCCGAGAACCGCTACTGGCACCCCATCTGGTACCCGCAGCACCACAGCTTCCAGGAGGCCTGCACCGCCCAGTACAACATCTCGGTTGCCCACGCGCTGGCAGTTGCCCGCTACCACCAGGCCGTCTCCGAGGGCCGCATGCTCCCGGACGCGCGCATCGGCATGATCTGCAACTTCAGCCCCTCCTACACCAAGGACGACCCCACGCCGGCCGACCTCGAGGCCCTGCGGATGAACGACGGCCTCACCAACCGCTGGTGGCTCGACCTCGTGACCAAGGGGGCGCTGCCCGAGGACGTCATCAAGACCCTGACCGAGGACCTCGGCATCGTGCTGCCCATCCGCCCCTATGACGACCAGGTCCTCGCCAGCGGCGTGGTGGACTGGATCGGCTGCAACTACTACCAGCCGAGCCGCGTCCAGGCACCCTCCAAGACCCACGACGAGTTTGGCAACCCGCTCTTTGCCGAGCCCTACATCTGGCCCGAGCGCGTGATGAACGAGTCCCGCGGCTGGGAGATCTACCCCAAGGGCATCTACGACTTCGGCATGAAGTGCAAGAACGAGTACCCCGGGCTCGAGTGGTACGTCTCCGAGAACGGCATCGGCATCGAGCGCGAGTACCTCAACAAGGACCCGAAGACCCAGCAGGTCATCGACGACTACCGCGTGGACTTCGTCCGCCAGCACCTCGAGTGGATCGCCCGTGCGATCAACGACGGTGCCACGTGCGTGGGCTACCACTACTGGGGCATGATCGACAACTGGTCCTGGGCCAACGCCTACAAGAACCGCTACGGCTTCGTCGAGGTCGACCTCATGGAGAACTACGAGCGCAGGCCCAAGAAGTCGGCCGCCTGGCTCACCGAGGTCGCGACGTCGCACGTCGTCAAGTAAGTCCTCCTTCTTGCGCGGGCGAGAAGGACGGTGAAGCCAGCCTCCGTCCTTCTCGCCGGCGTATCCCCGCCGGTACTGCCGGCATCCATCTCGTTGCAAGGGACGCGCTCTTCAGGGAGAGGGAGCGTCTGAAGAAGGCACTTTTCTAAAGGTAAGGAGTGAAAACAATGGCCAACGGTCAGAGCTTCCTTGACAAGTTCTCGGAGGTTTCCGCAAGGATCGGCAACCAGGTGCACCTCCGCTCGCTGCGCGACGGCTTCGCCACCATCATGCCGGTCTTCATCCTCGCCGGTCTTGCGGCACTGTTCAATAACGTCCTCTTCACGTTCCTGTGGAGCGTCAACCCCGCGAGCCCGGGCATCTTCCCCAACGCCGACATCCTGGCGACGGCCCAGTACTGGGGCTCCGCGCTGTCGCAGGGCGCGCTCTCGGTCTCCGCGATCCTGCTGTGCGGCATGGTCGCCTACAGCCTGGCCACCAACAAGCGCTTTGACAACCCCATCTCCTGCGTTGTCGTTGCCCTCTCCGTGTTCTTCATCATGATGCCGCAGACCGTGACGGCCTCTCTCGCCGCCACCTCTCCGCTCGTCACCGAGGAGGTCACCTCCGCCGCGGTCACCGGCGCCTTCATCACCAGCTACACCGGCACCAACGGCATGTTCACGGCCATCATCATCGGCCTGGTCGCGCCCACGCTCTTCATCAAGGTGTCCGGCGTCGACAAGCTGCGCATCAAGATGCCCGAGGGCGTGCCCCCCGCGGTCGAGAAGTCCTTCAACGTCCTGATCCCGATGCTGCTCACCCTGGGCGCCTTCGGCCTCGTCGCGATGATCCTCTTCGCCGGCTTCCAGACCGACATCACCGCCCTGATCAACACCTGGATCCAGACCCCGCTGCGCGCTCTCACCACCAACCCGATCGGCCTCGTCGTGATCTACTCGCTCGGCGTCTTCCTGTTCACCCTCGGCATCCACCAGTCCACGATCAACGGCGTGCTCGTCGAGCCCGTCCTCACGATCGTCCTCACCGAGGCCATGGAGCTCTACGCCACCGGCGGCATGGACGCCGTCCTCGCTCGCCCGGACGTGTGGCTGAACATGAACGTCATCAACGTCTACGCGCTGATGGGCGGCTCCGGCTGCACGCTGGCCCTGCTGATCGCCACCTTCATCTGGGGCAAGTGGAAGCCCTCCAGGGAGATCGCCAAGCTCGGCATCCTGCCCGCGATCTTCAACATCAACGAGCCGGTCATCTACGGCTACCCGATCGTGTTCAACATCCCGCTCATGGTTCCGTTCGTGCTCAACACCATCATCGGCATCCTCGTCGGCTACTTTGCCACCGTCATGGGCCTCGTGAACCCCACCTGCATCCAGGTGCCGTGGACCACGCCCATCATCGCCTCGGGCCTGCTCTCCACCGGCATGGACTGGCGCGCCGCCGTCCTGCAGGTCATCCTGCTCGCCATCTTCGTGGTCGTCTACCTGCCCTTCATGAAGGCCTCCGAGGCCGCGCAGCGCAAGCAGTTCGAGATGGCCTCCGAGTAGCCGGGACCGTTCGCGCACTCCCCGGGGCCGCAGGCGAACTCACATCTCCCTGCGCCTGCGGCCCAATCGAGGCTTGAACTAGACTGTTCGTTGGTACCTGCACGTCACGCCCGAAAGGGCCAGATGGGGCGAGAGCCCCGCATGGAAAGGAGCGTCCCATGAAGATCATGCTCTGCTGCAACGCCGGTATGTCGACGAGCCTGCTCGTGCAGAAGATGCAGAAGGAGGCGGCGTCGCGCGGTCAGGACGTGACCATCGAGGCCCGTCCCATGAACGAGGCGATGGACCACATCGACGAGGCCGACGTCATCCTCCTCGGCCCCCAGATCGGCTACGCCAAGGGCGACTTCGAGAAGGCCGTCGACGGCCGCTGCCCCGTCGCCGTCATCCCGATGGTCGACTACGGCCGCATGAACGCGCCGAAGATCCTCGACGACATCGCCGCCCTTCTCGGCTAAGTTCCGCAAGACCGACATCAAGACAGGGGGAGGGACTCCAATGGACGAAGAGATGGAGATGATCTGCTTCCAGATCATCAGCTGCGTGGGCACCGCCAAGTCCTGCTACATCAACTCGATCGCCAAGGCCCAGGAGGGCGACTTCGAGGCGGCGGCCGAGCTCGTCAAGCAGGGAGACGAGGCCTATGCCGGCGGCCACGACGTTCACATGCAGCTCCTGACGGCCGAGGCCAACGGCGAGCGCAAGAGCACCCCGCTGCTGCTCCTGCACGCCGAGGACCAGATGGCCGGTGCCGAGACCTGCAAGCTCATGGCGCAGAACTTCGCCAACGTCTACCGCGAGCTCATCGAGCTTCGCGCCAAGGTGGCCGAGTAGCCTGAGCGACGTCGGCGCCGCCGCGCCGCGACAACCGCATGCACATCGCACTTTGAAGGGCGCTGCCGGAGACGGTAGCGCCCTTTTGAGAAATCTGACAGCTTATTCCGACAGAAGGGAGCCAGGACATGGCCGAGAAGAACGTGGGCGCCCCGGAGCGCCGCCCGATCAAGATCGCCACCATCGGAGGCGGCTCGAGCTACACCCCGGAGCTCGTGGAGGGCTTCATCAAGCGCTATGACTCCTGCCCGGTGCGCGAGCTCTGGCTCGTCGATATCCCCGAGGGCGAGGAGAAGCTTAAGATCGTGGGCGGCCTCGCCCAGCGCATGGTCAAGGCCGCGGGCCTGCCGATGGAGGTGCACCTCACACTCGACCGCCGCGAGGCGCTCGCCGGCGCCGACTTCGTGACCACACAGTTCCGCGTGGGCCAGCTCGACGCCCGCATCAAGGACGAGCGCATCGCCCTCAAGCACGGCCTGATCGGCCAGGAGACCAACGGCGCCGCGGGCATGTTCAAGGCCCTGCGCACCATTCCCGTGATCTTCGACATCATCCGCGACATGGAGGAGCTCTGCCCGGACGCGTGGCTCGTCAACTTCACCAACCCGGTGGGCATCGTGACCGAGGCCGTGCTGCGCTACACCAACTGGAAGAAGATCATCGGTCTGTGCAACTGCCCGATCTCGATGCGCTTTGGCATCGCCAAGTGGATGGACGTGGACCCCGACCGCGTGCGCATGGAGCTCTCCGGCCTCAACCACCACTTCTTCGTGACCGACGTCTTCATCGACGGCAAGAGCCGCTTCGACGAGGTGCTCGAGCGCTACTGCACGCTGCCTGTCGACGAGCTGGGCACCATGAAGAACATCATGGCGATCCCCTGGTCCAACCGCCTGGTCCGCGGCCTGCACGCCATCCCGGTGTCCTACCTCAACTACTACTTCTCCACGCGCGAGGAGCTCGAGCAGCTCGAGAAGGACTATCAGGCCCACGGCGTGCGCGCCGAGGTGGTCAAGCGGGTGGAGGCCGAGCTCTTCGAGCTCTACAAGGACGCCGAGCTGCACGTCAAGCCCAAGCAGCTCGAGGAGCGCGGCGGCGCCCACTACTCCGATGCCGCCTGCTCCGTGATCGACTCCATCGTGAACGACCGCGGCGACGTCCAGTACGTGGACGTCCAGAACCGCGGCACGGTAACGAGCCTGCCCTATGAGTCCGCCGTGGAGTGCGCCTGCGTGATCACCGGGGACGGCCCCAAGCCCATCGTGGTGGGAGAGCTCTCGCCCGCGATCAACGGCACCATCCAGATGATCAAGAGCTTCGAGCGCATGGTGGCAGAGGCCGCCGTGACCGGCAACAAGGACGTGGCCGTGGCGGCGCTGGTTGCCAACAAGCTCTGCGACTCCGACGCCGTGGCCAACGAGGTGTTCGACGAGCTCTGCGAGGCCCACAAGGACTACCTCCCCGAGTTCGCGTAGGCTGCGGGGCTCGGCGCACGTCAGGCTCCAGCTATGCTCGGCGCTCCGCGCGGCCTTGCCGTGCGGGGCGCCGCTAGGCGTGAAGGGGCTCGGGCTGCCTGCGAGGGCGACCCGGGCGGGGAGGCTCGGCAAGACGCGCGCGAACGCTAGCCGTGGTGACAAAGGTTGCGTGCCCCCTCGTGAAGCCCTCGAGTCGGCCCGATTTGATCATCTGCGAGATGCGCGGTCGCGAGACCCCGAGCGCCTGCGCCGCCTCGCTCGCCGTCATGGTGTCGATGGCCTCGAGAGAGCAGCTCACGCCGACGATGCAGACGCGCCCTCCGCGGAGGGGGACGTTTCCCAGCGGGGGAGAGGGGAGGCGCGTGCCCGTCATGAGCCAGTGCTCCACCTCCCCCCTCAGCCAGTCGGCTGCCATGGCAGCGGCTTCCTCAGTCGTGGGAGCCTCGGTCCCGCCCTCAAGGCCAAAGGGAAGGGCGAGGATCGCCCCCTCGCTCTCAAAGAGCTCGAATTCAGCCATGAAGAACATGCTCGTCATCTCTCATCTCGTCAGTGATGCCCGCCTGGCGCTTGATTCTTGCGAAGAGCTGGTCGCTGATCTCGCGGTGCCGGGGAACTTGCGTGAAGTGGATTCCGTCGGTCCAGTGCTCGTGATTGGTGCCGCCCGTGGGATGAAGGCCTGCCCTTCTGAGGCAATCGGTGACCTCGCGTCTCTTGGCCACGTCTTCCATCCTAACAGAAACTATTAAGCAAGATAAGAGTTATCAAATATGAAGAGGGGCCGGCGACATCACGCCACGAAGACGGCGACGGTGCGGGTGACGGGGTGGAAGGCCCGGCCGTTGCAGGTCACTAGGACGAGCACGCGGCTCGCCTGAGCTACGAGCGGCTCCGCGTCCGATCTCACGGCGTCCGCCTCCTCGCAGGCCCACGCGAGCCACTCCCGCAGCCCCTCGGGGTCCTTCGCGGAGAAAGGCTGCCAGCGCGCGTCGTCCATCCGCACGCTCGCGGCGCAGAGCGGCCGGAACGTCGCCTCGCCCGACGAGCGCGTCTCCCACGTCGCCTCGCCCGCGGCGTCGAGCGCCTCCTGCTCCCAGAGCGGCGAGACGTCGTGAAAGAGGTAGCTCTCGTAGGCGGTCCTGTGCCCGTAGACGACCATCAGATCGCCGTCGGCCCGGCACCGATGGTCGAGATAGGGCGTCCCCGTTTCGGACGGGTTGCCCCAGAGGTCCGTGTAGAGCCACTCCTCGGGATCGTCTTCCGTCGACGAGAGCACGGGGACGTCCACCGTGCTTCGGCGACGTGCAGCCAGGCGACGGCGCTCGGGTTCTGGGCGAGAAGGACCTCCCAGTCGACGCCTTCCTCCCGCACGGGCCCTCCGTTCCCTTCACCTGCGGCGTCCTCCCTCGCGGGCGCGACCTGGCGGGCGAGCTCGCGGTAGCTCTCGGCGACGGTCCCGTCCCGCGCCACCGCAGCCGTGCCGAGTGCGGCGGTGGAAAGCCCCACGGTGACGAGAAAGACGCTCACCGCGCGTGCGAGCCTCATCTTAGCCTCCTCTCTCGGGGCCCCGGCCGGAAGCGGCCGGGGCCCCGCGCTCTTGTCGGCGCTGCCGGGCTAGCGCTCGGCGCGTCCCCTGTGCGCCTCGCGGACGCGGATGACCGCGGCGACCAGGGCGACGCCCAGGCCGAAGACGATCAGCAGCACCGCGGCGGCGCTCTGCCCCGTGTTGGGGAAGGGGCCGGTCGTCTCTGCGGGCGGATCTGCGGGTTCGCTCGGTTCCGGCTCGGGCTCCGGTTCCGGCTCGGGGTCGTCGGGCTCGGTCACGTCGACGGTCTGCGTGGCGTCGATCGGCTCGGGCAGGTCGGGCGACTCGAGAAGCGCCATGTTGACCAGCGTCTCCCCGGCGAGCGCCTCGTCCTCGACGGTCGCCTGGTAGGAGACCTCGACGACATCGCCCGCGGCGAGCGCGCCGAGCTCGAGCGAGAAGCCCGTCCCGTCCATCACGGGGACGAGGCCGTCGCGCTCCTCGCCGTTCACGCTCACGCGCACGCTCGACTCGTCCACGCCGGCGCCCTCGGGCAGGCCGGAGTCGGAGAGCCGCGCGTCGGCGAGGTCTGCCCCCGCGACGGCGCGCACGACGTAGGAGACCGTCTCGCCCACGGCGACCTCGTTCTTATCGGCCGTCTTCTCGAGGGTCGTCTCGTCCTTCTCGAGCGGCTCGGGTTCGGGTGCGGGCACGCTCACGCGCGCGTCGTCGCTCAGCGGGTCGTCGAGCCCGTCTGCGGTGAGGGTGGCCGTGTTCACGACGGAGGTGCCCATGAGGGCCTCGTCGCGCGCCTGCGCGCGGTAGGAGACGCGGGCGACGTCGCCGGGCATGAGCCTACCGACCTCCACGACGAGGGAGTTGCCATCGGCCGTCACGGCCTTTCGGTCGACGTTCTCTCCGTTGAGCTGCAGCGTCACGCTCTCGGGGTCGATGGGCATGGCCTCGGGCAGGCCGGCGTCTTTGATGACCACGCCGGTGGCGGGGGAGTCGGCGGCAGCGGCGGTGACCGTGTAGGTTGCCCACTCTCCCACGGGGACGACGTCGCGGTCGACGGACTTGTCGAGATGGAGGCCCTCGGCGGAGGCGCCGACGTTCACGGTGCTGTCGTCGGTGGTCTCGGTTCCGGGCTCGTCCGTCTCGGCGCGCGCGGTGTTCTCGACGGTCTTGCCGGCGAGCTCGGCATCGGTGATCTTGACGCGGTACTCGACGGTCAGCGAGGTCTCGCAGGAGAGCGACCCCTCTCGCGGGCTCTCGGGACTCGCGCCGAGCGGGTTCTCGCCGGCGACGCTCGACCGGGCGCCGCCGCTCCAGACCGGGCGCTCGCCGGTTCCGCTGACCAGGTCTCGGTTGGTGTGCAGGACGAAGGAGCACGCCGCCTGCCCGCCGTCGGGCTCGGCCCCGCCTTCGTCATCGCCGCCGTCCTCGGCGCCCCCGCCGTCCGGGATGTCGCCCTCGGCGCGCTCGCCGGCGTCGGGGTCGCCCTGCTCGGAGTCCTTCTCGCCCTCGGGCTCGCCCTGCTCGGGATCGGGCTCGGAGCCCTCGTCCTTCTCGCCGCCCTGACCCTGCTCAGGCACAGCGTCTCCGTCCGCCTCCTCGAAGACGATCTCGCAGCCCTCGGTCACGTCCTGACCTTCGCTGTCGAGCACGCGTACGGAGTCGCGCAGCAGCTCCACGCCCTCGGTGCTCGCGAGGTCGGAGACCGCAACGTTTCTTCCCAGCGTGCCGGGTGCGGCGTTGGTGACGCGGACCTGGTAGGCGATCTCGTCGCCGACGACGAACTCCTCGGCGGACGCCGTCTTCTCGACCTCGAGGCGCGGCTGGTTCACCCATACGCACTCGTCGTCCTCAGCCGGAGCCGAATTGGTCGCGGTCGCCTCGGCGCGGTTCTCGACCTCCCAGCCGACGACCTCGTCGGTGGGAACGGCGCGGTATACGACCTCGATTTCATGCTCGGAGGCCAGGCGGTCGATCGTCATCTGCCAGCCGGTCCCCGACGGGGCGATGCTCCACGTGGGGGTGACGGCCTCGGTCTCTCCGGGCGTATGGTCGTCGCCGGCTACTCGATAGGCGATCTCCGAGAGCGTGCCCGTGGCGGCGCCCTCCGTCCAGGAGAGCGGCAGGTCGGTCCCGTTCTCGCGAACGGCAACGATCATGGGGGTGCCGTCCTCGTTGCGGCCCAGGGCCATGCCCTCGGGCAGGGAGATGTCGGAGACCGTGACGTCGTTGGCGACGGTGCCCGGCTGCGCGTTGCGGACGCGCACGACGTACTCGAAGGAGCCGGGTTCGGCATCGCTCGCGCCGACGTGGCCCTCGAAGCGGTCGACGTCCTTCTCGACCTCGAGCCGCGCGGTGTTGGGCCAGACCTCGGCGGGGTCGCTGACCTCGGAGGCGCCTGTGGCGCGTGCCGTTGCGAGGTTGACGAGCTCCTGGCCGTTGCCCGCCTCGAGCGCGCGGGCCTGGTAGGTCACCACGACCTCCTCGCCGCCGGCGAGGGCGCCGAGGGAGAGCTCCCAGCCGTTGCCGGAGGCCATGGGCGCCGGAAGGCCCTCGGGGCCGGAAGCGGCGAGGGTCTCGGGCAGGAGCTCGAGCTGCTCGGGCAGGGCGTCGGAGATGACGACGTCGCGGGCGGAGCCCTGCTCGGCGTCGGTGCGGCACGCCACGCGGAAGCTCACGACGTCGCCGACCTGGTACTCATAGGTGTCGGCGGTCTTGTCGATGGCGAGGTCGACGGGCACGAGCTCGGTGCGGACCTCGTTGGAGCGGTTCTCGTCCGCGTCGTTGACCAGCGCGTAGGAGCTGTTGATGACGAAGAGGTCGCCGTTCGCGGGATACTCGGCAAGGGCGGCCTTGAACGTGAGGCGGTAGTGCTCGCCCTCCATGGGCATCTGCCCGAGGTAGCCCTCGGAGAACTCGAAGCTCACGGTGTTGGCATCGGAGTCGGTCACGACGGCGCCCGCCTGTGCGGTGACGTCCGCGCCCGACCTGTCGAGGAGCCGCGCGGAGCCCTCAACGTAGCGCATCTCGGCGGGAAGCTCGTCGACGATCTGAAGGGCCGTGTAGCGGTAGCCCCAGCGGCAGTTCTCGCCCTGCTCGTGGGCCTGATAGTCGACGACGTACTCGACCTCGTCACCCACCGTGATGCGGTTCTCGCCGGTCTTGTCGGCGCTCTTGGTCACCGTGGTGCCGCCGTCGACGTCGGCGGGCGGGACGGTGAGGTACTCCGGCGTGAGCCAGAAGACGGACTCGAAGGTCTTTTTGGTGGTGCCGTCGGGGACTGCCCACGACGTGCCGAAGTAGAACTTGAGCTTCTTGCCTCCGGACGTGTCGAAGTAGGCCTCCACCAGGCCGTTCTTGTAGTCGACGGGGTCTGTCACGGAAAGGTTGGAGCTGCCGCTCACCACCATCCTGCCGTCCGAGCTGAGTTTGAGCACGGGGTTGCCCTGGGCGATGCGCCCGCGGTTGACCGCTCCGCCAAACGAGAAGGACTGCCACACGTCGAGGTCGGTGGTAGTGAGGTGCCCGCGCATTTCGACGGGCGTGTTGGTCCCCGCGCGCACGAACTCGACGTCGACCACCAGGTCGGTGAGGCCGATGGTGTAGAAGTTGAGGCTCTCGACGCCCGTGACGGACGCGGGCTTGTCCGGCAGGTAGGTCTGCGAGAGACCGTCGAACATGAAGACGCCGGTGGTGAACTCGGGCCAGGAGCCCCGGTCGATTATCGTGCCCCAGCCGCCGCGCGGCTCCTCGTAGGTCCAGTCGCTCAAGGTGATGATGGCGTCGATGGGCGTGCTGCCGTACTGTCCGCCCGTCGCCCTGACCGAGAACGATCCCTTGGGCGTGTCCGGGCCGATTTCTGCCGCCCATCCCGCCGCGGTCCGCGCGTAGTCTCGCATGCCGTTGGTCGGGGCGATGAAGCCCTCCGGGTGCTCGACGCGCCGGAACCCCACGGCGCTCGACTCGTCCCAGCCGGTGAAGTTGATGGACCAGCTGTAGGCCCCGTCCTCCATCTCGCTCTCGGGGACGGCCTCGAGCGTGATGGGCTCGAAGTTGAGCGCCGCGTACGCCGCGACGGGCGTGAGCGCTCCGAGCAGGTTGCTCAGCACGAGCGCAAGCGCCGCCAGTGCGGCCTTGGCGCGACGCGACCCCATGCGCGCCCCCAGCGCGGCGAGCATAGTCCCGCACCACTGCGCCATGCGATCGACCAGGCGGGCTGGCCCGTATCTTCTTTCCTTGTCCCTCATGTGCCTTCCTTCCCTCGTGCGCGCGGCGGGTCCGCGCGCGCCTGCGTGACGGACTCGTCCTCCTTTCGGTCGCGTGTCCGCTGATCCGCTTGTGTCGGGCCTGCCAGGCCGGGCGGTGCGTTCGGGGTCGTTTGTGCTGCGAGGGTCGGTCGGCTTCTCGGGTCGGCAGGTGGAAGGGGAGGGTATCACGGGGTCGCTTGCACGCGTCTGCCTCTTATGTGCACCGCAGCTGCGCGGGCAGGTGGGGAGGGGCGGGCGGCGGCTGCCGGGCTGAGGGGACTCGGCGGGCGGCGGGGTTTGGGGCGTGAACGCGGCGAGCGCCCCCGAGGCGCGCCCGAGACGGTGATCAAGCGTTACCGAAGCGCACCGTGCGGAACAAAGCGCAGCTCAGAGGTTGTGACTCTATGTCGACGTGGCTGCCTCTCCTCGGCCCTTCCCGTGGCCGCGCCCCATGGCACGATCATTCCGCTCGCCCGGGTGCTGCAGCCTCTTATGGCCGGAGCGGCTCAGGCGAACTTCTCCATGGTGGGTTCGATCCCCATCTTCTTCATGGGGCCAATCTCATTCGCGAGCGAACGTTCAACACGGCCGACATGCTGCCGGCCGTGTTGTCGCGGTGCTGATGGCATCAGTGTAGACGGTGGGCTACGTGCCGACGTCACAGCACGATGCAGGGCGCGGTGAACTCATGTCGGCATGCCCTATGGCTCCGCGGAGCTACGATACGGAGGGACGTTGCCTCTCTTCTGCGGCTATGGGGCGCGACTGACGGTCGTCCTCCTTGTTAAGGCGCTCTGCAATCCAGACTTTAATGAGAGACTGTCGCGTCACGCCGTATTGCTCGGCGTACCCATCAAGCCGAGTGATCATGGGCACGGTCATGTCCACGCTTACACGGCGTTGGACAAGCCGGGGCCGTTCGAAGGTTGCTTCGTCGGCGAAGGGGAGGACGTCCTCTCCGCTGTCGAAGAGCGCGTCAATCTGGTCGGAGGTTGCCTTGTCAGCCATGGTATCGTCTCATTTCCGCCTTAGTCGATGCCCGTGCAGAGATTATTCTGACGCGCTCTTCTTGGGTGCCGCGATAAGTGATGATTGCAGAGAGATACCGCGATCTCGATACGCGTCCGACAACGAGCCAGTGGTCCTCGGGTTCCGCCGCCACTTTTACTCGATAGTACAGCGGATCATCCCAAATCCGGCACGCCTCAGAAAAAGACACCCCGTGCTTCCTGAGGTTCACATCGTTTCTTCTCTGATCCCATTCAAATGTTTCGTTGCGTACCATTATGGCTCATTTCTCAGTAATTACTACTGAATAATTCATTAATCGTGGCGCTATCAAACACAGGAATGGACAAGAGACAATGCTTCGTCTCGGGGGCGGCTGCGCCCGCTGCACCGATGTTGCTACACTGGGGATGCCTGAAACCTCCGCGAGCGAACGGAACCCCCATGACCTCTCTTGACCTTATGCGCTCGGACGTGCCCTATGCCGTGAGCTATCTCGACATGCCCAGCCACCTGCAGGCACGGGCCCAGGGACTCTGCTGGCGCTTCAACCAGCTCGACCCGGCAGACGCCGAGGACAGGGCGGCGATCCTGTCCGAGCTCTTCGGGACCTGGCACCCGCGCGCGACGGTCAAGCCCGTCTTCCGATGCGACTACGGCTTCAACATCCACTTCCGCGGGTTCGCGCTCGTGAACTACAACTGCGTTTTTCTCGACACCTCGCCCATCCGCATCGGCGAGGGCACGTTCATCGCTCCGGGCTGCGTGCTGGGCTGCGCGGGGCATGCGGTGGACCCGGCCCAGCGCGCGGAGGGCATCCAGACCTCGGCACCCATCACCATCGGCGACAACGTGTGGCTGGGCGCCAACGTCACCGTGTGCGGAGGCGTGACCATCGGCGACGGGACCGTCATCGGCGCCGGCAGCGTGGTCACGCGCGACGTGCCCGCCGGCGTGCTCGCGGCGGGCGTCCCGTGCCGCGTCATCCGCGAAGTGGGCCCTGACGACCGCGTGACGCCGCTCGTGCCGGATGCTGAGTAGGTGACGTCGTGCCCGACGTCGCGCCTTGGCCCGAGCCTCTCGCCCTCTATCTCGCTGTGATCAATGCGGCAACCTTTGCCCTGCTGGCGCTTGACCGGTGGCTGTGCGCCCGTCGCGGCACCGACGAGGCCCTTTCTCGTGTGGCGCTGACGCTGCTCATGTTCGCCGGCGGCGCGGCTGGCGGCACGCTCGCATTTCTTCTGCTCGACCGTCACACTAACAAGAAGAACTCCGCGTGGCACATCTTCTCGCTGATAGCGCTTCTCGGCTGGGTGCTTGTGCTCGTGGCGCTCTACGTGGCGCCGCTCGACTCGACGGCGCTCAGGGCGGCGCTTGGCCGGGATCACACGGTTCTTCTCGCCTGTCTGGGCGCGGCGAGCGGTGTGACGTTTATGGCCTTTGTGGCCGACAAGCTGATCGTCCTCTGGAACGGTCGCGGGCACGACGTCCCGCGCGTTCCGGAGATCGTGCTTCTGCTGCTCGCACTCGCGGGAGGAGCGCCGGGCGGCCTGCTGGCAATGCTTGTGGCGCGGCATAAGATCCGCACGACCGCCTTCGCCGCGGGGCTGCCGATGATGCTGGTGCTGCAGGCGGTCGTCGTGGCGTACCTGCTTCAGCTCGGTCTGGCATAGCGCCTTGCGTGCAAGCGACGTCACCGAGTAAGAGAAATCTGCAAAAAACGGCGCCAAAAGGGGGCGTTCTCGCAGATTTCTCTTACTCGGTGTTTGGCAGGTGGCCGGCGGAGGCGCTCGGGTGCCGGCTGCGCGTTCTTCTCGCCCGCTAGTTGTCGCTGCGGGAGAAGCCGTTTCTCATGTGCATGCTGGCCTCGTAGAGCACCTTATCGAGAAGGTCCTCGGTCTGACGGCGGCACTCGTCGGCGATTGCGGCGTTGCAGGCCGCGAGGTCGCCTCCCTCGGCGTCGCATGCGCGCACCATCGCGGCGCAGCGGGACGTGAGCGACTCCTGGTAGCGCTCCACATGCGGCAGGCACGCGCCGTAGGCTGCGTCGGCGAGCGCGCCCACGAGGCGGTTTGCCCAGTAGAAGTTCTCGCTCGTCACGCGTGTGGTCGTGTCCTCGAAGTAGGCGGGCGTCTCTCTCACGTTCGCGTAGAGCGGCACGAGCGCGTTGAAGGCGTTGGAGCCGTACGCGACCCACTGCAGCGCCGCCCGCTCCGCCGGCACGTAGGGGCGCAGCTGCAGCACCGCGAGCTGGCTGTTGCGGTTGATGCCGATCGGGCGATAGCGCCCGCGCGTGGCCTCGGTGCCCGCGTTGCCGTAGGGGTCGTACGGGGTGCCCTGGTAGTGGAGGGAAAGCACGTACTTGACGTCTTCGATTGTGATCTTGCGCTCGGGCTCGCGGCACCACGGCAGGAAGTCGCTCTCGGGGCCAAAGTCATCGGCGGGGGCGGCGGTGTCCCAGGGGCCGGCGTGCGGGTTGAGGAAGCGCTGCATGGCCCAGGCGCGCGGCGTGTTGTAGACGTGGTCGGAGTCCGAGTGGCTGCCGAAGGCCTCGCGCGGGTTGAAGTGCGCCCCGCGCATGCCGATGGTGAGGTCGAGGTGGTTCTCGGCCATCCACTCGCGCAGGTCGGCGGAGCAGAGGCTCTCCTCCTGAGCGCCGAAGGCGTCGTCGAGGTCGAAGTCGTCGATGCCGAGCTGGTTGGGCATGGTGACGTAGGAGTCGTCGGGCACGCGGCGGGCGATCCAGTGGTGACCGCCCACGGTCTCGAGCCACCAGATCTCGTCGGCGTCCGAGAAGGCGATGCCGTTCATCTCGTAGGTCCCGTAGCGCTCGAGCAGCGCACCCAGGCGCATGACGCCGTCGCGGGCGCTCGTTGCGTAGGGGAGCACGAGCGTGACCATGTCCTCCTCGCCGATGCCGCCGGGCGTGCCCGAGGCGGCGTCGTAGCGCACGAGCGGGTCTGCGGCGAGCACGCGCTCGTTGGAGGTGATGGTCTCCGTGGCGCTCATCCCGACGTTGCGCTCGTTGAAGCCCGCCTCCTCCCAGAGGCCCTCCTTGAGGTCGGCGTTGGGAAGGGCGGTATAGCGCATTCCGGGCTCGGTGAGCTCGATCTCCAGGTGCGAGATTACGCACTTGTAGACGGTGCCGGCGGCCGGTGCCTCGCGTGCGACGAAGCGCTTGGGGCAGAACTCGCCGTTGGACGAGTCCTCGTTGCGCGCGACGATCGTGGAGCCGTCGTAGCTGGCCTTCTTGCCGACGAGAATAGTGGTGCAGGGCATGGGTCCTCCTTCGCGTGCGCGTCGGCGCCGCTCGCCGACGCGCCGTCATCTGCGTCGCCACCATCTTAGCCGTATGCCAGACTGAGGTTGTCTCCGTTTGCCGAGGAGGGGAGGGCCCGTGATCAGCATGAGCGCCAAGATCGGCGTCTCCGCGGCGGCGAGCATGGTGTCGCAGGCCATAGGACGCCTGGGCACGACCGTGGAGCAGGCGGGCGAGATGGGTCGCACGTGGGAAGACTGCTCCGTGCGCGTGATCGTTGCGGAGAAGTACTTCATGCGCATCGGGAGCTTTGCGAGCCTCACGGTCATGGTCTCGGGCGACGCCGAGTCCTCGCGCGTGGAGGCCGTGGCGTCGGGCGCGGGAGACGGCCTGCTCAACTTCAACTGGGGCGCGCGGCAGGACTTCGAGGAGGACTTCCGCCGCCAGATGCGCGACCTCGGCTACGCGTGATTCGTCGGCGCGGCTGTCGTCGCGAATTTGAACATCGGTTTTCGGCGTTGTGATTTGGGCGGCACGCGCGCGATACTATACGGGCACGTTCCACACGCCCGGAGGTACCCATGTCGATGAAGTTCAAGCGTCTCCTGCCCATCCCCAAGGACATCCGCGCCGAGATGCCCCTCTCTGCCGAGATGACGGCCCGCAAGGCCGACTTTGACAGGAGCGTCGCCGACGTGCTCTCCGGTCGCGACGATCGCCTGCTGCTCATCATCGGCCCGTGCTCCGCGGACCGCGAGGACTCTGTGCTGGACTACGCCGTGCGCCTGGCAAAGCTCGCCGAGACCGTCAAGGACCGCCTGCTCGTGATCCCGCGCGTCTATACCAACAAGCCGCGCACCAAGGGCACCGGCTACAAGGGCCTGCTGCACAACCCCAACCCCGAGGCTGCCGACGACCTGCTCGAGGGCGTCAAGGCCATCCGCCGCATGCACCTGCACGTGGTGGAGGAGACGGGCATGTTCACCGCCGACGAGATGCTCTACCCCACCAACTACCAGTACCTCATCGACCTTCTGGCCTACATCGCGGTGGGCGCGCGCTCCGTCGAGAACCAGGAGCACCGCCTGGTCGCATCCGGCGTCCCCATGCCCGTCGGCATGAAGAACCCCACGGGCGGCTCCACCGACGTCATGCTCAACTCAATCTACGCTGCCCAGCAGCCGCAGACCTTCATCTTCCGCAACTGGGAGGTCTCGACCACGGGCAACCCGCTCGCGCATGCCGTGCTTCGCGGCTACGTGGGCCTCGATGGGATCAACTACCCCAACTACCACTACGAGTACCTCGAGCGCCTGGCCGAGAAGTACACGGCGGCCAGCTTCGAGAACCCCGCGGCCGTCATCGACTGCAACCACGACAACTCCGGCAAGCGCCCGTTCCAGCAGATCCGCATCTGCCACGAGGTGCTCGACTCGATGAGCCGCTCGGACACGATCCGCCGTCTGGTGCGCGGCTTCATGGTCGAGTCCTACCTCGTGGACGGCAACCAGCCGGTGACCGGCTCCACCTACGGCCAGTCGATCACGGATGCGTGCCTGGGCTGGGATAAGACCGAGCGCCTGGTCAAGGAGATCGCCGAGCGCGCGTAAGAGGGCGTTTGCCCAGCTAGGAATTCGGGGGGTCGATTTGACCCCCTGTTTTTTAGAAACATACTAGAACACACGTTTGTATCGTGGTATACTCTCATCAAGGTATGACCGCGGGCGAGATCGTGCTCTTCGAGTCGTCTGATGCGGAGGTGCGTCTCCCCGTCAGTCTGGAAGATGACACCGTATGGCTGTCTCAGGCACAGATGGCGGAGCTGTTTGGTCGCACGCAGCCTGTCATTGCTCGGCATATTGGAAACGTATTCTCGGATGGTGAGGTCGAGCGGGAAAGCAATATGCATTACAATGCTCTTTTGCACAGTGGTGATGCCGCCGCCCTCGCGGCTCCCGGCGCCTATAATCCCATGCTGACATAGCACACCCGCGAGAACGTCCCGCGGGGTGCCG
>CALUJM010000017.1 GCA_944320975.1 uncultured Atopobiaceae bacterium | reverse complement strand
TTGAGCAGCACCTCGCGGTCGAGCGCCCGCTCGCGCACGCCGCCGGGGACCGTCACGCGCACGAGGGCGCGCACGTCGCCGGTGTCCACGTCCACGAGGTCGGCCGCCACCCAGGGCGCCGTCGAGGTCACCGAGCGCGAAAGCTCCCCGTCGCGTCCGCGCACCCACAGCCGCCCGCGAGCGTCGACGAACCACCCCTCCACAGACGGCGCCGTCTCGAAGTCCGGCGCCTCCTCGTCGGGGGAGCCCCCTCCGTCCGTGTCCGGCGCAACAGTCGAACATACGTTCTTATCCTTAGCACGAGAAGGGCGTGCCTGGCGAGAAGGACGGCCTGCCCGCCGCTCCCTCGGCCGGTAGAACTCCGTGCAGCCCTCTATGGCCCTCTCGATCGTCTGCGCCCCGTAGGTGGTGCCGCCCCGGCGGCTGTCCCACTTGTCGCGCATGAGGCCGGAGCGCCGGAAGATCCGGTCCATGCGGGCGGCGTCGCCCGCGCACCAGAACGCGAGGTGCGAGCACAGCGCCATGTCCGCCGCCGATCGGTCGCCGCCCTGCGCCGAGCAGTCGCCGGCCATGAGGGCGCAGATCGCGTCGCCGCTGCGGGAGGCGTACATGCGCTCGAGCAGCGCCCCGTCGTCCATGTCCGCGCCGGCCGCGGGCGCCTCCGAGAGCGTCGGCTGCGCGGCGGCCCGCTCCGGCTCGATCCACGTCCGGTATGCCTTCTCGACGACCTCGGGGTTGGAGCCCAGCGTCCCGCGACCCTCGAACACGTCCCCCGTCACCGTGAAGTAGCGGTCGTGGTCGTACATCTCCACCACGCGCCCGCCGAGCTGTCCCTTCCTCGAGCGCTGAGCCCAGTCGGGCTTCGCGCCCCTGAAGATCAGGTGCAGCCCGTCGCCGGAGGGCGAGACCTCCGTGTAGGTGCCTGCCTCCTCGACCACCCAGCGGTACGCGGCATCCAAAACCCCGCCCTCGATCACGTGGTCGAGGTCGAGCCCCGTGAAGGCGCGGTCCGGCCCGAAGACGAACCCCACGCCGTCGCAGCGCCAGCGGCCCACGGCCGCCACCGCCTCCTCGAAGGTCGCCCAGGTCGCCGGGTCGGTGCTCTTGGCCATGCGTCCGGTATGGGCGTCCACGGGCAGCTTCGTCGCCCTGCCGTTCCGCTCCTCGCGCCGCCAGCACACCCAGCGCGGCTCGCGGCGCAGCTCCACCGGCACGCCCCTCAGGTCAGCCATGGGAGCGCACCCCCTCGGAAACTCCGCGCGCGTGCGCTACACTGTGCCCCGCGATTCCGGCCAGGGATTCGCACTGGGCGGGCGCGGCGGCAACCGCGCCCGCCCGCTCTCGCGGGGCGGCGCGCCTACTCCCTCTTCCCGCCGTCATACGACGTCCCCCTGCTCGCGTTCGGGAACACCACGTCGCGGCAGATGCGCCAGCGCCCGTTCACCTTGTCGGCCGGGATCCTGCCCTCGATGATGCCCCTCCTGATCGACCCCACGTGCTCGCCCGTCACCTGCGCGAGCTCGTTCGGCGTCATGAACAGCGGCACGTCCTCGAACCTCGCCTTCATCGCTTCTCTCGCCTTCCCCTCTGTCTCCTCGGTTGGCCCTGGACCTGGCGCGCGGCGCGGCGGTGCCACGTGGTGGGCCGCCGCCTCCCCTCGCAGCCGTAGAATATCACAGCATTTCTCATTCATTGAGACTGTTAGCTCTATTTGGTGTAGAATGGTGTTGTTCGGTTGTTCGATTTGTCGCTGAGTGCTATCTTCTGTTGCATAGTGTTGCGCCCTTCCAGTCAGGTGGGGCAACGCACCGCCACAGAACGCACACAACTCGGGAGGTATGGCAGATGGCGAGCGCTCTTCTGGAGCTCAGGAAGGCGGCGGGGTTCAAGAAGTCGGCGGAGTTCGCGAAGGTCGTGAAGATCCCGCCGTCCACCTACGCGCGCTACGAGAGCAGCCCCGACAAGATCCCCATGGGCGCGGCGCGGAAGCTCGCGGACTGGTTCCGCGTGCCCATCGACGTCATCGTCGGCCGCGAGGAGGTGGACGTCCGCTCGCTGCGAGGCGACGTCCAGAAGAGCTACGACCGGCTCAGCCCGCGCT
Organism: uncultured Atopobiaceae bacterium; assembly: GCA_944320975.1. Lineage (GTDB taxonomy): Bacteria > Actinomycetota > Coriobacteriia > Coriobacteriales > Atopobiaceae > Thermophilibacter. Next base: position 45,182 of record CALUJM010000017.1, on the reverse strand, counting down.
CCAAGTCGGCGCTCGAGGAGTTCCTCTCGTTCCTCGCCGAGAGGGACATGGACGAGGGCCTCCGCATGCACGAGGAGCAGGAGCGCCGATACGAGGCGGCGGCGTGGCGCTACGAGCGCATCTTCCTCGAGGAGCTCCAGAGGAGCGACGGGCTCGAGGACCTGCTCGCGCTCGGCACAGCGGACGAGCTCAGGTCTGCGTTCAAGGAGTTCGTGGCGGGCCGCGCCGCCGCGAGGCTAGAGGGGGAGGCAGCCGAGGAGGCGGTCGACAACGTCATGGCGGCCTATGACCGCCTCCACGGGATATGGGAGCGCGGCGGGGGCTCGTCCTTCGGCGTCCCCGAGCGCTTCCTCGGGCCCTACGCCGACCTCGAGTTCGACGGCCGCGAGGGGAGGTGACGCCCCTGGGGAGAGGAACGAAGTGGGCCCGGGGAAGGTAGCGACTTCCCCGGGCCCGTGCCCAGTCCAGTGCACCCGGAAAGGACGGTGACATTATATGTCATCAGGCGCAATGCTATCCAAAACGACCCATCCCACCTGCGGGAAGAGGACGCTGCAGCGCCTCCGCCGCGAGGCGGGCTACCGCAGCGCCAGGGACTTCGCCGCGGAGCTCGGCATCCCCGCGTCAACCTACTCGCGCTACGAGCGCCAGCCCGAGGGCCCGGGCATGGCCGTGCCGCTCTCGGCGGCGTGGGCCATCGCCGACCGCCTCGGCTGCTCCATCGACCTCGTCGTCGGCCGCGAGGACATCGACGCCCCCGACGAGCACCCCGTCCAGTCCCGATACGACGCACTCTCCGGCGCCGGCCGCGCTCTCGTGGACAGCTACCTCGACTTCGTGGAGCAGTCCGAGGCCGACGGCCCCCGTCCCCAGGGAAGGAGGTGATCGCATGGTTGCCGAGAGCGAGAGCCGCGACAGGAGGCCGGAGGAGCCGGCCCGCGCCGAGGACAAGAGGGCGCTCGACGCGAGCCAGGAGCTCTTCTACAGCGACATCGCGGCCCGCGTCCGCCGCTGGATCGCGGAGGGCCGCCCCGTCCGCAGGAAGGGGGCGTGAGCCATGGCCAAGGTAACCGGAGAGGGCACCATCGTCCAGCTCGAGAAGGACAAGCCCAAGTCCAAGTGCCGCAAGTGGCAGCTCCGCGTCCCCGTGGGCCTCGACCCACGCACGGGCAAGTACAGGACCCGCACGCGCCGCGTGAGCGACATGAACTACACCCAGGCCAAGAAGGCCCTGCGCGACTTCATCGAGGAGATCGAGAACGACAAGGTCTGGAGGCGCACCGGCACCACCTTCGAGGAGTGCGCCGCCGACTTCATGGACAGGCGCGAGCAGTCCGGGGAGTTTACCCAGAACACCAACAAGCGCTACCGCGTCCAGTTCAAGGCGATCTCGCGCCACATCGGGAAGGCGGACGTGGCGAGCATCACCCCGGAGATGATAGAGGACATGTACCTCGCCATGCGCCAGGGCGACACGCTCTCCGGGAAGCCGTCCAGCGGCGCCTACCTCAACCGCCTTCACAAGATGCTGAACCTGTTCTTCAAGCACCTGGTGAACGAGGAGGTCATCGTCAGGAACCCCCTCGACAGGGTGGCGACCCCGGCGAACGACACCAAGGAGCGGCGGGCCCTCACCTCCGCGCGCATGCGCTCCCTCATCGACCAGCTGGAGGTCGAGACCTCGTGCGACATCGCGTACTTCCTCGCCATCACCATGGGCCTCAGGCGAGGCGAGATCTGCGCGCTGTCCTGGCGCGACGTCGACTTCGACAACCGCGTCCTCACCGTGAGCCACAGCTTCGACTGCTTCCGCAACCTCAAGGAGACCAAGACGCGCGCCGGGACGAGGCGCCTTCCCATGCCCGAGTTCGTCTGCGAGGCGCTGCTACGCCGGAAGGCAGCCCAGAGGGAGTACTTCAAGACCAGGAACTACGTTAACCGGCACCACCGGACCGGCTACGCGGAGCAAGACGAGGACACGCCCGTCGTCCTCGACTTCTACGCTCAGCGAACCAACCCCGACACGCTCGGCAAGTGGTGGAAGCGCGACCGCGCGGCATTCGGCCTCGATGGCTGGTGCCTCCACGAGCTGCGCCACTCGTATCTCTCGATGCTCGCCGAGCAGGGGGTTCACCCCAAGGTCATGCAGGAGCTCGCCGGGCACGCCAACTCGCAGATCACGATGGACATCTACACCCACGTCAACATGGACCAGAAGCGCGAGGCTGCCGACGTCGTCGAGGACGCCTTCCTGAGCGTCGGGGCCGAGGAGGAATTCATGACGCGCCAAGCAGAGAAAGCGCCCGCGGGAAAGATCTGCAGGGTGCGTCACTCTCGTCCCTCGCGACGCTCCTACGAGGTTCTCAGAGGTGCGGTACAAACCGGCGAACGATTCGTACCAGATTCGTACCAGCAGCAGGAGGGCCCTCGGCTTCAGCTTGTTGACGGTACCTCTGACCTGCAGGTTTCGGAAGCAATTTAGACAGTACGGTCAACGAACTGTCTCGTCCTGGGAGAACGACAAGACCTACCCCGACGTCCAGAGCCTGCTGCTCCTCTCGCAGGTCTTTGGCACGACCATCGACGAGCTCGTGAGAGGAGACGTGGACACCATGAAGGAGACAATCGAGAAGGACGTGCAGCTGCTCAGGCGCCTAGGCGGCGTCATGCTGGGATTCATCGCGCTGATGGTGCTGGCCCTGGTCTGGTGGGTATGTCAGATGACCGTGTGGGACCTCTCGATCCTGCAGACGCTGCCCACCCTGGCGCTTGTGATCGTACTCTGGGGCATCGCCCTGTTTGCGGCGCGATGGGCCGATCGCATCAAGAAGGAGCATGACCTCGTCACCTACCAGGAGGTCCTGGCATTCTGGAACGGCGAGCCGGTGGACCGCGACACCGAGCGCGGTCGGCGCGAGCGCCTCATCCCCCGCTGGATGAAGGTCGTGCGCATCGTCGGCTGGGCGCTCTTTGGGATGGCGGTGGGATTCTTCATCGGCTACGGGATCGCGTGGCTCACGGAGGCGCTGCTCGGGTAAGTGATTCAAAAGGGGTCTGTCCCCTTTTGAATCATCCACGCGCGTGGGGACATTCCCGTGAAGTCGGAGAAGGCGTGGCAGAAGGCCGAGGGGCTTGGGTAGCCGAGAAGGACGGCGACCTCGGAGACGCTACGATTCCCGTCCTCGAGGAGACGGCACGCGCGCTCCATCCTCAGCTGGCGCGCATATGAGCCCACGCTCTGCCCCATCTCGCGCCTGAACGCGTCGCAGAGCCGTGACCGGCTCACGTAGAGCCTGCGTGCGAGCGCGTCGATAGAAGGTGGCGCTCCGCCCTCCTCGACGGCAGCCGACAGGAGCCTCCTCGCATGGCTCACCAGCGCTCCCTCGTCTTGACCGGCGCCTCCCCCCTCTGCCGCCAGAGACGCCATGAGGGAGGTGACGGTCGAGAGAAGCCCGAGCGACCCACCGGGGCCGAGCGGAGGACTCGCGGGTATGTTGCCGAGCGCATGACGAATCGCTCCCTTGGCCTCGGGACCCCAGGAGCCGTCAAACGCCGAGAAGAGCCCACCGAACTCCCCCGGATAGTTACGATCCAGGTCGTCGAAGAAGTCGGGCAGCAAGATGACGGAGCGGGAGCGGTAGACGTGGCCGGCGAGCAGGCGACTCGAGAGCGAGCGGGGGCCGCGCTCAACGAACGTGGCCACTTCGTCATGCGGACGACGCATGCCGCCCCCGGCGCCGACGAACCTGATCGGAAGTCCGCAGTCCCGCGAGCACGCTACCGCATCGTCTCCCATCGTGCAGGCGCAGGCATACGGCCCGAGCGATCCCTCGAAGAGCGGCATGTCCTCAAGCGGAGTGACATCGTGACAGAGCACGAGGCAGTGCGGCGCCGGCGCGCAGAGCCACATCGAGCCTGTCGCCACGGAGCCTCGCGCCTCGCCCACCCAGATGCCGCCCCGGCGCTCGAGACGCACGCCAAGCTGCTCGACCTGCGGCTCGAAGAGCGCAACGAGCTCGCGAGGAATGTCTCCCATGCCCGTCATCTTGAGGGTTCGTTCATCTCCCTTGAGGAATCGTCCAAGGTTAGTTAACCAAAGCTAACAAGTAACGACTCCAATGATACGGTGCGACGGAACGCCAATCAAGACACGAGGGCAAGGAGGCTTCGATGTCTGACTCTCAAGCAAACAAGGCGAGCAACGCCCGCGGCAAGGGCGCCGTGAGCCGCCTGCTCGCCTTCGCCGGTCCGCGCAAGGCCCTCACGTACCTGGGCTGCGCGCTCTCGGCCGTCTCTATGCTCGTGAGCTTTGGCCCGTACGTCTGCGTCTGGCTCGTGGCGCGTGACCTCATCGCCGTGGCCCCCGACTGGGGCGCGGCCACCGGAATCGCCGCATACGGCTGGTGGGCGTTCGGCCTCGCGGCCGCGAGCATCCTCACCTACTTCGCCGGCCTCATGTGCACGCACCTCGCGGCCTTCCGCTGTGCGTCCAACATGCGCAAGCGCACCACGGACCACCTCATGCACGCGAGTCTCGGCTACTTCGACACACACGCGAGCGGCGCGCTTCGCCGCGTCGTGGACGGCTGCGCCGCCGAGACCGAGGGGCTTCTCGCCCATAAGCTCCCTGATACCGCGGGCAGCATTGCCATGATCGTCGGCATGCTGGTGCTGTTCTTCGTCTTTGACTGGCGGCTCGGCCTCGCGTGCCTTGTCGCGGTGATCATCTCGCTCGGCTGCATGTTCTACATGATGGGCGGGCGCGGTATGGACTTCATGACGCGCTACATGGAGTCGCTCGTCAAGATGAACAAGACCGGCACCGAGTACGTGCGCGGCATTCCCGTGGTCAAGGTCTTCCAGCAGACGGTCTACAGCTTCCGCGCGTTCCACGACGCCATCGAGGAGTTCACGCGGCTCGCACAGGACTACGCCGTCAAGTGGTGCCAGACGCCGCAGTCGCTCTCGCTCACCATCATCAACGGCGTCGCGATCTTCCTCGTGCCGGCGGCGATCCTCGTGGCGCCCGGCGAGGGAGACTTCGCGCGCTTCCTGGCCAACTTCGCATTCTACGCGATCTTCTCGGCCGTGATCCCCACCGCCATGACCCGCGTGATGTTTATGTCCGAGGCGTTCCAGTCCGCCGCGGACGCCGTCTCGCGCGTCGAGGAGGTGCTGGCTGCGCCCGTGATCTCCGCTCCCGCCGCGCCGCGCACGCCCGCGGGCAACGCCATCCGCTTCGAGGACGTGACCTTTACCTACGAAGGCGCGGACGCTCCCGCGCTCGACCACGTGAGCTTTGAGGTGCCGGCCGGCGCGACGGTGGCGCTCGTGGGCCCATCCGGCGGCGGCAAGACCACGGCGGCGAGCCTCGTGCCTCGCTTCTGGGACGTGGACGCCGGACGCGTGACGCTCGGCGGCGTGGACGTGCGCGAGATGGACCCGCACGACCTCATGGACCGCGTTGCCTTTGTCTTCCAGGCCAACCGGCCCTTCCGCCAGACGATCCTGGAGAACGTGCGCGCCGCGCGCCCCGAGGCCACCCGCGAGGAGGCGCTCGCCGCGCTTGAGGCCGCCCAGTGCGCGGACATCCTGGAGAAGCTGCCCCAAGGCGCCGACACGCTCGTGGGGACGGGCGGCACCCACCTCTCCGGCGGCGAGGTGCAGCGCCTCATGATCGCCCGCGCGATTCTCAAGGACGCGCCCGTCGTAGTGCTCGACGAGGCGACGGCCTTCGCCGACCCGGAGAACGAGGTCAAGATCCAGGCCGCCTTCAAGCGCCTCGCCCGCGGGCGCGACGGCTCGGCGCGCACCGTTCTCATGATCGCGCACCGCCTCTCCACGGTGCGAAATGCCGACAAGATCGTGGTGCTTGACGCCGGGCGCGTGGCCGAGCAGGGCACGCATGACGAGCTGCTGGCGGCGAGCGGCCTCTACGCCCGCATGTGGGCCGACTACGAGAAGTCCGTGAGCTGGCGTATAACGAGCGCCACGGAGGTGGAGTAGATGAGCATTCAGGAGAAGTACGCCCTCACCGACGAGGGCATGCGCAACGTCAAGCTCGGCGCCGTGTGGACCGCCGCCTCGAACCTCGTGGTCTTTGGCGGCGTGGGCGCCCTCTACCTGCTCATGAGCGAGCTCGTGGCGCACCTCACCGAGGGCGCGCCGCTGCCGAACCTCCTCCCGTACGCAGCTGGCCTCGTCGCCTTTGCCGTCGCGCTCTTCGTGACGGAGTACTGGGCCTACTACTACCAGTACGGCGTCATCTACAAGGAGAGCGGCCGTCAGCGCATCGGCCTCGCCGAGCGCCTGCGCAAGCTGCCCCTAGGCTTCTTCGGACGTCGCGACCTGGCCGACCTCACCGAGACCCTCATGACCGACGTCAAGACCACCGAGCACGCCTACAGCCACGTGCTGCCCGAGCTCTACGGCGCCTACATCACGCTCGCCGTGGCGGCCGTCTGCCTGTTCTCCTTTGACTGGCGGCTCGCGCTCGCGTCGCTCTGGAGCTGCCCGGTGGGGCTCGCCATCCTCTTCGGCGCGCGGCGCGCGCTCCAGCCCATGATGGAGGCCACGCGGATGCGCGGCCTTGCCACCTCGGAGGACATCCAGGAGGCACTCGAGTGCGTGCGCGAGGTGCGCGCGACCAACCAGGAGGAGCGCTACCTCGAGCACATTCATGCGGACGTCGACGCCGCGGAGCGCCAGGCCGCCCGCTCGGAGATCGCCTGCGGCATCGCCGTCAACGGCGCCCAGATCGTGCTGCGCCTGGGCCTTGCCACCACGGTGCTCGTGGGCGCGGCGCTCATCCTGGAGGGCTCCTGCACGTTCATGACGCTCTTTGCCTTCCTTCTGGTGGTGAGCCGCATCTACGCGCCCTTCGACCAGTGCCTCATGCTCATCGCCGAGCTCTTCTCGGCCAAGACCGCCGCGGCGCGCATGAAGAGCTTCTACGAGGAGCCCCTCGCGCAGGGCGGCGAGGCGTACGAGCCTGCCGGGCACGACGTTACCTTCGAGGACGTGTCCTTCTCCTACGACGGCGGCGAGAAGGTCCTGGACGGCGTGACGTTCACGGCGCGCGAGGGCGAGGTCACGGCGCTCGTGGGGCCGTCCGGCTCCGGCAAGTCTACGTGCGCCCGTCTGGCGGCGCGCCTGTGGGACGCCGGCTCGGGTCGCGTCACCGTGGGCGGCGAGAACGTGGCAGCCGTGGACCCCGAGGTCCTTCTCGGCGACTTCTCCGTGGTCTTCCAGGACGTGCTGCTCTTTGACGACACGGTGATGGGCAACATCCGCCTGGGCCGGCGCGGCGCCACCGACGAGGAGGTGCTCGCCGCGGCACGTGCGGCAAACTGCGACGAGTTCGTGAGCCGCCTGCCGCAGGGCTACGACACGATGATCGGCGAGAACGGCACGCGCCTTTCCGGCGGCGAGCGCCAGCGCATCTCCATCGCCCGCGCGCTGCTCAAGGACGCGCCGGTCGTGCTTTTGGACGAAGCAACGGCGAGCCTGGACGTGGAGAACGAGACGCAGGTCCAGGAGGCGCTCTCGCGCCTGCTCGCCGGCAAGACCGTCATCGTGATCGCCCACCGCATGCGCACCGTCATGAGCGCGGACAAGATCGTGGTGCTCGAGGACGGCCGCGTGGCCGAGCAGGGCTCTCCGGAAGAGCTGCTCGCCGCGGGCGGCCTCTTCGCCCGCATGGTCCGCCTGCAGACCCAGAGCGCAGACTGGACGCTGTGATCCAAAAGGGGACAGTCCCCTTATGGATCATGGACAATATGTTAGCTATGGTTTACTCTATGCTCAACAGAGTTAGTAATGGCTAACTATTGGAGGCGTATGGGTCAGGGGATGGACATCTGTCTTGCCGTTGACGCCAGCGACGCCTCGCCTCACGAGCGTCTTGAGGCGAGGTTCGTGCGCTGTCTCGTCTGTCAGGCGGGCATCGTCCTCGCGGGACGCAAGCCGGCCGCAGTCTTTGGCTTCCGGATGCCGCCCGACGATGCCGCTCACCCTACGTCCATACGCCGCCTCCACGTAAAGACCCTCATCGGGACCTACGCGTGGCACCTCCTACGCTTTGGCGTGCGCGTTTCCCTGCTGGGATGGCGAGAAGGGCGAGCGATGCTGCTTGTCTGGCGCCCGCGCTGCGTCCGGCGTCTTCTCTCCGACGCGGGGGCGCACGAGTTTCTCGACAAGAATCACCTCCCCTCTCGAAGCGGGGCGCTCATGGGAGAGCTCAGGCGTCGTCTGCGCGCCTACTACGACGACAGGACCCCCTTTCCCCACGAGATCGGCTTTGTCCTCGGCTATCCCATCGAGGACGTCGACGGCTTCATGTCGGACGGGGGCCAGGGAGCGCGTGCGTGCGGGCGCTGGAAGGTCTACGGGAACGTGGACGAGGCGCTGCGGCGCTTCAAGGAGCTCGAGCGCGAGGAGCTCAGGATCAAGAGGCTCTACTCCGAGGGAACGCCCCTGCGAGGGCTTCTCCGGATGGCAACGGCATAACAGGGGCGGCTGAGCCCGCACGACGGAGGGAGACTTCCATGAGCAAGAGCATCGCGATCGTGTACTGGACGGGAACGGGCAACACCGAGGAGATGGCCCGTGCGCTCGAAGCGGGCGTCGCCGCAGCAGGGGCCGAGGCCCGCGTCGTGCCCGTCGCGGACTTCTCGGCGGAGGATGTGTCCAGCTATGACGCGTTTGCCTTTGGCTGCCCCGCCATGGGTGCCGAGGAGCTTGAGTCCGACGAGTTCGAGCCCGTCTGGGAGGCGTGCCGCGACGTGCTGGGCGACAAGCCCGTGGCGCTGTTCGGCAGCTACGGCTGGGGCACCGGCGAGTGGATGGAAACCTGGCAGGCGGACGCCGAGGGGGCAGGCGTGAACGTGGTCTGCACCGTCATCGCCAACGAGGCCCCCGACGACGACGCCGTAGCCGCACTCGAGGCTGCCGCAAGGAGCCTCGTCGAGGCGTAAGGCTTCAAGCTGAGGCCCCGGAGCCGAGAGGGCTCCGGGGCCATCTGACGCCCACGATGGATGGGAGGCGCCATGCCGTTGACACTCGTACTTCTCGCCCTGGGACTCCTGGGCTCGATTCTCATGTTTGCCGGGGACATGCTGCTCTACTTCACGCCCGGCGCCTACGACATGGACGGGACGCTCAGGCCGTATATGCGCATCATGCGCGACGTGCCCGCCGGCCGCGCGCGGCTTGGAGGGGTACTTGGGCCGATCGCCGCGTTCCTGTACGTGCTCGGCTTTGCCGGGCTCGCGCTCACGGCGCGCGGCGAGATGGACTGGCTCGTCTGGCTGGCCACGGCGCTGCTCGCCTTTGCCCTCATCTGCGGCGGCGCCTATCACGCTCAGTACGTCTATCTCTCCGTCATCGCCAAGGCGGGGCGAGAAGAACTGTATGACGAGGTCGCGGGCAACATCATGTTTGTCATGCGGTTTGCCACCGTGCCCATGTACCTGGGCTTTGTTGTGCTCGGCGTTGCCATAGCGCTGGGGCAGACGGTCTTTCCCGCGTGGTTTGTCGTCCTCACGCCGCTGGTCACGTCGTTTCTCGGTCTCGTGTGGATGCGCGTGCCGCAGCCGGCGCGGTGCATTCTCTTCGGCGGGTGGAGCAACCTCGTGTTCACGATCATGTTCGCCGCGATGCTCGTCTGCAAGCTCGCTGGGTAACGCGCAAAAGGGATGTCCCTTTTGCGCATACGGGACAGTCCCCATTTGACCCCTTGCGGAAATCACGCCGACCATTCCTCAAATGTGAGCTACAGTTGACTTGAAACTGTTCACCAAGGCGTACTTTTGTGCGCGACGGAGGGAGTTCGATATGAGTGCTCTAGGTTTTCTCAAGGGAACGCACGGCCTGCTTTTGGGCGCGGGGGTGTTGATCGGGTCGGTCGGCGGCAAGGTGCTCACGAGCGACGCGGCCAAGCGCCTCTACGTCGAGGCCGTCGCGGCGGGCCTGCGCGCCAAGCGCGCCTGCGAGGATGCCATCGAGCGCACCCGCGCCGAGATGGATGACATCGTCGCCGAGGCCACGTACCTTAACGAGACCGTCTACGACACCGAGGATGACGAGGACCAGGAAACGTCCAAAGCAACCGACGCAGCCGAGCCCGTCGAGCCCGCTCCCGCTGAGGCGTAGGCGCGCCCGTGCGATACGTCATCGAACACGAGGTGCCGGGGCGGCTACGCCTTACGTTTGCCGATCACCTTGACGCGTCCGACGCCCTCGCCCTCGAGACCTCGCTCTCTTCGTGGACAGGCGTCGAGCGCGTGCGCTCCTACCCGCGCATTCGCTCGGTCGCCATCTGGTACCGCGACGCCCTTGCAAGAACCGCCCTGCTCGATCGGCTGAACGAGCTCAGCCGCGTCCAGCTCGATGCGGCGCGCGCCCAGGCGCCCACGGCGCTCGCGCCCGCGGTCCCGTCCGCCGCGCGCAGCATCATCCGCCTAGTGGGCAACCATCTCATCCGCCGCTGGCTCCTCCCGCCCGCACTGAGGGCGGTATGGGCCGGCCTTCACTACCTCGGGTTTCTGCGCGCCGGCCTCACCTCGCTCATGCGGCACCGCCTCGATGTGCCGGTACTCGACGCCACGGCCATCGGTCTGTCGTTTGTCAAGCGCGACCCCAAAACCGCGGCGAGCACCATGTTCCTCCTCGACCTGGGAGAGGTCCTCGAGGACGCCACCCGTGAACGCTCAGAGCACGAACTCATTCGCTCCCTCATGGCCATCCCCCAAAGCGCGCGTCGCCTCGAGGACGGCGAGGAGGTCACCGTGCCCGCCCAGAGTCTCCGCGCGGGCGACCTCGTCGTGGCGCGCGCCGGCATGCCCGTGTGCGTCGACGGCGTGGTGGTACGCGGTGCGGCCATGGTAAACCAGGCGGCACTCACCGGCGAGCCGCTTGCCATCGAGCGCATGGCCGGCGACGACGTCTTCGCCGGCACCGCGGTTGAAGAGGGCGAGATCGTCATCCGCGTGGGCGCCGAGCCCGCATCGACCAAGCTCCGCTCCATCGTGAATCTCGTTGAAGCCTCCGAGCAGCTCAAAAGCGAGATCCAGACGCGCCGCGAGCACCTCGCGGACCGCTTCGTGCCGTGGAACTTCCTGCTTGCGGGGCTTGTGGCGGCGACCACGAAAAGCCTTGCCAAGACATCGGCCGCCCTCATGGTCGACTACTCCTGCGCCCTCAGGCTCACGTCGTCCATCAGCGTGCTCGCCGCCATGAGCCAGAGCGCGCACGAGGGCATGGCCGTCAAGGGTGCCAAGCATTTCGAGGCCATCGCCGCCGCCGACACCATCGTGTTCGATAAGACGGGAACGCTCACCGAGGCGACGCCCCGGGTCGCGCGCGTGCTCGCCCTCGTGCCCGATTGGACCGAGGCCGAGGTGCTGCGCACCTCGGCCTGCCTGGAGGAGCATTTCCCGCATCCCGTTGCACGCGCCGTGGTGGCGGCCGCCGCCGCGCGCGGCCTCGAGCATCGCGAACGCCATGCCGAGGTCGCCTATATCGTGGCGCACGGCATCGCATCGGCGCTCGATGGCAAGCGCATCGTCATCGGTAGTCGCCACTTCGTGATGGAGGACGAGCACGTCGAAGTCGCCCCCGAGGCAGAGGCGCGCATCGACGGCGACCTCGAAGGCCTCTCACCGCTCTACCTCGCCCAAGACGGAAAGCTGGTGGGCGTGCTCGGCATCGAAGATCCCTTAAAGGCAGGAGTGCCCGAGGCAATTGCGGCACTTCGCTCACAGGGCATCGGCCACATCATCATGCTCACCGGCGATAACGAGCGCACCGCCGCACGCATCGCCGCCGAGGCGGGCATCACCGAGTACCGGGCTGACCTGCTCCCCGAGGACAAGCATGCCTACGTGGAGGCGCTCGTGGCTCGCGGACAACGCGTCGTCATGGTGGGTGACGGCGTTAACGACGCGCCGGCGCTCTCTGCCGCCGATGTGGGCATCGCCATGGGCACGGGCACCGCCATCGCGCAGGAGGTCGCCGACGTCACGCTCGCCGCGGGCGGGCTCGACGCCATCGTGCGCCTGCACGCGCTCAGCCGCTCCCTCATGGGGCGCCTCGACCGCTCGTTCACCGCGGTCATGGGCATCAACTCGGCGCTTCTCGCTGCGGGAATCGCCGGCATCATCCGACCCCAGACCTCGGCGCTCCTGCACAACGGCACCACCATCGCGCTGGCCGCAGAAAGCGCTCGACGTCTCTAGGAAGCATCAATTGGTCCGCTGTGGGGCCTGTCGTTGGGAAGTGGGGACATGGAGCGGTTCACCGTCGAGCAAGACGGCTTCTTCGGATTCCTCCACTTGCCGGAGCGGCACGTCGTAGCGTACTCCGGCAAGGCGCTCATCGTGCTCGGCGGCAGCGAGGGCAACGAGAACATCCCACGCAACCTCGGTGCGCGTTTCGCACGGGAGGGCATCGCCGCACTCGGCATGTGCTACTGGAACGTGCCGGGACTCCCCGATGAGCTCATCGAGGTGTCGATCGAGCCAATCGAGCGTGCCGTCGCCTATCTCCGGCAGCGTGGCTTTGACCGCGTGGGGATCTACGGCATCTCCAAGGGCGGCGAGCTGGCGCTTCTCGCCGCCTCGCTCATGCCTCAGATCACCTGCGTCGTCGCCATCTCCCCGCTCGCCTGCGCCATGCCGGGCATCACCGGCAACAAAAGCCTTGCCGGCAAGGGTCTGAGCGACCGCTCGAGCTGGACCTGGCGCGGCGAGCCCGTGCCCTGCGCGCGAGGCGGCGGGAGGCTCCCCTACCTCGGCATCATCCGCCGTATCGTCACCGAGCTCCAGCTCGACATGCGCTTCGTCTACGAGCGGATCGTCGAGCACGCGCCCAAGGAGGCCTGGATTGCCGTGGAGCGCATCAACGGGCCAGTCCTTCTCGCCAGCCCCTCGCATGACGCCATGTGGCCGAGCGACGAGGCCTGTCGGATCGTCGAGCAGCGCCTCGCCAAGCACGCCCATCCCTTCCAGATCACGCGACGCTCCTACGAGTACGCGAGCCACATCCTCGTGCCCATGGAGACACCCTCGCTCAAGCTCTTCCGCGTCGAGCGCGCCCACCCCGAAGCATGCCGGCAAAGCCGCGAGGACGCCTTCACCCAGACGCTCGCGTTTCTCGCCCGGTGGTAACGGATGCTTCTACAGCGACGCCTCGTAAGCGTCAATCATCAAGCTCGCCGCTAGGCCGAATACCGCCCCTAGCAGCCTTACCGAACGCGCGGCTTCCATCCCAGTAGAAGCGCGGAGTTGACGATAACGAGCACCGAGCCCGCGTTGTGCACGAGGGCGCCCACCACAGGGTTCAGGACGCCCGAGATGGCGAGCGCGATCGCGATGAAATTGAGCGTCATCGAGAACGTGAGGTTGATCTTGATGGTCGTCATCATGCGGCGGGAGAGGCGCAGGAGGTGCGGCAGCTCGGCGATGTCATCGTTCACGAGCGCGATGTCCGCCGCGTCGACGGCGATATCGCTGCCGACGCCTCCCATGGCGATGCCCACGAGCGCGCGCTTGAGCGCAGGCGCGTCGTTGACGCCGTCGCCGACCATACAAACGCCCTTGCCCGCGCGCTCCGAGTCATCGATGAAGGAGAGCTTGTCCTCGGGCAGGCATGCGGCTTTGTAGGTGGTGATGCCGAGTTCGGCAGCCACGTGGGCGGCCGCCGCCTCGTGGTCCCCCGTGAGGAGCACCGGCTCCACGCCCGTCTCCCACACTGCCGAAAGCGTAGCGGTGGCGTTCTCGCGCACGCGGTCGGCGAGCGCGATGAACCCCGCTGCCGCGTCGCCCCAGCCGAGATAGGTGATCGTTGCCCCCTCGGCACGCGTAGCGTCCACGCGCCTCCCCAGCGCGTCCGGTATAGCCAGACCGTGCTCCGCCAGCAGCGCGGCGCTGCCGGCGTACACCGTGCGCCCGCCCACCTCGGCCACTACGCCGCGACCGGGCACCATGGCAAAGGACGTTGGGTCCTTCGGCGCCGCTCCGGCGTGCTCCGTGGCCGCGGCCACGATGGCGCGCCCGAGGGGATGCTCAGATCGCTTCTCGGCCGCGCCGGCAACTGCGAGCAACGCGTCCTCGCTCACGTCCTTCTCGCCCGCGCACACGGCAACCACCTGCGGCTCCCCCGTGGTGAGCGTGCCTGTCTTATCAAAGCACACGCGCCTGACCTGCGCCAGGCGCTCGAGCGCGTCCCCCTCGCGCACCAGAAAGCCGTGCCTGGTGGCGTTGCCGATCGCCGCCATGATGGCCGTGGGTGTGGCGAGCACGAGCGCGCACGGGCAAAAGACGACGAGGATGGTGACCGAGCGGATGATCTCGCCCGTCACGAGATAGGTGAGAACTGCTGCCACAAGGGCGATGACGACGATCCACACCGCCCAGCGGTCGGCGAGGTTCACGATCTTGGCCTTGCCGGCGTCGGCCGACTGCACGAGGCGAATCATCCGCTGGATGGACGAGTCCTCGCCCACGCGCGTCGCGGCCATGTCGAACGAGCCGAACTGGTTGACCGTGCCGGATGACACCTCGTCCCCCGGGCCCTTGTCCACCGGCAGGCTCTCGCCGGTCATGACCGCCTGGTTCACCGAGGTCTGACCGGAGACGATGACGCCGTCTACGGGCACGGCCTCCCCGGGCAGCACGCGTAGGATGTCGCCCACCTGAACGGCTTCCGCCGCGATGGTCTCCTCCGCCACGGGGCGCGGCTCCCCGCCCTCGGCCGTTGCGCGGGCGATGCGCCGTGCCGTGCGCGGCGTCAGATGGACGAGCCGTTCGATGCCGGCGCGGGCGCGCGCCACGGTGAGCTCCTCGAGCAGCCCGCCGAGCTGCATGATGAAGGCGACCTCGCCCGCAGCGAAGTCCTCGCCGATGAAGACGCTCGCGATGAGGGCGAGCGAGACGAGCACGTCGGCCGTGATGTCGAACTCCGTCACGAGGCCGATGACGGCCTCCAGGATGATGGGCACGCCGCACAGGATAATGGCGACCCATGCGATCGAGAACGGAAACGGCTCGACGCCCGCGAGCGAGAGCACGAGTGCCACGCCCGAGACGGCGAGAAAGGCAATGTCGCGCCTGGTTCCGCCCCACGCCAGCAGTTTCTCTAGGCCTTCGATCATGGGCTCCCCCGTCCTTCTCGCCGGCGCGTTTTGATACCTATACCCCTATGGGTATAACGCTTTGAGGAAGAGGGGTCAAGCCGAAGTTCTTTTTTCAGCTGGGGCACTAGATCATGTTGGCGAAGCGCTCGACGGCCTTGGTGAAGTCGGCGACGGTCTTGTCAGCGTCCCCGTGCTCGATGCCGTCGCGCACGCAGTGCTGGATGTGCCCTTCGAGCACAACCTGGCCGCACCGATGCAGGGCGCTTTTCGCAGCGTTGATCTGCGAGAGGATGTCCTCGCACGGCACGTCCTCGTCAATCATGCGATCGATGGCCTGCACCTGGCCGATGATCTTGTGCAGACGCCTGTGAAGGTTCGTCGCATCCATGCACTGCCTCATCGCATCCCCTCTCCGCGCCGCGCGCGATTACCAAAACCTTTCCGCCATCATAGCGGGCCGGGCCGGACAGCGCATCGCAGATGGTCTTCGTCCTGTTACGGCCCCCTTTTGACAACCCCTGAACGCACGCCATGTCCCGCCTATACCCGATAGGTGGAGCATTCACACTCGAGGATGCCCGGAAAGGCGTTGACGACGTAGAGCGGAACGTTTACCAACCAATCCTGTTGCTTCAACCCGCGCAGCGGGAAGCGCACCGCCATCGTGGCAAGGCCCGCGACGAGCTCATCTGCGGCGATCGCTCAAAGTGTGATCCGATACTACCCGTTTCCCACATGTACTGATGCAGGCAACCCTAAAGACAACCACGCAAGACGATTATGCGCACGCGCGGATCGCATCGCGCAGGAACTGCGCCGCCCCCGGCGCAATCTTTTCGTAATAGGCTTGGAGCCGCTCGTCAGCAACATAGCCGTCCGCCAGACCCTTGTGAGCCTCGGGCGTGTAGGTACCATCCGGCCAGTACATGCGCAGCCAGCGGCCGTGCATCTCCACGAGCTTGCGCGCCTCGGGGCCGGCCGGATCGCCCGCCTCCATCGCACGGCGCAGCTGCTCGTTGATGGCGACCGCCAGCTCTTCCGCCTGTAGGTGAGCCGCTTCGCCCATCGCCAGGTACTTCTTGTTGGCGGCATCCACCACCTCGTCGCCGTACGCCGCGCGCGTCTCCTCGCCGTAGGTCTTCTCGTTCTCGGCGACCTCACGCCAGCGGCGAAGCGTCGGCAGCACCGCACCCAAAAGCGACGCCGCCTCGTCCACAGTCCAACCCATCGCCTCGGCCATGCGCGGCGCGCAGTCTTCGATCATCTCGTCCATCGAGGTCTCGTACGTGTAGACGCCGTTCTCGTAGCACCAGCGGCAGAAATCCTCGGCCTCGGAACCGTCCGCCTCATGACCGTGCTGGCCGGGGCCGGTGAACATCATGCCGCAGCTCTGGCAGTAGTGCTCGGGCATGTCGAGGAGCTCCGTTACGGGGACGTCCAGCTCGCGCGCGATGAGCTTGAGCATGTCGATGCCGGGTTCGGTGGCTCCGCATTCCCACCGGCTCACCGCCTGCCTCGTGATGTAGAGCCGACGCGCCAGCTCCTCCTGGGTGAGCCCGCGCTCGCGGCGCAGGCGGGCGAGCGCGTCCTTGAGCATGATCATCGGGGGCTCCTCTCGTCTGGGTCCTTCTCGCCCATTGTCCCGGAGGCCGGGCCGCCCGTCGAGCAACAGATCGTTGCACGGCTACCCGCCGGCGACCTCCCGTTGCACGCGCTTGGGCAGCCTAGCAAAGACGAGGTCGTAGCTCATGTCGCAGAGGTCGAGCACGAGCCCCTCGGGAAGGTTGGCGTCCAGGTCGACGGAGACCC
Organism: uncultured Atopobiaceae bacterium; assembly: GCA_944320975.1. GTDB lineage: Bacteria > Actinomycetota > Coriobacteriia > Coriobacteriales > Atopobiaceae > Thermophilibacter. Next base: position 28,240 of record CALUJM010000017.1, on the reverse strand, counting down.
ACGTGCGCCCGTCGGAGTAGTAGCCGGGAAGAACCGCGCCCGGATGCTCCGCGCGCAGCTCCAGGATGCGGTCGGAGTCGCACTTGAGCGAGAGCAGATGGCGCCCCGCGTAGGGCGGCCTGGCGTCGGGAGAAGCGACGAACTCGCAGGCGAACTGCCTGCCGCCCACCCAGTACACCATCCAGCCCCACTTCTCGTGGAGGGCCTTGGTTGCGCCGGGGCGCGAGAGCAGGCGGGCGTCTATGCGCGAGAGGTCCATGGTCGTCCCTAAGCGACCGGGTGCCGGATGACGGTCCTGAGGCTCTCGGGCTTCGTGCGCCTGGGGTCGCCCAGGTAGATCTCGTGGTGGAGGCGGACGGAGGGGACGCCGCCGTCGCAGTCGAGCGCGCCGAGGACGTCGCTCGGGCGCGAGCCCCCCGCCTCGCCGATGTCGAGGCGAAGGCCCTGCGCACCGACGAAGGCGGCGAGCTTCGAGATCGTGGCACCCTCCTCGTCGTAGGGCCCCCTGTGCATGGACTGCGCGCAGCGCCCTTCCGAGAACCGCACGAGGCGGAGCTCGCCCGACTCGAGGGCGTCTGCCAGGTCGGGCTTCTTCTCGGCAGCCATCTCGCGAATCGCGGGGAGGGTCCCGGGCGTCACGAAGTCGGGCTGGCGGATGAGCGACACCCACGAGAGGGCCGCCTTGTCGTCGACGCCCGTCCCGTCGAACGCGCCCTCTCCGCCCCACCACAGGCCCTCGAGCGGCGGCACCACGTAGTCGAAGTAGCCCTCGGGCTGCCAGTCTCCCATCTTCGACATCTTGGCCGTGTAGGAGAAGGCGTACAGGAGCCCGAGCGCGCGCTTGTAGGCGCCCCCCTCCACGTTGGGGTCCCCCGCGCCGGCGACGGCGGCGAAGGTCATCGCCGGAACGTCGACGAGCGCCGGGGCCATCTTGGGCTGGTACAGGTCGCGGAACTCCCTCTTGAAGTCGTACGCCATCGTGGCCTCCGTCCTCGCTTGTGGTAGCATCATGGTACAGGAACATACGTTCGTTAACAAGGGGGTCCTCATGAGGAGAGAGCTGGGGATCGCGCGGTGCGGGCTCGCCTGCTGCCTGTGCTCGGAGAACGACGGGTGCGACGGCTGCGAGTCCGAGTCCTGCCCGGACGCCGCCACCTGCGAGGTGAGGTCGTGCTCAAAGGGACGGGGGCTCGCCCACTGCTACGAGTGCCCGAGCGGCTGCGACGCCATGGAGAGCGCCCAGCTCAAGGCGCACGCCTTCGGCAAGTTCGCGCGCAGGTTCGGAGAGGGGCACCTCCTGGACTGCCTCGAGCGGAACGAGGCCGCGGGGGTCGTCTACCACCGCGAGGGCATCACAGGCGACTACGACGACTTCGACGACCTCGAGGAGCTGATCGCGTTCATCGAGACCGGGAGCCCTGTGTCCGCGCCCTAGCCGCCGCAACCTCGCCCAATGCCGCCTTTGGTTGACGGATTGCCAACCGTCGTTGGTGGCGCCAGGGCCCGCCGCACGGTTCCATGGTCTCGCACCCAGGCGGTGCGGACCGCAGGACCGACCGAAAGGAACGACCATGAACTTCAACGACAGGCTCGCCGACCTCAGGAGGAAGCGGGGGCTCTCGCAGGAGCAGCTGGGGTACGAGCTCGGCGTCTCGAGGCAGACGGTGTCCAACTGGGGGACTGAGGGGGTATAAGCACCAAGGAGCGCTTCGCAACAAAACGCATCATTCCCGCAGGTAGAATACCGTTTTTCTAACTGATGCGCACAACGCAAGAAAACGCTGCGAAACGCTCCTTCCAGGCTCCTTCGTACCAGAATTCGTACCGCCCAGAAGCTCCTCAAAAGACGGTTACAGAAGGGAACGGAGACACAGAATGGCAACCGACTGGAACGCGCTCACCGCCGAAGAAGACCGCGCCTACTTCATGGCCGGGATCGTCGAGATCTCCCCGGAGAGCTTCACCATCGAGGAGAAGCAAGAGATCCTGCGCGACATGGTCGCCGCCTCCGCGGCCATCGAGAACGCGATGCGAGACGACTTCGCCCGCTTCGACGAGGTCACCCAGACACGCCTCATCGACGCGCTCGCAGGGGCGGGCCCCAGGCACCGCGACTGGTGGCACCGCATGCTCGTCGCCGGCCCCAGGCACCGCGACACGATAACCATCTGAGCCGAGACGGCCCCGCATCCCGAGAGAGGATGCGGGGCCGCACCTTGAGAAACGGAAAGAGGCGGGCCCGGGGCTTTCCAACCCTTCCCACACGCCTGCGGGCCATGGCAGGGGCCCTCCGGCGCGTGGAAAGCGTTGAAAAGCCGTGCACCGGGCACGAACCTAACGGCCCGACCTGCCGGCCAGCCACGCCAGCGGCAGGAACGGCAGCGCGTACAGGCACAGTATCGCCGCCAGCACCGTGGCCACGCCCCAGCGGAGGTCGTCCCGCGTCACAGCAGGATCTCGTTCACGCGCGCCTGCACGGCATCGTAGAGCGAGCCCAGGCGGCGCCTGCGCTCCTCGCCGTTGCCGTAGTCGCCGCGTATAACAGCCTGGGCGAGAGCCTCGATGTCGGCTCCGCCGGAGCCGCCCGAAGACCCGCCGCCCACGCCCAGGATCTCGTTGACCCTGGCCTGCACCGCGTCGTAGTTGGCGCCAAGCGCCGCTCGGCGCGCGTCCCCGTTGCCGTACTCGCCGCGGATCACCGCCTGCGCCAGCGCCTCGATGTCGGGAGCGGCGGGCGCGGGCGCAGCTGCAGCCGGTGCCGCAGAACCCGAGCTGCCTAGCAGGATGCGGTTCACCTCCGCCTGCACCTCGTCGTAGCGGCTCCCCAGCGCCGCGCGGCGGGCGTCGCCGTTCCCGAACTCGCCCGCGATCACGCGCGCCGCCAAGTCGGCGACGCTGCCGGAGGGAGCGCCCCCGGAAGGGCCCGGCGCGACAGCTGCCCCGCTGCCACCCAAGATGCGCGCCTTGAGCGCCGCCCACTTGCCCGCGTCCACGTATGGCGCCGGGCACAGCTTCCCCGTCACGTCGTAGTGGCGGATCAGCCTCGTCACCCCGTACGTAGCACGAAGGAACGCCCAGATCTCCGCCAGCGCCGCTACCTGCGAATCGGTGAAGTCCTCGCCGGCGCTCACGACCTCCACGGACACCGTGCGCTGGTTCTCGGCGAAGTCGCCCACCGCCCACGCGGTGTCCTCGAGGCGCACCGACTGCCGGATCGACCCGTCCTTGTCCACGAACAGGTGCGCCGAGGCGCCCGCGCCGGCACGCGAGAAGTACACCAGGTTGTTGTGCGCGCTCGCCGACGTCGCCGTGTAGTGCACCGCCATCCCGTCGATCGCGCGCCCGCCGCGCCCGGCGGTGTAGTTCGCGCCACTCGCCTGGACGAACTCGACTATGTTCACTCGCCATCACCTTCCTCGGGGTCGAAGCCGTCGGGAGCCCCCTCGGGCCCCTGCTCGATCGCCGCCAGCTGCTCGGCCGTCGGCTCCAGCTCCGCCTCGTCACTCATCGCGCTCACCGCCCGCCGGCAGCGCCGCGCCCAGCTCCGCCATCACCGGCGACAGCACCGCCATCACCAGCGCCACCACCACGGCGCGCCACGTCGGCTCCAGCACCGCGCAGCCAACCAGCATGTCGACGTTGGCCACCACCACGCCCAGCACGCCCTGCACGATCGTCCGCGCCAAGCGCCACGGCCACTCGTTGCTCGTCAGGAACTCCTCCATCTAACGGCCCTCCTTCATGTTCTCGATCTCGGCCTTCACGACGGACACGTCCCGCTCCAGGGCGTAGGTGCGCTCCATCAGGCAGTTGTGCCTCTCCACCTGCCTGGCCAGGTTGTCGATCTTGACCTCCATGACCGCGCGGCTGCGGCCGTTCGAGACGACCACCCCGACGAGCGTCAGCACGCCCGTCACCAGGGCGGCGATAACCGACTCCATGCGCGCCTCCTCCCCGGACGGGAACGCCCCGCCCCTCGGGGGAAAGTGTCCGGCGCGGTCACAAAATGGCCTTTTATCAGGCGAAATGGACTTACTGTTGCGTTCTGATACTTCACACAGAAGTTCACAAGGCGAGAAATTCAGTTGCCAACTGAATGCTTGACGGCGGGCGCTCGTTATACTGGCCGTGACAGGATGCCATCGAACGAGCGCAGAAGGGGAGGCGCAAGCTCATGGAAGACATGAACAAGGAAGAGCGGGTCGAGCAGGGAATGCAGGGCACCGAATCGAGTGAGAGTGCGTGGCGCTCGCGCGGCCGCGAGGTGGTCGCTTTCGCGAAAGACCATGCCGTCGAGATTGTCCTCACCGGGGCGACCGTGGCATTAGGTGCCGGCTTCATCCGCGAGAAGGGCGTGAACGCCCGGCTTCTTGGCGAAAACACCGCAATGCGTCTGCGCATAAAGGACCTTGTCGCGTTGTGCGAGGAGAAGGACTCCTGGTTTGGAGAGCTCATGTCAGACGCTCTCAGACATGGGAGTTCATTCGCCGGGAAGTGCATGGCGGACAGGAAGGCCTATCTCAACGGCCGATAGGCCATTCCCGCTCCCAGCTTCTACTCCTTCGCCGTCAGATACCCCGGAGCCCCCGGCGGCTCGTCGATCCGGAAGAACTCGACGCCGCCCCCGTTCTCCGCGCACGCCGTCCCCGCGCCGCCCACGAGCGCGTCGCACCCGTAGAACATGTTCGACCCCTCGCACCCCTCGGGGAGGGACCAGTCGGCGTCCGCCCGGATCGTCGTGAGGTTCGAGCACCCCGAGAAGCAGTAGAACAGGTCCGTGAGCCCCTCGGTCGGAAACCCGGACAGGTCGAGCTCGGTGAGCCCGTCGCAGTTCGAGAACGCGTAGCGCATCTCCCGGACCTCCGGCAGGTTGGAGAGCCCGGCGACCTCGGTCATCTCACCGTCGGCGTAGAACCAGTACGACAGGTTCGCGTACGTAAGCCCCGACAGGTCCTCGGAGAACGTCGCCTTCAGCACGTCCACCCCGGCATCGTCCCAGGCGCGCGACCCGATCGCCCGGTAGCGCGCCGTCGCGCACATCCGCGAGCTCAGCGCGACCTCGCGTCCCTCCTCGGGCTCGGGATCCAGCGTCAGCACGAGCTCGCCGTCGGCGTACAGGTGGCACGCCACCCATTCGCGCGCATCGGCCGCGGGATCCGTCAGGATACCGTCCTCGCCGAACCCCAGGTGCCCGTCGATGTCCTCGCCGTAGTCGGGCGAATAGCCCATCCCGCCCACCAGGCGGTTGCACCCGTAGAGGCCAAGGCTGCCCGTCTGCTCGCCGGCAGGCTCCTCCCATCTGGTCGCGTACACGCTCTCCAGCGAAGGGCAGCTCGAGAACACCTGATCGAAGCTAATCGCGCCCTCGAGCGCCTCGAACCCCCGCACCTCGGTCATCTGCTGCAGGCTTTGGAACAGGTGCGACGCGTTGGTCAGGCCGCCGCCCGCGAAGTCCGAGTCTATCAGCGCCCGCAGCACCTCGCTGCGCCTCGTGCGCCAGGGGATGTCGCTCGAGGACGAGAAGCCCTCGGCCGGGATCTCCCATCCCTCCAGGATCACCGCACCCTCCACGTCGGAGGACCGGCCGTCGCGGTAGTTCAGCTCGAGCGTCCCGTCCGAGAGCAGCAGCGCGCGCATCTTGACCCCCGTGTCCCATGTGAGCGCGCGGATCGCCGCCGGCATCTCGGCGGGGGTGTAGGTGGCCGCCGACCCGTTCTGCGTGCGGATCGCGTCGGCCAGGAGCTCGAACACGACCTCGGAGAGGATCCCGGTGCCCGCCTCGGGCGCGGCGACGAGCCCCGCGCCCTCGCGCGTCCCGTCCATCTCCAGCACCCGCGAGCTCATCTCCAGCGGCATGTAGCGCACCTGCTGCCCGTTCTGCTCGCGGATCGCGTTGGCGATCTCGGTCAGAAGCGCCTTGGAAACCGTCCCTACAGCCATCTAGAACTCCATCTCGGAAAGATCGTCCAGGCCTTCTATCGCCTGGTCCACATAGGCCTTCGTCGCGTACGCGGAAAGGTCGGGCGCGCTGCCCGGCGCCCCGTCCGCGCCCGGCTTTCCCTGCGGCCCGGGCTCCCCGGCCTCGCCCTTGAGGCCCGAGAAGGCGAACGCGAACGTCCGCGCCCCCGGCGTACCGCCCATCGTCACGGTGACCGCGGGCGTCCCCGTGGACCCGTCCACCGTGGCGGTCGCCCCCACGATGTCGGCATCGGCCCCGTCGGCCCCGTTCTCGCCGTCTGCGCCGTCGGCACCCGCCGGCCCGCGCAGCGCCTCCAGCTGCTCCGCCGTGAAGTCCGAGTACGAGAACGCTTCGCCGGGGTCGCCCTTGTCGCCCTTCGGCCCCGCGAGGTCGGCCGAGCTCGTCCCGCTCGCGCTCGTCACGGTGAGCACCGTGCCGTCCCACGAGTGCGTGCAGCTCGTGCCGTGCCTGATCACGCGCGCCTCCGCGTGCTGGTAGTCCCAGATCTGGATCTTGATGCCCTCATCCTCGGGATAGCTGACGAAGAACACCTGCGGGCTGATGCCGTCCGCACCGTCGGCCCCGTCCGCCCCGGCCGGCCCGCGCAGCGCCTCCAGCTGCTCGGGCGTGAAGTCGGAGTACTCGAACGCGTCGCCCGTATCGCCCTTCTCGCCGCGCAGCGCCGCCACCTGCTCATCGGTGAGGTCATCGAACGTGAGCGCGTCGCCCTTCTGCCCGTGCGCGAGCGTCGCGGTCGTGATGCCGGAAGCGTCCGTCACGGTGATGAGCGCGCCGGACTCGGTCTGCTCCACCTTCGCCGTCGGGCTCACGCCGTCCTGACCGTCGGCACCGTCCTGCCCGTCGGCGCCCGGGTCGCCGTCGAAGTCGCCGCGCTCCGCCGCCGCGAGCAGGTCGTCCTTCGCCTCGGTCGCCGCCGTGGCCGCAGCCGTAGCGGCGGCGATCGCGGCGGACGCCGCCTGCTGCGCCTTCTCGACGGCATCGTCGATCAGCTCGTCTGCCTCCTCGAACTTCCGGATCGCCTCCAGAAACATCGAGTACCCGTCGCCGCCCGAGCCCTCGACGCCGGCAAGCGCAGCGGAAACGCGCACGGCGAACGGCGCGGACGAGATCGCCTCGTCACCGCCGCGGACCACCACCTGCGCGTCGACCATGCCCTCCGCGCACGCCATCGAGGCGGGCCAGAACACACGGAACCTGCCGTGCTCGGCGTCCACCGCCTCGAACGGCTCGCACCCGCGCACCCGCGCCTCGCGGTGGCGCCACAGCAGGTAGGCGGACGCGCCCGTGAGGTCGACCGCCTCGCCGCCGCGCACCACGGAAAGGTCCATGCCGCGCCCCCGTGCGTCTGCGGGCGAGGCCAGAAGCGGCAAGCCGAGCGGAGCGTCGGCATCGTCCCACGTCACCTCGTACAGCCCGTCGCCCGAAAGCGCGAACGTCTTCTCGTCAGCCATGTCAGAACTCCATCTCGCTCAGATCCTCCAGGGATGAGACCGCGCCGGCGGCTGCGGCGGCCGCCTCACCGGCGGCGGAAGCCGCCTCCTCGACCGTGGCCACGCGCGCCGCCACGTCGGCCGATGCCGACCACGACGTGCGCTCAACGGCCCCCAGCCCAAGCCGGCGCACGATCCCGCCCGCGCCGAGCTCCCGCACGCGCCGCACGCATCGCGCCGTGAACCGCCACGGCGGCACCCGCGCGTCGTCGCACACCGCGACGTTGTCTCCCAGCCCCACGAAGCCGCAGCCGCAGACACGAGCCGCCTCGGCCTCGTAGGCCACGCGGGGACGGCTCACCCGCGCAAGCTCCGCCTCCGTGAGCGCCTTCAGCTCGGAGGCGTCCTCGCAGTCGGCGAACACCACGCATCCGAACCGGTGCGCCCGGCCCCCGGCGCCGTCGGGCCGCCCCCATGCCAGGCGCGCCTCGTCGCTGCCCACCCAGTTCACGCCGTTGTTCACGGCGCCGAAGGTAAGCCGCCTGGTGTAGCCGCCGGTATGCTCGCCGCTCTCGTCCAGGGCCGGCAGCCCGCGCCCGAAGCCGTAGAGCGCCGTGAACACCTCGTCCTCCAGCACCGTGCGCGTGCAGGCTATGAGCCCCTTGCCGCGCGTGAGCCGCGCGCCGCGCCAGCCCCCGCGCCGCGCGGGCAGCGACACCGTGCGCCCGGCGACGCGCCCGTCCTCCACGGCTATCGAGCACTCGAGCTCGCCGCCCCAGACCTCCTCGACGCGCCTCAGCGCGGCGAGCGCGTTCACGTGGTAGAGCAAACAGCCGTGCCGCGCGTCGCCCGCGCCAACCGTCCCCGCAACCCAGCGCGTGTGCGCCAGCACGGCGGCAAGAGCCTCGGCGGCGGTCTTCGCGGACAGGCGCTCCTCCTCGATGAAGTCGCCCAGAAGCTCGCTTATGGAGGACTCGGCGTACACCCGCGCGGGGCCCGTGAGCGGCTCGTCGGTGCGCACCACCACGTGCTCGCGCCAGGCGCCGTCCTCGGGGTCTCGCCACAGCAGGCGGGACCCCTTCTCGGGCGCCGCCGCGCAGTCGAACTCGATCGTGTCCTCGCCGCCCAGCTCCTCGGTGTGCGTGAGCGAACCCGCGGCAGACAGGATCCCCAGCGGGCTGTCGAAGCGGTCGAAGAGGTAGATCGCCGGAACCATCTACAGCCACCTCTCCGTCCATGCCGCCTCGTGCGCCGAGCACCCGGAGAACGTCAGGACGTGCGCGCCGGGGGCCAGCGAGAAGAACGCGCTCCCCACGCCCACGTCGGCGGAGGCGTCCTCGCCGCCCACCGTCACGGACTCGGCGGCGAAGTCCATCACCACCTCGTCGCCGGAGAAGAACTCCCGCTCGACTAGCACGAAGCGCCCGGCGTCGTCCGCCACCTTCACGGCGGAGCCGGCCGTCGCCGTCAGCGTCATCACAGGCAGCGTCGGCCAGGTGCCCAGCACCTCGAGCTCCGTCCCCGCGCAGGAGCGCCCCGCACCGTACGCCACCGGGTCGTAGCACGTGAAATCCACGGCGCACGAGCCGCCCTCGAAAAGGTTGTCCCAGTCCGAGACGCCCGTCACCACCGCGTCGCGCCACGTGAGCGCGCCCTCGCCGGGGACGACAAGGTCCCCGCCTCCGGGCGCGCAGAGCCACGCCCGCAGCAGCGCCCGCAGGCGCGACAGCTCGCCCGCCGTCATCTGCGACCCCGCGTCCAGGTGCAGCCGCAGCCGCACCTCGCGCGGCGGCAGCTCGCAGCCCAAAAGCAGCGCGCCGGGCCTGCCGGGCACCGGGAACGCACGCGGCTCCAGGGCGTGCGCGGCCGGCTCCTCAAGCTCCGCCTGCACGTACGGGGAGAAGTCGCGCCCCGCGTAGGAAAACCCGCTCACAGCCGCCCCCGGGCGCGCCCGTACGCGGTGGCGCGCCGCTGCTGCTCGCGGCCCAACCGGTCGGTCTCGGAGGCGCCGAGCCGGCCATCGTCCCGCCGCGCATCGCGCCGAGCCGGCCCCTTTATATGATCGTCGCGACCGCGGTCACCGCGCCCGCGTCCATGCCCGTTACCCAACATGCCTCACCACCGTGCAGATCAAGGTGAACCCCCATAGCCACCGCCCGGACCCGTCGCGCCCGCGCGGCCCGGCGCCGCCGGAGTCCACCGAGGCGATCCTCACCCCGTCGACGTCGATCGGCCACGCCGCCCCGCGCAGCGCCCGCTCGGCAGCCAGGCAAACTGCCTCGGCGGCGCCGGCATCCTCTCGGCACGCGAGCACATCGACGTCCACGCGCCCGCGCTCGCCGCCGTCAGCCAGGCGCGCTTCCCGCGCGAAGGCCCCCTGGGAAACCACAATCGGCTCGGCGCAAAACCCCGCCGAGGGCGGCGCGCAGAACACGCCCGCAAACCCCAACGCAAAGAGCATCGACGCCACCGCGCCCGCGACCTCTCCGCAAGGAGCCATCAGCCCACCTCCAGTTCCCAGTGGTGCACGTGCCCGCGCACCACGCAGCAGCGCCGGCACCTGAGCACGTGCACGCTCGGCCCCGCGCCCACCAGCACGCGCGATCCCGCGGGAACCTCGAAGGCGCCCTCCGAGCTCGCCGCGTCAACGAAGATCCGGCCCGCTCCGCCGTCCGCGCTGCGGTGGGCGTCGTCCACGGCGGACTCCGTGCGCTCGAAGCGCACGTGCCTCACCAGCACGGACGGCCCGTACGTCCCGTCGCCCACCGCCGGCCACACGATCATGTCGTCGGGAAGGAGCCGTCTCGGTATCGGCCGCAGGTAGCGCATCTACCTCACCCCGCTCCAACAGAGGCCCGTCCCCGCGAGCTCCGAAAGCGCGGCCTCCCGCGCCACTTCGGCGCCGGTCGTCCCGTCGTCGCGGTAGTTCGTCACGGAGAAGGATCCTATCGAGAAGCCGCCCACGCGCCCCTCGCCGTACTCGGCGAAGGCGTCCGCCGCCGCGCAGACGGCGCGCCGCCAGGCGTCCACTTGATCGTCGCCCCAACCGCCCTGCACCTCGCGCGCGTCGGTGAGCGACCCGACCATGCGCACGGCTGCGGGCATCACCTCGGAGAAGTCCGCTGCCACCAGTGCCCCGCCGTACCCGTCCTGGTAGAAGTCATAGGAGACGGGCGCGGGGCCGCAGCCCGCCGCGCCCGTCAGCCCGCCCGTCACGCCAGCGGCGCGCGGGATACGCGCACGCCGTCCAGCTTGTTGTCGAGCAGCTCCACGATGCCGTACTTGCGGTACTTCATCATGTAGCTGTCCAGCGCCTCCAGCTCGTCGGGTGAGAAGACACGCGAGGCCACGTGCTTGTCGAACTTGATGACGGCGCTGCGCTCCACCACCATGTAGTTGATCGGCGCGCCCGCGCCCACGAGCTCGTAGTAGGAGGACAGGCTTCCCGAGGCGGGCGAGGACACCGGCGTATAGGTCTCGCCGCTCTTCGTGTAGTACGTCTTGCCGCTCACGATGGCATCGTCCTCCGTGAGCACGTACTCGCCCTCGGCACGCCGGTACCCGAACTGGTCCTCCTCGCCGGAGAGCAGGTCGATCGCGGTCCAGAACCTGACCTGCGGCACCTCCACGATGCGGTTGAAGCGCGTCAGCACGCGGTTGCTGCGCGCCGGGTTGGCCTGGGAGAAGTCGTCCAGCACGCCCTTGAGCGTCGGCGTGATGAACAGGATGCGGCTGCCGGTCGAGACCTGCAACTCGTCCATCTCGGACGTCACGCCGCGCAGGTCGGCAAGGATGTCCTCGGCCTCGGCATCCGCGTAGTCGACCTCTGCGCTCTCCACGCCCTCGTGCCCCGCGATCTCCGCGAACGTGAACGCGTCCGCCTCCGGCGCAACCTGCACGCGCTGCAGCTCGGATCCCGCCTCCACGAAGCAGTCCAGCACGCCGGCCTCCTCGACGTCCATCACGTCGGCCAGAAGGCGTATGCCGCGGTCGTAGTTGAACGTCTTGGTCTCGAACTCGTAGGTGATGGATCCGGTCTTGTACCCCACGTTGCGCGTGTAGTCCCCGAGCCCCGTCACCTCGATCTTCGGGATCATGATCTCGCGGGCGTTGCGCCCCGCGCGGGCCATGCGCCGGGGCGAGTTCAGGCAGCCGGACGCCGCCGCCCGCTGGTACACCTCGTCGATTACGCTCGTGTAGTTGCGAACAAAGGCGATCGAATTGGCCATCATCACTCACCGTCCTTCTCAGCGGGGAGTCCCGCGATCTCACGCCAGCGCCTCACCGTCTTGCCCTCGTCGGACGCAGCCCCGGCGTTCGGCAGCCCGGTCTTCCCGGTATGCCTCGGGGCCGCGTCCGCGAACAGCCACGGCTCCGCCTCCTTCAGCTTCTCGATGTCGTTGTCGTAATCGGGGAGGAGCGCCGTCGCCGCCTTCACGTTGCGCGCGCCTGCCAGCTGCAGCTCGAAGCTCACCCGCTGCTCCTCGCCCTGGCGCCGCAGCTCGTCCATCTCCGCGCGCAGGGCCTCGGCGCCCTCGGCGGTCTTGGCCGCCTCGGCGATCCCTGCCTCCAGCTCCGCGATTCTCGCGTCGCGCTCGGCCAGCGCCTTCTCGTAATCGGCGCGCGCTTTCCCGGCCGCATCGCCGCCGGCCTCGGCCATCGCACCCGCACTGCTCGCAGCGCCGCCTACGCCCGCAGCCGCAGCTCCGCCAGCGCCGTCGCCCGCAGCGCCATCGGCTCTGCCAGCCGCTACCTGCGCTGCCGCCGTCTCCTGCTCCGCCGCGCCCTGCGTACCCGTCTGCGCTTGCCCGCGCACCGCCGCGCCACCGCTGTCTCCGCCCATAGGAAAGCCCGCCTTCCTCTACCAGCGGGCAAGAAAAAAGCCCGCACCCGTCAGATGGGTACAGGCTATTGATGCGTCACAAGGATGGGTGTTGCCACCACCGGGTAATGATCGATCCTGGAAAACCGGCAGCAATACTTCGGAGTGCAGACAATGCGACAAAAGAGCAAATTAGACTCAGAAAAGATGCCAGAGTGTCTTAAGATCTCCAATTAAACAGGATTACCTGTGTTGCGCTTCCCTCTTTGAAGGCGACAACTTGGAAAGCAGGCCCTTGATGAGTGGGAGCAGGCGTACGCCCTGCAGCGCGATGCAAGCGACAAGGCACGCCCCCGATACCACACGCCATCCTGAGGCCTGAAACGCGGTGACAGCTGACTGAACAACGAGGAGCGTGAGCGTCGGGGCAAGGATGCGCCAACCGACATCGAACCTGATGTACCTGCGTGAGTCGCGGGCGCGCATGGCGAACACGAGCGCGTTACCGAGAGCCGAGGCAACGCACGCACCGTAGGTGCCGAGCGGGACGATGAGCGCGGGGGTGAGCACCACACATGCTACGGCGCCGACCACCGTGGTCCTCATGATGTAGGACGTGTGCATGGTGGTGGTGTAGACCGTGCCGTAGAACGCGTTGAAGACGTTCATGAGGTTGGCGATGAGCAGGACGGAGATCATGGGCCAGGCGCCGTAGAACTCGCCCTGGAGAAACACCATGGCGAGCCACGGCGCGAGGAACGATATGAGAGCGCAGAGCACGGTCATCCCCGCCTGGAGGACGCGGAAGACCGACGAGAAGAACCCCTCAAGCCCATCGTCCCCCGACTCCTGGAAGGCGGAGAGCTGCCACGCCTGCTGGAACACGGAGTAGGCCGTGTTGAGGAGGTTGGGGAGCTTGCCCGCGGCTGCGAACATGCCCGACGCCGCAATGCCGAGCATCCCGGTGATGAAAAAGCGGTTGATGCTGGTGCCCACCCACCAGAAGAGCGAGTTGGGGATGAGGGGGAGCGCGTAGCGAAGCATAGGGGCGCAGAGCTCTTTGATGCGCCCCAGCCCGCCTCCGAGGAGCGAGCGCGCGCCGTCGAGCGCGAGCCTCCCCATCCCGCCCACCGTGAGGTAGACCGCGACGGCGACGAGCGGGCCCACAGACACGGAGACGAAGTACCCGACGACCGTCATGCCGAGCCCGCCGATGAGGGCGACGGCCGAGGCGCAGGTGATGAGGGACGAGACGCCCGCGCAGACCGGGATGAGCCTGACCCCGCCCACGCCGCGCGCGACCTCCCCGCACAGCTGCAGCAGGGCGCTAGAGGCGTAGGCGAACACGAACCACCCTTTGTATGCGCCGAGCCCGCCGAAGACCTCTAAATTAAGAATTGGAGAAAGCAGCGCGACAAGTACGGTCGATGCCGATGTCACCGCAAAGCCAATAAAGGCGTACTCCGCTTCCCTCGCCCTGTCGCCGACGATGAAGCGCACCGCCGCGTCCGCCACCGACAGCGTGGCGAGCGGGGTGACGAGCGAGATGACCGTGAGGGACATGTCGGTCAGGCCGTACTCCCCCGCGCTCATGAAGTAGGTGTAAAGCGGGACGAGCAGGAAGGTCACCAACCTTGTTGCAACTGCATTTACAGCGAAAAGGCCAATGTTAACCGCGAGCTGCCTGTATTTACGAGAAAAAAAGCTCATTTTACCCTTGAAAAATGTTCGCTCATCAGAGGAATTGCTCAAGAAATGTTTTGATACCTGACTCATTAATCCTGATCTTCGTCTCCCACCTTCTTTTAATCGAGTCTGATAGTAATGCCATGTCTTCACGTTCTAAGGAGAAAACGTTCTCTTAACGTCTGCTTACTTGAATTGCTCAAGAAACTTCTCGATTTCTCCTATCGGGATCCTGATTTCAGTTGCTTCCTCACGTTCGATCCAATTGCCAAGACGATCCATGTCTTCGCGTTCCAAGGTGGGGATATTGAAATCGTGGCGTTTCTCCCTTGCACGGTTGTCGATGGCGATAATCAACGCCCGCCTTCTGTGTTGGAGAGCGCGAATGCCACCGTGAAGACGCGTACCGACATAGTCGGTATTACTGGCATCCAGAGCAGCGTCAAACGCCTCCAATGTCGACGGAATCAACTCGCATTTCACAAAAGAAGGGAGGGAGGAAGCGTATTTTCGGTCTCCGTTGCCCTGCAACCATAGCGAAACCGTCTCATATTCATTTAATAAAGTAGCGAGCATCTGCTCGTCGCGAGCCGGATCTTGGTTGTAATCGGTTATCGTCGTGATGACGTTTGCCGCCTTCTGCCTCGGTATGCTCTCACAGAAGTCGGGGGTGAACCCCCACATCGTTGCACATCCTGTATTTAGAACGTTGGAAAAGCCTATTCCCTCGAGCTTCGCTTTCGTATACTCGTCACGGACAGACTGGTATAGCTTCCTTGAGAGAATACTGCGGTACAAGAGAGCCGAGTACGCGCCGACGTGCTTTTCATACGCGTGCCATCCGCAACCGACGAGCACCGCATCATGGATTTGCAGCGTATCAACTAAGGATACGTCCCATTGCCTAAAACCGAACAGCATTCCAGATTTGAGCAGGTTCGATCCAAGGACGAAGTATGCCTTCGAATCGTTCAGGTACCTCCTGTATCTGAACGACATTTTCTGATGGGTTGACACGCGCATGATGAAATCGCCCTCGAAGAGAGGGTTGATCCATCTTTGGGCACTTGTCGAGATAATCTCGTCCCCTATGTTTTGGCTGGCGCAAGCGGGATCAAACAGCACCACTTGGTTACGATGGCTTTCGCCAAGTATTTTCTTCACTTGTCACCCCTGTTTCCTATACGAGCAGAAGAATTCCCGGTCGACACGCTCTTTAGATGCTCTTCATGCTTGTCGTGGCTGACGATCGCGGCTATGGTCAGCGCGTAAAACGGTCCGTAAAAGTTAAAGAACGAGGCATCTGACGTGCTCAGGATCAGCAGATAAATCGGCACGGTTCCAAACGCTGCAAACCTGATCCCCTTAGCCCCCGCATCCCCTGCGATAGACTTGCCGGTTTCCATCAGCAGATAAACCAAAACCACCAGTCCGATGAAACCGAACTGAGCTAAGATGGCCGGCCAGAAAGAATCCGACACAAACGTCGGGTTGGAGGGCCACAATCCCCAT
Organism: uncultured Atopobiaceae bacterium; assembly: GCA_944320975.1. Taxonomy (GTDB): domain Bacteria; phylum Actinomycetota; class Coriobacteriia; order Coriobacteriales; family Atopobiaceae; genus Thermophilibacter. Next base: position 12,810 of record CALUJM010000017.1, on the reverse strand, counting down.
ACGGTATTGAGCCCGTACTCGTAATACAGGGGAGAATAGTACTCTCCAGACATGTAGGTTCCAAAGGTGGCAAATCCTGATCCAAGAGGGAACAGCTGTCCGGCGATGGTAAGGCTGTCCTGCATCAGGAGAGATCGGGCTGCCGTAGAAGTCAGGAAGTACTCCTGGATCTGATCCATTCCGAGGAACACGGCGCCCGCGCCAAGGAACACGAAGACGAGCTTCGAAGGCTTCCCATCATCCCGCTTCATCACTCCATAGAAAATAAAGAATAGGATGACGAACGCCATCGCGACCGCTTTAGCTCTTTGGGTGGAAACGAGAATCAGGCACGCAAGCACCAACCATCCGTTTTTCGGCTTTTTGCCAGCGAACATAAGCGCTGAGAACCCGACACAGTATGCTGCGAGATTCGTGGGGTGGCTGAATATGAACTGGTAGCAGGGGATTCCGAATGTCACCCTGCCCGACCCGAGCTGGACGACGCCCGCCACGTGGAGCAGTAGCCCGCAGGCAGCCGCAACGAAAAAGATCTTACCGATGGTTTGAAATGCTCTCAGGCAGCGACCCTTTCCGCGTAGCACGATGCGAGCGGCGAAGTACGCGACGAAGATCTTTGTGCAGGTGAAGAGGTCGACGGCTATGGCGAAGGCGCTACCTTGGTAGCCGAAGACCAGATTGCCTACGAGCCCGAGAGTGCACAGCAGCCCAACCGCTACAAGTCCTCTGCGCTCATGAACACCGACCTTCTCCCCACATCGGGAGAGAAGCGCCCAGAGGACGAGAAGTATGGCTATCGCCTCGTCCGCATAAGAGAATACCCCTCCGTACGCCGCATCAAGCATGGGGGCGCAAAGAAGGACGATGAACAGCAGCGTTATTACAATCTCGGAGAGGAGAGGGGTTCTATCGACAGAACGCATCAGCATTCTGCCTCCAGCACCTCGTCGTATATTGACTCCAACTCAAAGCTGTAAACGGGAATCGAATGAGATTCGGCAATCGATTTACTTTTACCGCTCATGGCCGCATAAAGATCCTCGTTGCCGAGTATCTTAACGATTGCGCTCGCCATCGTCTCCGTGTCACCGGGCGCACACAGGACCCCGTTTGCCCCACTTTGAACAATCTGCGGAATCCCCCCAACATCCGTAGCGACAACGGGCAACCCTAGGCCCATCGCCTCGAGAACGCTCATGGGCATTCCCTCAAAACGGGACGGCAGCAGGAATAGCGAGCTGGATTTCAAGATGCCCAGCTTTTCTTTGCCGTCGATCCACCCGAGGCATGAAAGGTTCTCTTCGAGACCGCGTTTGGAAAACTCTGTCTCAATCCAGCCTTTGAGAGGGCCGTCCCCGCATAGCACAAATTTAACGTCCGGAATATCCCGCGAGACTTGGAAACATATTTCAGGCATTTCATCAACGCCCTTTTCCCGCTCAAGCCTACCCATATAGAGAACGCGCTTACATGTTCTGTCTGGCACATGCGTACCGTCATAGATGGGGGTAAAATTCTCCAGCACAACAATCTTGCTCTTGGGTACAACGGTCCCAAGCAAATCCGCCCATTCTTGCGATAGGGCAATCAGCTTGGTGCAAGAACCGTACGTCTCAGCAATTAACTTCTTCTTTTTAACGGAGGCCCTTTCATAGAAAACTGACCAATCGCCAGCGTGGATGTGGTTGACGATTGGTATGCCCGCACGCACTGCAAGGCGAATGAACGGAAGGGCTCTCGTGAAGCTCGCGCCGAATGACGAATGAATGTGCACAAGGTCGATCGATTTTGCCTTAAGCAGTTTGCAAAAGCGAAGATACCCCGAGATCGCGACTGCAACTTTGCCAAACGAGCTAGCGTCCCTATGCGTAACCACATGGATGAAACGGTACCGACTGAGCATAAGGTCACGGTCGAACCCCTTTACGACTGTACCCATTCCACCTTTTGAGTCAGGGCTTGTCCCGAGCATGCAAACGCGCCTCATGCAATAAACCCCTTGTTCCAGACCCACTTATTCACATAGCTCGTGTAGCCCTGGATGAGCTTGACGACCTTGGAAGAGACACTGCCATCGCAGTAATCCGGCACGCCCGCCTCGCTGCCGCTGAGCGTGGTCTCGACCGCCACTGCCTGCAGCAGTCCCTCCGCCGTAATGGAGCCGAGCGTGAACACGCCGCGATCGACGACCTCCGGGCGCTCCGTGGAGGTGCGCAGGCTCACCGCGGGGAACCCGAGGATCGCGGACTCCTCGGCGAGCGTGCCGGAGTCGGAGACGACGCAGAACGCGTTGCGCTGCAACTGGATGTAGTCATGGAAACCGAAAGGTTTATGGGCGCGGACGAGCGGGTGGAACTCCGTACCGCGAGCTTCTATGAACTTCCTCGCTCGCGGGTGCATGCTGTAGAGGACCGGCTTGCCGTGCTCCTCCGCCAGCGCGTTCACGGCTTCGACGAGCCGCGAGAAGTTCCGCTCGTTATCGATGTTCTCCTCGCGGTGGGCGGACAGCAGGATGTAGCCGCCGGGCTCGAGCCTCTCGCGGGGGAGGACGTCGGACGCCTCGATTGCATCCCGGTTCGCCTCCAGCACCTCGCGCATGGGCGAGCCCACCACGAAGGTGCGGGCCGGGTCGCACCCCATGGCGGCGAGGTTGCGGCGCGCGTGCTCCGAGTAGCAGAGGTTGACGTCGCTCACGGTGTCGACGATGCGGCGGTTGACCTCCTCGGGGAGGTTCTCGTCGAAGCAGCGGTTTCCCGCCTCCATGTGGAAGACGGGGACCTTGAGGCGCTTGGCGGATACGGCGCACAGGCAGGAGTTGGTGTCGCCGAGGATGAGCAGCGCGTCCGGGCGAACCTCCGTCATGAGCCTGTAGCTCCTCGAGAGCACGTTCCCCATGGTCTCGCCGAGGTCGGACCCCGCGACGCCGAGGTAGTGGTCGGGCTCGCGCAGGCCCAGGTCCTCGAAGAACACCTGGTTGAGCTCGTAGTCGTAGTTCTGCCCGGTGTGCACGAGCACGTGGTCGAACACCCTGTCGCAGAGCTTGATGGTCTCGCTGAGCTTGATGATCTCCGGCCGCGTCCCAACGACCGTCATGAGCTTCAATCTCTTCATTTCAATCCCTATCCCAACTCGTAATGGGGGTACAGGTCCCTGTGCGCGCGGATCCACTCGGCCATCTCGGCGACCTGCCCGGCGTAGCCGGCGGGGCGGAAGGACGAGTCGAAATTGGTCCTCACGAGCGCCTTGTCCAGCCGCACGGAACCGTCCGGCACGATCTCCACGGAGCCGCCGCGCAGCTCCTGGTTGAACAGCCGCAGCAGGTCGAGCTTGCTGATGCTCTCGGGCGGCACCATGTTAACAAGGCCGCTGACTTCCTCGGTAGCCGCGCGCTCCATGGCCTTGGCGAGCTCCAGCGTGGTGAGTCCCGTCCATATCGCGCCCGAGTAGCCCCTGACCGGGCCCTCCTGCGCCATGAACCAGTTGAGCAGGCCGATGCCCGCGGGGTCGGTGTCGGGCCCCACGATGGAACAGCGGCAGGTGAGGTTCTTCCCGTCCCGCAGCTCTCCGGCGGCCTTGGTCCGGTCGTAGACCGTTTTCCCGTCGGGTAGGGAATCCTCCGTGTAGGGGCCGGTGTTGCCGGCGAACACGCAGTCGGTGCTCATGTGGAAGACGCGCGTCCGCGTGCCCTCGGTGAGGCGCGCCAGGACGTGCGGCAGCTCGCCGTTGAGGTAGGCGGCACCCTCCGGGTCCCTCTCCGCGTACCGGTTGAGGACGCCGACGCAGTTGACGACCACGTCGAAGTCCCCCTCCGAGAGCGTCTCGGCGATAAGGGCCTCGCTGCGCGCGTCGCCCACGACCTGCTCGTCCAGGAAGGGGACGCCCCCGCGGGAGAAGCCGACGACGCGGTGCCCGCGCTCCTTGAGGTAGATGGAGATCGTGTGCCCCGCCATGCCGGAGCAGCCGAGGACCAGGAACCGCATCACTGCACCGCCTCCGCCTCGCGGCCCTCCAGGGCGAGCCTCACGTACTCGGCGGTCTTGATCTTCTCGATGGTCTCCGCGACGTCGAGCCGCCTCGTGTTGTGGCTCGTGTAGGAGTCGTCCGCCTGCGTCCTGACCTCCCCGTCCACGAAGAACTTGTCGTAGTTCAGGTCGCGCGAGTCGGAGTGGACGCGGAAGTACCCGCCCATGTCCTCGGCGCGCAGCATCTCCTCGCGCGTCATGAGGGTCTCGAAGAGCTTCTCGCCGTGGCGCGTCCCGATGACGCGGGTGCCCGTGCGCCCGAAGATCCCCTGCACCGCCTCGGCGAGGTCGCCGATGGTGGCGGCGGGCGCCTTCTGGATGAACAGGTCGCCGGGGTTGGCGTGCTCGAAGGCGAACTGCACGAGGTCGACCGCCTCGTCGAGGTTCATGAGGAAGCGCGTCATCGAGGGGTCCGTGACCGTCACGGGCTCGCCGGCCTTGATCTGCTTGATGAACAGCGGTATCACGCTGCCGCGGGAGCACATGACGTTGCCGTAGCGCGTGCAGCAGATGGTGGTGCGCCCGGCGCCGTTCCTCGCGTTGGCGTAGATGATGGACTCCATCATCGCCTTGGACTTGCCCATGGCGTTGATGGGGTAGGCGGCCTTGTCGGTGGACAGGCACACCACGCGCTCCACGCCCTCCGAGATGGCGGCGTGCAGCACGTTGTCCGTGCCGATGACGTTCGTGCGGACCGCCTCCATGGGGAAGAACTCGCAGGAGGGCACCTGCTTCAGGGCGGCGGCGTGGAAGACGTAGTCCACCCCGTGCATGGCGTCGCGCACGCTCTGCGGGTCCCTCACGTCGCCGATGAAGAATCGGACCTTCCTCGCCAGCTCGACGGAGCGCTCCTGCAGGCGGTGCCGCATGTCGTCCTGCTTCTTCTCGTCGCGGCTGAAGACGCGGATCTCGCCGATGTCGCTCTCCAGGAAGTGCTTGAGCACGGTGTTGCCGAAGCTGCCCGTGCCGCCCGTGATCATCAGCGTCTTGCCGTCGAACGCTTCCGTTCCCATATCTATCTCCCTTTCGCAGTCTCTATGAGCAGGCGCTCGATCTCGTCCATGTACCTGCCCCGCGTGAAATTCCCCCTGAAGTACGCTCTTCCGCGCTCGCCGCAGTCTTCGTACTTCCCCCTGTCGTCGATGAAGTCGGCCATGAGGGCCGCCAGGCCCTCGCTGTCCGTCGCGGGCACGGCCGCGCCGCACCCCGACTCCGCGATGACCTCCGCAGCTGACCCGTCGATCGCCGCCAGGACGGGCTTACCCGCCGCCATGTAGCCCTGGAGCCTGCTGGGCAGCGTCGAGCTGATCCAGGGGGCGCCGGGCACGTGCAGCGTGAGCACGCACGCGTCCGCCATCCGGTAGAAGGAGGGCATCTCCTCGACGGGGTGCCTGCCGTGGAAGACGACGATTTTCTGCAGCCCGTGCGAGCCTACGAAATCCTCGAGCTCTCCCATGGCAGATCCCGTCCCAACGATGTGGAGCTCGAAGTCCCCGCGCCCCTTCAACAGGTCGACCGCCTCCATGAGCACGCGCAGGTACTGGAGCCTCCCGATGTTGCCCATGACCATGAAGCGTGCCTTCCCCGACGGCCCGGCGGAGAGGTCCATGTCGAGGTAGGAGTCGTCCGCGTACTGGGGGACGTAGCGGCAGCGGGAGCGCTCGATCCCGTGGACCCGCTCGAAGCAGTCGATGTAGGCGCGCGAGTTGGTCGCGATCATGTCCGCTTCGCGATAGATGCGGGTGCTTACGGCACGGACCGCCGGCATGAGGAACGCGAGCCTGTCTGGCAGCATCGCCCGCACCGCATCGGGCCAGATGTCGGCGCAGTACAGGAGCACCGGGGCCCCGAAGGCGCGCTTCGCGCGCATCGCGGGTTCTGCCATGAGTACCGGGGAAATCTGGTAGGCGAGGATGACGTCGTACCCGCCCTTGAGGTCGCGCAGCCTCCTGTCAGCGCCCCGCATGTAGCTCCAGTAGTTCCGCGCGAGGCCGATGACGCCGGGCTTGCGCTGGGTCTCCTCGGCGCGGACAATGCGAACGCCTCTACGCTCCTGTTCGCGGTTCCTGCCCTGAAGGTACTCGTCGGGAACGATGCCAGTTGGGTAGTTGGGAATGCCGACGAGCGCGGTCACCTCGTGCCCGCGCTGAACGAGTTCCTCGCAAATATCCGTCGTCTGGAACTGTTCCGGCCAGTAGTGCTGGCACACGAATAATATCCTCATGCCAATCAGTTCCCCTGAGCGGTGAGCACGCAGCCCACGGTCTTGATGATTACTTTGAGATCAGTTGCAACCCCGCAATCACGGATGTAGCGGAGGTCGAGGTCGACCCATTCGCTGAAAGAGATGTCGTCGCGATCGGGCTGCACCTGCCAGAAGCAGGTGAGCCCCTGCTTCACGAGCAGTCGCTGGCGGTCGCGCGCGGTGTACTCGGCGACTTCCTTCGGCAGAGCAGGCCTGGGGCCCACGACGGAAAGATCCCCCTTCAGCACGTTCAGGAACTGCGGAAGCTCGTCGAGAGAGACTTTACGAAGAATCCGCCCCACGCGAGTCACGCGCGGGTCGTCGTGCAGCTTGAAGACAGGTCCGGTCTTCTCGTTGCGCGCGAGCAGCTCCGCCAGGCGCGTCTCGGCATCCGCCACCATGGAGCGAAACTTGTACATGCGGAACTCGCGCCCGTCCTTGCCCACGCGCGTCTGCGCGAAGATGACGGGGCCCTTCGGGTCGTCGAGCTTAATGGCGATGGCGATGACGAGGTAGAGCCAGCTCAGGCACACGAGAACGACGAGGCTGAACACGATGTCGAACGCGCGCTTGCACAAGCGGTAGCCCCAGCGCCCCGTGCGCAGGCGCTCGGCCGCAGCCGCGGTCTCCGCATCCTCACCAGCTATAGCGCTGTCCAGGATGGCGGCACCGCCCGTGACCTCCCTCATAGCGCAACAGCGCGACCGTGGCGCGCCGACCCTTCCGTTGTCGCTACCGAGCGCATGAGCGCCCCCCCCCCGCAACATCTGCGGGGAAATCCCGTATGTCTTCTGCCATCTCTCCCAAAACACCCGACCCGTGTGCTCAAAACCCGACATGCGCGCACTAGCTCTTGAACGGAACGTCCAGCGGCATCTGCTCCGTGAACGCCCCGTCCCAGCCCAAAGAAACTTCGCAGCGCCTGCGGTGGCGGTCCACCTTGCGGATCCGCGGCTCCTGGCCGACCAAGGGACCCTCCTGCACGTGCAGGACGCCGTCCACGATCACGGCGGTGGAGCTGCGCAGGACGTGGCCCTCGTCCATGCAGCGCTCGAACCACTCCTGGGCGTCCGGGGCGAGCGGTATCCACGAGCGCCCGTCCGCACCGGCGAGCTCAGCCTGAACGGACAGCTTGGAGAGCGCCTTGTACAGCCCCGACGGATCAGCCGTCACGGCGAACGCGTAGCCCCGATAGGCGGTCACGCGCTGCAGCTCCCACACGCCGGTGCGCTTGAACCAGCGCTCCTTGCGCAGCGGGAAGCAATCGATAAGGACGTCCCTCGGCACGGCGCGCAGCAGCTTGGCACACGTCGCCGCCTCCGAGCCCTCGCGCACCTTCAGCAGGTACCAGCGCACGCGCCCCTTAGGCACGCGGCGCCCGCAGGGGAGCCCTCCGGCGAGCGTGCCGGCGGGACGGACCGCGCGTGCGCGCGTGCGCTCTGCAACCATCTCGGCCATGTCGCCGACCCTCCCTCCATCGGCCCTCCCGCGCCAAGCGCGCGAAAAGGTACACCTTTTGACGCATCCAAAAACATCACCATTATACATACACGACCCGCATTTACTCCGACAAAACCCCAGCTCTTCACATCTCGACAGGCCGTCTGACCCGCGAAAACCCACCATTTCAAAAGGTGTACTTTTTGCTGCAGCGGAAAACTACCATTTACCAGCGCAAACACAGCTGCATGACTACTATTCCGACGCCCTTTTCGCTCGGTCCTCCCGCAGCCATTTGTCGAACGTCGAGATCGACACCTTGAGGCGCGATGCTGCCTCCGACCTGGTGATATGTCCGTCCAGGTACGCCTTCCGCGTGGATTTGTACGTCCCGGGCCTTCTCTTCTTCGGCCGTCCGAATTTGACCCCGCGCGCCTTCGCCGCCGCGATCCCCTCGGCCTGCCGCTGGTGTATGCTCTCGCGCTCCACCTGTGCCACGTAGGAGAGCAGCTGCAGCACGATGTCCCCGATCAGCACGCCCGTGATCCCGTCGCGCTCGCGTCGCGTGTCCAGAAGCGGCATGTCGAGCACCACCACGGCAGCCCCGCGCACCTTGGTGATGTCGCGCCACTGCTCGATGATCTCCTCGTAGCTGCGCCCGAACCTGTCGATCGACTTCACCACGAGCACGTCGCCCTCGCGGAGGGACTCCTTCATGGCTATCCACTGCGGCCTCTCGAAGTCCTTGCCGCTCGCCTTGTCCGCGAATATGTCCCCCCTCGCGACCCCGAACTCCGCCAGCGCGTCCATCTGCCTATCCAGGTTCTGCTCCCGCGTGCTCACCCGTGCGTACCCGTACGTCCTCGCCATGGAAACCCCGCCTTCCCGCCCGCGCGCCACCCGCCCCGACCTGCGCGGGCGCAAGCAGGCAGGGGCCCACGCGCCAACGTTAAAAGGCGGTCGCAAACCGCCCGGCATACCCAGGTTCCCAACGCGCTGGTAGAATGGGCCGGTAGCGAAACGGAGGCTCCAGGTGGAAAACAAAGCCCAAACGACTCAAGCACAAGACGGCGGCCCCGGCGCTGCCGAATCACAGCGGCCCGACGCGAAGCGCGCCAAGGCCCTGCTCGACGTCCCCGCCCAGATAGCCAAGCTCAAGAGCAAGGGCGTCACCTTCGACCTCTGCTCGGAGCAGGAGGCCGCGGCCTACCTCGCCGACCGCACCTACTTCTTCAAGCTCTACGCCTACCGCACGCTCTTCGAGCGCCGCGTCGGCGGCCCGCGCGACGGCCAGTACGTCGGGCTCGACTTCGGGCACTTGAAGCTCCTCGCCTCGCTCGACCGAACCCTGCGCTACGCGCTGCTGCCCATGACGCTCGACGTGGAGCACTTCGCCCGCGTGAAGCTCGTCCGCGAGGTCACCGAGCGCGAGGGCGAGGACGGCTACTCGGTCGTCTCCGACCATCTCGCCGCCCTCAACCACAAGCAGCGCAACCGCCGCACCGGCGAGGTGGGCGCGCTCTCCGAGGACGCGTACTGCGGCGCGCTCGTCGAGAAGTACACCCTGCCCGACGACATGCCGCTCTGGGTCTACCTCGAGCTCGTTTCGTTCGGCAGCTTCATCAGCATCTACCTCTTCTGCGCGGAGCGCTGGGGCGACCGGGCCATGCGCGAGGAGTACTTCCAGCTGCGCCAGTCGAAGGCCGCTAGGAACGCCTTTGCCCACTCCTCGAACGTGATCAACGGCTTCGCGAACGCGGCCTCCGCAGTCGACACGAACGCCTCCGTCATGCGCGCCCTCGCCGAGGCGGGCATCTCGCACCGCGTCCGCTCGGCGAAGATGCGCAACCCGCGCCTCCAGCAGATCGCCACACTGCTCTACCTCCACTCGCAGATCGTCCCGGAGGGCACGAGCAGGAGCCGAGCCCAAGCCGACATCGCGAGACTCGAAACCGAGATGCGGACCGTTCTCGCCGCCCTTCCCGAAAACGACGCGATCCGCTCGTCCTTTGGATTCCTCATGACACTGTTTGACAAATGGTTCTAAAGCACCATAATGGAGCCACACAGAAAAACCTTCGGGTTTTGCAAGGCGGGGTCGCGAAAGCGGTTCCGCCTAGTTTTTTTATAGACGAGAGATCCCACGCCCCACAGCCACCCGCTGCCCGTCGAGGGCCGCTCCGCAGCCCATCCGCCTGCGCTCCGTTGCGCGCACGGCTCGGACCCGCCCCGCCCTGCGCAAGAAAGCGATGTCCACGGCCATGCCCGCCGCTCCGGCTGTGTATGCTCCGCGGCTCGGGCCAGCCAGCTCCGCCTGCGTGTCGCTCCCGGCTCAGGTCAGCCGGCTGCGCCGTCTGCCCTTCGCAGCGGTCGCACACTCCGGCTGCGCTGTCTGTCCCTCGCAGCGCTGCGCATACACAGCCTCCGCTCTGGGCATGGCCTGCCGAAAGGTTGACGTGCGCAGGCCGGGTCGGGTCCTCGCGGCGGCGCGCACTCCGCTACGGCGGCTGGGCTGCTACGTTTTTCTTCACGTTCGCGGGTGGCTGTGGGGCGTGGGATCCGCTCGCGTCTCTCACTGAGGGGGCCGCAGACGCCTCACGCTGACGCACGTCCGCCCCATGCCCCGGACGTGCCGAGCGGCTGTCGCACGGCAGTCACGGACCCCAGAAGCGCGCCGACCATGGGCTGAGGTGCCCACGCGCCCGTGAGCGAGCCGAGCTCCATCCCAAGCGAAACCATGCCCGCAAGAGCGCCCCGAAGCCCCTGACGGGGCCTCGGGGCTTGCCCGACCGGAGGTCCGATGCCCATCGCCCAGGCCGGGGAGCCGGGGCGCGTGCGCCGGGTCGCAGCCGCCGTCCGCACCGGCGCCGCGATCATCCGGCCGAGGCTCGGGCACCCGCCCGCTCCCGCGGGCGCTTCGTCTGCGCCTCCGCGCCCGCCGGAGCGGCCGCGTCCCTCGCCTCGGACATCATTTCATCTGCGCCGGCGCGGCCGTCGCCCGCTCCTCGCGGCGTCGCACGCGCCCCGGCACCCCGTCCTGGGCTGCGTTGCCGCCATCCGAACCGTCACGGCCCGCAGCGTACCCGCCAGACACCCCTCCGCGCCTCGCGGCGACCTCGTCCTCGCCGTACCACTTGGCCCGGTACTCCCACGGCTCGAGGAGCCCCGCCGCGACCTCGTCCATGTCCTGTCGCTTCTCCGCGGTCGTGTCCGTGATGATGCTGTCGTCGAACGTGACGCGCACCAGGCCCTCGTCGGGCAGCTCCACCCCGAGCCTGCGCTCGGCCGCCAGCAGCGCGCGGCAGATGCCCGCTATCGCGCCCTCGAGCGCGCGCTCGTGCCGGCGTATGTTCCTCATCAGCGCCGAGTTGTCCGCCGACACCTCCGTGGCGGTCTTCACGTACCCGACGTTCTCGAGGTCGAAGTAGTTGATGCCGAACCCGCACAGGTCCCCGAGCGTCTGCAGCGCGACCCTGAACGCCCGCGCCTGCGCCTCGGTGCGCAGCGTCGGCGCGAACTCGTGGATCGTGTCCTCGGTCGACATGACCTTCCTGAACACGGTGCAGTCAGCCTTGCCGAAGGGGATGGAGACGCGCCCGCCCTTCCCGTCGCGCTCCACGTCGAACATCACGTCGCTCAAAAAGACCCGCATCTTCCCGTTGTCGATCTCGCTCATCATCGCGTCGTAGCAGAGGTCGACCGCCTGGATCGCGTCCACCGCGTCCGCGAACACGCTCTGCCCGTAGGGCGACATGTCCACGCGCGTGTTGTCGATGGCCGGCTTCACAAGCGAGAAGGTCGGCCACGCAGACCCCGTGTCGTACACCGGGCACACGCCCTCCGGCTCGACCCTGTTTCCGTCCCTGTCGAAGCAGGCGGTCACGATCCTATACGTGCCCTCGCTCGCGTCATCAGTCAGGCGAGAAGGACCCGCCGCCGCAGCCCCTCCAGATGATTCGCTTGGCGAGAAGAACGCGTCGGCAGCACCCTTCAGGTGCAGCTGCACCTGGTCGACCGCGCGCCCGCGCCAGAACGCCCGCGTCACGAACGCGCACTCCGTCACGCCCTCCTCGTCCCACGTGAGCGGGACGACCATCCGCGCGTCGTATCTCCGCACGCGCACCTCTCGAGACCCCGCATCGACCCACAAAGCCCACGCGCCCGTCCCCAGGCCGAACGCCCGCACCGCGCACTCCTGCGCCGAGGCGAGAAACCCGGTCCGCGCCATCCACGCCGCGAGCCAGTCCGTGCACGCCTGCTCGGAGCACGCAACCTGCGTCCGGTCGTTCAAGAGCAGCGACCCCCACTCGCGGCACACCCGCATCGCCGGGTGGATCGAGCGCCGGTGCACCTCGTACACGCGCCCCACGCCGTCCGTGTCGCGGTAGTCGTAGAAGTCCCCGAGCGCCCGCATCCACCTGTCCCAGGCGCGAATATGAGGCTCCATGTCCTCCAGCGGCAGCGAGAACCCGAGCGACCTCAGCCACTCCCTCACATGCTCCGGCACCCAGTAATCGCGATCCAGACCCTCCACAGCGCACCTCCCGAACGGCTCCGTCAATCGCCGCTCAGGTTAAGCGCCCGTCGCAAACTGCCGCCCATGCCGCAACCCGTGAGCACACGCGAGAAGATCATGCCCCATAGCTGCCATCCCCGTGCTTGCCTCCACCGCCTGTGCTGCTTAGGCTTCCGCTCATCCCGCTCATGCGCACTTCGCTCTCCCCGCATGTGCATATGCACGCGCGCAAAAGCCCCGTCGCATGGCCGCTATCCCCGCTATTGCAGGCAAAGGCGTCCATGTTCCTGCTTATGCGGGCTGCATAAGCAGGCTCCTCGCGCCCAAGGTCGCTCGTCCGTCGCGCCGCCAAAGTCGGCGCTCTTGTTCCGCAAGCCAGCGCACTCCGCCGCGCACGGCTGCGATCCACAGGCAAGTGCACGGGCGCGGCTCCATGCGCCGTCTTGCTCCACGCTCCGGCAGCCCCGCGGGCGGGTCTGCCTCCGCAGCTGCGGGTGCCAGCGTTCCGCTGTCACCCTCCGCACCGCTCCAAGCCCGCTACGGTCGCTGCGCTCCCTCCGCGGTCTTTCCGCGGGCTCCGCAAGCCC